>DATGUN010000083.1:0-9373 GCA_035301285.1 Virgibacillus sp.
TGCGCAATCCCGGAGTGGTAACCGCGCGAGCCAATCCTTAAAGTGCTTTTTTTAAGTCACCTACGAGCGCATCGACTTCCTCATCGGATAGTCCATCATACTTTTTTACAATTTGACCATCTGGATTCACCAGAAAGAAATAGGTGCTATGGACAAACTCATGTGTATTCGGTCCTCCACCTTCCAGAACCGTTTTAAAGGATTTTTTCGACAATTTTTGGATCTCATCGAAGTCATACCCGGTCAGAAATGTCCAATTGTTTAAATCCACTTGGTATTCATCCGCGTATTCCTTCAAGACGTCCGGTGTATCATTCTCGGGATCGATACTGAATGAAATAATCTGCGGTTCCAACCCCAGATCACCCAGTTCTTTTTGAACCTTTACCATATTCGGTGTTGTTTGAGGGCAAACGATGGTGCATTCAGTGTACATGAAATAGGCTATCCACCATTCGCCTTCTAAATCCTCAAGACCCAACTTTTCATTATCTTGTGTTGTAAATTGAAAATCCGCAATTTCCTCAGACATATCCGTATCGATTATGTCGTCATCACAAGCTGAAAGAACCATAATAATAGACAAGAGTATAAAAGTTTTTAGATGTCTCAATGAGGACACCTCCCCAAAATGCACGTTACGTTATATGTATAGGGTGATAGATCATCACCCTATATTTAAAATCTGATATATGACGTTGCTAGTAGCGGATTTAATTTCGTCTGCCGCTGTCGTTATTCATGTTCGGGTCTTGATCGTTGTTTTTTTCCATATCTTCTTCATGGACATCAGGTACGTTTTCGTTGTTACGTGTATCGTCATAATTTTCATTTTCAGGAACATTGTTATCCGCCGGTTCATTGTCATTTGTTGTGCTACAGGCACTTACCAAAGCAAGGGCAAAAAAGATAGTACCTAATTTAGTCATCCATTTCGTTTGCATGAAATAGCCTCCTTGTATGCGCTGTTCATAGTTTAACCGGCATTTGCAAAAACATGTACCATATGCTGAAAGGTGATTGCAAGAGAGTTGACACACAATCGTTCCGACAATCTCCATTAAAATTGAACATCATTGTGATTTTCATTTTACTTTGGGGATGTTATTCAGACGGTGTGGTTCTGTATTGTTATACCTTCAGGCTTTCGCTCTTTTCTGCTTCCTATCAACCAGCAATCCTCCGCCATTTTTCAGATATTCAATCATGCCTTCCGATGCACGATAAGCAAGAGCACCGATTGTATCAGTTGGATTGGAACTGCTGAAATGTGGAAACGATGATCCCCCGACGACGAATAAATTTTCCATATCCCACATTTGTGAATAGTTGTTGACAGCGGATGTTTCCGGGTCGTCACCCATAATGACACCGCCACCCGTATGATCTGTCAAGCTAGTTTTATCGAATTCAGTTTCATCCGTTATCTCAGGGATATTAACATGGTCTGCACCCATTTCTTCCAAAAGTTCTTTGGCCCTTTGATGGGCAAACTTGACCAGATTTCGGTCTTGATCATGAAACCGGCAAGTGATCCGCAATAAGGGATCGCCGAATGTATCCGTGTAGTTTGGGTCCAAATCCATATAATTATAACGCCATGGAAGTACTCCGTTTTGCTGTTGGATGTCGATATTCCGGTTAGTGTAAAAAAGGGACTTATCCTTGAATTCCTTTCCCCAAGCTGGTGTATTATCAGGTACATGATTATTGGAAATCGGTCTGTTTCCGAGTTGTGTCGCTCTCAGTAAAAAACCATGGAGAAAATCATGCTCGGTATGATCCAATTGTTCGAGGTTGAAGTCATCCATAGTAGCCCCTAAAGCTCCCGCACCTGCGTAACGATTGAATTTTTTATCATCGAAAAATCCCCTTACCCTTAAATGTGTCAGATTTCCGGAATGCCCCGACAGGTTTTTTCCGATGATACCTGTATTATCTTTTGGGTTATAAGGTGTTCCGATTTTCGACAATAGCAACAGTCGATTATTGGTAAAGGTAAATCCACTGACTACGACCATATCGGCCGGTTGCTCAAATGCCTGTCCCGTTTCTGTATCAATATAGCGTACACCGGTTGCGCGTCCATTTTTATGTAAGACCCGCACGACATATGCATGATTGCGAAGTTCGTAATTGCCTGTTTTTTCCGCAGTGGCAAGCACCGTTACAATCGGATCGGCCTTCGCACCGAAGTCACAGCCGAACGTTTCGCAAAATGCACAGTAGACGCATGCATTGAGTGTTTCACCATCCGGATTTTCATACTGCTGTGATACATTTGCAGAAGGCATGTGATAAGGATGGTAGCCTAGATTTTTGGCAGCTTTTTTGAATAGTCGAGTTGTTTGCGATTCTTTCATCGGCGGGTTGGGGTAATCCTCTGTACGTTCAGGGCGTAGTGGATCCGGTTCCCCTGATACACCGGCTGTACGTTCAAACTTATTGTAGTAGGGGTCAAGTTCATCATATGTAATGCCCCAATCTTGTATGGTCATGTCGTCAGGTATGATATCTTTGCCATATTTCTCCACCGTTTTGCTATAGATTTCAAAATCGGTCGGTAACCAGCGGTACACTTGTCCATTCCAATGAACACCCGATCCACCGGTGTCTGTTCCATTGATTGAATTCGTTTCATTGCTACGGTGTGGTGTGGCCGTTTCATCATCTGTATTTCTTATTGTCAGCGTTTCTTTCGATAGGTCCTGAAATAACGCATCACGCCTGCTGTATTTCAATTCATCTTTGGTACCGATAAAATCGTCTCTTACTTGATTTTTTCCACGTTCCAGGCCGACAATCTTGTAACCTTTTTTGGATAATTCAGCGGCCGTTATACCACCGGCCCATCCGGATCCGACGATGACGACATCTACTTTGTCCATCTGTTTTGCCATTTGTCTACCTCCCAGTTATGACTTTCGCTGATAATTTGTTAAACTCATCGGCTCTTTTTTAACGAAATCCTCATCTTCAATGATGTCCGCATAAGAAGGGACGGCGCCGGGGAATTCTTTCATTTTCCAGCCTTCCATATTTCGATTGCCGCCGTACAGGGGATCGGAATAGGCACCTTCCAACGTGGCGTCACGCAAAAGGGTAAAGAAACTGTCAGACCCAATGCCTTTCATATCCACGTCGCCATTTTCAAAGTCCTCCAGAATTTCTATCTGTGCATCTTCTTCTGCTTCATCAAATGATGTGTCAAACCGATCCTGGCTCAAAGCATTCATTTTTCGGATGCCATTGATAAACAGTTCGCCCCTGGTCATGCTTGATTCCTCTGCAGATGCATTCGTGAACGGACCCTTTCGATAGTCCTTTATATTCGATCCCCAAGCTCCTGCAAGTTGTTTATCGATAAAATAGGGGACACCTAGACCAATCGCTCCCGGTCCATTATCATCTTTCGGATAGATGCGTTCTGTGGCTTGTTCCAGCACCGCAAAATCCTCATAACGTGTGAAGAACATACGGGCTTCAGTCGGGGATTCCTGCTTTGTTTTTTCTTTATCCTCATCTTTTGCTGTGTCGGTTTGGAATTGATTCGTCAACAGTCCGCCGAGGAGTGAACCCCCCGCCACACCACCGATAACCATACCCGTGTTTTTGACGAACCGTCGTCTGCCCGGATCAAAATGTTTCTCGTCTGTTGATGAGTTATCGTCTCGGTTATCATTTTCCGACATCGTTCTGCCTCCTTAACCTAACTGAATATGTGTAACCATAAATTAGCTTACGTTTTACATTATTAACCAATTTATTAAAAATATGTATGGTACGTTGATATTTTTAGGTTAAGGAACTCAAGATCGGAAGTAAGAAGGGGAGAATGAGATTTTTTCCAGTATTGAACGTTGAGGATTTATTTACGTTGCCATCAAAGTCAAGGTTGAAAGCAGGTATTAACTATTAGATGGGTGTGTGTTGGATGAGGTTTTCTTGATGCAAAAGTAAAGGGAAGAAGGGTTGTAAATAACTCTTCTTCCCAGTACGTTCGAAGGTTTTTAATACTTGCTTCTAACAGGAGGGCCGACTTCTTTTTTAACAAGACTATTCTTTTCGCTGTCACTGAAGAAATACGTAATTGTTCTGGTGTAAGGGGCACCGTATTTGGATCCTTTTTGTTTATATCTTGTATACCATAGGTTATCATATCCTCGTTTGGCAAACATACCAGCAATTTCATTTAGTTGGCTAAATGGAACTTCGGGCATGACTCGGCTACCCAATTCCGCGATAATCCCAGTAACAGCTTGATCCGTCTCAATGTCTCCGTTTATCACATAATCCGTTGTCCAGTTATATTCAGAACCGCCACCTTCAGAACGAATGTTATTTTTGTTCTCATTTGCACTGATTGAAGGGGCAAATATTGCGGCCAGAAGGAATAAACTTATTATTCCTACTGAAAATTTTTTGATTGACATGATATCCTCCTTAAAACATAGGGTTTCATCTTGTTTTGCTCTCTCCGTTTTAAAAATGATACGGTCAAATGAACATAACATTGTATCCAGAATTTGTGATGAACGTAACAACCTCCCTTTCTAGATAACACATACCCTTTAAGTCATAACTAAAACATGCTAGCATAATAATGCGTATTTCATAACCAGACCAATGACAAAGACCTACTTTACGTATATGGACTTTGATATACCCGGCCAAAAGAAATGGTGATTTTGCTTCATGTTCTGTAATAGTTCCATAACTCATTGACCTATTGCTGTTTTGTGCCTATTATTGTAAGTAACCTCACGAAATCTACTTCAATATATCTCACACATCTAGGATTCCTTTACTAAGCGATCAAAACAGAATACAGCACCATGTTTTATGATAGGGAAAGGTGCTTCAGTCCGTCGTAAAAAGGGGGAGTAATGATTGCGCCTTCGTAGGGGAGAACACGTACGTACTATGACCTCATAGTGCACCAGTTTGCCATGTAAAATCCCGTAAACTTCATAGTCAATATCCAGCAATATAGGGATGAGTCGTATCATAATCTGTAATGGAGGAATGTCAAATGAAGAAGTACAGGTTGTTGTTCATGATCGTTTTGATGATGATTTTGCCTTTATCGGTATCTGCACAACATGATGCCACTATGAAAAACGATGAGGAGTCTGATGAATTGCAGATCAAGGTAGGAACTTATAACATCCAAGCAGGTATGGATAACGATGGTGAATATAATTTAAACAGTACCGCAGAAGTCATCCGCGAATCTGGGGCAGACATTATTGGGTTGAATGAAGTTGATGTGCATTGGGGTGAACGAAGTGATTTTGCAAATACGGTCAAAGAGCTAGCGGACGAGCTAGATATGGAATACTTTTTTGCACCCATTTATGATATGGATCCTCTTAACCCCGGTGAACCCAACAGACAATATGGTGTTGCCGTATTAAGCAAGTATCCGATTATACATGCTGAAAACCGTGAAATCACAAGGCTTTCTACTCAAGATCCGGATCCATCACCCAAGCCCACTCCCGGTTTTCTTCAAGCGCAGATTCATGTAGGGGGAGAGGAAGTTTGGTTTTATGCTACACACCTTTCCTTAGAACTTGATATCCGAGAAATCGAAGTCCATGAAATGATTGATATCATATCAGAACACGATCACAGCATCTTAACAGGCGATATGAACGCAAATCCTGATGCACCCGATTTGGAGCCATTATTCAGTACGTTTCAGGATGCATGGGAAGCGACTAATGACGGTCCGGGCTATACGTTCCCCGCAGACGATCCCATTAAGCGGATAGACGACATCTTCTTAACACCAGGTGTGCAAATCGATTCAGCAGAGGTTATCGATACACTCGCCTCCGACCATCTTCCGGTAACGGCGGATCTAACGTTAAAACCAGGGGAACATCCTTTTACAGCTTCCGGAATGAAGAAGCTGGTCGCATATCTACGCGATCATGATGAAATCATGGATAATAAAACGGAACATGCCATGAAGATGCACTTGAGTGCCATCAGCCATTATGAACAGATCGAAGAAGCAGAAAAGGTCATCAAGCATACCGAAAGCTTTAAGACATTGCTTGAATATCAGCGAGATAAGGATATGATTTCAGAGGATGCGTACAATATGTTGGAAATGGATGCGGATCATTTGATTCGAGAATGGGAGTAGTGTTGCTCCATGCTGTTTACTTTACATATCCGGCTGATTATCATAGGGTTAATGATAATTAGTTGGATAATGGAATAGACAAATATGGAGGGATAGATATGAGCAAAAACAAATGGACAGTTGATGTCGCGCATAGCAGTATTGACTTTTCAGTCAAACATATGATGGTTTCAAGGGTAAAAGGGACGTTTCATGATTTCGAGTCAACGTTTGAAGCAGACCCGAATGATCTGACAAATGCAGACATTTCGGTAACCGTTGATTTAGACAGTGTGGATACGCGAATCGGAAAACGGGACAACCACTTGCGGTCTGAAGACTTTTTCCATGTCGAGAAGCATCCGAAAGCAACATTCAAAGTAACGGATATCAAAAAAACGGGTGATGATGCGTACGATGTAACAGGCGACCTGACAATCCGTGGCAAAACAGTCTCTGAAACATTTGCCGTCACATTCGAAGGTCAAGCTAAAGATCCGGCAGGTAATGAAGTCGTCGGATTCAGCGCAGAAGGTCAAATCAACCGTACTGATTATGGATTGACATACAATGCGGCATTGGAAACTGGCGGTGTCGTTGTCGGGGAAGATATAAAAATTTCAGCAGAGATTGAAGCGGCCAAAGCAGAATAAAAGAGTGAGGGGACGTTCCTTGTGAAAGCAGGCGTCCCCTCAATTTATATAATGTGAGACGTACAACATGAACATGTAACTGTTTGAATAATTCAACTTATACCATCTTCAAAATAGGTGTAGGATGCAATTGACCTGCATCGATCCTCTATGGTGATCAAACCATACAACTCTTTTCCTTTATGAAATGAAATTTAAACCTGGCACGAAATGTTGTCATGATAAAACTTCTAGGATGTTACATTTTCACTCCAGCTTTTAAAGCATGTCAATTTCCTCTCCTCTTAAAAAGTGTATATTTTTTCCTATTATTTTAGAAAAAGAGGTCCAAACATTTTAATTGCACAAAATTTAGGTTGTGATACAATCAATTCATACCAAAATACTATGGATTAAAAAATAGTGTATCCGCTGTGACCAAATAAGGCAGTGGCGGAAGGTTATACATAAAAAAACAAGGAGAGATACAACAGTGAATACACTTCAAGTCATACTTATTTTAGTTTTATTTTTACTGATATGCTATGGATTGTTTCGAATGCAGAAGAGACATATCACGTTCGGGAAACGTGTATTGCTTGCACTTGCGATTGGTATCGCGTTTGGTCTCGTCATTCAAATGATATATGGAACAGACGCAACCATTGTCGAACACTCTATGAATTGGATAAATATAGCGGGGGCTGGATTTGTTTCGTTATTGCAAATGCTAGTCATTCCGATTGTGTTTATTGCCATATTACGTGCGTTTACAAATTCAACTTTTACAAATGGGTTTGGGAAAATCGGTGGTCTATCGATCGGCATTTTAGTCGGGACCGTTGTCATAGCTGGGGCCATTGGAATTGCAAGTGCGTGGCTCTTTAATCTAGATGGAATGGAAATTACCCAAGGACAGGAAGAGGCTGAAGCCATTTCAAATATCGAAGCTCAGACGGGAGACGTAGAAGATCAAACATTGCCTGACATGATTATTTCCATGATCCCCAGTAATATATTTGAAGATTTTTCACAGGGAAGAGATACATCTGTTATTGCAGTCGTATTATTTACGATTATTGCTGGCATTGCTTTTATGGGAGTAAAAAGGAAACAACCTGATCAAGCGGAAATATTTGCAACAGGCGTTGAATCCATTTTTGCGATTATCATGCGTATTGTAACATTAATACTCCGCTTGACACCATATGGTATTTTAGCATTAATGACTACAAAAGCAGCAACAAGTGATATTGCCACGTTTATCGATTTAGGATTGTTCATTATCGCATCATACTTGGCAATCATTGCGATGTTCATCGTGCATATGTTGTTGATGAAATCTGTCGGACTCAGTCCAATGACGTATATCAGAAAGGCTATGCCTCCTTTAATATTTGGATTTTCATCTCGGTCAAGTGCTGGTACCCTTCCTCTGACTATTGAAACAGAGAAAAAAAGCTTAGGCGTCCCGACGGGTATTGCTGATATTTCCGGCGCGTTCAGTGTAACGATTGGTCAAAATGGGTGTGCCGGCATCTATCCGGCCATGCTTGCCGTGATGGCCGCACCAACAGCAGGGATCGATCCATTCACACCATCATTTATATTGATGTTACTTGCCGTTGTCGCCATCGGATCATTTGGAGTCGCCGGGGTCGGGGGAGGAGCAACGTTTGCTTCTCTGATTGTTTTATCCACCATGAACCTGCCAGTTGCCATCGTGGGATTGTTGATTTCCATTGAACCACTGATTGATATGGCACGCACCGCATTGAATATCAGTGGCGGCATGACAGCTGGCGTGTTGACGGCAAAGTTCACAAAAAGTTTGGATGAAGACATGTTTGATGACAAAAATCAAAAGCTTAATAAAGAAAATCAAGCTGCAGCAATGTAGGAAAAGAAACAGAAACAAACTTCTTTCCCCAATAGGCCAGCAAACATTTTTTGATTTATGACATATCTTGATACAAGCGTAACCGCTCACCCAAAACGGAGCGGTTACTTTTTTCAAGATAGTTACATATAAAAAGATCAACACACAAGAATTGATATGTCCGAACTGGAAAGTACGCCAAATATTAAAATGATAAAAGTTAATATGTTATTGTATCGTTTTAAGATCCAGACTCGCAGTGAACCAGGGTGTGCGTGTATGTTTGAAAGATGAAATTGCATCTGGTTTATAAAGCTATGCTTAATCGCTTGAAAATTCTTCCATATTATCTGCTTTGATCAATGGAAAAAGAGTCCTGTCATTTATACCTTCAAAGGTTCCTGTAACAGTAATTAAGTCGCCCTCATCCCACGTACCTAAGTCATCGGTGATTACAATATATTCATCTCCATCCTCTGATTCAATCCCAAGAACGTTCGTTTCCTTAAAAGTAACGGATTCATATTCCTGATTTTCCTCACTGGATATTCTTGTAGCGAACAAGTCAGAAACTGATTCACTGATAGTAATGACCTCCCCATGCAGGATGATGGTTGTATGGGGAAGAATGATATCATTCTCATCCAACATACTCGGGTCACTATAATCATAGTTCATCTTTTCATAACTTGCTTCTACAGGATCTTCATCTTGGCAAGCACTTAA
>DATGUN010000084.1:0-3384 GCA_035301285.1 Virgibacillus sp.
GTCCCTTTACCTCAACGAAAAAATATCCCAGGCATTCGCCATGTCGCAATGATGTCACCATCCACTTCAGGACCTGTCTCCTCCACCCTCCACCGAACACCTCATCACTACTTAATGCCCGAGTGCATAAAACTAGAGACAAACTGCTTCTGAAACACAAAAAATGCGATCAGTAACGGTAATATAACCATCACTGTCCCTGCCGTTACGATCCCCCACTGTGCACCGGTTTCAAATGATTGGGCGAATAAAGCAAGTCCTACCGTCAAGGGTCGATTTTCAACGGAATCCGTAATGATCAACGGCCACATGAAGTTACTCCAATGTGTACTGATGGACACAAGCGCAAAAGCAATATACGTCGGTTTTGCGGCGGGTATGTAGACATGCCTTAACGTTTGATACCACTTACCACCATCCATTTTTGAAGATTCATCCAGCTCGAATGGAACTTGTTTAAATGTCTGTCTTAATAGGAATACACCAAAAGCCGAAGCCCAATACGGCATCATGACAGCCAATTTCGTATCTACCAGACCGATGTCGCTCATGACTTGGTAGTTGGGAAACAATAATATTTCAGGTTGGATCATCAGCTGTAGAAGAAATAATATAAACAAAACATTTTTTCCAAAGAAATTCAAACGAGCAAAGGCATACGCCGCCAAGGTAATGGTCGTCAATTGCACAATCAGCACGCCAAATACAATGATGAACGTATTGAAATAATAACGTAGAAACGGTGCAGCTTCCCATGCATCTTTATAATTCTGGAAAGTCGGTTTGGATGTCCAAAATGGATTAAAGGCGGTATCAATCACTTCTCTGGCAGGGGAAAATGACGTGACGATCACCCAAATCAAGGGAAGGATAAATATGAGCGCTAATAGGACCAATAACACATAATTTATTGCTTTTCCCATTTCAATCTCCCCTCCTTAGTAATGAATTTTTTGTCCAGATAAAAGAAGTTAAACGCTGTTATCACCAATAAAATAAAAATTAATATGAGTGTCAGGACAGCAGCCTTTCCCAAATCCCAATTTGTAAAAGCGACTTCATAGATATAATAAAGCAATAGATTGCTTGCATTATCTGGTCCGCCCTTTGTCATGATGTATAAATGATCGACATTCTTGAATGAATTGGTGATCGCAACGATACCCACAAACAGTGTTGTCGGCATCATCAAGGGAAATGTAATGTTCCGAAACACCTGAAACGGTTTGGCACCTTCCAACATAGCCGCTTCATATACATCCGTAGGCAAATTCTGCAGACCCGCAAGGTAAAAAATCATATAAAAACCAACATCTTTCCAGATAATCATGATAATCAAAGCAATCATGACGACCGTGCTGCTTCCAAGCCAATTAGGTCCATGGGCACCGAGTACGGACATAAGTCTATCGGCCAGTCCATATTTGGATGTATAGATGAAAAGCCATATATTGGCAACCGCAATCAAAGGGACGACAACCGGGTAGAAAAACGAAGCTCTGAGAATGGCACTTCCTTTTAATTTTTTATTCAACCAAATGGCCAACCACATCGCCAGCAACAAACCAATCGGTACGGTCCCGATCATGAATAGCGCATTATTGAGTAAAACCTTCCCTGCCAGTGCATCTGTCAGGACACTTTTATACTGATCCAATCCTGCAAATTGCAATCGTGTTACCGGACCACTGTAAAAACTTAATTTGATTGACTTTATAATCGGATAAAATGTGAACAAAGCCAGAAAAATGAATGATGGCAATAATAAGGCATATGCAAACGTATTTTCACGCACCCGCTTGCTTAACGTCGATTTAAACGATGGTTTCGATTCGTTCATAGCGATTAATCAGCCTCCCTAACCCTTTTGGCAGGGAGGCCTTATGACGCCGCCTCCCTCCTCGTGTTAAACAGATCAGTCCTGGAACGGCTCCAAAATATCTTCCGCTTTTTCTTGCGCTTCTTCCAGCCCTTCATCAACGGAAACTTTTTCATTCAAAATGGATTGGATCATATCATTCAACATTTCCTGGATTTCTCCATTTTGATATGTGGCCATTTCACTATCGGCATATTCAAGTTGCTCCCTTGCCACGATCGCTTCAGGAAAATCATCGACGTATTCTTTGAGGATGTCGGTATCATAAGCGGATTCCCTTGTTGCGACATAACCTGTATCAATCGACCATTCGGCAACTCTTTCGGGCTCTGTCAAAAATTCCATGAACTTAATGGCCGCATCCCGTTTATCATCATCTATATCTTTGAAAAGGTATAAGTTTCCTCCGCCCGTAGGTGAACCATACTGATTGTTTGCCGGTAAAAAGGATACACCAAAATCAAATTCTGCTTTATCTTTTACCTCTGAAAGGTTTCCGGTCGTATGATACATCATAGCTGTGTCCTCACTTAAAAAGTCAGACGGAACGGTTGCCCATTCTGTAACGCCCTTAGGCATGATTTGATGTTTTTGACCTAAATCCAGGTAGAATTGCATGGCTTCCTTTGTATAAGGCGCATCGAAAAACGTTTCCTTTCCATCATCCGACATAATATTGTCCTCTGTCTCCAAAGCCAAAGCCTGCAGCATCCAATATTGATAGTCTGTACTCGGGATTTCCAAGCCCCATTGTGTTTTGCCATCGTCTATGGTGAGTGCTTCACCATATTCGACCAGTTCATCCCATGTTTCAGGGGGCCGTTCCGGATCAAGACCTGCCTCTTCAAAAGCGTCTTTATTGTAATACAGGACAATCGTGCTCCTTTGGAAAGGCAGACTCCAAACATGATCATCTATCTGTGAGTTGGACATAAAGCCTTCATAAAAATCATCCAATAATTCGTCATCAAACAACGGTGTCAGTTCTTCAATCAAATCATTTTCAATCAATGTAAATAAATCAATCGAAAACAGGACAGCCAGTTCAGGCGGGTTACCGCTTTGTGCAGATGCCATTACCTGTGTCATCGTTTCGGCATAGCTCCCACCGAACTTTGCATTGACTTTAATATCCGGATTTTCCTCCTCGAAGTCTTCAGCCAATCCTTCAACGATATTCGCTACCTCTCCCCCGACCGCTACAGGAAAGTAGAAGTCGATTTCCGTTGTTTCTTTTTTGGAACTACTTCCACCACTACAAGATGTCAAGATCATTGCCATAAAGAAAACAGATATAACGTACTTCAACCCCTTCATTTACATAACCTCCTCTCCGACATAATCGTTTAAACTCAATAAAATAGACACGCTTATATCATTATATGAGCGTGTCTTATCGATATGATTCCGTATTGAAACCCTCTTATTAGGATGGAGATAAAATGATTTATATAAATCAGAAGAGTAACTGTACGATGTAAACAATGATCCACGTATATTCACTG
>DATGUN010000085.1:0-6570 GCA_035301285.1 Virgibacillus sp.
AAGCACACCTTCTTCAGGTAAAGATCTGCGTGGACGTATTAAGCAACAAAGTTGGGAATGGAAAGATATGCTTGACAATTTAAAACAAGATGGACTCAATTTGAAAGATCAAATTGCTGAAACATCTAAAGAAGGAACAGCATTAATGAAGAACTTGACGCAAGAAATGAAAAAGTCTGTTGAAGAGTGGCAGCAAGCTGTTGAGCCGCATAAAGAAAATATTCATGAATACCTTGAACAAATTGAAACTAGCTTGAAAGAGCTGGAAGACAAAGTTAAAAAATAATAAGAAAACAGGCTCTCCTTCTAAGGGACAGCCTGTTTTCTTATTATTTTGATTCGTCCAGGTCATTTCATAAAGCTCATCTCACAATCTTGAAGTTGGGGGTATTGCTGCCCGTTACAAGCGGGATAGATGTTTTAGCTTATTTATAATTCGAACCACCATCTTTCGTTGTTCGAAGCACTACACCGTTGATTGAAACGGAAGGCGGCGACTCTTCAAAAATACAAACTGATTTTCTTCGTGCGATGTAATGCTGTCGAAGTCTTCCTTGTCCTAGGTCTGCGATTACTCGACCCACCGAAATGATTTGTCGCAACCCCTTCATGACTAACATCCTGTTAGCCCGAGGCTCAAGCAGCTCTGAGGAAAGTGTCCGCCCTCAGTGGAAACCAACAGTTCTAGCACACATCCTAATTGACTGGATTTTTTGGCTTATTTTGAATTATGAAGTTGACTCACCCACTTAGGTAATCCCTAATTTTATGGTTAACTTGGATGGAGGGCTTAATTCAGCCGTTCTGCTGCACTAGCTTTTATGTCAATCTCTACCTGTGTTTATTATTTATTTTTTGGAATATAGTCAAAAATTTCCCCGGATTCCATTACCTTAATAAACTTCATTAACCATTCATAATAATTTTTTGCATAATAGAGTCTTTCCACATCATCTTCTATTTTGTTCTTTAGTTTTTCATCTGTTGTATCAACTAATAGCTCATTTAGCTCAGCTATTGTTTCTTCCGACTCTTCAATATTTGTTTCTGTTTGCTGGCGCCAACGATTACCAAATAAAGAGGTAAAGGATTTGTACCAATCTTCCTCTGATCGATACAGATCTTTTCGAACCCCTCTTTTAAAGGTGGATTCTACCATTCTCATATCAGATAACGCTCGGACCCCTGTTGACATACTTGTTTTACTCATTACCAATGCTTCACGCATATCATCCAACGTCATTGGCTGATCATTAAAATATAAAACGCCATATAATCGTCCTACAGAAGGTGTAATGCCATACAAATTCATGTTTTTTGCGATGACCTGAATAAATCGTTGAATCATTTCATCATGTTTTTCCCAGTTTTCGGTTTCGTTTTCCTCTGGCAATGGATGTCCCTCCATCTGTATAATATCTAGAGCTAATTTATACAATTACTATTTTCCAGACGTCAATTTCATCATTTTCTGAAGCTGCTACGCCCTGCTTACACGTGAAAATGATGTTTTATTCCCATTCATTTCGTTTATCGGCAGACTCCAGTTTTAAATTTTTGAGTACATTATATCCTAGTTATTCATTTATTTTATCATGAAGTTCATAGAAAGTTCTTCCGTTAGCAATCCTTCTTCTAATCCCTTTACTACTGATTGATTAAATATGGTTAACATGTTGCCGCACCGTTTCTGTCCTCATCCCATTAACAATATCTTGAACAGATCGAATCAAGCTCAAAGGATCTTGAGAATAAGGTGAAAAACAATAATAGAACCTGATTTGGAATTTTTTATACAAAGATAGGGTCCCTTATTATGAAGGCACCCTATCTGTAAACCATGTTTTTAAATCTTTGTTATTTTATTCACCAAGGCCTTCTGTCCATTTTTCAATAAGGTCAGGATTGTCTTCAATGAATTGGGCTGCTGCTTCTTCTTCACTAGCACCATCGCTAACAGCTACAAGCAGCTCAGTCTCTGTTTCCTCGTCATAATCTTCTGTGAAACGCTGAATGAATTCATATGCTGCCGGTGAATCTTCTTCAAAGCTTGTATGTGCTACAGCTGAGATACGGTCACCCTCACCGCCATATATTTCTTGTGGGTCTTCAAGCATTTTCAGATCGTGTTCTGAAAACATCGAATGCGGTTTCCAGCCTGTCACAATAATTGGCTCTTCATTTTTAATCCTTGACTGCAATTCAGACAGCATACCTGCTTCAGAACTTGACTGAAGTTCCCAGTTATCCAGACCATATTCCTCTAGTGCATTCTCGGTACTATTCATAACACCAGCACCCGGATCGATACCTGTAATGGTCCAATCAAGTGCTTCGCCCAGCTCTTCGTTGTCTTTAAGATCTTCAATCGAGTTAACATCTTCCATATAGGATGGAACTGTCATAGACAGTGGCGCTTTCTCTACGAATATACCGATTTCTTCCGTATCATCTTCATATTGATCCAAATACTCCTGGTGTGTAACCGGAAGCCATGAAGCCGTCATAAACGATGCATCATCCTGAGCAACACTTGTCCACATCGCACCACCTTCAACTTGCGTGGCTTTAACATCATAACCAATTTCTTCCAACACCTCTTGAATTAAAGGTGTACGTACCAACGCGCCAGCCCAAGAAACGTAAGTTAACTCAAGATCTGATTCACCAAGTTCTACATTGCCGTTACTACTATCACCGCTATCACTGCCGTTTTCGCCGGAGTCGCTGTCGCTTCCCTCTTCATTGCCTCCGCCGCCACATGCTGCCAGTACCATAACAAGCACAAGCGCTGCAGCTAAGCCTAATAATCTAAATTTCTTAACCATAAGAAATTGACCTCCCTCAAAATAATAATTTTTATATGTTCGGAATTCGCATCATTGAATGATGCAGAATAACCGGGAACAACATGCTTATTTTTTATTTGCCCCCTGTGTAATGCGGTCAAGTAACATCGCAACGATAACAAGGGACAGACCACCTTCAAAACCTGGTCCAATCGCAACCTGTGTTACAGCTCTGTACACGACTGTACCAAGTCCGGGAGCTCCAACCATTGAGGCGATGACAACCATCGATAATGAAAGCATGATTGTCTGGTTAATACCCGCCATAATTGTTGGCATGGCAAGGGGGATTTGCACTTTCCCCAGCCTCTGACCGGTCGTTGAACCAAATGCATTGGATGCCTCAATTAGTTCCTCGTCCACCTGCCGGATACCAAGGTTTGTGAGCCTTACGGTAGGAGGCATGGAGAATATAATGGTAGCCACAACACCTGGCACCATACCCAGGCTGAAGAAGACGACCGCCGGAATCAAATAAACAAATGCGGGCATCGTCTGCATGAAATCCAGAATCGGTGTGATCACCTGTTGCGCAGTTTTTTTCTGGGACATCCAAATACCAACCGGTATTCCGATGATCATTGACGCGACAACCGAGACAAGAACAAGTGCTACCGTCTCCAGGGTTTCCGGCCAATAGCCAAGGTTGTTGATAAGACCAAGACCAATAAGTGCAAAAAGACCAAGTTTCCAGTTTACAATCCACCAAGCCAGAAGTGCCACTATTACAATCAGCAAAATCGGCGGAACTAACTCAAGCACTACTACAAAATTCTCCGTAATGAATCCAATTACTGCAGTGATGGCATCAAATACTGTCCCGAATGAAGACGTTAAGAAGTCAACAAACGCCTCTACCCATTCGGCTAACGGAAGTTTAGGAAAAAAAGTTCCTTCTGTATCATTCATTTACTTCTTCACCCCCGTTTCCATTCAATACCTCATTATTTCCAGCGAGAGCACCGATAATTGCCCCTCTGACAACAATTCCAACCAACTTGCCGGCGTCATCGACAACGGACAGTGGTGCTTTGTCATCAGCCATCGGTTCAAATATATCACCCAACAATGTGTCCGGATGCACAGTCGGGATATCAGATGTAAGGATATCTTCCAGACCTTTACTTTCTTTAGCAGCGTGTGCTGCCTGGTCTGCCGTTACGTAACCCAACAACTTCTGTTGTTTATCAACCACATAAATCGTGGAGACACCATTTTCTTTCATTAACCTGAGGGCAACATTTGGACCCCGGTCAACCGTTACTGTTTCAGCACGCTTCATCACATGACTGGCTGTGAATACGTTGGCAAGATTGACATCCTTAACGAATCGCTCAACGTAATCATTGGCAGGATCCATTAAAATCTCTTCAGCTGTACCAACCTGTACAATGGCGCCATCTTTCATCAGAGCAATCCTGTCACCAATCCGAAGTGCTTCGTCCAAGTCATGGGTAATAAAAATGATGGTTTTTTGTACAGATTGTTGCAAATCCATCAATTCATCCTGCATATCTTTCCGGATTAACGGATCCAGTGCACTGAACGCCTCGTCCATGAGAAGGATTTCAGGATCATTGGCCAATGCTCTTGCCAGGCCGACCCGCTGTTGCATACCACCGGAAAGTTCACTTGGATATTTATCCAAATAGCCGCCCAGACCAACTAATTCAAGGGCTTCACGAGCCTTCTTTTCTCGTTCCTCTTTATCAATTCCCTGGATTTCCAGCCCGTACTCAGCGTTCTTAAGAATCGATTTATGAGGCAGCAAAGCAAAGTTCTGAAAAACCATGCTCATTTTTTTCCTGCGAACTTTCCGAAGTTGCTCCTTATTCATTTCTGTTATGTTTTCACCATCAAACCAGATATCACCTGAGGATGGCTCGATCAAACGGTTCAGCATGCGAACGAGTGTGGATTTACCACTTCCCGACAAGCCCATGATCACAAAGACTTCGCCATCTTGAACATCGAATGTAGCCTGATTAACACCCACTGTCATCCCGGTTAGCTCCAAAATTTCAGCCTTAGTTTTGTTTTCATTCAGGTATTTGACAGCTTGTTTCGGACGCCTGCCGAAAATTTTCGTTAATCCATCTACCTTTATTTTACTCATTTTTCCACCTCGCTTAACGTCAAAAACTTTAACGTCGTTTCTCGTACTATTTTTCACGCATACTGTAGCATATAGATAAAACAAACTTTGATAGAGTTTGTCCGTAACCACAGGGACTCCCTGCCATGTCCATTTCTTCCCCCTTTTTTCCGACAATCTTATACAACGAGAATAATAGTCATGCGACTTTTCTATCAGATTAAATCCACAAAATAACACACACTAATAATGTATATTGGATTTAAATTTAAATCTAATTGCCTCGTATCCGCTGACTCTTAATACTATATTACTACCACAATAAAAGTTCAAACATGAAATACTTCTGATTTTGTACGTATTTTTCGTACAGTTTATTCTGTATAGAATAATAATAGTTTATTCTTTGAATTACTCCATTTTCCGACATTTTCCTGTCCTCTTCCATATTTTCAATCGGTTTTAATTTGGTGTAACCTTAATTTAGCAGTTCTTTTAGGAGGATTCCATGTGCAATTCAACTACAGAAAACATCACATACGAAATTATCTTAGAATTTGCCAAAACCATTGAAATGTTTGGTTTAACCCCATTGGAAGCACGATTATTCGTTTATTTATATTTGCAGGATCAGCCAAAATCGCTTGATGACATGAGTGAAGCGTTGGGGAAGAGTAAAACATCCATGAGCACAAGTATACGAAATTTGTCCGATGCCAATCTTGTCACGCTCGTATGGCGAAAGGGAGTACGAAAAGATTTATATGTAGCTAATAATCAATTATTTAAATCATTTATGAATTCCTATACTAATAAATGGATCAACGCTACGAAACATCAAAAAGATGCCCTAGGGAAAAATCAACGTCTTATTAACCAGAAAAAGAAAGATGAATCATCAGAAGAGCTCACAAAACTAGATGAGCGTCTGAACGACATATTGGAATTTCATACCCTTGTAGAAAACTTATTCAGAAATCTACCGCAGGAATAAACTCCGTTCTATAATCAGCGGACTTCTGCCATTAAAGAGGCTGGGACATAACTAGCCAAAAATAACTTAAAAATGGTTCCAGTCAACGATTTTTGATGACTGGAACCATTTTGGTCTGGATGACCGTTACTATCCATAGATGACTTTGCATTTTCCACTTTTTCGTTGCCCCTTACAGAAATACGAGTGAAACTCAAATTAGCCTTCAGAAATCCGAACGCAGGTTCCACTTCGATTTTACGTTTGCCGTAAATTTCACCTGTTTCTTTTTCCGAAAGCTTCTGTTTTGTATATGATTTTTGTTGTTCCCGCTTTTGGTTATAATATATTTTTCGATTATTGCCTTCTTTTGCTTTGGTGCACAGGGAACGCAACGGATAATCAGTACAGTCCTCACTTTCGTATACCTTAAATTCTCGTCTATAACCATACCGGTCTGTGCGGTGGGAGAGATGACGAAAAGTCAATTTTTGATCATTTGGATAGATAACCAAATCATCTTCCTCATTGTATTTCCAATTGGCTGTGTTAAAGGGGTCATTCTTATATTTCTTTTTCTTTTCCTTACGATATTGATTGTATGTAATCAGTGGAATACGTTCCCGATTTTTCATGATGTCTTCATAATTTTG
>DATGUN010000086.1:0-2137 GCA_035301285.1 Virgibacillus sp.
CCTTCCCTGTTCTCCCATCCGACTTTCCGGATTTTCCCTTTTTGAAGCAGGTAAGCATCGCCTCCTGATTCAAGATCAACGGCACGGCGCCCTTCATCATCAATGATTTCATGCCTGGTTGCAATGATAAATACATTAGAAACTTGTACCGGCTCTTCTGAATCCAGTTCAACTGTTTGTTGCTGGTCATTAAACCTTGTATAGGTTTCATTTCCTTCATCATAGTCAAACGTCACGGTATTCTGCCCATCGGTTGCATAAGCAATCGTAGCACCGTAAGCAGGCTCTCCTGTTATTTTGTCACTTTTCTTCATAAATGGCAATGCTTGATAATCTTGTTTGATGTCATATCCTTTTGCTTCCGCTTCATCATAAACGGCTGCAAACTGTAAATAGGAATTATGGGGTGCTTGCCGGAATGATTCCCGCTTAAACAAATTACCATCATTATCATGAAGCGCGCCATCTATATGCTCGAGTCCCCGCTCATCTATCATATCATTAACAAAATTAGCTGCACCATGATACATATACAAAGCATCATAGCCATTTGCCAATTCAAAGTAATATTCCCTTGCACTGCGGACAGGTCCTACCATATCTGGTTTTTCACTTTGAAATAATGCCAGAAATCTAGTAATTTTACCCTCTGCCAAAACTTCAAAAACGATATCCGCTTTCGATAAACCCGATTGTGGCCGGGCCTTCGGGTGATTGTTCACCATAACTCCAACAATCCGATCATCAGTATTTTCATTCCCGGCAATACCAGTTAACGGTGATATAGATTGACCCGAATCCTCTGGCTTTTCCTCGTCTTTAGAACATGCTGCAAGTAGCATACATACTACAAGCAGCATGAATATAATCCGCTTTTTCATTTTACCCCACCCTTTTTAAAAATGTATCTAGTAAAAGGATGTCCAAAAAGTAGATTGATAACACGTCTTTTTTACCGCATAATCGCCGGGACGAGCACTTCTCTTTTCTTCACATCAATAATTCCTTGTTGGGTTACACGGATGTACGGTAAGTGGGTAGCTGCGAGAAATAGTATACTATAAACAGGATCATCATACTTATAGCCATATGCTTTTAATAATTTTTTCAATTCTTTTTCCTTGGCTATTAAATCAGACATTTCTCCGTCAAACATCATTCCGCCCAAAGTTAACGGCAGTTCAAAAATGACTTTTCCTTCGTGAACAAGAACAATACCGCCCCCTAGTTCTTTCATCCGCTTCCAAGCGATTTTCATATCCGGTTTACTTTTTCCAATAAATACGATATCACCAGTTGTAGAATAGGAGCTAACGAGCGCACCTAAACGGTTCGTAAACCCACGCAGTGTCGTATTCACTCGCCATTCTCCATTTCTATCCATCAATATAAGAAATGCGTCTTCCTTATTTTCCGGTAAAATATCCAATGTAACGTCTGTTTCAATTGCATACGGTTTTATAATGACATTATTCTTCAAATCCAATCCAATCGGGATTGAAAACTGCAGATCTCCATCATCAAACTCCCAATCCAATGCCAACTCTTCGATATCATGCTCCCGCCAATTAATGGACGGATCGACGGACTGTTCTTTATTTTCACGTACAATCCATTGTCCTTTCGCTAACACACCGACAGGGTCCGGATTATCCTTTGCCTGCAAAATATTAATATGAGCCATTCTTCCGGGACCAATGCTCCCGATTTGCTCTTCCATATTAAAATGCCTTGCCACATTAAAGGTAGCCATCTGATATGCCTCAGCAATTGGAACGCCTTGTTTAATCGCAAGAGCAATACATCTGTTCATCATACCATGTTCATAAAACTCCGGTGTTGCCCCGTCCGTAGTCATGGTTACATTTTCGAATGAAGTTAGCCCAGATTCCAAAAGTTCTCTAAATAACAAAGGTAAATCAGGTCGAATGGAGGAATGTCTCAGACTAACATGGTAGCCGAGCTGCAATCTTCTCATTGCTTCCTCCCCTGTTATTGATTCATGGTCTGCTGACACACCAAACAACTTCATTTTCGTTAAGGTCGCCTCAGATGCACCAGGCAAATGTCCTTCTACAGGTTTTCCAAGCCGCTTGGATTCCTGTATCCAATATAGTAATCTATCGTCACCTTTTAA
>DATGUN010000087.1:0-2927 GCA_035301285.1 Virgibacillus sp.
AATGTTATACCTGCAGCTGCTATTTTTTCAAACGTGCTCGGGCCTAGAGTATCAAATGTGATTGCGGTATTTGTTGTAGGTATTGTGGGGACAATTATTCAGCCATGGAGTGTATATGAGATATTGACACAGGCGCTGTTATTATTTGGAGCAGTGCTGTCAGCGATAAGCGGTGTTCTCGTTGTTGATTATTATTTGCTGCGAAAACGAAGGGTAAATGTAAAGGAACTCTACCAAAATGATGGACAATACAAGTTTCATGGTGGAGTAAACATTGTAGGATTTATCGCCTGGGTGATTGGTGGCATTGTAGCGATTATTTTCATGGATTATTCCTTTATCGTAGGCTTTGTTGTAGCTGGCATAGTTTACTATCTATTGGCGAAGTACTGGTATTTCAATAAATTCCCGCAAGCTGAAATAGAAGACCCCAGTGATGAGAAATATCTGGGGATCACCGTCGGACGTGATTGGTGCCTTGATGAGGATTTGGGAGATGAAAAAGTAGCGGAATAAAAGGGGTGGATCCATTGTCAAACTATGATGTTTTTTTGACAGAAAAACTTCGAATAGATAATTTAGTCAAAAATGGTTATGTCATCACCGGTACACAAGGTACACTGGATGGAGATATTGTGGAATTTGAAAATAAAGCGAAAACATCTAAAAAAGAAACGATCCTTTTAACAACTCCGGACAGTCGGAAATATTTTACCATCCTATATATGAAGCAGCAAAACCAGAAATAAAGTGAAACTTTATTCAGTGGGGGTTTTCTTCATCCCCACTGAATATTAGTTGAGCGAATCGGACATTTACTGGCAGTGATCCCCCACCTATCTCACTTTATTTTACCGCGTAATCTTGAGGTGGGGGTCTTACTGCCAGTTAACGGGGGATAAAAAGCACATACAAATCAGGCAATGAAGTGGAGGGGAAAATATGAAAAAGCAAAAAATCATGATTAATGGTGAACGCTTAAAGAATACCGTGGAAGCGTTCGCTGATTTCGGCCGGACGAAAAACAATGGGGTTACACGTCTGGCATTGTCAGATATGGATATTAAAGTAAGAAAGCATTTCTGTTCCCTTTGTGAGGAACTTGGGATGACGGTTACTTGGGATGATATGGGAAATATGTATGCGACACTTGAAGGGATAGCAAATGACCAACCACCAGTTGTCATGGGTTCCCATTTGGATTCAGTGGAAAAAGGGGGCCGGTTTGACGGTGTACTCGGGGTGTTGACTGGCCTTGAAGTTGTGAGGACAATGGTTGAAAGTGGTATTAAGCCTCAGGTGCCGGTAGTAATTGCGAATATAACGAATGAAGAAGGGGCAAGGTTTGAGCCCTCACTGATGGCATCCGGCGTCATTTCAGGAAGATTTGATAAATCAAACATGTTAAAGTCGTCAGATAAAAGCGGTATTACATTTGGAGAGGCGCTCAAGAACAGTGGATATGAAGGAAAAGAAGGAAATCGGTTAAAAGAGGCATTAGCCTTTTTAGAGCTGCACATTGAGCAGGGGCCTGTTCTGGAAACGGAATCACTTCAAATTGGTGTTGTGGACTGTGTTGTCGGCATGGTTTGTTATGAAATAGAAGTGACAGGGGATTCTGATCATGCAGGTACAACACCAATGCCACTGCGAATGGATGCATTGTTTGCGACAAATAATTTAATTTCTGAAGTCCGTCAAAAACTGAGTAAGTTGGATGATAAACTTGTATATACAATCGGAAGAATGGATGTCAGCCCAAACATTCATACGGTAATTCCGAATAAAGTTGTGTTTAGCCTTGAGGCCAGACATCAAGATGCGGAAGCGATTAAACAGGTCGAAGAAATTATTCAAGCGCTATCGGAATCTTCCGGCAAGGGAAAATGTGAGGTAAAAGCAACAAAGTTATGGGATCGGGATACAGTATGGTTTGATGAAAAGCTCGTTCATTCGCTTGAGAGATCCGCGAAAACGCTAGGTTATCCTTATAAACGGATGGTCAGTGGGGCAGGGCATGATGCACAGTTTATTGCAACGTATATTCCGTCCGCGATGATTTTTGTACCGAGTGTAAATGGTAAAAGTCATGCAGAAGATGAACTAACGTCATGGGAAGACTGTGAAAAAGGGGTAAATGTTATTTTGCAGACGGTTTTGGATTTGACAACATAAAATTACAAGAGGGCCGGATTTTTTCCGGCTCTTTTTTGATTAATAATCGGAGTAAATTGAAAAAAGTCGATGGAGCAGGTACACATCTTAATTACAACTATGCTCAGTTTGTTAGTAGAGTTATAAGACAGACGTAAAAAGAACCTTCACTCGGGCAAGTGAGGGTCCTATTCCTGCAAAGTGGAAGAGGAGAGATCCTCTTTCCTATCCATTATCTTATGTATATCATACCCTGAATATTCAAAAAATGCAACGGGGAGTGTTTGTATATAATCTGCATCACTAATTATTCTAAATATTATAAAAAAATGGGCGATCAACTAGTTGCGCTAATAGCCACCAAACTCGCTCTTCAATCTTGAATATTTCATCTTTACCTTCATTGAATTGGGTTGCTATATACTTATAATCTTATCGGTTACTGTATCCACTCTAGCGTAAAAGTATCCTCTTGCCCACAAATGCTGTCCCCAATATCTTTTCTTTAACTCTGAAGATTCATCCTCAATAATCTTGGTGATTGCCCTTTCAATATTACATCATTTTACTCGGCGCCATACTTGGGGGTACATAATAACAATAAATGAAAGGGGGCTTTTAACATTTCCTTGCAAAATTGTTATATCACTTCATTGTGAGGGGTTGTTTTAATTAAATGTATGATTTTATCAATAAAGTCGCCGTCTCCTTATCGCGGTACCGCAAATATATTACTGTATAAGGAGGTGACTCATTATGTCATATAAAGATCG
>DATGUN010000088.1:0-83954 GCA_035301285.1 Virgibacillus sp.
AAGAGGTGTCAGTCTTACTAACGAAGACAAAGCTTCAAGGAGGAATCCGACAACCTCTATCTGATTAATTACATTATACCTTGAAAGATATAACGATTTAAGTAACTAGTAAAAACTAGTTAATAATAATATACGAGGAGGAATAACCATATGGAAGTGATTAAAACAAAAGATTATGAGGCTATGAGTGAAAAAGCATGTACGATAGTCAAGGATGCGATTAAAACAAAGGACCATCCTGTACTGGGGTTGGCAACGGGATCAACGCCTGAAGGGTTGTATGAACGCCTCATACAGACATACCAAGCGGGTCAAATTAGCTTTGAAAAGGTAACAACATTCAATTTGGATGAGTATATCGGATTATCCCCAGAGGATGAAAATAGTTATCATTATTATATGAAAGAAAAGTTTTTTAAACATATCGATTTACCGGTTGAGCAATCAAATGTTCCGAAAGGCGATACGGGTGATGCCAGACAGGCATGTAAGGATTATGAGGCATTGATCCATGATGCAGGTCATGTGGATTTGCAAATTCTCGGACTGGGAGTCAATGGACATATTGCATTCAATGAGCCTGGTACGCCATTTGACAGTCGGACACAGGTTGTGGATTTAACGCAATCGACAAGAGATGCTAATGCGCGTTTCTTTGATTCTATGGATGATGTTCCTACACAGGCGATAACGATGGGCATTGAATCAATCATGGAAAGTAAGGAAATCATATTATTGGCTTCTGGTATGAAAAAAGCGGATGCGGTTGCCAAGTTAATTAACGGGGATGTGTCAGAGGCATTTCCAGCATCTATTTTACAAAAACATCCGAACGTGACCGTCATTGCAGATGAAGAGGCACTTTCAAAGGTAAGGTAAAAAACAGCTCCACACCATGGACGACATGGAAGTGGAGCTGTTTATGCTTTTATACAGACGGTGATTATGTGTCGGATACCTCTTTTTCAACATAAGCTGTTTGTGTAGTGGTAATTTCGGCTTGATCACGCGTTGCATTTGTCATCCATTCACGGAATGTGTTTTCTTCCCCTTTGGGAACATATACGCTGAACTCCACATTTTCCAAGTACCGAATGGTATCCAATATGTAATCTGATGTGTCCAACATGTTTTTGATCTTGCCGAGTAAGGGATATTGTACAGTGACTGACATACCTTGCATGAGTGTTCTTTTGACGATGCCGGTTGTCTGCAAAGCAAGGGATGTAGCCTGTGAGTAAGCACGGATAAGTCCGCCTGCACCTAATTTGATTCCCCCGAAATATCTTGTTACAACCACAACCGTATCTTTTAAATTCTTTTTCAATAATACCTCTAGCATGGGAATGCCTGCTGTCCTGCTCGGCTCGCCATCATCGCTCGCTTTTTGAATGTGATCATGTTCACCGATGGTATAGGCAGAACAGTTATGTGTGGCGTCATTGTGCTTATCCTTGATTTCCCGGATAAATGCTTGTGCCGCTTCTTCTGTTTCAACTCTTCGTACGTATCCGATAAAACGCGATTTTTGAATGATCAGTTCATCGGAGCCTTCTTTTTTGACGGTATAATATTCACTTAGCATGTTTAAAAGACCTCCTGAATAACGAATGTATGTAAAAAAATTGTTCGAGTTTCGAGTATGATAGAGGACATTATATGAAGTACCCCTTGCAAATAAAGAGTGTCATATCACAAACAGGTAATGAGCAAGACAACTTCATTGATATGCTGTATACTAAAATATAAGAAAAATCAATGATGGTGTATATGAAAAATAGGGTGTTTATTTTCATGAATTTAAAATTTATCAAATAAGTAAGTCCAAAGACCCTATTAAAAAATTGAATAACCACGTATAATTATAACATAGGTTGGTGGGAAATAATGGCTCGACATATAGTACAGCGTGTCAATGAAAACGATTTAGACTTTATCATCAAAGAAATGATCGATGTCGTTGATAAAAGTAAAGACGAAATTTTTAATATAAGCGAAGAAGCTCGCAGGGATCATGAACAATTGAAACAAGAATTGAAGCAAACAAAAGATGACGTATTCAATCTTATTGATGAAGGCGACAAACTTGATCAAAAAGTCCGTTATTCCAGAAAACGTCTTTCAGAGGTCAGTCGCTATTTTGACCGTTATTCCGAGCATGAAATCCGTGAAGTCTATGAAAAGACGCATACCATGCAAACCAATTTGGCAATGATCCAACAAAAAGAAAAAACATTGAGAGATAAGCGTGATGATTTAGAACGCCGCTTGATCACATTGGATCAAACGATTAAAAGAGCAGAAGGGTTAGCCAGCAAAATTACTGTAATATTAACATATTTAAACGATGATTTTAAACAAGTGAATGAAATAATCGAAGAAGCCAAAGAAAAACAGGAATTTGGGTTGAAAATCATCGAAGCACAGGAAGAAGAACGTCGCAGGATATCACGTGAAATACATGATGGTCCGGCACAGATGCTTGCCAACATTTTATTGCGCTCGGAATTGGTTGATCGAACTTTTCGTGAAGGCAGTGTCGAGGAATCACTTGTGGAAATCCGTAACGTACGAAAAATGATTCGTTCATCGTTATTTGAAGTCCGTCGAATCATTTATGATCTACGGCCGATGGCACTGGATGATTTGGGACTTATCCCGACGTTAAGGAAATATGCTGCAACAGTTTCTGATTATAATGATATAGATATTGAATTCACATCAATCGGCAAACAGGACAGGTTATCACAAAAATATGAAATCGCCTTTTTCCGGCTTGTTCAAGAATCGATCCAAAATGCGATTAAACATGCTGAAGCAACGTTGATAAAAGTAAAAATAGAAGTCAGCGATCGTTTGCTTACAACCCTCGTCAAAGATAATGGAAAAGGATTTGATACCAACGTCAAAAATGAAAAATCTTTTGGTTTGATTGGCATGAGAGAGCGTGTTGAAATGCTTGATGGAACACTGAAAATCGATTCTGTCATTGGAAAAGGTACATCTGTATACATTAAAGTACCACTAGATCAGGAAATAAATGGATAATATCCATCAATTTCTTAAATACACAGACAATAAATATAATAAGTTTCGATTGTCATATGTAATGGGTTGTGAAAAATAGAATAGCACGTAGGAGGATAATAATGGAAACGACTAAAGAAATCAAAATAATATTGATTGATGACCATAAGCTCTTCAGGGAAGGTGTTAAACGTATATTGGAATTCGAACCATCTTTCAATGTGGTAGCGGAAGGCGATGATGGTTCTGTTGCCAATAAATTGGTGAAAGAAAACAAACCTGATGTTGTTCTTATGGATATTAATATGCCTGATGTCAATGGTGTCAAAGCAACAGCAGATCTCGTAAAATATTTTCCAAAGACACGAGTTATTATCTTATCCATTCATGACGATGAAACTTATGTGACACATGCTTTGAAAACAGGAGCACAAGGTTATCTATTAAAAGAAATGGATTCCGATGCTTTGATTGATGCCATAAAAGTTGTCAGTGAAGGTGGATCCTATCTACATCCAAAAATTACACACAATCTTGTTCAAGAATACCGGCAGCTTGCCAAGTCAAACAAGCGAAAAAATATCAGAGGAAAGATCGAATATCGTAAGCCACTTCATCTGCTTACCAAACGAGAGTGCGAAATATTGCAATTGTTGGCAGATGGAAAAAGCAATCGTGCTGTTTCCGATACTCTTTATATCAGTGAAAAAACAGTTAAAAACCATGTAAGCAACATTTTGCAGAAAATGGGCTGTAACGATCGTACACAAGCGGTTGTACAAGCCATCCGTAAAGGCTGGGTTGAAGTTATATAATCAAAGGAAAATCATTAATGAACAGACAAAGCATGCAGGTGCTGTAGTAAACTGCATGCTTTGTCTGTTTTTTTATTCAATGATAGCCGACAAAACATCTTGTCATTTCGATAAAATTAACGCAAAAAAGGATGTATTTAATAGATTTGTAAGCTATAATGAGGGTAATAGTGATCAAGGAAAGGAAAGGTTCAAAATGAAAATAGCTGTTATGACCGATAGTACAGCATACATACCCAAAGATATCCGTGAAAAACATCATATATACATGCTGCCGCTCAGTGTTATGTTCGATGATGCAACCTATCAGGAGGAAATCGACATCACGACAGAAGAATTTTATAGTAAACTGAGAAACGCTTCGCAATTGCCCAAAACATCACAACCTTCGATCGGGTATATAACAGAAAAATTGGAAGAGTTGGCTATGACATATGATGCTGTTATTTCTGTCCATTTATCTAGTGGTATCAGTGGAACGTATTCGGCTGTTAAAAGTGCCGGTGAAATGGTGGAAGGAATCGATGTGTATGCATATGATTCCGAATTAAGCTGTATGGGACAGGGGAGTTACGTGCTTGAAGCTGTCCAAATGGTCGAAAATGGGAAAACACCTGAAGAAATTTTAGACCGGTTTGAATATATAAAGAAATCCATCCGTGCATACTTCATTGTTGATAATTTACGGAATTTACATCGCGGTGGTCGGCTAAACGGTGCACAAGCATTGATAGGAAGTATGCTGCAAGTAAAGCCGATCTTGCATTTTGTCAATAAACTGATTGTACCATTTGAAAAAATACGTACCCGTAAAAAAGCGATTCACCGTATATGGGGGATGTTGGAGGACGATATTGCAAGCGGAGGGGAATATAAAGCAATCATCATTCATGGTAATGATAGAGAAACTGCTGAAGAATTACAGACACAGTTGTCAGAAGATCACCCATCCGTTGAAACTTCGATCAGTTATTTCGGTCCTGTCATTGGTACTCACTTAGGTGAAGGCGCAATCGGTATATGCTGGTACAAAAAATAGCATTTATTCCATTTTTATCTTATACTATGGTTATCAATCCAAAAGATTGATAACCTTTTTCCTGTTTCCCCTGTCTGATACAGGAGTGTGATTGTATGAAAAATGATACACTGCAGGATCAATCCCCTTTAACCCAAGCATATATGCATGCCCTGGCTTTTCGCTACGCTGGAAAAAGCCTCCTCAAGTCCGAAATCTTTCTGGACGACACTACCTTGAACCTGTTGGTTGCCAAAAATTACTTTAAGAAAATACCTTCCATCCGACATCTTTTTTTCTATTCTATTTGCACGCGATGCGGGAATCGAAAACATGCCCTGATGGGAAAAATACCATGTCAAAGATGTCAAAAAACACATTTATATTGCCGTTATTGTATTCAGATGGGACGAGTCATGGAATGTGAACCGTTATATGAATGGAGTGGTCCCCAACCTGAGTGGCCCATTCATATGAATGCCTGTCGCTGGAAAGGCACGCTTACGCCTCAGCAACAGCATGCAGCAAACGAAATCGTACAGGCTATTAAGCAATCCCAGCGTGAAATTTTGACTTGGGCAGTCTGTGGTGCGGGCAAAACAGAGATGTTATTCCCAGGTATTGACGAGGCGTTACGTGATGGAAAACGTATTTGTTTGGCGACTCCCCGTTCAGATGTCGTCCGTGAATTACTTCCCCGAATCAAAGCTGCTTTTGAGGGTGTTCATATCCAAGGTTTATACGCTGGTAGTCAAGATAAAGATGGGACAGGTGAATTTATCATTTCCACCACACATCAATTGCTCCGGTATAAAAATGCTTTCGATGTCATGATCATCGATGAGGTGGATGCCTTTCCATATCATGCAGACCCCGCATTGATGTATGCGTCAAAACATGCATTGAAAGATCCGCATACACTGATTTATTTAACTGCCACCCCAAGACAATCCTACAAAAAGCGAATACATGCCGAAACGTTGCCATGTGTTTTCGTGCCCATCCGCTTTCATGGACACCCATTACCGGTGCCACGATTTAGAATGTGTTTTTCTTTAAAAAAAGATTTACAGAAATATCAACCTCCAGAATCATTTTTTAAATGGATGACAAAAAGAGAGAATCCTCAACGACAGCTCTTGATTTTTGTCTCTACCATAAAACTTGCGGAAAAGTTGACGGAACAGCTTCAATACATGCATGACGCACAAGATGGCGCTTTAGCTTCTATTCCGATGCCGATATCATATGTTCACGCTGATGATGAACAGCGGAAGGAAAAGGTTCGTCAATTCAGAAACAAAGAAATCACCACACTTATTACAACAACGATTCTTGAAAGAGGTGTTACATTTCCTTCTGTTGATGTCGCTATATTGGATGCCGGGCATGTTGTCTTTGACGAAGCGGCACTTGTACAAATGGCTGGACGTGCAGGAAGGAGTGCGGATGATCCTACCGGCGAAGTGGTGTTTTTTCATGATGGAAAAACAAAAGCGATGGTAGATGCAGTACGTTCAATTCAGGAAATGAATAAAAGAGGGGGATTTGTCTGAATGTATTGTTTGAGTTGTGAAGATATTTATTTGCCTGATGTCAGTTGGCGTAACGTTTTTTTCTTTTCGAAGCCATCGGATTTATGTGTTTCATGTGAACAAAAACTTTATCGTTTGCGACATGAGCGATGTTCATGCTGCAGTAGGGAGTATGAGGGTGATATTTGCGGAGACTGTCAAGAATGGGATATGCGTTATGAACAAGGGGACCCGTTAACGTTTAATCATTCCATCTACAGCTATAATGATAAAATGCAGGAAATATTGGCTCGCTGGAAATATCGTGGTGATTATGAAATGGGACATATATTCAAGGATTTATTTCAATCAGTCTATAAAACACATTTTCCATCGAATGCCGCCATCGTTCCCATTCCACTCAGCAAAGAACGGATGTACGAGCGAGCATTCAACCAGTCTTATATGCTTGCATCATTTCTATCTGATAAGGTAGAAAACATATTGACACGTGTTCATAGTGAGAAACAATCCAAAAAATCCCGTCAGTCACGGTTGAATACTAAAAATCCATTTAAAATATCAAAAATAGTCGAAAAACCGGTTATTCTTGTCGATGATTTATATACAACAGGCATAACATTAAGACATGCTGCGGCACTTCTAAAACATAATGGATGCCCAGAAGTGTATGCCTATACGTTGATCAGGGCGTAGATAGATTAATAAAACATTTTGATTTAATAGACAGGGGAAAAGTCATCGAAGTATGGTTGAAATGAGTATATTGTTCAAGGGATGGTAATGAAATGTATGGATTATTTACTGATTAAATGAAAAAAATGTAAAGCAAAAGACGCAATCCAATCGCAACTAAGTCAATCTTTACTAAAATGTTCAACAATCGGTGGCATATTTATGGATGCGTAAAATAAATTCAAGTTATAGGGGGTTATTTTTTGTTTTCTTAGAAGGTTTCTTTTAAGAAAAAGTGGTTTAGGGAGGAAATATAGCGGGAAACATAGTATAATATATACATAATGAAAGGAGGACACTTTTATGAAATATAACATTCGTGGTGAAAACATTGAGGTGACCAGTGCCATCCGAGAATATGTTGAAAAGAAAATCAGCAAACTCGAAAGGTATTTCGATACACCTCCAGCAACTGATGTACATGTAAATTTAAGTGTCTATAATGACGAACAGAGAATTGAAGTAACGATTCCTATGACAGATTTGTTGCTACGTGGTGAGGAACAGCATCTTGATTTATATGCTGCTATCGATCTCGTTGTAGACAAACTGGAACGTCAAATCCGAAAATATAAAACAAAAGTTAATCGAAAATTCCGTCAAAAAGGCGGCGCGAAACACGTATTTGCAGAACTAGAAAAAGAAGCAAGAGAAGAAGAAGAAGAATCTGATGAAATAGAAATAGTACGAACAAAACGCTTTGACCTAAAACCGATGGATTCAGAAGAAGCAGTATTGCAAATGGATATGTTGGGACACGCTTTTTATGTATTTGAAAATGCTTCTTCAGGAGAAACGAACGTGGTTTACCGACGAAAAGATGGAAGATACGGCTTAATTGAACCTTTGATGTAAAATAAGATATAAAAGCGACCTCCTTAGGTGGGGGTCGCTTTTATATGTCTACATCATCATGCAGGTATTAGGTGGGACGATAAAAGGATAGTTTTCAACATATGTTTCATATTTCAAATACATATATAGACCTACCAAACCATAAACAGTTGTCACTTCATGATACATAGTGTTAAAATGATTCATAGTACTTGTATAATGGGATTGTATATCCTATGTGTTAAAAATGTATTAATTTATGATTATGTTGGAAAATGTGGATTAACGGCTTTCCAAACATAAGATTTAGTTACGTTTTATGGAGGAGTATATCTGATGGCAGGAGTATTGACGAAAATATTTGGAGATGGCAACAAAAAACGGTTGAATAAGCTGAATAAGAAAGTTGACCTTATAGATGCATTAGAAGAACAATATGAAGCATTGTCAGATGATGATTTGAAAAATAAAACGGCAGAGTTCAAGGAACGTTATGAAAACGGCGAAACATTGGATGATTTAATGGTTGAAGCCTATGCCGTTGTACGTGAAGCGTCGAAACGTGTATTGAATATGCGGCCTTTCAAAGTCCAACTCGTAGGGGCGATTGCCCTGCACGAAGGAAATATAGCCGAAATGAAAACAGGGGAAGGTAAAACCCTTGCTTCAACAATGCCGGCATATTTAAATGCGATTTCCGGTAAAGGAGTTCATATTGTTACGGTAAACGACTATCTCGCAAGTCGTGATGCGGAAGAAATGGGCGTGTTGTATGAATTTCTTGGGTTGACAGTTGGCTTGAATGGTAATGGATTATCCAAAGAAGAAAAGAAAGAAGCGTATGATTGTGATATTACGTATGGAACCAATAATGAATACGGTTTTGATTATCTGCGGGATAATATGGTTCTCTACAAAGAGCAAATGGTCCAACGTCCACTCAATTATGCAATCATTGACGAGGTGGACTCCATTTTAATCGATGAAGCTCGGACACCCTTGATTATTTCCGGTTCAGCGCGCAAATCGGCCTCATTGTATCAACAGGCGAATTCTTTTGTCGCGACTTTGCAGAAGGAAGAGGATTATTCATACGATGTCAAGACAAAAGGCGTGCAGTTGACTGAAAAGGGAATGGATAAAGCTGAGCGTTACTTCGGTGTTGAAAACCTATTTGATTTGGACCATGTGTCATTAACACATCATATTAATCAAGCGTTAAAAGCACATGCTTCCATGCATCGTGATACAGATTATGTTGTGGAAGAAGGTGAAGTGGTCATCGTCGATCAATTCACAGGTCGGAAAATGAAGGGAAGACGTTACAGTGATGGTCTTCATCAGGCAATAGAAGCCAAAGAAGGTATGCAAATACAGAATGAGAGCATGACACTGGCTTCGATTACCTTCCAGAATTTCTTCCGAATGTATAATAAACTGGCAGGTATGACGGGTACTGCTAAAACAGAGGAAGAAGAATTCCGTAATATTTATAATATGGACGTTATTGCAATACCAACAAATAAACCTATTGTTCGCGCTGATAACGCCGATATGATCTATAAATCGATGGATGGTAAATTCCATGCAGTCGTCAAAAATATTAAAGAACGTTATGAAAATGGACAGCCGGTACTGGTTGGTACAGTAGCAGTTGAAACGTCTGAGTTGATTTCGAAAATGTTGACGAAAGCCGGAGTGAAACATAATGTTCTTAACGCCAAAAACCATTACCGAGAAGCCGAGATCATTGAAAATGCCGGCCAAAAGCACGCTGTCACCATCGCAACGAATATGGCTGGCCGTGGGACTGACATTAAGTTGGGAGATGGTGTCAAAGAGGTTGGCGGTTTAGCCGTCATCGGTACAGAACGACATGAATCACGACGTATTGACAATCAGTTACGTGGTCGTTCCGGACGTCAAGGCGATCCTGGTTTATCACAATTCTATCTATCCATGGAAGATGAATTGATGCGTCGTTTCGGTTCGGATAATTTACGTTCCATGATGGAAAAACTCGGAATGGATGATGATCAACCAATTGAGAGCCGGATGGTCTCACGTGCCGTTGAATCAGCACAGAAACGAGTTGAAGGGAATAACTTCGACGCACGTAAAACAGTACTATCATATGATGACGTACTGCGAGAACAACGGGAAATCATTTATAAACAACGTTTTGATGTTATTGAGTCTGATGGTGACGATTTACGTGAAATCATCGAAAACATGATCGTATCGACGTTGGAACGTGTCGTCGCAAGCCATACTCAGGATGATACGGAAGAGGATTGGGATTTAAAATCCATTGAAGAATATTTGCATGGTAATCTGCTGGAACCCGAAGATATCACTGTAAATGATCTTAAAGGCAAAGATCCTGAAGAGATGACAGATTTGATCATGGCGAAAGTTAGGGAACGATATAATGAAAAAGAAGAGGAACTTACTGAAGAACAAATGCATGAGTTCGAAAAAGTAATTCTTCTCCGTACAGTGGACACGAAATGGATGGATCATATCGACCAAATGGATCAACTGCGTCAAGGTATTCATCTGCGGGCATACGGCCAAAACGATCCGTTGCAGGAGTATCAAACGGAAGGCTTTCAAATGTTCGAGGAAATGGTTGCCGCTATTGAAGAGGAAGTCGCTAAATATGTCATGAAAGCACAGATACGCGAAAACTTGCAACGTCAGGAGGTTGCCAAAAATACCCAGGCGGTTTCTGGTGATGACCAGGAAAATAAGAAAAAGAGCCGAAAACCATTTGTGAAAAAAGAACGTGTCGGCAGAAATGATCCATGTCCATGTGGCAGTGGGAAAAAATACAAAAATTGCCACGGGCAGTAATTTGAGATACGAATGTCAAACACCTTCTCTTGACGGGTTTGACGGATGTTTTCACTTATTAACAAAATCAATAAGTAGCCGAACATTAATAACAGAGGTGGATAAACATGGAGTTAACTGAAGTAAGATCAGAATTAGATAAAATGGCAGCGCGTATTGCGGATTTCAGGGGGTCTCTTTGACCTGGATGCCAAGAAAGAAGAGATTAGCAACCTGGAAAAGGAAATGGCGGTTCCCGAGTTTTGGGATGACAATAAAAAGGCAGAAAAAGTGATTGCAGAGACAAATCGTTTGAAACAATATGTGAATCAATTCGATGAACTGGATGAACAGATGGATAATTTGTTTGTATCATATGAACTTGTCAAAGAAGAAAATGATCATGAACTCTTTGAAGAAATGGAAGAAGAAACATCAATACTGCAAGAGAAAATCAATCAATTCGAATTACAGATGTTATTGAGTGATCCCTATGATGCGAATAATGCTATCCTGGAACTTCACCCGGGTGCCGGTGGGACTGAATCACAGGATTGGGCAAGCATCCTTTTGAGAATGTATCAAAGGTATGCTGATCATAAACATTATACAATCGAGACATTGAACTACTTGCCGGGCGATGAAGCAGGTGTTAAAAGTGTTACATTGCTTATCAAGGGACACAATGCTTACGGCCATTTAAAAGCGGAAAAAGGTGTTCATCGGCTAGTGAGAATTTCGCCGTTCGATTCTTCCGGCAGGCGCCATACGTCATTTGTTTCTTGTGATGTGTTGCCTGAAATAACAGATGATGTGGACATCGATATCCAAAATGAAGATTTGAAAATCGATACGTATCGGTCGAGTGGTGCGGGTGGACAGCATGTCAATACAACAGACTCTGCCGTACGGATTACACATATCCCTACCAATATTATTGTGACTTGCCAGAATGAACGCTCGCAAATAAAAAATCGTGAGTCTGCCATGAAAATGCTGAAGTCAAAATTGTATCAAATGGAAATCGAACGTCAACAGGAAGAATTGGCCAACCTTAGAGGCGAACAAAAAGAAATCGGTTGGGGAAGTCAAATCCGTTCTTACGTTTTTCATCCATATACAATGGTTAAAGACCATCGTACAAATGTAGAGGCGGGGAATGCACAAGGCGTTATCGATGGTGATTTAGATCCGTTTATCGACGCCTTTCTACGCTCACACATAAATGAATGATCGAAAACAGGAAATCCATGCACACAGCATGGATTTTTTAGGTAAGATTTATATTTCATATATGAAAATGTCATTTCAGACATTGAAATAAAATCTCACGAATTTGACACAATTTGTCAATCTGTTGATGTGCTTATGTTTGATGGGCTTAAAGTGTATGAAATCCCTTCTCGCTGTGCTTTAAAAGGTTTTGAAAAAGATTGAACTTGAGTATAATAGAATTCGAATACATCGTATAGGGGGGAAACAAAATGAAGAAATGGTTATTTGCCGTTTTACTTGGTACAATGCTTGTTTTGGGCGCTTGTGGCGGGGATGATAACGCCGATGATAACGCTGCAAATGATGACAATGCAACAGAAGAAAACGCCAACGATAACAACAATGCAGCAAATAATGAAAATGATAATGGTGACTCTGTAGATACCGCTGCAGCTGAGGACGTGTTCGAAAGTAACTGTGCCAGCTGTCACGGTAATGATCTATCCGGAGGTGCCGGTCCTGATCTGACATCCATCGGTAGCGATTATGATGCTGATGAAATTGCAGATATTATCGAAAACGGTACAGATAACGGTATGCCGGGTGGACTTGTATCAGGTGATGATCTAGATCTACTCGCTGATTGGCTATCCGATATGAAATAAAAAAAATAAAAAAAACCTGGTTATCCGATAACATATTGGAACCAGGTTTTTCTGTGCTCAAAAATCAGATGATCTTTTTAAATAGGTAGAAATACAGATGCCAGATATTCTTCTTAGTCACCATCCAGTCATCGACACGGAAATGCAAATATAGATGATCAGGTAACCCTCCAACTATTTCCTCTCATTGTTACAAAAACAATACATGATTCCAGTGGAACCCACTTTTTGAAATACAAATGTAATAATTTTAGGAGCAAAAAGTGTGCTGAAAGATGTTATAATAAGTAGAAATTGCATTTTCTATGCAGTTTCTAAAATACAAAGATATGAAGAAATCGACAATAATGGGCGATAACAAAAATGATAAAGGTGATACATAATATGATTTTTATGAAAGATGTATATAAAAAATACGCGAACGGCGTTACGGCATTGAATGGAATCGATGTCGATATCGATCAAGGTGAATTTGTTTATGTTGTCGGCCCCAGTGGTGCCGGTAAGTCGACGTTTATCAAATTGATCTACCGCGAAGAAAAAGTAACTGAAGGTACCGTCATTATCAATGATATAAATATTAATGAATTGAAAGAACGAAAAGTCCCTTATTTAAGGCGGGATATTGGTGTTATTTTTCAGGATTTCAAATTATTGCCTAAACTGACAGTCTATGAAAATATCGCTTATGCTTTGGAAGTTATTGGCGAATCCCCCCGTACGATACGTAAACGGGTTATGGAAGTACTCGAGATTGTCGGTTTAAAAAACAAAGCACGATTTATACCTGATGAACTTTCGGGTGGTGAACAGCAACGTGTATCCATCGCACGTGCAATTGTCAATCACCCAAAAATTGTCATTGCCGATGAGCCGACAGGGAATTTGGATCCTAAAACATCCAGTGGACTCATGGATACGTTTGAAGAAATAAATAATCGCGGAACAACAATCATCATGGCAACACATAGTAAAGAGATTGTGAATACAATCAAAAATCGCGTCATTGCTATTGAAGATGGACTTATTGTCCGTGACGAACACCGGGGTGAATACGGTTATGAAGTTTAGAACGTTGTTACGTCATATGCGGGAAGCCTTCCGAAGCATATTCAGGAATGGGTGGATGACATTTGCTTCTGTAGGCGCCGTCACTGTGACATTAATATTAGTTGGTGGCTTTTTGGCATTGTTGTTGAACCTTAATCAAATGGCAGACAATATTGAAGAAGATGTCGAAGTTAAGGTATTTATCGATTTGACAGCGGATGAAGACCAAATAACGGCCTTGGGCGACGACATTAAACAGATGGACAAGGTCAAATCCGTTGTATTTTCATCCAAAGATGATGAGTTGGAACATCTGGTTGAAAGTATGGGTTCTGCATGGAAACTGTTTGAACAGGATAACCCTCTGAATCATGCTTATATCGTCAGGGCACAAAATCCGACTGATACAAAGGAAATAGCAGGTAAGATAGGTAAGTTCGATAATGTAGAAAGCGTCGATTACGGCGAAACCGTTACGAAGAATCTATTTTCATTCAACAAATATGCTAGAACAATAGGATTGGTATTGATTATAGGGCTAGTGTTCACAGCCGTTTTCTTGATATCAAACACAATTAAATTAACGATTATGGCTCGCCGAAGGGAAATAGGAATCATGAAACTTGTAGGGGCGACAAACGGATTTATAAGATGGCCATTTTTCATTGAAGGTCTTTTCTTAGGTGTTTTGGGCTCCGTTATTCCGGTAGCAGGAATATTAATAGGCTATAGCTATCTGGAACAGAGTGTCACTGCTAAAATCAATTTGGATTTCATTGAGTTTTTACCATTTAATCCATTCGCTTGGCAACTGTCGTTGATCATCCTGGGTATTGGTGCATTCATAGGTGTTTGGGGAAGCGTTATGAGTGTCCGTAAGTTTTTAAAAGTTTAAACATACAGACTGGGAAATATCGAGAAAGGGGAATACGGATGAGGAACTTTTTACCATATATCGTCATGACATCATTCATCGTCATGTTGAGTCTAGCAAGCGCTACAGAAATAGCTGCAGATGATATTGATGATGCTGAAAACGATATTGATGCAGCCGAGGAGAAATTAAAAGAGTATGAGAAAGATAAACAGGAACTTGAGGAAAAGAAAAACGAGATAAGCGATGATAAAAATGACACGGATGAAAAACTTGATAAAAATAAGTCCAAACAAGATACTGTTTTAGGTGAAATTGATGCGATTGATGAGGATTTGTCAGAAACTGAATCGGAAATCAAAACAAAAGAAAAAGATATTGAGAAAACAACAGAAGAAATCAAGGAGCTTGAAAACCGTATCGAAGAATTAAAAGAGAAAATTGTAGAAACAAAAAAAGATATTAAAATCAAGAAAGAGAAAATCAAGAAACGAGAAGAACTCCTTAAAGATCGCCTGCGTGCCTTTCAAAAAAGCGGTGGAAATTCGAAATACATAGAAGTCATTTTGGGTTCAGAGAGTTTCGGAGATTTTCTCAGTAGGTCCTCGGCAGTAAGTACGATTATGGATCAAGATGAAAATATCATGGAAGAGTATACAGCGGAAAAGAAAGAATTAGAAGAATTAAAAACAGAAGTGGAAGATAAGAAAGAAGAAGTGACTGTCAGCAAGGAAGAAGTCGTAGAAAACAAGAATGCTCTTGAATCACAGAAAGATGATCTGGTTGCATTAGAATCACAACTCGATGATCAACGTTCCGAAAAAGAATCATTGCAAGCTAAATTGGAAGAAGAAGAGGGAGACCTGGAAGATCATCAGATGACGCTTGAGGAGCAAGAACAAGTCATGAGTGATCAGGCTTCCATTATTGCTCAAGCGGAAGAGGAAGCGAAACAGTCAAAAGCGAATGCTGAAAGTGAAAAGGAAAATCTGCAAAGGTTAGCTGAAAAAGAAAGAAAAAAACAGGAAGCAAGAGAGGCACAGAAAGCCCAAGAAGCACAAGAGGCTCAAGAAGCCCAAGAAACTCAAGAATCACAGGAAACTCAAGCATCCGAAGAATCTCAAGAAGTTCAAGAAACACCAGATCCTGAACCAAAAGAAAGCACTGAAGAAAATAGTGCTCCAAGTGGCAACGGGACTCTTAACTGGCCTGTTGATGGCGGCATCAGTATATCATCTCCTTATGGTCCTAGAGATCTTGATGGGAATTCTTTCCACTACGGCATGGATATCGCCAAGCCTAACGGAACGCCTATAAATGCTGCTGCGTCAGGTGTGGTAACTAGAGCGGGAAATTCTCCTTCATATGGAAATGTTGTATATATCTACCATGCTGATTTGGGATTGACAACCGTTTATGCACACATGGCCTCGGCACCTAATGTTTCAGCTGGTTCCAAAGTAAGTGCCGGAGATACACTCGGTCAGGTCGGAAACACCGGTCATTCGTTCGGTGATCATCTTCATTTTGAAGTCCATGATGGTGAATGGTCCTATCGTGGAGGTGTAGATCCTGCGCCATATATGCCTTGATAAAAGACGGCATAAATAGTTGCAATTCGTTTATAAAATCGATACCATTAAAAGCATCGCACAAAAACGTGTGATGCTTTTAAATATGTTCTTCTATGTGGTTGCGATGATCTTTAAAAAGTGAGATAATCATATAATATGTCAGTAGTAAACATACGTGTACATACATATGATTGAATAAAATCGCATTGTTATACATATGGCTTGTTACTTTTTCTTAAATGAGCAATGGGAATACTGTCTTTATAAAGATGGGCTTGTATCTATGTAAAATTAAATATGAGCCATTAAATGGGGTGACATGGTAAATGAAGAAACAACATATTATAATACTCTTGGTTTTGGCACTTGTCATTGGTTTTGGTGCCGGATATGCCGGCATGAAAGTTGCCTCATCAAGTGATACGGATCATGTAAAAGAACAGGATGATTCGTCTGATAACGATGATTCACCCGAAACGGATGGAAATGAAGAAACAAATGAGGAAGAACCGGAAGATATGGATAAGGTAGTCAATGCCTTCCATCTTATTCAAGATAACTACTTAGAAGGCGCGGATGATGACCAATTGATTGAAGGTGCGATAAAGGGTATGGTCAATTCGCTTGATGATCCCTATAGTGCTTACATGGATAGTGATTCAATGGGAGAGTTCAATCAATCTATTGAATCATCCTTTGAGGGCATAGGCGCGGAGGTCAGTATGGTTGGTGGAAATGTAACCATTATTTCACCAATCAAGGACTCCCCGGCAGAAAAAGAGGGGCTGCGCCCAAATGATCAGATTAAAAGCATTGACGGGGAGAGCACCTCTGGTCTCGATCTTTATGAAGCTGTTGAAGAAATCCGAGGCGAAAAAGGTTCCGAAGTCGTTATCGAAATCCAACGACCAGGTGTCTCCGAACCATTTGAGGTGACATTGACAAGAGATGAGATACCTGTTGAAACAGTTTATTCGGACATGAAAGATGTTGGTGGCAAAAAGACGGGGACACTTGAAATCACTTCTTTCGCTGAAAATACCGCTAATGAATTTGAAGAACAGTTGACTGAGTTGGAAGACGATGGAATGGAAGGTTTGGTAATCGATGTGCGCGGGAATCCGGGTGGTCTGTTGACAGCCGTGGAAGATATTTTAGGTCTATTCGTCCCTGAGGATATGCCCTATTTGCAAATTGAAGATCCTGATGGTAATCAGGAACCATTTTATTCAAACCTTGATGAAAAGAAAGAATATCCTATCAGTGTTTTAACCGATGAGGGAAGTGCTTCAGCATCAGAGATTTTGGCGATCGCATTGAAAGAAATGGGTTATGATACAGTCGGTGAGACAAGTTTTGGAAAAGGAACTGTTCAGAATGCCATTGAAATCGATGATGAAGGTGATACAATCAAGCTGACATATTATAAATGGCTATCCCCTGAAGGTGAATGGATCCATGACAAGGGGATCGAGCCGACAATTGAAGTTGAACAACCAGATTATTATTATACCAACCCTGTCGAGGTTGACGAAGAATTGAAAATCGATCAGGCAAATGACGATGTAAAGAATATCCAGGTTATGCTTGAAGGATTGGGCTTTGAAACAGGGCGGACAGACGGTTATTTCAATGAAGATACTGAAAAGGCAGTCAAGAAGTTCCAAGAAGATCATGATGACCTTAAAGCGAGCGGTGTTGTTGATGAAAAAACATCTGCAGCCATCGAAACTGAGATAGTCGAAAAGATACGGGATGGCAAAGACGATCAACAGATGGAAAAAGCACTGGATAGTTTATATTGATCGTGATATCCGCGGGGTTACCTCGCGGATTTTTTATGACATCCCAGTTATTGTTTATGATAATGGATTGTTGGATGGTATAATAAAAATAAAATAACTTTAAATCAATAAATTCAGTGTTTGTACAGGAGGAGTGACATATGTTGGAAACGTGGGGAATGGAGTTCGTGAAAGGAATTGGACAAGCTTTTTTGAATCCGATTTTATACTGGTGGATCCTATTGACACTCTTTGCCGGCTGGAAACGTATCCGCGAAGAAAGGAACTTGTTTGGTATTAAAATATATGATGTGTTTTCTGAATGGAAAAAGACATGGTTGATTGCCGTCATTTCCGGTTTGACCATTTCTCTTGTAACACTGGGGATTGGAATTGTATTGACATGGGAAACCATTTTACTCTTAAATATCGTTGTCATTATATTGAGTATCACACTCCGTTTCACATTGCTTTCACCAAGCTACATAATCGGTATTACGTTTTTATTGTTATTGTTTTCTCCGGTCTTGCTTGAAAATCAGTCGTTTATTCCTGAAACCTATTTTCAGAATATAAATTTTCAAGGTTTAGCCATTCTTCTAGGTTTATTTTTGCTGGCAGAAGCTTTTCAAACAAGACGGGTAAAACGTGATGAAACTTATCCAGGACTCCAAATCGGTGATCGTGGGGAATGGGTTGGTGTACATCACATACGTAAATTAAGCATGATTCCATTTTTTGTTTTGGTTCCGGCAGGATCACTGTCTTCGATTGCTCCATTTTGGCCATATATTTCCATCGGAGATGAATCGTACAGTATTGTTCTTGTTCCATTTTTGCTTGGCTTTGACCATATCGCTCGTGGAAGGCATCCGAATGAATCGGCTAAAAAGATGGGCAATGCCGTTGGGTTATTGGCAGTGATTGTATTGGTGATAGCAACGGGCGGTATTTATATGTCGTGGTTATCGTTGGTCAGTGTGCTTGTAGCACTTTTGGGGAAAGAGCTCATCAATGGATTGTATCGTGTCAAAGAAAAGGAACATCTCCCCTATTTCTATAATCAAAAGCAAGGTGTCGTTGTTTTAGCTGTTATTCCAGGTTCTTCTGCAGATAGAATCGGTATTGAACCTGGTGAAATGATCAAAAAAGTAAATGGCCAATCCATTGATGATGAGGCATCGTTTTATAACGCTTTGCAAACTGGAGGAGCCTTTTTTAAGCTGGATGTCATTGATGATGATGGAGAGATTCGCTTTGTACAAAGCGCTTTATATGAAGGAGAGCATCATGAACTGGGTATTATCTTTGTAAAAGAACCCCATCGTTTTCAAACTCTGAAGCATGTACCCTAGTCAAAGATGTTGATGTTTGCAAACCATTTTTCATAGATGATGTACCACATGTTTTAAACGTTACGTTGAGGATATGTGGTATTTTTTGTGACGTTTTTTACCGCATTCAAACCATTTTTCATAATACCTTGTTCCAATCTACAACCATTGTGTGACTTTTTTTGATTGTCACAGAATAGTTACATATGCCACTTTTTAAGTGATTGCTCTCACTATAAAACGAAGCACGATTGCTTATTCTGTACATAGTTGCAACTATATTTGATGGACAATGATATAAGCTTGGTAAATCATGTTTTTCAGGGGGGTTTTTGGATGATGCAAATAATTGCTTGGATGACTTCCTTTATACTCATGTTATCGATTGCCGTTGTATTCATCTGGGTAGCCGTAAAGTCTCGTGTCAGAAAAGAATATGATCCGATTGTTAAAAAGTGGTATAAAACACGCAAGGTTTATGGAACGGGTTTAATCATATTGATGTTGGTCGTCACGATTTATACATTACGTGAACTACCATACAATGAGCCAGTTTACGGGGCGACTGAAGAGGCAAAGGTTGTCGATGTCGAAGCGATACAATTTGGTTGGGACATTGATGAACGTGAATTGGAAGCGGGGGAACCTGTCGAATTTCGTGTAACCGGTGCAGATGTTAACCATGGGTTCGGCATTTATGATGAGGATATGAATTTGATTGAACAAACACAGGCGATGCCCGATTATACGAACAAAGTATATGTGACGTTTGATAAGCCTGGGACATATGAAATTTTGTGTCTTGAGTATTGTGGTGCCGGTCACCATATGATGAAAGATGAAATTGTCGTCAAATAATAGGTCAGGAGGTCTAAAAATGGGTGAACCGTTGACTTTTGTATCATTGAAAAAAGATGACAAGCCGATAAAGGCATATTTATTGGTGGCAGGGACAACGATTTTGACAATGGTTGTATTCGGTATTCTGATGTTGCTCACTCAAGGAGGGGTGATGGATGCATCTCCACAAACATTCTATCAATATTTAACGATTCATGGTACGGGGATGATAGGTGCAGTTGCTTTAGCTGCAGCCGCTGTCATGTGGTATTTTTTAAGAAACTATGTTCAACTTTCGAAATTGGTTTTCAAGATCAATCTATGCTTGTTCCTGGTTGGTTTGATAATGGTCGTCATCGGGGTTTTTTCATTTGAATATGCAGGAGGATGGACGTTTTTATATCCACTTCCCGCTTTATCCGGTGGGATGTGGGGAACAGCCGGCGCTTTACTTTACTTGATGGGAATGCTTTTGTTAGGTACAGGATTTCTGTTGTTTTATATCGATGTTGGAAGGGCTATCATTAAAAAGTATGGTAGTTTTGCTAAAGGGTTGGGCTGGGATATCATATGGGGTAAAAAACCCGAAAAAGATGCCCCCTCATCAACCGTAGTTGCTAGTACAATGGTGACAATCGTCAATACGACGGGACTCCTTGCAGGTTCTTCGGTTATCATCATGAATATGATCCATGTCATCAATCCTTCGTTTACGTTTGATCCGTTGCTTGCCAAAAACCTGACATATGCATTTGGCCATATTTTTGCGAATTCAACGATATACATGGGTGTCATTGCCGTATATGAAATTTTATCCCGCAAGACAAACCGTCCATGGAAAGCTAACAAACCTTTTTTGATTGCTTGGACGATGTCGACCGTTTTAACGATGCTTGTATATCCCCATCATTTACTGATGGATACAATCATGCCGAATTGGATTCTTATCCTCGGGCAAGTCCTCTCCTTTATGAATGGATTGCCTGTCCTTGTCATTACGGCTTATGGAGCCTTGATGATTGTATATAAATCAGGTCTTAAATGGGATATGGGATCGAAACTCATTTTCATTTCAATGTTGGGGTGGAGTATTGGTGTCGTTCCAGCTATTATCGATTCAGCTATCATAGTCAATAATGTGATGCATAACACGAAATGGGTTCCAGGGCATTTTCACATGTATATGGGATTGGGGATCGTGGCCATGGTATTTGGTTTCATGTATTATCTTGGTGAAAACGAAAACGATTTACAGACAGGCTTCATGGATAAAATGGCTTTAATATTCTATACAGTTGGATTCGTCGGTATCAGCGGTGGATTCTTGACTTCTGGGGCCTTGAGTGTACCAAGACGGTTCGCTTCATATATACCTGAGTGGATGGGGCCAGCCATTTTCGGTGCTGGTGCTGGGGTCTTGGTCCTGTTGGCTGTGTTCGTTTTCGTAGTATATTTCATCCGCTATCTATTGAGCGGAAAAAAAGATATGGGAAGCGATATCTATGAAAAGAAACTGGCGTAATCATATAGCCACTGTTGTCGTCATCTTATTCGGGATTATTTTGTTATATGTCGGAACAGATGGGTTTCACGCGTTTACCAAAGAGAGTGCACGCATTCATGCACTCTCTGAAGAAAAACCTGAAATCCCAGACGTTACTTTGGAAGACAGTAAAGGGCGTGAATATCTTTTTTCCGAATTCAGTGGTGACTATTTGTTGGTTACATTTGTATATACGAATTGTACAACGGTTTGCCCACTGCTTGAGACAAATTTTTCCGAAGTATATGACCTTATTCCGGATAAATATATTGGAACGGATTTAAACTTTTTAACGATCAGTTTCGATCCGGAAAATGATGATCCGGAGACATTGGAAAAGTATCGCACGTATTTTGATAGCGATGGTGAAACATGGCGTATGGCTCGTGTAAACGATGAAGAAGAATTACAAGAACTGCTTGATACGCTGGATATTGTTGTCATTCCAGATGGAGAAGGTGACTTTTCCCATAATGTGGCATTTTATCTGATTGATCCATCGGGATATTTACAAGAAATCTATGATTTTCAGGAGATAGAAGAGACTGCCGAAAAAGTAGAGTCATTAGTAGGGGATAAAGCGAGGGATTCCTGATGAAACGTTTTTCAGCTGGAATGGGGCTTTATATATTTTTATTAATTCCGTCGGTTGTTAACTGGATGGAATCAATCATGATTGTGCATATGTTCCTTCAGCTGCCGTTACTAATCGTGTCAGGAGTATTTGTTGGAAAGACCATGATCAGGCCATTTTCCCGCTTGTTTTCCAATTGGAATGCAAATGGTGTACCATGTATTATGATTGCGGTTTTCATGACGACATATTGGATGTTGCCACGGGCAATGGATGAGGCTTTGAGTGATCCATATGTTGAATGGTTTAAGTTCGTCAGCTTGCCCCTTGTTGGTATTTGTATCGTGGATAGTTGGAAGAAATTAAATGGAATCGGTAAAGGGTTTCTATTTTTTAATTATTTGCCGATGTTTGGACTGATGGCTTGGTTATATATCGATTCACCTGTACAGGTGTGTAATTATTATTTAACCACGGAACAAAGGGTTCTCGGATGGGGATTTGCATTTATAACATGTTGTATGATTTTTTATATCATCCAATATGTATTTACTGATCATTTGAAGAAGGCGGATTGAATCAACAATTAGTATAAAAAGCCATGATGATAAAGGAAATTTTGGCCGAGATAGGGATGTTTCAATGCGGTACAATGCTTTACATGATTGATGCGGGTCAAAAATGGATGAAAATGTTTGCACGAACAATGATGGAATCGAGACAAAAGCGTTTGACGCAGATTCTAATCATTGTTCGGCTTTTTTTTGTCAGATGAAATCTATCTTTTGGACATGTGTTTTCAGGACGCGTATCATGGATAAAATAATGGATGATATACGTACCAGAGCAAATCAATCGAATATTTGTTCGTTTTTTGTTAAAGTAGAAACACGAATATGTTATAATGATAAGATAATAAACCTACGAATAAACGGAGGACTGGCTTGTGGACAACCAATTTGAACTAGTGGCAGGCTATAAACCGAGCGGTGATCAGCCCAAAGCAATTGATGAACTCGTCGGAAAAGTGAAATCCGGCAAGCGCCATCAAACATTGCTTGGGGCGACAGGTACCGGAAAAACATTTACGGTATCCAATGTATTGAAAGAAGTCAACCGTCCAACACTTGTTATGGCTCATAACAAAACATTAGCTGGACAATTATATAGTGAGTTCAAGGAGTATTTCCCCAATAATGCGGTCGAATACTTTGTCAGTTACTATGATTATTACCAACCCGAAGCATATGTCCCATCGACTGATACATTCATCGAAAAGGATGCGAGTATCAATGATGAAATAGATAAACTACGCCATTCAGCAACATCAGCTCTTTTTGAAAGGAATGATGTTCTGATTGTTTCCAGTGTATCGTGCATCTATGGACTGGGTTCGCCCGAAGAGTACCGTAGTCAGGTGCTTTCACTAAGGATGGGAATGGAAAAGGACCGTGATCAATTGCTGAGAGACCTGGTCGATATCCAATATGCACGTAATGATATTGATTTCCAACGTGGTACATTCCGGGTAAGAGGCGATTCTGTGGAAGTTATTCCAGCCTCAAGAGAAGAACACTGTTTTCGTGTGGAGTTTTTTGGAGACGAAATCGATCGTATTCGTGAAGTTGATGCCTTGACAGGGGAAATAATCGGAGATAGGGAACATGTGGCTATTTTTCCTGCTTCCCACTTTGTGACACGTGAAGAAAAATTGAAAAAAGCAATCAAGAATATTGAGGCGGAATTGCAAGATCGCTTGAAAGAATTACGATCCGAAAATAAACTATTGGAAGCTCAGCGTATTGAACAACGAACAAACTATGACATTGAAATGATGGAAGAAATGGGCTTTTGCTCCGGGATCGAAAATTATTCACGCCATTTGACTTTTCGTGAACCCGGTTCAACCCCGTATACATTGCTAGATTATTTTCCGGATGACTTTTTGGTCGTCATTGATGAATCTCATGCGACCATTCCTCAAATCCGTGGGATGTACAATGGGGACAAAGCACGGAAACAAGTTTTGGTGGATCATGGCTTCAGATTGCCATCGGCACTTGATAACCGTCCATTGCAGTTTGAGGAATTTGAAACAAAAACAAATCAATTGATGTATATTTCGGCAACACCTGGTCCCTACGAACTGGAGCACTCCGGTGAAGTAACCGAACAAATTATCCGTCCAACAGGCTTGTTAGACCCTAAAATCGATATCAGGCCAATAGAAGGTCAAATCGATGATCTGATCGGAGAAATCAATAAACGGAAAGATAAGAATGAACGTGTGTTGATAACGACCTTGACCAAGAAAATGGCTGAAGATCTGACAGATTATTTCAAAGAACTTGGTATGAAGGTCGCTTATTTACATTCGGAAATCAAGACGTTGGAACGAATTGAAATCATTCGCGATTTAAGAGTGGGAAAATATGATGTATTGGTTGGCATCAACTTATTGCGTGAAGGGCTGGATATTCCAGAGGTCTCACTGGTTGCGATTTTGGATGCTGATAAAGAAGGTTTTCTCCGTTCAGAACGCTCGTTGATCCAGACTGCCGGTCGTGCGGCCAGAAACGAGCACGGTGAAGTATATATGTATGCCGATAATATCACTGACTCGATGCGGGTCGCAATCGATGAAACAAACCGTAGACGGGAGAAACAAATCGCATATAATGAAAAATATAATATTACACCAAAGACAATCAAAAAGGACGTTCGCGATGTCATACGCGCAACGGTAGCGGCTGAATCAGAGGAAACGTATAAAGAGGATACACCATCGTTAACAAATTTATCCAAGAAAGAAAAGGGTAAAGTGATCGAAAAAATGGAGAAAGAAATGCGGGAAGCTGCCAAAGCGCTTGATTTTGAAAAAGCTGCCGAATTGCGTGATGTCGTGTTTGAATTAAAAGCGGAAGGATGACCAGTTCATGGCTAATAAATCAATTAATATTCAAGGTGCCAGGGCACATAATCTAAAAAATATAGATGTCAATATACCTAAAAACAATTTAGTTGTGGTGACGGGCTTGTCGGGATCGGGAAAGTCGTCGCTTGCGTTCGATACAATCTATGCGGAGGGGCAAAGGCGATATGTGGAATCGTTATCGGCTTACGCCCGGCAGTTTTTGGGACAGATGGATAAACCAGATGTTGACCTGATTGAGGGATTATCCCCGGCGATTTCCATCGATCAGAAAACGACAAGCAAAAACCCACGGTCAACGGTTGGAACCGTTACGGAAATATATGATTATCTCAGGCTTCTATTTGCCAGGGTAGGTCATCCAACATGTCCGAAACATGGAATTGAAATTAGTTCACAGACGGTTCAACAGATGGTTGACCGTATTATGGAATATCCGGAACGAACTAAAATGCAAATCATGGCTCCGGTTGTTTCCGGCCGTAAAGGTGAACATGTAAAAACGTTGGAAAACCTGAAAAAAGAAGGATACATCCGTATACGTGTCGATGGGGAAATGCTTGAGGTGACCGATGATATCCAGCTCGATAAGAATAAGAAGCATTCCATTGAAGTCGTGATCGACCGGATTATAGTAAAGGGCGGCATTCATGGTCGCTTGAGTGATTCCATTGAAACGGCACTTGGACTTGGTGAAGGGAAAGTGATTGTCGATGTCATTGGAGAGGAAGAATTATTATTCAATGAAAATCATTCCTGTCCGATTTGCGGATTTTCGATTGATGAGATGGAGCCGCGCCTATTTTCGTTCAATAGCCCATATGGCGCCTGCAAGACATGCGATGGTCTAGGAACGAATCTGGAAGTGGATATTGACCTTGTCATACCGGATTGGAGCAAGTCACTTAAAAAACATGCCATCGATGCATGGAAACCAATCAGCTCACAGTATTACCCACAGTTATTGAAAAGTGTCTGTGACCATTATGGGATTAACATGAACACTCCCGTAAAAGATTTACCAAAAGAACAAATGGATAAAGTCCTTTATGGTAGCGGTAAGGAAAAAATACGTTTTCATTATGTCAATGACTTTGGAAAAAAACGTGATAATGATATACAGTTTGAAGGAGTATTGAATAATATATCTAGAAGATATAAAGAAACGACTTCTGATTTTATCCGTGAAAAACTTGGAACATATATGGCTGAAAAGAATTGTCCGACATGTCATGGCTACCGTTTAAGAAAAGAGGCTTTGGCTGTACTTCTGAATGGGATTCATATAAGCAATGTTACCGATTTTTCCATTACAGAGGCCCAAGCATTTTTCCGCGATCTCCCATTGACAGAAAAAGAGGAACAAATAGCCCGTTTGATTTTAAAGGAAATCCAGAGCCGTTTGGAATTTTTGCGAAATGTCGGCTTGGATTATCTAACAATGTCACGTTCTGCCGGAACATTATCAGGTGGCGAGGCGCAGCGAATTCGCTTGGCAACACAGATTGGTTCGGCTCTTACTGGTGTTTTATATGTTCTTGACGAACCGTCCATCGGTCTTCATCAACGTGATAATGATCGGTTGATCAGAACATTGCAGGGAATGCGTGATCTGGATAATACACTTATTGTTGTTGAACATGATGAGGATACGATGCTGCAGGCAGATTGGTTGATCGATATCGGTCCCGGTGCAGGGGAACATGGTGGAAATATAGTTGCCAGTGGTACACCACAGAGTGTTATGGCAAATCAAGAATCATTGACAGGACAATACTTATCGGGGAATAGATTCATGCCTGTCCCTACCCACAGACGCAAGCCAAGCAAGCGTAAAATACAGATTGTCGAAGCCGGTGAAAATAATCTGAAAGATATTTCAGTTCATATACCAATCGGATTGATGACGGTTGTTACCGGTGTGTCGGGTTCAGGTAAGAGTACTTTGGTCAATGAAATTTTATATAAATCTATGGCGCGGAGCCTTTATAAGGGGAAGCATAAACCCGGAACACATAAAAAAATAAACGGATTGAAACACGTCGAAAAAGTCATTAACATTGATCAGTCACCGATTGGGCGTACACCTCGATCCAATCCGGCAACATACACAAGTATGTTTGACGATGTACGGGATGTGTTCGCCCAGACGAATGAAGCGAAAGTACGTGGTTATAAAAAAGGGCGCTTCAGTTTCAACGTGAAAGGCGGACGGTGTGAAGCATGCCGCGGTGATGGGATTATCAAAATTGAAATGCATTTCCTTCCTGATGTTTATGTCCCATGTGAAGTATGTCATGGAAAACGATATAATCGTGAGACACTTGAAGTCCAATATAAAGGGAAGACCATTGCAGACGTTCTGGATATGACGATTGAGGATGCATTGGATTTCTTCAGCAATATCCCCAAAATCAAGCGGAAACTACAGACCATCTATGATGTCGGCCTTGGTTATATCAAGCTTGGTCAACCCGCAACAACTTTATCGGGTGGGGAAGCGCAACGCGTCAAATTGGCTAGCGAACTTCATAAACGTTCGGATGGAAAATCGGTTTATATTTTAGATGAACCGACGACTGGTCTTCATACAGATGATATTAAACGATTGATGGATGTATTGAATCGCATTGTTGATAATGGTGATACGGTTGTCATTATCGAACACAATCTCGACGTGATCAAAACAGCCGATCATATTATCGATCTCGGTCCGGAAGGTGGAGACCGCGGTGGTGAAATTGTTGCTACAGGCACACCGGAGAAAATTGCCGCATGTGAGGAATCATATACAGGGAAATATTTAAAACCAGTTCTGGAACGAGATAAAAGACGTATGGATGAAACATTGAAAAACAAAGAAAAAGTAGTCTCTGAATAGTCCAAGGTTCCATCGGTGTATTTACTTCGATTGTGTAGGATAAAAGGACTTGTACGTGATATTGATCGTCTGATGAAGATGGGGATTAAAATAAGCGGGTAACATTGAGAAAGTAAGTCGTTTTCATGGGTGAATGATATGTCTGTTGCGTTCCTGTTCATTCCGTAAGCCATAAGTAGGGAAAGAACCCCAGATAGATACTCGAGAGCATCTAAGTGACCCTACTCTATTCTATTTTTTCTTGTGTGCTTTTGTTTTTATCTCATGCCACTTTACTGGATTTCAGGTGTTTGTGCTAAAGACAAAATTTTTGACGAATATATATTGGTTCGATAATGTAAAAGAGTGGAGAGGAGACGGGTATAATGAAATCAATACAAATAGAAGATGTTCAAACATCACTTGAGCAATTTAAGGACAAACCCGTATATATTCATGTGGAAACGACTAACGGTGCATATGCAGGCCATTTCAATGATAAAGCCTATAATGTGGGTGCCTATGTTCGAAATGCACAGGTGACATTTTCGCAAGCCAAAATAGTAGGTGCCGGATCTGCCTATCGAGTCGGATTGAAAACCGAACAAGGATGGATTTATGCTGAAGGTTTGACGGATTGGATCATAGAAAATGATTCCAGCTTACTATTGGCAGGTCATGACCGTGAGGGACGTCTAATGGTATCACTGGAAATCAGTGAAACACCCTTCAAATAACAAATACATTCAAGACACAATGACTTAACTGAGGATAAGTGAAGGTGATATTAATGGAAAAACATGTCGTCGTTATATACCCGCACCCTGATGATGAATCATTTGGCGCGGCAGGAACCATCTCAAAATATCGCAGAGAAGGGGTTCCGGTTACCTATTTATGCGGAACGCTCGGCGAAATGGGACGAAATATGGGAAACCCTGCATTCGCTAATCGGGAGACTTTGCCTGACATCAGGAAAAAAGAACTTGAAGATGCGTGTCATGTATTAGATATTGATGTTGAAATGTTGGGCTATCGAGATAAAACGATTGAATTTGAAGATAAAAACCAGGTTGCACAACATATAAAAGGGTATCTGGAAGATATCCGGCCAAGCCTGATTATTACGCATTATCCTGGTCATGCAGTACACCCGGATCATAACGCATTCGGAGCCGCTGCTGTAGAAGCTGTAAGGTTGATGGATAAAGAAAAACGTCCGAAAGTGTGGACACAGGCGATTACCAATTCACGCTATGAAGAGTTGGGCAATCCGGATGTATCGATTGATATATCTAATCATTTTGATCGAAAAATGGAAGCCATTATGGCACATAAATCGCAAGCAAGCGGCATAATCAGCCAATTTCATGAGGGAGAGCATGCGGATCTTGTGAAGGAAGCACAAAAACATTTGGGAAACAATGAAGAATTTTATGTATGGCACTATGAAGACTAAAAAAAGATGTGGGCACACTAACCGTTTTTGATTGAACGAGTGAAAAAAGAGAAAATGACTTCCCACTGAATATGTAAATCATATAATGGTAAATGAAAAAGAAATGTCAAGGAGGTTTTTCATGTATAGGCGGTTAACACGCTCGGAAACGGAGAGAATGGTTGCCGGGGTTCTAGGTGGCCTGGCTGTTTATTTCAAGATTGATCCCACCATTGTTAGATTAGGGTATGTCGCTGTCACTCTTTTGACAGCAATCTTTCCGATGATCGTCATTTACTTTATTGCAGCGATAATTATTCCCAATGAGGGTGAGGTGCGCTAAAATATGTTCCTACGCTGGATTTTATCGATTGTCCTCAATGCGGTGGCATTGATCATCGTTGCCGAATTATTCGAGTCATTCCATCTGGAAGGCTTTGGGACCGCTATTCTTGCGAGTATTATTCTGGGAATATTGAATGTTATTGTGAAGCCGATTCTTATCATATTGACATTGCCTATAACCATCTTTTCCCTCGGACTGTTTTTGTTTGTCATTAACGCTGTTACATTAATGATTACTCAGTCTGTCATGGATTCATCATTTGTCATCGATGGTTTTGGTACGGCCATTATAGCATCCATCATCATTTCCTTGCTTAATTTGATACTGAATAGATTGGTGAAGGATACAGTTAGATATAGCTGATTCAATCGCAAGCTTTTCACTGAGCTTGCGATTTTCTTTTAAATTCAATTTTCATCATGATATAACATATATATAGTATTTTTATTGTCCCGAAATATGCTACAATATAAGGTATTGGACAGAAAATGGGAGGGATATGCGTGGCAATTGTTCGTACAAAAGATTTGCTGGAGAATTTTAATATGACGCTTGTTGCCGGAAAAGATGGTATTCATAGGGAGATTTCAACAAGTGATATATCCCGCCCAGGTATCGAGATGACGGGGTATTTTAAATATTATCCAAAAGAACGGCTGCAATTGATCGGTAAAACTGAAATGGCTTATTTTCTTGATTTGGACGAGGAACAACAGTATATCAGGGCTGATCGGCTCTGTACTGATGTGACGCCCTGTATTGTCATTTCCAGGGGAATGGATATTCCCGATGCGCTGATCAAGGCAGCAAATGAATCTGGTGTGCCGATTTTACGTTCACCTCGTAAAACAACACGTGTCATCAGTCGATTGACCAATTATTTGGAGGTGAAATTTGCTCCATTCACAGCCATACATGGTGTACTTGTTGATATTTATGGTGTAGGCGTTCTGATCATCGGTCAAAGTGGTGTCGGAAAAAGTGAAACGGCATTGGAGCTTGTCAAGCGTGGGCATCGACTTGTTGCGGATGATAGTGTGGAAATCCGGCAGGAAGATTATGACGAACTTATTGGGAATCCACCCCCATTGATCGAAAACTTATTGGAAATCCGTGGCTTGGGAATCATTAATGTCATGACATTATTCGGGGCAGGTGCGGTACGTCCGTTTAAAAAGATTTCTATAGTCATCAATTTGGAGTTGTGGGACGAGGAGAAACAGTATGATCGACTCGGTCTTGATGAAGAAAAGATGAAAATTATGGATGTGAAATTACCCAAAGCAACAATACCGGTACGACCGGGAAGAAATCTAGCTGTCATCATCGAAGTAGCCGCCATGAATTTCCGGCTCAAACGAATGGGAATGAATGCCGCGGAAGATTTTTCGGAACGTCTGACTAAAATGATTGACAGTGAAAAAGATGGTATGGAATAGGAGTGATACAAAGTGACTTGTAGTGCACCAGCATTAGATCGTGTTATGATAACGATATTTTCTTACCCTATTTATTGGTATGGTGTCATTATTGCTGTTGGAGCATTTTTGGGATTATACATAGCAAGCCGTGAAGCAAATCGTCTCGGGTTGAAAAAAGATATCATGGTGGATTTAGTTGTATTTGCCATTCCTATTTCCATCATTTTTGCACGGATCTATTATGTCGTGTTTGAGTGGCAACGTTATGCGGACGGTCCATGGTGGGGACCTTTTGCTATTTGGGAAGGTGGAATCGCCATTCATGGGGCTTTGATCGGAGCTGTATTGACGGCGATTGTATTTGCACGTATCCGAAAAGTGCCGTTTTGGCAAATTGCCGATATCGCTGCACCGAGTTTGATTTTAGGTCAGGCCATCGGTCGTTGGGGAAATTTCATGAACCAAGAAGCACATGGGGGTCCAATTTCGGAAGCTACATATAATAGCTTTCATCAATATTTGCCCGATTTTATCATGAATCAAATGTGTATCGATGGTGTTATGTATCATCCAACGTTTTTATATGAATCTGTTTGGAATATATTGGTGTTTGCCTTATTGCTTGTCCTACGCAGAAAAAACTTGATGCGTGGTGTCGTCTTTTTAGTTTACCTGATGTCTTACTCAGTCGGTCGATTCTTCATTGAAGGGATGCGTACTGATAGCTTGTATGGCGGTGGACTTCGTGCGGCACAGGTTGTGTCTATTTTGCTGATTGTAGGATCAATCGCGCTTATCATATATTGGGCCATGTCGAAAACACGTAAACATTATTATGATGATACGGACATGGATCCAAATAAGAACAAAGGAAAGAAAAATAAAAAGAAATGACATACATTCCGTTGTTTGTGTCAAATGGGGAAAGGAAATGACCTTATGTCTATAAAATCAATCTTGTTTGATATGGATGGGACATTAATCGATACCAACGAATTGATCATGGAATCTTTCAAGCATACTTTCCGGATGTATGGTTTAACGTTTACACAGGAAGAAATGCTGCAATTCAATGGACCACCGTTAATTGATACGTTCAACAGCATTCTTCCCGATGAAGCGGAAGACATGGTCCATACTTATCGGAAGCATAATCTTGCAAATCACGCTAAATATGTAAGATCCTTCCCGTACGTCCGTGAAGTCATCGAAGAACTCCAAATAAAAAATGTGAAAATGGCCATTGTGTCGACAAAACTAAGAAGCTCCATACAGCTTGGTTTGAAGGATTCTGGTCTGGATGATTTATTTACGGCAAGGATCGGTTTGGATGATGTTAACCAAGCCAAGCCACACCCCGAACCCATTCACATAGCCATGGAACGGATCGGCGCTGATAAAGAGACAACGCTTATGGTCGGTGATAATCATCATGATATCGAAGCGGGTCAAAATGCGGGAGTCCAAACGGCTGGAGTGGCATGGTCCATGAAGGGCAGAGCATTTTTGCAAGCATACCACCCAACATATATGTTGGAGGATATGCGTGATTTATTGAAATTAACGGAGAATGAATGACCATGATGGGCTGCCTGCTCAAATACATATGCAAAGCCTGTTATGTATAAAGGAAGTGACGCGCCATGCGACGGACAAAACGTTATAAAGTTGAGAAGGATAATTCGTTGTGGCACATATACAAGTCTGTTTCTTTTTGGAAAGTCGTAAAAAATTTCATTGTTATCCAACTAGCCCGCTACAGTCCTTTTTTGAGGCTGAAGAATGGGTTGTACAAAACATTTTTAAAAATGCATGTCGGTGATAAAACGGCATTTGCACTCATGGTCATGCCTGACATAATGTTCCCTGAGAAGATTAAAGTTGGTAATAATAGTATCATTGGCTACAATACAACTATATTGGCGCATGAATATTTAATCGATGAATACCGTATCGGTGAAGTCATAATCGGTGATGGCGTCATGATTGGAGCGAACACAACCATTTTACCTGGTGTGTCCATAGGGGATCATGCTGTCATATCGGCACATACGCTTGTTAATAAGGATGTACCCGCAGGTGCATTTGTTGGGGGCAACCCAATGAAGGTCATTCATACAAAAGAAGATATGGAGAAACGTCTATGACACGAAAAGGATCATGGCAGCAGCCTTGAATGATACATATTTCGAAAATGTTCTTTGAAAAATGGGAGTGATAAGGATGCTTGAAATCCCGAGTGGTGTCATACCCGCCGTCCGAAGAATGAATGACTTTGAGAAGGCTTTGAAAACCACATGTAATCAGATCGTTCTTTTGGAGACTCGCTTGGCGATGTTAAAATATTTAGTCACGTATGCCAAACGGGAAAATAAGAGCGTGTTCATTCATTTTGACTTGATTCAAGGCTTGAAGGCGGACAGTTACGGGATGGAATATGTGATTCGGGAGGTCAAGCCTGACGGGATATTATCAACACGGGGAAATATTATTACGTTGGCTAAGAAATATGATGTTCTGGCGATTCAACGTATGTTTTTACTAGATAGTGCTGCGTTGGATCAAAATCTTAAATTAGTGGAACGTTTCAAGCCGGATTGTGTTGAAGTCCTACCTGGTTTGATGCCGAGTATTATAGACCGTGTCCATCAGACGACCAATATTCCCGTTATTGCTGGTGGTCTGATAACATCCCAAGAAGACGTAAGGTCTGCATTGGATAGCGGGGCAATTGCCGTTTCGACCTCCAATGTTGATTTGTGGAATGTCGATTAGTGTCACAAAGACCGAACGTGATATGGATTGATGGGGTTGATGGAACGTGAAAGAAACGGGTAGATATCGAATTACCGATTTCGATTTCTGGAAAATTACAATAAGTCTGGCACTGGCTTCTTTTTTTGTATTTGCTGCCTTATATGCAGTACAACCGCTGCTGCCTGTATTTGTAGACACATTCGGAGTGTCTGTATCTGTGTCCAGCCTTGCGTTATCAATGGTTATCATTGGCTTGATCATAGGTTTGATTGTGTTTGGGTTTTTGTCGGATCGATTGGGTAGGACATTTTTGATCAAGGCTTCTCTGCTGGGTTCTGTAGTCCCATTTTTACTGATTCCTTTAACAAACTCGTTTATCATCTTGATTATACTGAGATTTATTCAGGGGTTACTCCTAGCGGGTCTTCCTGCTGCATCGCTTGCATATATAAGCGAAGAAATCGAGTCGCGCAGTGTTGGAACAGCGACCGGTTTTTATATTTCCAGTAATGCATTGGGTGGCATGGCGGGCAGGGTCATGACAGGGTATTTCACCGACCATTTTTCGTGGGAGACAGCTTTTTTCATTTTAGCAGCAATAGGGACTTTGGTCGTACTCATTGTATATATCATGTTGCCACAATCCAAATTCTTTGAGAAAAGTGTCGTGTCGATACGAACTGATTTGATTGGATTTTTCTATCATTTAAAAAATCCCGCACTTTTATTGATGTTTGGAATGGGCGTGGTTCTGCAATCTACATTTACGGGAATGTGGACATATCTGCCGTTTTATTTACAAGGGGAACCCTTTTTATTATCATTGCAGGCTATTTCGTATATGTTCCTAGCATATGGCTTTGGTGTGATCGGATCACCTATGGCTGGTTCCCTGTCCGGGAAGTATGGCATTAAACCGGTCCGTGTTACGGGTATCATCGTGTTATCGGGCGGTGTTTTATTAACCATCATTCCATCGCTTCCGATGATTATGATCGGTCTTTGTTTAAGTTGTCTTGGATTTTTTACAGCCCACTCAGTTACGGCAGCCTCCATCAGTGATCAAGTGACACATCATAAAGGCAGTGCATCCAGTTTATATTTAGTGGCTTATTATATCGGTGTGTCTTCGGGAAGCACGTTGTATGGTCCTGTATGGGAAAGGATTGGATGGAAAGGCGTGATTGTAATCGCTGGATTGATTCCGGTTATTTATATTGGTATATTGCAATTTTTCAACAAGAGAAATAGTCACCCTTCATACTGAAACAAGCAAGGTCCTCATTCAGCGACGATCCTTGCTTGTTTTTTAATGGGGCGGAAGATCACGGTGCCATCCTTATTTGAATGATGCGGGAATGGTTGTCAGATCAATGCCCCATATAATAGGCAGCAAGAAATAGATGGCAAGTGTTACGATAACGACACCGATAATATTCAAGACAAAGCCTGCTTTTGCCATGTCGGGAATGCGCAAATATCCAGAACCGAAAACAACGGCGTTCGGCGGAGTGGCTACAGGTAACATAAATGCACAAGATGCGGCGACCCCTGCAGCGATCATAAAGGCATAAGGATGTACCCCCAGAGCCAAAGCCAAAGATGCCATAATCGGATACATCATATTGGCTGTTGCCGTATTAGACGTTATTTCTGTCAAGAATATAACCAATGCCGTCACGATCATTATGACGAAAAAGACATTGACACCTTTAAGACCTGATAATTGATTACCAATCCATTCCGATAATCCAGATTCAGTGAAACCTGCTGCAATAGCCAAGCCACCGCCGAATAATAGTAAGATACCCCAAGGTAGTTTAACGGCAGTATTCCAGTCCAGCAATGTATCACCTTGTTTATTTTTGGAAGGGATGGCGAATAAGACAAGAGCGGCAGTCATTGCAATTACTGCGTCCCCGATATTTTCATTCAGGGCTTCAAGGAAAAACGAACGCGTAATCCATGCTAAAGCTGTTAAAGAAAAAATGACAAAGACCGTCTTCTCCTCGTAGGAAGCTTTTCCTAGCTTGCTTTTCTCATTCCGTATGATTTCCTGACCACCGGGAAGCGTTTTTACAGGTTGTGGAAAAGCAAATTTCATAAGATAAATCCAAGTGAGAATAATAAATATCCATGCAACGGGTACACCGAATAACATCCATGTCCCAAATGCCAATTCGACATCGTACATCTTTTTCACAACACCTGCAAGTGCAGCATTGGGAGGTGTTCCGATGATGGTAGCTATCCCTCCGAGTGAGGCGGAATAAGCAATCCCTAACATCATCGCTTTTCCGAACCCGAAATTGTCATCTGCAGTATCGACTCTTGAATCATCTTTCAATGCATCTGAAACTTGATAAATGATAGCAAGTCCAATAGGTACCATCATCATAGCAGTGGCTGTGTTGGAAATCCACATGGACAGAAACCCTGTAGCTACCATGAAACCAAGAATGATTCGATCTGTATTCGTACCGATAATAGAGATGATTGTCAGGGCAATACGTCGATGTAAGTCCCATTTTTCCATGGCAAGTGCTACCATGAAGCCTCCCATAAAAAGAAAGATGGTATCGCTTCCATAAGCTGACGCTGTAACATCGATATCCAGTCCGTGTGACAGCGGAAATAAAATGAGAGGTAGCAAAGATGTCGCCGGGATAGGCAGCGCTTCAGTCATCCACCAAATTGCTATCCAGATGGTACTCGCAAGAACAGCAACACCTTCATTGGACAAGTCTTCAGGTTTAAAAAATAATAATGTAAGAATAAATAGAATAGGGCCCATGAATAATCCGATAAGCTGGGCAGTTGAGTAAGTCCGTTTATGGCCGCCTCCTCCATTATGACCGCCATTTCCGCTTCCATTATCCGGTGCCCAAGCTATATTCTTCATATCTGTCGTTTTAGGATGAATGAAAAAACGGAACATATCTTTTACCTGATCATGCTTGTCCCACATCCAATTCCATGTCGAAGTTATCATATTCTGCCTCCTTTAGAGTTTTATGTATTATATCAAATCAGATAAAATATTTAAAGTATTAAAAATTCAATCTTTTGTGATTTCTTAAGGTGCATTTTCAAACACCACTTTGTTTAGGGTCATAAACATTTTGCTTTATCAAATAGTGGTGATATGGTATGCTATATTTAAGTTAATAGTTTCACTGGACGGAGAATCGGAGTAACCGCAGGATAGCCAATGGATTGCCATTGGTCTGTTTTGTGGTCTTTTTGTGTTGTTTTGTCATGTAGAGGTCACATTTATGTTTATCGATGCCTGTCAATCGATCGATTTTAAAATGTCTTTCAAGTGAGTATAAGTCCAAAATGTGATACGGAGAACAGATAGGGCAATACAGTTAAGACCACCGATTCTCAAAAATAAAACGGTAGATATGATAATTCTACATAAGGAGTGTTTGGCTATGGTGAAATTTGCCGGTACTGAACGTCGTCATATGTTAGCTGAAATGAAAGAAAATCAGTTGGATTTGCTTGTGATCGGGGGAGGCATTACAGGAGCTGGGATTGCTTTGGATGCCACAACAAGAGGATTGAATACAGGTCTCGTTGAGATGCAGGATTTTGCGGCGGGGACATCGTCCAGATCGACGAAACTTGTCCATGGTGGTTTGCGTTATCTGAAACAATTCGAGGTCGCCATGGTTGCAGAAGTAGGGAAGGAACGTGCCATCGTTTATGAAAATGGGCCACATGTCACAACACCAGAGTGGATGATGCTTCCATTTCATAAAGGAGGAACATTCGGTCCGTTCACAACAAACATTGGTCTACGTGTATATGACTTTTTAGCTGGTGTCAAAAAAGTGGAACGCCGTAAAATGCTATCACCCAATGAAGCACTGGAAAAAGAGCCCCTTATTAAAGAAGACCAGTTAAAAGGTGCAGGCTATTATGTGGAATATAAGACCGATGATGCCAGGTTGACGATCGAGGTGATGAAAAAGGCGGTGGAACATGGTGCCCATGCTGTCAACTATACACAAGCCATCGACTATTTATATGATTCAAACGGGAAAATTGAGGGGGTTGTCGTGAAGGATCTAATAACTGGCGATACCCATGAACTGTATGCGAAAAAAGTTGTCAATGCCTGTGGACCTTGGGTAGATGACCTACGTGAGATTGATGGATCCAAAAAAGGGAAAACACTGCACCTGACAAAAGGCGTACATCTCGTGTTTGCTAAACGGGATTTTCCATTGAAACAAGCCATCTATTTTGATACGCCAGATGGTCGGATGGTATTTGCCATTCCCAGAAACGATAAAACTTATGTCGGTACAACCGATACGCGTTTTCATGGAAACTTGAAGAATCCACAGGTAACGGTGGAGGATCGCGATTATTTGTTGGGTGCAATTCATTATATGTTCCCAACAGTAGACCTTACGGAAGAACATGTAGAATCAAGTTGGGCTGGGGTCAGACCACTCATTGCCGAAGAAGGGAAAGACAATCCCGATGAAATTTCACGTAAAGATGAAATTTTCATTTCTGATTCCGGGTTGATTTCCATGGCGGGTGGGAAATTGACAGGTTACCGGAAAATGGCGGAACAAGCAGTCAATACGGTCACAAAACAGCTGAAACAAGAAGAAGGTATCATCTATAGTCCATCCAACACAGAACATTTGCCAATTTCCGGTGGTGAAACTGGCGGTTCAAAAGGTTATGTCGCGTTTAAGGCGCAAAAAATAAAAGAGGGTGAAAAGATTGGCCTTCCTGAAAAGGAAATGAAATTGTTACTTCAAAAATATGGTGCCAATGTTGACTCAATATTAAGTCTTTACGCAGATCATAAAGAGTCGTCACCAGATGGCATGGATCCATTGGTATTTGCCGAGTTACAATATGGGTTGTCACATGAAATGGTCGTGAAACCTGTTGACTTCTTCATTCGCAGGACAGGTGCATTGTTTTTTGATATCGACTGGGTCAGGGAGCATAAAAATAGTGTTTGTCACTATATATCCAAATGTTTCTCGTTGACTGCTGAACAAAGCAAAGCAAATAAAGAAGAAATGGAAAAATTGCTTTCTGAAGCCATAACGCCCGTTGCGTCACAACAATAACTGAACAGACACATCCCATTCACCAATCATTGGTGGATGGGTTTTTAGTTTTCTTGTCGTTGAGTTAAAATAGCGTATCATATTTTTAAGCTTGTATCATTTTGGCTGAAATTGTGATATACTTTCTACGGAAATAACCAATGCAAGGAGGGATTGCATGAATCAAACAAAAGATACAGAGCCTGAAAATGTTATCCCTTTTATACCCGAAGGAGAATTTTACTTTTCAAAAGGTGTAGAAGCTTTTCGTAAGCAAAAGTATGACATGGCTATCAAGTGGCTGAATAAAGCAATTGAATCAACACAAGATCATATTTTATATAAGTGTCAAATGTCAATTGTATATACGGAAATAGGCGAATATGAAAAAGCAAGTGAATTATTGCAGGATGTTTTGGATACATCCGGTGAAGAATATAATGATTGTTATTATCTATTAGCAAATAATTATGCTCATTTAGGTTTATTGAATGAAGCAAAAATATATGCAAAAAAATATATGGAAAAAGAACCCAATGGTGAATTTAAAGAGGAAGCCCAACGGTTATTGGAAGTCATTGAAGCGGAAGTTGATGATTTGGATGACGATTGGTCTGAGGAAGAGGAATTGATCCTTTATCAAGAGGCGGTCTTTCATCATATGGAAAACAGGGAATGGAAGCAGGCCCTTCCATTATTGGAAGAAATGTTGTCGTTGTTCCCGGAACATCGTTTGACAATACACGATTATGCACAAGCATTGTTTTATTCCGGAGAACAAGACAAAGCGATTCGACTGGAGTTAGATGAATTGGAAAAAAGGCCCTTTGCTTTGCATTCTCATATCAATTTAGCTATTTTTTATCATGTGACACAATCGATTCCTGAATATGAAGCCCACATACAAAGATTACTAAATGTGTATCCTATATATGAGGATCAAAAATTACGTATTGCCGTGGCGCTTGCTAAAACAGAAAACGACGAAAGTGCTTTTAGACGTTTTCGGAAATTGTCCAAAAGCAAAATGAAGGGACATATTTCTTATTATAAATGGTATAGCATCGCAGCTTATCGTATCGGTGCATTTGAAAAAGCGCAGATGTTAAAAAATGAAGGATGTAAATTGCATCCTAACCTTCAGAAGGAATTGAAGACCTTATATCTGGATTGAGCAGAAAGATAGACGAAACTTATAAGTTCTTATACGATGAAAATGGATTGAAAAAGTATAACCAATTGAAGAAAGGGCTGATTACATGGCCGAAGAACGTATGTATGATGTTATCATTATTGGTGCAGGTCCGGCAGGAATGACGGCGGGTGTATATGCATCACGTGCAAATTTAGATACGTTAATGATTGAAAGGGGTATTCCCGGTGGTCAAGTCGCGGATACGGAAGATGTAGAAAATTATCCTGGATTTTCGCATATCCTGGGAAGTGACTTGTCGAACAATATGTTTGAACATGCGAAAAAATTCGGTACGGAATATGCTTATGGCGATGTGAAAGAAGTTGTTGATCATGGTGATTACAAAACGGTCATTGCCGGAAAAAAAGAATATAATACGCGTACAGTCATTATTGGGGCCGGTGCCCAGTTCAAGAAATTGGGTATTGAAGGCGAAGAAGAATTGACAGGTCGCGGTGTATCTTACTGCGCTGTATGTGATGGTGCCTTTTTCAAGCAAAAAAACATCGTTGTCATCGGTGGCGGAGATTCTGCCGTGGAAGAGGGCATCTATCTGACCAAATTTGCGGATAAAGTGACGGTTGTACATCGTCGTGATGAGTTGCGTGCACAGAAAATCATTCAAGACCGGGCGTTTGACAACGAGAAAATGGAATTTATCTGGGATACTGTTGCAAAAAAAATCAATGGGCCAGATGGGAAAGTAAGCAGTGTGTCATTGCATAATAAGAAAACGGGTGAAGATTATGAATTCCCTGCTGATGGTGTCTTTGTCTATATCGGACTCGTTCCATTGACAGAACCATTTAAGTCATTAGGCATTGTTGACGCAAACGGCTATATCCAAACGAATGAAAATATGGAAACAGATGTCCCTGGTGTTTATGCAGCTGGAGATATACGTGAAAAAGATTTGCGCCAAATTGTCACTGCGACAGGTGATGGAAGTATAGCGGCGGAAACAGCACAAAAGTATATTGAGGATCTTAAAGATAAATTTAAAACGACCGCTTCTTCCAATTGATGGAAAAGTAATTTCATTTTAACGCCATTGTAATACGTGCGAAACAATGATGCGTTACAATGAAGTTAACTAATTGACCCCCTTTTTATAAATAAATTAGTTTTTTGCACAGGCATAAATGGCCTGTGCTTTTTTTTAGGATGTCGTTGCACATTTTTATATTCAATAGGCATCTTATTTTAAATAAACTCATAAGTATCTTCATGATATAAAAAGTACGATATCCTTGTTGATGCTGCTTCAATCATAGTATAATAGTCATAATGATTGTTTCTTTGTTTGAATGAGGTGAACAATGATGCAACGTGTTACGAATTGTATTTTGATTGATGACCGACAAGCATTATTAATAAAGAAACCGAGACGTGGGTGGTATGCCATTCCAGGTGGGAAAATGGAGCAAGGTGAAACAGTGAAGGAATCTGTTATCAGGGAATATCGTGAAGAAACCGATTTACATTTAATAAACCCCTCTTTGATAGGTGTGTTTACATTTAATATTTTTACAGGTACGACGTGTGTCCAGGAATGGATGATGTTTACCTTTGTAAGTCGGGCTTACACGGGAACAATGGCTTCATACTGTACAGAAGGCGAATTGGAATGGATTCCACTTGATGCAATTGCATCACTTCCAATGGCGGAAGGCGACCGAAGCATTTTCGACCATATTCAAACATCAGATGATATACTGTATGCATCCTTTTCCTATACAGATGATTACGAACTGATAGGTATTAATATAAATCCCACTGGACGATAGGAGAGATAACTTGGATAAGACGGAACAAGAAACGAGACTCGTTGTCATTACTGGAATGTCTGGTGCAGGGAAGACAGTTGCTGTTCAAAGTTTTGAGGATTTAGGATATTATTGTGTTGATAATCTTCCACCAGCATTGTTACCAAAGTTTTTAGATTTGATGAAAGACGCTTCCAACAGTGTACAAAAAGTTGCGCTTGTCATGGATTTGCGGGGGAGAGAGTTTTTTGATCTATTATTTGAAGCGTTGGATGTATTAGGTGAAGCGACATGGCTGGAAGAACATATTTTATTTTTGGATGCCAAAGATGAAGCACTTGTAAGTAGATACAAAGAAACAAGGCGTTCACACCCATTGGCTGTTGGCGGTCTTCCTTTAAATGGAATAAAGCAAGAAAGAAAAATATTGGATGAATTAAGAGGAAGGGCTCAGCGTATTATTGATACAACCGATTTAAAGCCAAAAGAATTGCGGGAGAAGATCCTTGGTTTTTATTCAGAAGAAAAACAGGATATCTTTTCGGTGAATATGCTGTCATTCGGTTTCAAATATGGTGTTCCGATTGATGCAGATCTCGTTTTTGATGTCCGCTTTCTTCCCAATCCCCATTATGTGGAATACATGCAACCTTTGACAGGTTTAAATCCAGATGTGGCTTCATATGTTTTTAAGTGGTCTGAAACCCAGAAGTTCAATGATAAGGTTCTTGATTTATTGACTTTCATGCTCCCACAATATAAAAAAGAAGGAAAATCACAGCTTGTCGTCGCTATCGGATGCACGGGTGGCCAACACCGTTCCGTGGCAATTGCCGAGCATTTCAAAAAAAAGCTTTCCGATCAATATATTACGCATGTCAGCCATCGGGACATTGACAAAAGGAAGGGGCATTAATATGAGTAAAGAAAACCCTCGAATTGTCGTTATCGGCGGTGGAACAGGCATGCCCGTACTTTTACGGGGCTTGAAAAACCTGCCTGTTGACCTGACAGCGCTTGTAACAGTAGCAGACGATGGTGGGAGTACGGGACGCCTGCGCCATGAGATGGCTATCCCGGCGCCTGGTGATATTCGAAATGTGATTGCTGCACTATCAGATGCTGAACCGATGTTGCTGGACTTGTTTCAGCATCGTTTTACAGTTGGAAATGGTTTATCGGGGCATTCATTGGGTAATTTATTATTAGCCGCCATGACATCGATTACCGGTGATTTTTATACTGGCATCAAAGAAATTTCCCGTGTGTTGAATGTGAAAGGGAAAATATACCCCATTTCAAATGAAAATATGTCATTACACGCTGTCATGGAAGATGGCCAGATTGTTTCCGGGGAATCGAAAATCCCGCTCGTCAACAAAAAAATCAAACGTGTCTACCTCAGACCCGAACCGGTCCATCCGTTGCCAAATGCCGTTCGTTCGATCGAAGAAGCGGATTTGGTCGTGATTGCACCGGGAAGTCTATATACAAGCATCCTGCCCAGTTTGATCATTCCCCATATTGATGAAGCTATACGTCAAACAAAAGGGAAGGTCGTGTATGTTTGTAATGTCATGACCCAAGCAGGAGAGACAACTGGTTATACGGCATCAGATCATGTTCAGGCGTTCATCGATCATATCGGGGATCATTGTGTTCAAGCGATTGTTGTTCATAATGAGCCTATCAAAAAGGATATCCAAGCGAACTATGCCATAGAAAATGCAGAACCAGTCGTTTATGATACACAGCGCTTATTGGATATGAATTTGGAAATTATTGAAGGGGATATTATCGATGAAACGAAACAGTCGTTAAGACACAACACAGCAAAAATCGCCAAACTGCTATATTCTCTTATTTAGCATTTGGATATGACAGGATAGGAGGTGTCGAATTGTCTTTTGCTTCGGATATAAAAAAGGAACTGACAGCAATCGAGGTAACGGATTGTTGTAAACATGCCGAATTGGCCGCGTTGATACGTATGAACGGTGCTTTATCATTGGCCGATCAATCCTACACTCTGGATATTCAAACTGAAAATGCTGCAATAGCCAGGCGCATATACTCACTTCTGAAATCATTGTATGATATACCGATTGAATTGCTTGTTCGCAAAAAAATGAAACTCAAGAAAAACAATGTATATATCGTGAGATTGAAATACAAAGTGGAACGGTTATTGACTGAATTGGATATTTTGAAGAAACCACATACTTTCATCCATTCCATTTCACCGAAATATGTATCGGAAACACATTGTAAACGTTCGTATCTGCGTGGGGCTTTTTTAGCAGGCGGATCGATCAACAATCCGGAAACATCATCCTATCATCTCGAAATTTTCAACACTCATGCCGAACATAATGATGCTTTATGTAAATTGATGAATACATTTGATCTCCGTGCCAGAACATTAGAGCGGAAGAATGGGTATATCGTATATTTAAAAGAAGCGGAGAAAATGACCGAGTTTTTAAGTATCATCGGTGCCCATAATGCTCTTTTTAAATTTGAGGATGTTCGAATCGTACGTGATATGCGAAATTCCGTCAATAGACTGGTCAATTGTGAGACGGCCAACTTAAATAAAACAATTGGAGCGGCATTCCGACAAATTGAAAATATTAAATTAATCGATGAAATGGTCGGGTTGGATGAACTACCAGAAAAACTTCGTGAAATAGCCATTTTAAGGCGTGATCACCAAGATGTATCTTTAAAGGAGCTTGGGGAACTGGTAGCATCGGGTAAAATCTCCAAATCAGGTGTTAACCATCGATTGAAAAAAATTGACGAATATGCCGAGAAGTTACGGGGAAACGAGTTATAGCAACCACCCATTGCTCCAAAAAGTTCAGCCAAGCCACTTACCATTCAGTTTAGGAAAAACATATCTTTTACGTTTGTTTCATGATATAATATCGATAATTTAACGTTCAGGCTTCGAAAGATGGCAATGCATGCGTGAAAACATGGCATGTATTGTTTTCATATCTAACATTGATAACGCTTACGATAGGAAAGGATGAACAGGTATGGTGGAAAAATCGATAACAGTGGTGCTTGAGCCAGGTTTACAAGCCAGACCAGCGGCGAAATTCGTACAAGAAGCAAATCGTTACGTTGCCGATCTGTTTTTGGAAAAAGACGGTAAAAGAGTGAATGCCAAAAGCATTATGGGCTTAATGAGCCTTGCTATCGCATCTGGTGAAGAAATCAAATTGATTGCAGATGGTGCAGATGAAGAAATTGCCCTGAACCATTTGACGTTGTTTGTCACAAGTGGGTCTGATTGATCGTTAATATTTATACTGATAGATAAGAAAATCCCTTTCACATCATAAACGTGAAAGGGATTTTTGGTTATCCGTAACTATTTATTTCTTGTTTTCCGGTTTTTTCTCTAATACTTTGTCAATCAGACCGTATTCGGTTGCTTTTTGTGCACTCATGAAATTGTCACGATCTGTATCTGCTTGAATGACATCAAGCGGTTGACCACTGCGTTCAGCCAAAATCTGATTTATTTTTTCACGCATTTCGATAATTCGTTTGGCATGTATTTCAATATCTGTTGCTTGCCCTTGTGTCCCACCTAATGGTTGGTGAATCATCACTTCACTGTTAGGCAAGGCGAATCGTTTACCGATCTCACCCGCGGTTAATAGGAACGCTCCCATGGAGGCGGCCATTCCTGTACAAATAGTGGATACATCCGCTTTGATATATTGCATGGTATCATAGATAGCCATGCCCGCCGTGATTGAACCACCGGGTGAATTGATATATAAGGAAATATCTTTATCCGGGTCTTCCGCTTCCAAGAATAGAAGTTGGGCAACAATGGAATTGGCAACATTATCATCGATGGCACTTCCAAGCATGATAATGCGATCTTTCAATAATCGTGAATAAATATCATATGCGCGTTCACCACGGTTTGTTTGTTCAATGACTGTAGGTATTAACATGTTTAAATTCCTCCCTATTTCAAATCAAATTCATCCATGTATTAGGATATATTTTTATAATAACTCAATGGTCAAGAAAGGTCAAAAGATAGGTACCATTATTTTCATCTTTTCCTAACGCGGATGAAACTATCAAACAGTTTTACCCCAGCTTGAAAAATGTATACGTTGTTGTTATTTATCTAGTGAAAAAATAAAACATACAAAATAGGCTTCATCATAAGAGTGAATCGGTGCGATCGTCACTGGATTTTAAAAAAGTATATAAAAAGCTTGTTTCTTAATCATAAGGGGGTTATAATATCCTATGTGCGTTATTTTAAATCTATTAATGATGTGCGATGAATCGGATTATTGATTCTTTTCATGATCAATCTTTGTGCCCGTAGCTCAGTCGGATAGAGCATTGGTTTCCGGTACCAAGTGTCAGGGGTTCGAATCCTCTCGGGCGCGCTATATAAAAAAGGGGAATGGTCTGGATATTTTCCAGTCCATTCCCTTTTTTTATGATTCTAATACGTTTAGTTACTCTTGGATGTTCACATTTCGCTCTCTCTACATAGCTTGCCAATCAAAAAGTTCATGGTATAGGATGAAGTATATCATCGAGGATTAAAAAACAGCCCAACTCCTATTATATAGGGCGTTTGTACGACACAAAAAAGATTGTCAACCATATATTAAAAGTGTCATATGTCCTATAAGGAGTGAATGGGAATGGATTATCAAGAAGAAAGGTTATTCAGAAACAATCGAGATCAGTGTGATGATATGTGGTATGATGATGACTTTTATCCGGATGGCTATCGTGAAAAAAATGGACGTCGTTACGATTGTGGTTGCGAAAATCATGACAGACGAAGGGGGTGCGGATGTCATTCTTCCCATCACCATTATGATGATGGAAAACGTTGCGGTGAATGGAAGTCATGTGATAGATGTGGACGATGGGGCCATTGTGATTGTCATCGCCATCCCGGACATAAGGGTGTACATCGCGTGTGCCGGGAGCTTTCGAAGATTTTAAAAGAACAGAAGCATCCCAATAAACCAGATTGTGGTTGTCATGCATCCATACGACAGCTAACGGGACATCGTCGTAACCTTATTATACCGTTTATGCTTACTACAAGGAACGGCCGACTGTTTGTTGAATGGGGGAGGGAAAGACACCGCACGTATGCCACTGTATTTTTTTCCGTTGTCAGGGTGAACTGCCGCTATAATGAGGCTGTTTTGGAATTATTAAAGCCCGAGCCTCCAATTACGAATAGGCGTACAGGAAGGATCGATAAAAGAAGAATAAGAAATGTAGAATATTTGGTACCGACTGGTGAAAGAGTTTTTGTGGATTTGACACCAATGAGAGATGTGAAGCGCCTCCCAAAGGATCTTGTGAAACGGTAAATCGATGATTATTGTAACCATTTGTAATGGCAAAAACGAACAGGAGAAAGATTCTGTTCGTTTTAAATGCCAATTAATGGTGCTTTCAAATCAACAGATATGTTCTTCTTGTATGCTTTCACGTAGTAAATGTTTATTCAAAAGTGTGTCCAATTCTTGGCTGCAATTGATGGTCTGTTTGTCTTGCAGACCATATTGTTCACCTAGAATGATCAATTCAGCCTTTTTTTGTTTAATCGCAAATGATAAATCGGAATTTGAAACAACTTCTTTAAACATTATTTTCGACAATCCCTTCAAAATTTGTTGTACGCTGTAAATGACACATCAAAAAGTATTATTCCTTATTATTAAACAGAATACAACAGATTCAACAAAGGTTCTGGAAATCTTTCATATTTCGACACTTTATAACAAGTATTTCGGCGTAAAGTCCAGCATATCTACAGTGCAGCACATAAACCGATTATAAACATCATGCTGAAAAACATATGATGCCAGCTTGCCCATTGCATGCATCCGTATTTAATGGTGGTTTTTTCCTTCCTGAGTGATTGATAAAGAAACCATGCAAACGGCATAGAGAGAAGGGATATGAGTGTTTGCCATGGCGCTATATCAAAAAGGACCAATAAAGAAAGAAGGATATAAGTGCCAATCGAAATGCTTGCCAAAAGACGCATTGCTTTTCTGTAACCCAATCGCAAGGCAAGTGTTTGTCGAAATCCCGCATCTTTTTTTAAGTCGCGTATATTGTTCGTTAAAATCATTGTAGATATCAGCAAACTGAACAACAATGAGACAAGAAATATAGATATATTTAAATGATGACCTTGTATAACAAAAGCCAGATTCATTGGAACGATACCCAAAAAAGTAGCAGCTACGACTTCACCAAGACCTAATGCTGAAAATGAATGTTTCCCGAATGAATAATAAACACCACAAATAATGCCGGCCAGACCAGTGAATAGTATCCATATATTTGTTCGAGAAACAAGCCATGCACCGATTATCATCGCTAGTAGCAAGAGCAGGCAGGCGATATAAAAAACGGTTTTAAGGGTTGGATGATAAAGTGGTGAGGGCGTTGATGCCATTCGCCATTTGTTTTGGTCCTGCCCATTTTTAAAATCGAAATAATCATTGAACATATTAACAGAGGATTGTATCAATAGAGTAGCGATAGCAAGTCCAATAAATAAAGTGATATTGATGTTACCGGTATATAAAGCATACATTGTTCCCGCGATAATTGGAGAAAGACTTCCAGTCAATGTAAGTGGTCGTGTCAACGTGATCCATGATCCCTTAAATACATATATTTTATTTGACTCATTCATGGCTAAAGCATCATTCACAATCATGTCTCTCACCTCAATTAAAATTAGATAAGTACCATGCATATAATCAATATGAAAAAACCGATACCTTCCACACTCTCCACAAGGGATACCTTTATAAATGCATGCCTTAATGGACGTCCGTTTCCGCTTTCAGCTGCATCCCAAAGATGGTCGTTCGATAAAATCGACATCGCATAACCATATCCAATGACGGCACCCCAAAATAATGTTATAAGGGCTATGACTAGAGCCGTCAGCCAAATATGTCCATAAGTTGAATGAAGTAATATGTCCCATGTTCGTATTGGACCGAGGACAGTTCCAAGTGTAATCCCTGTAATGATGACAATGCTTCCAGTTAATGTGAACAGATGATGCGTCCATTTCATTAAAGCGCGTAGATATTCCCGTTGTATTTTAAAGGGTAATTTCTGTGATGACGGATATACCCCCCATCCGACAAATAAAACGCCTCCAGCCCAAATGATGGCGAAAAATATGTGGACGGTTAAAACAATCTGAAAAAGATTCATGACAGGATCACCACCTTATCTTTATTATAAACTCATCGATGTTTTCCAGTGTGACATTTATCACGAACGTATGATTGTTTTATGTTGATTTGTTACAAATTGTCACATATGATGACATCAACCATAAAAAGTATTATGCTGAAGATAAATTATAATAGCATGAATTGAAGGAGGGGGTGTTCATGCTGCAAGTACGATTATATATGAAGGAAAACTGCCCATTGTGTGATGACGTCAAAGCGCAACTTTGGCTATTGCAGCAAGAATTTGCTTTTGAAATCGAGGAAAGGAATATATATTCGTGTGATGAATGGTTAATGGATTATCAATTGAATATTCCGGTAGTCGAGGTGAATGAGGAGCAACTTGATTGTGCATCTGTTTCATATCACGCCATCAAGAACTTGTTGAATGGATTTGCTTGACCAACATGTGAAGCTTTTTTCTTTCAGATATTGGCGGAATTTGATATAATTTAATAGAAAGATAAAGATGGAATATATTTTTGTGGTTCGCGGGACAGTAAATAGCCCTGCGGGACATTTGTTGTCCATGAAGGAGACCCTGAGTATGAAAGCTTTAATGGAAATGCAAAAGAAATTGTATCCAGACATTCTACATGTGATAGAAAGACGCTATTCCATTTTAAGCAGTGTGGAACTGTTTCAACCCATAGGCAGAAGAAGCTTGTCGGAAAACACAAACACATCTGAACGAATTGTACGCAGTGAAGTCACTTTTTTACACAAACAGGGATTGATCGATATTACAACTAAGGGAATGCATATTACAAAAGAGGGGACACTTGTTTTAGGGCAACTTGCACAATTTATGAATGAAGTAAGTGGATTGGCAACATTAGGGAAGAAGCTGGAACAAGAACTCCCTGTCCAAAAGGTAATGGTTGTTCCCGGTGATAGTGATGTATTTACATGGGTCAAACAAGAGATGGGAAAAGCATGTGTAAGTTATTTAAAATCATCTATTAAAGCTGATTACACGATTGCGGTTACCGGCGGGACTACAATGGCAGCTCTAAGTGATGTCATGTGTCCACTTTCTGTGGGTGGTAACGGGTTGTTTTTACCTGCACGAGGTGGCCTTGGTGAAAATGCTGAAAATCAGGCCAACTCGATTGCTGCAGAAATGGCGCGAAAAGCTCATGGCACATACCGTCAATTATATGTCCCTGACCCGCTCAGTGAGACATCGTATCAAACCATCATCAAAGAACCAGCTATCATTGATGTTCTGGAGCGCATTAAACACTCAGACGTTGTGATTCATGGTATCGGTGATGCCCTGACAATGGCGACTCGCCGTAAAACCACATCTGATGTTCTGGAAAAATTGACAAAAGAAGATGCGGTCAGTGAAGCTTTTGGATATTATTTTAACGCCGGTGGTGACATTGTTCATAAAGTACGGACAGTGGGCATCCACCTGGAGGACCTGTCAGGGGTAGAAACCGTCATTACGATGGCCGGTGGGAAGTCGAAGGCCAAAGCGATCACGTCGTACTTCAAACACGCAAAAAGTGATTTGCTGATTACGGATGAAACAGCTGCAAACGAGATATTAAGGGGTATATCCCTTTAAAATATATATCATTATTTAGGAGGAAATAAACATGACAGTAAAAATAGGTATAAATGGATTTGGACGCATTGGACGAAATGTATTCCGCAAAGCACTGGACAATGACAATGTAGAGGTTGTTGCAGTCAACGATCTGACAGATGCAGACATGCTTGCACATTTATTGAAATATGATTCAGTACACGGAAAGTTGAAAGAAGATGTTTCCGTTAATGGATCAAACCTTGTTGTTGGCGGAAAAGAAATCAAAGTTCTATCTGAGCGTGACCCTGCAGATCTTGGGTGGAAAGACCTTGGTGTAGAGATTGTCATCGAATCAACCGGTCGTTTCACGAACCGCAAAGATGCACAAAAGCATCTTGATGCAGGTGCTAAAAAAGTTATCATTTCCGCCCCTGCCAAAGAAGAAGATTTAACAATGGTACTCGGTGTGAACGAAAAAGATTATGATCCAGCTAAGCATCATATTGTTTCTAACGCATCATGTACGACAAACTGTATCGCACCGATGGCAAAAGTATTGCATGATGCATTTGGCCTTAAACGCGGATTGATGACAACCGTACACTCTTACACAAATGACCAACAAATTCTGGACTTGCCGCATAAAGACTATCGACGTGCGCGTGCAGCTGCGACGAACATCATTCCGACATCGACAGGTGCTGCAAAAGTAGTCGGTAAAGTCCTTCCTGATTTGGATGGCAAGTTAAATGGTATGGCTGTTCGTGTACCGACTCCAGATGGTTCATTGACCGATTTGGTTGCAGAACTTGATAAAGACGTGACAGCTGAAGAAGTTAACCAAGCATTTAAAGATGCTGCTGAAAAAGGTGAGTTGAAAGGCATTGTTGAATATTCAGAAGAACCGCTTGTATCATCTGATATCGTCGATAATTCGCATTCAACCATCTTTGATAGTTTATCGACAATGATATTGGATGGCAACATGGTGAAAACTGTCGCATGGTACGATAATGAAATGGGTTATTCCAGTCGCTGTGTCGATATGGCAGAGTATTTAAGTGAACAAGGACTATAAAAGGAATGTGTGAAGGAGGGAAGGAGCCGAATCCTTCCCTCTTTTCTCTTTTTGATTTTTAATATCTGTTTACTCGAAAACAATTTTTGGGTAACGTATAATAGATTTGATAAGGGAATACATAATAAAGGTTAATAAAGGAGGTTATGTGCGATATGAACAAACAAACATTACATGATTTAGATGTGCAAGGTAAACGTGTTTTTTGCCGCGTGGATTTTAACGTTCCGATGGAAGACCGTGTCGTCATTGATGACACGCGAATCAGAGCCGCGATACCAACCATTGAATTTCTTTCAACCCAAGGGGCAATCGTTATATTGGCCAGCCACTTGGGACGTCCAAAGGGCCAGGTGGCAGAAGAACTGCGTCTTGATCCTGTTGCCTCACGCCTAAGTGATCTACTTGGAAAAAACGTCCTTAAAACGGATAGTGTTTATGGCGAAGAAGTTGATACAGCACTTTCATCAATGACTGAAGGGGATATCTTGCTTCTTGAAAATGTCCGGTTTGAGCCGGGTGAAGAAAAAAATGATCCGGAATTATCCAAACAATTTGCACGGATGGCAGATGTTTATGTGAATGATGCGTTTGGGGCAGCACACCGTGCACATGCATCAACGACCGGTGTGGCAAAATGGCTCCCTTCAGCTGCCGGATTTTTGATGGAGAAAGAATTGAATGTCCTATCAAAAGCTTTAGAAGACCCCGATCGACCATTTACAGCCATTATCGGTGGAGCAAAAGTGAAAGATAAAATTGATGTCATCGACCATTTGTTGGATAAAGTCGATCATCTTCTTATTGGAGGTGGATTGGCTTATACATTTGTGAAAGCAAAAGGGTATGAAATCGGGAAATCATTATTGGAAGAAGATAAATTGGAGCTTGCAAAATCATTCATGGAAAAGGCTGTAACGAATAACGTCAATCTCCAATTGCCGATTGATGTTGTCGTGGCTGATGATTTTTCCGATGAAGCAGATACAAAAATTGTTCCAATCGACCAAATTCCTTCTGATTGGGAAGCGTTGGACATTGGTCCGGAAACACGCAACAATTATGAAAAAATAGTGAGCGAATCGAAACTTACCATCTGGAATGGACCGATGGGCGTGTTTGAAATGAACCCATTTGCAGGGGGAACAAGAGCTGTGGCCAAAGCACTAGCTGATGCGGATGGATTTACCATTATTGGTGGAGGTGATTCCGCCAGTGCGGTTGAACAATTTGGTTTTGCAGATGATATGGATCATGTTTCGACAGGGGGCGGTGCATCGCTTGAATTTATGGAAGGAAAAGTACTGCCTGGAGTCGACGCTTTAGCAGATAAATAAATGAGATGATGGGAGTTGTTTGCATGCGAAAGAACGTTATTGCCGGAAATTGGAAAATGAATAAAACATTGAAAGAGGCTGTTGCCTTTGTTGATGAAACATCCAAAAAAGTGCCATCCGAAGATAATGTGGAAACGATTGTTTGTGCACCATTTCCTTTTCTTCACACACTTGTGGAAGGTGCGAAAGGTTCAAGTTTAAAAATAGGCGCACAAACCATGCACTATGAAGAAAACGGGGCATATACAGGTGAAGTCAGTCCTCTTATGCTGCAAGAAATAGGTGTTACACATGTTGTTATCGGTCATTCAGAACGCAGGCAATATTATAATGAAACAGATGATTCGGTGAACAAAAAAGTACATGCTGCTTTTTCGCATGGGTTGACTCCTATTGTATGTGTAGGGGAAACTTTGGAACAACGTGAAGCAAATGAAACTATGACACTTGTTGAAAAACAGGTTGAAACGGCATTGTCGGGTTTATCCAACGAACAAGTTGCACGTGTCATCATTGCTTATGAACCGATTTGGGCCATTGGCACAGGTAAAACGGCGACGAGTGATGAAGCGAATGATGTATGTACACATATACGCCATGTTGTAAAAGAAATGACATCCAATCAGGTCGCAAGTGACGTCAGGATTCAATATGGTGGCAGTGTCAAACCTGCAAATGTCGATGACTTGCTTGGGAAATCAGATATTGACGGCGCGCTTGTCGGTGGTGCGAGTTTGGAAGAAGATTCTTTTCTTCAGTTAGCTGAGGCGGGTAAAAAATGAAGACCCCTTTAGGAGCGATCATTATTTTGGATGGTTTCGGCTGGCGTGAAGAAGCAAAAGGCAATGCCGTCAAACAAGCACGTAAGCCTCATTTCGATCGATTGTGGGATGCATACCCACATAATCAACTACAGGCAAGTGGTGAAGCGGTCGGACTTCCCGAAGGACAAATGGGAAATTCCGAAGTGGGTCATTTAAATATTGGTGCCGGACGTATTGTTTATCAAAGTTTGACACGTATCAATAAATCAATTGAAGATGGATCGTTTTTTGATATTGAAGCATTTACGGATGCGATGGAACAGGCTAAAACAAACCGAAAAGCCCTTCATATTTTCGGTTTGTTGTCTGATGGTGGCGTCCATAGTCATATCGACCACTTATTTGCTTTGTTGAAACTTGCAAAAGAACGGCAACTTGACAAGGTGTATGTCCATGCATTTTTGGATGGACGTGATGTTGGACAACAATCCGCTGGTCAATATGTAGAACAACTAAAAGAAAAAATGGACGTGTATGGTGTCGGGGAACTTGCAACCATCTCCGGTCGTTATTATGCCATGGATCGTGATAATCGCTGGGACAGGGAGAAGAAAGTATACGACGCCATCGTATATGGAAAAGGTCCAAAAGCGAATGATCCGGCGGATGTTATCAAGGACTCCTATGAACAAAATGTCTTTGATGAGTTTATGATACCGACCGTTATGACAGATGATAATGACAATCCCGTCGGCAAAGTTGAAGATGGGGACTCGATTATATTTTATAATTTTAGGCCAGACCGCGCCATCCAGATTTCGAGAGCATTTACCGAACGAGATTTCAAGGAATTTGATAGAGGAAAACAACCTCCTGAAAATGTCCACTTCGTCATGATGACGAAATACAGTGATATGATAACGGGAGATGTCGCGTTTAAACCAGTCGATTTGAATAATACAATCGGAGAAGTCATTTCCAAACAAAACATGAAGCAATTACGGATAGCAGAAACTGAAAAATATCCTCATGTCACTTATTTCATGAGTGGTGGGCGTAATGAAGAATTTCCGGGTGAAAAACGCATTTTAATCGATTCACCTAGTGTTGCCACATATGATCTGAAACCGGAAATGAGTGTATATGAAGTGACCGATGCATTACTGGACGAACTTGACGAACAGCGGGAGAATGCTGTTATCCTTAACTTTGCCAACCCAGATATGGTTGGTCACTCCGGTATGCTGGAACCGACTGTTAAGGCCATTGAAGCAGTTGATGAATGTTTGGGGAAAGTCGTCGATAAAATCACGGAACTTGGTGGATATGCTGTTATTTTTGCAGATCATGGTAATTCAGATGAAGTGGTGACTTTGGAAGGGAAACCGATGACCGCCCATACAACCAGTCCTGTGCCGGTAATTGTCACCAAAAAGGGTGTGCAGCTCAGGGATGGCGGTATATTAGCTGATGTAGCACCGACATTGCTTGATTTACTGGATGTGGAAAAACCTGATGAAATGACAGGTTCATCATTAATAAAATAATTCATGAGAAAAAGGAGCGTTTTTAATATGCCATATATTACAGATGTGTATGCACGAGAAGTCTTGGATTCACGGGGAAATCCGACAGTTGAAGTTGAAGTATTTACGGAATCGGGTGCCTTTGGTGCTGCTCTGGTACCCAGTGGTGCCTCGACTGGTGAATATGAAGCAGTCGAATTACGTGATGGAGATAAGTCGCGTTACTTAGGTAAAGGTGTACAGAAAGCAGTTGGGAATGTTAATGAGCTCATCGCACCAGAAATCATCGGAATGGATGTGACGAGACAAAATATTATCGACACAATCATGATTGAGCTTGATGGCACAGAAAACAAAGGGAATCTCGGTGCAAATGCCATTTTAGGTGTTTCCATGGCGGTTGCCCACGCAGCAGCAAGCTATTTGGAATTACCGCTATATAATTATTTGGGTGGATTCAATGCTAAAACATTGCCAACGCCCATGATGAATATATTAAATGGCGGTGAACATGCTGATAACAATGTAGACATTCAAGAATTTATGATTATGCCAGTAGCTGCACCATCATTTCAGGAAGCGTTGCGTACGGGCGCTGAAATTTTCCATTCACTAAAGAATGTATTGAAAGAAAAAGGATACAACACGTCAGTCGGTGATGAAGGCGGATTTGCGCCGAATCTAAAATCAAATGAAGAAGCATTGGAAACCATTGTTGAAGCTATTGAAGCTGCTGGATATAAAGCAGGCGAAGAAGTGAAATTGGCTATGGACGTCGCGGCTTCTGAAATCTATTCAGATGGTGCTTATCAACTGAAGGGTGAAGGTGTCGTCCGGTCATCTAAAGAAATGGTTGATTGGTATGAAGACATGATTCAAAAATATCCAATCATTTCTATTGAAGATGGTCTTGATGAAGATGATTGGGAAGGTACTAAAATGTTGACCGATCGTATTGGTGATCAAGTTCAATTAGTCGGTGATGACTTGTTCGTAACGAATACAAAAAAACTTGCCCGTGGCATTTCGGAGGGAATCGGGAACTCCATTTTAATCAAGGTTAATCAAATCGGCACATTGACTGAAACCTTTGAAGCCATTGAAATGGCTAAAAAGGCTGGATACACAGCAATCATTTCGCATCGTTCGGGTGAAACGGAAGATGCAACAATTGCGGATATTGCTGTTGCTACCAATGCTGGACAGATAAAAACAGGTGCACCGTCCCGGACGGATCGTGTTGCAAAATACAATCAACTTCTCCGTATAGAAGATGAACTTTCCGGCATGGGTGTGTATGCTGGTTCAGATGCATTTTACAATTTGGATAAGTAAGCGTTCATGATATTGGAACAGGTTATGGTTCCTTGGAAAAAATGAACCGAACCATGATGTGAGCGGCTTGTACCAAGTGATTGGTCGAGTCGCTCATATATTATCCTTAACAGATCTTTCAATCATAATCATCCCTGGAATCCTTAATAAGCTGATTTATGGTAAAATGGAAATAGTGTATGTTCTTTTCCAAGGCTATAAATTAAGCTAAAGGGTGTGACTATGAAAAATATAGATATTATCAAAGAACGCAGGTCCATCCATACATTTCAATCCAAAGAAATCCCGATGGAAATACTGGAAAATATATTTACATATGCGTCATACGCTCCAACTCATTATATGAAAGAACCATGGGAGATAAAACTCTATCAGGGTAAAGGGAAGCATCAATTGATATCACGTATTATAGAGAGCTATCAAAGACTTGGCATGATCGCTTCCAATCAAGACAAAAAGACACTGCAAACAATTCAATCCATATATCGCTTTTTGGATGACATTCCCCATCATGCTTTGATTTACTTTCCTCGGAATGAAAACCCTGTCCGTTATGAAGAAGACTATGCAGCAGTGTCAGCTTTTATCCAAAATGCACAATTAGCCGCTTGGGAGCATGGAGTTGGTATGCTATGGACGATTACACCGTATATGCATGATCCGTTGTTTGTCTCCAGTGTTCAGTTGAATAGCGACCATGATAAAATAGCAGCTGTCATGCAAATCGGTTATCCTAAAAAAATACCACCAGCAAAAGATCGGACCCCCATTCACGAAAAGCTTGAGATAGTCGATTCACTAGGTTGATGATGCATATCAGCTGTTGAGATGATTGCTTTTTCGCGGGATAAAGCAGGCGGTCCATAAAATACTGACGATAAAACCTTGTCAATCGGTTTCATTATATGCTAAAGTATTAGTAGCGATTTATCGTAGTGTAACGGGCTGTAAAATCCTTGCATCAAGAATGAAGAATGCGTCCAAAGTTCCAAGCAGAGGATTAACAGTCAGTAAAGGCCCGATTCGTTCATCTTACATTCAGTTGTCGATAAGAAGTAATACCCTATTGAATGGAGGATCATTTTACGAGCGGTTTTAGGAGGTAGCATAAAAGTATGGCCAACGTGATCAACATTATTCTTGTGATTGATGCAATCATCATGATTATTTTAGTTCTTCTCCAGTCAGGGAAAAGTACTGGATTATCGGGCGCCATTTCAGGTGGTGCTGAACAACTATTCGGAAAGCAAAAAGCAAGAGGTGTCGACTTTATCTTACATCGAGGAACAGTAGTTGCAGGTGTGATATTCTTTCTTTTGGCTTTTATAAGCGGATATATTGTTTAATGGATGTTAAACCCTTATTACCAAACGTGATAGGGGTTTTTTATTTTGGAATCGTGATACAATAGTGTTGAATAAAGAATAGATAAAGATTCAGGAGAGATGACGAATGAAAATCAAACAACCACAACCTTTTACATTTGAAGCGGGGAATCGTGCTGTGCTGCTCTTACATGGTTTTACAGGGCATACTGCCGATGTCCGTATGTTGGGAAGGTTTCTGGAGAAAAAAGGGTATACCTCACATGCTCCCATCTATCGGGGACATGGATTGCCACCGGAAGAGCTGTTAAAAGCAAATCCTGCACAATGGTGGGAAGATGTTGAACAAGCATATAAACATTTAAAAAACCTTGGCTATGAAGAGATTGCTGTATGTGGACTATCGCTTGGCGGTGTGCTCGGTTTAAAACTGGCATATTCGGAAAAAGTAAAAGGAGTGGTTCCGATGTGCACACCGATGTTTTTTGATAATGAAACGCAACTATCACAAGGGTTTAAACGTTTCGCCACTGAATATAAGCAACTCCAGGAAAAAGAAGACCGTACAATCGAACGGGAAGTGACCACGTTGATTGATGATTCAGAAACACTTTTTGAACAGATCAGCGCGTTAATAAGAGATGTAAGTTCGCAGGTAGACACCATTTATACGCCAACATTTGTTGTTCAGGCAAGGAACGATGAAATGATCAACACAGACAGCGCCACATATATATACAATAATGTGGAAACGGATGAGAAAAGCATCAAATGGTACGAAGAATCCACTCATGTCATTACATTGGGTAAAGAAAAAGAACAACTGCACAACGATATTTTTCAGTTTCTAGAATCGCTTGATTGGGAAACAGAATAGAGTAGGTAAAAAATATGTGAAAAGGAGCGTGATATATATGGATACATCCATAAAATCTCAAGTTCGATCTTACTTTAAAGAGCATGGGACACGTCCACTCCGAGTCAATGAATTAGAAACGGAATTAGAACTGCACCATTCAACAGAATTTAAAGAACTTATCAAAGCGTTAAATGAACTGGAACAAGCCGGAGAACTTGTGAAAACACGCAAGAACAGATTCGGTCTTCCCGAAAAGATGAATATTGTTCGTGGTACGATTCAAATGCATACAAAGGGATTTGCTTTTTTACTGCCTGAAGAAGAGGGACAAAAAGATATCTATATACATCCTTCAGACTTAAATGCAGCGATGAATAATGATAAGGTCCTTGTGCGGTTGGAACGAAGCGGAGATCAATCACCTGAAGGGACGGTCATTCGGATATTGGAACGGGCTATCCACGAGGTGGTGGGGACTTTTTCCCGCAATAAATCATTCGGATTCGTCATTCCAGATGATAAGCGAATCCCGAATGATGTATTCATACCAAAAAGTAGTATGAATGGTGCGGTGGACGGGCATAAAGTCATAGCGGAAATTACGAAATACCCGGAAGAGACCAAAAGTGCAGAAGGCGAAATAACACAAATTCTTGGTCATAAAAACGATCCAGGCATCGATATCATTTCGATTATCTACAAACATGGAATCAAAATGAAATTTCCTGATGAAGTATTGGACCAAGCAAGCCGTGCACCTGAAGAAGTTTCAGAAGATGAAATAGCCGGTCGTTTGGATAAACGTGATGAAGTTATTGTAACGATCGACGGGGCTGATGCCAAGGATTTGGATGATGCGATTCATGTCCATAAAAAAGATAACGGGAATTATGTATTAGGTGTATACATTGCGGATGTTACCTACTACGTCAAAGAAAATTCCGTGATGGATAAAGAAGCATTCGAGCGTGGGACAAGCGTTTATCTGGTTGACAGGGTCATTCCTATGCTTCCACATCGACTGTCCAATGGCATATGTTCATTGAACCCTCACGTTGATAGACTTACAATCGGCTGTGAGATGGAAGTGGATCCGAATGGGGATATTATTTCCCATAACGTATTTGAGAGTGTCATCCAATCAAAAGCCCGGATGACGTATACTGATGTGAACGCCATACTCGTGGATGATGATCCAGTGCTAGAGAAAAAGTATGCGGATTTTGTTCCCATGTTTCGGGAAATGGAACAATTAGCTACAATCTTGAGGCATAAGCGCTTCGATCGGGGGGCTATCGATTTTGATTTCAAAGAAGCGGAAGTCGTTGTAGATGAAGAAGGAAAAGCAAAGGACGTCCTTATCAGGGAACGTTCCGTGGGGGAACGTTTGATTGAAGAGTTTATGTTGGCAGCAAATGAAACAATCGCAGAGCACTTCCATTGGATGGATGTCCCGTTTATTCATCGCATACATGAGGATCCGGACGAGGATAAATTACAGCATTTCTTTGAATTCATTGCAGGACTTGGCTACCATGTTAAAGGTGTCGCCAATGAAATCCATCCCCAGGCGTTGCAAAAAGTACTTGATGACGTGCGAGGGGAAACAGAGGAAATGGTTGTTTCCAAATTGATGTTACGCTCGATGAAACAGGCTAAATATGACCCGCAAAGCATTGGACATTTTGGATTGGCGACGGAATTCTATACGCATTTTACATCACCTATCCGACGCTACCCTGATTTGATCGTGCATCGTCTGATACGGACATACTTGTTTGAAAAACAGATGAATCAGAAGACAATACAAAAATGGAAAGATCGACTGCCGGATATTTCACGGCACACATCATTCATGGAACGTGCCGCGGTCGATGCAGAAAGAGAAACCGATGATTTGAAGAAAGCTGAATACATGGAGGATAAAATCGGTGAAACGTATAACGGTATCATCAGTTCTGTGACGAATTTCGGTATGTTTGTCGAGCTGAATAACACGGTTGAAGGATTGGTCCATGTCAGCACACTGTCTGATGATTATTATCATTTTGATCAACGGAGTTATGCTCTGATTGGTGAAATGACAAATAAGATGTATCGTATCGGTGAAGAAGTAAACGTCATGGTCAATCATGTCAACTTGGAAGAACGAACGGTTGATTTTGTGTTAGCGGATATGTCATAGATACGATATGGTAAAAGAGTGTTGATTTAAATAAACAACACTCTTTTTAAATGGGTTAAATTAATGCGAAAATGTGGTATCATTTCAGAATTCGCTGCATATGCTACCATTGATCACCCAAATGTTGCCCTAAGGAAAATTAATTGTTGACACTGAAATGTTTGTCCTTTATACTACATAGTAGGATGTTAAAATCAATCAACAGCAAGCTATGGAAAAAAGTGATTTTTTTACTGGACAGAACAATAATTATTGGTGTATAGTAAATAAATTATATAGGGTAAGGACTATTTTTTTACGACAATATGTTGCGTCAAGTAAACAAAGTATCCCTCATGCATATTGTGCGGCAAATGACCCTTTCCGTTATTTTTTAAAGAAAAAGTTGCCTTAGTGAAACAATTTAAGTAAATGACAATATAGTTATAAAGTAACTGTGTGAACACTCGTTTATACGGGAATAGTAATACCAATTGTCAAAGAAAAGTCGTGTAAACAAATGATAAGGGAAAAGAGGAGGATGATTGAATTGGGTAAAGCTTTAACAGTACGGAATTTAACAGTCTCTTATGATAACCATACCGCACTGAAAGATATTAGCTTTTCAATTGATGAAGGCACACTTGTCGGAGTCATTGGACCGAATGGTGCGGGTAAATCAACATTGATGAAGGCGTTGCTCGGTTTGATTGGTAAAGATTATGGAACCATTGAAATATTTGGAAAAACGATCAAACAAATACGCAAAAATATCGCTTATGTTCCACAGCGAAATAATATAGATTGGGATTTTCCGATTAATGTTTTGGATACTGTATTATTAGGAACGTATCCTAAATTGGGCGTTTTTCACCGTCCCAAAAAAGAAGATCGGGAAAAAGCCCTTGAATGTCTGGATCGGGTCGGACTTTCCGAATTCAGGAAACGGCAGATCGGAGAACTATCAGGTGGTCAGCAGCAACGTGTCTTTTTAGCTCGTGCATTGGCACAGGAGGCAGACCTGTTTTTTCTCGATGAACCCTTTGTCGGTATTGATGCAACAAGTGAAAAAACGATCATCGGTATACTCAAAACATTACGTGACAACGGTAAAACGGTTATCGTCGTCCATCATGATCTTTCAAAGGCTGAAGAGTACTTTGACGATTTGATCCTTATCAACGAAAAACTGATTGATTTTGGACACACGAAAAAGGTGCTTGATCCTGAAACAATCACAAAGGCCTATCAATCAAAGATGCCCTTTTTACAGACAGCGGGAGTAGGTGTTTAAAGTGGAATTTATAGCAGATATCATGCACTATGGATTTTTGCAGAAGGCATTGTTTACATCTATTATGGTTGGCGTTGTATGCGGTATTGTCGGGTGTTTTATTGTTTTACGTGGTCTGGCTTTGATGGGAGACGCTATCTCACATGCTGTGCTTCCTGGTGTTGCCGTTTCTTTCATGCTGGATATCAGTTTTTTTTACGGGGCTGTCGCAGCCGGTGTATTAACGGCTCTTGGAATAGGATATGTAAACCAAAATAGCCGAATCAAAAGCGATTCATCCATAGGGATTGTTTTTACAGCGTTTCTGGCTTTAGGTGTTATCTTGATTGCTGAAGCCCATAGCCCGCTCAGTCTTGACAGTATTCTATTCGGCAACGTATTGACGGTTAAAACAGCGGATATGTGGTTGACACTTGGGGTTGGAGCGATTGTATTACTCGTTGTAATACTTTTTTTCAAGGAATTGCTAATCTCAACGTTCGATCCCACGATGTCAGCTGCTTATGGCTTGCCTAACCGTGTGATCCATTATATGTTGATGATTTTGTTGACATTGGTAACAGTCGCATCCATGCAAACGGTTGGTGTTATATTGGTTGTAGCATTGCTGATCACACCTGCATCCACTGCATTTCTGTTGACAAACCGTTTGTCGATCATGCTTGTTTTGTCATCTTTGTTTGGTGTCATATCAGGAATTGTCGGACTTTATTTCAGCTATGTCCATAATCTTCAATCTGGTGCGGTTATAGTGTTGACCTCATTTGTTTTGTTTATTGCAGTATTCTTTTTATCACCAAAACAAGGTGTCATTTGGAAGGCGGTCCGTTCAAGACGGAAACGAGCTAGTATTCATTAAGAAAAGGAGAGTGTCACCAGGAATGAACAGGTTTTTATCATTGTTTTTAGTTGTAACAGGAATCGTATTACTGCTTGCAAGTTGTGGAAAAAGCGGTGCATCTGATACAAATGGTGGAAATGAAGGGGCTATACAGGCAGTAGGAAGTTTCTCGATTGTATCAGACATCGTCAATGAAATAGGTGGCGATTTTGTCGATGTCCATAATGTCGTCGATGTTGGCAATGAACCGCATGAGTACGAACCCAAACCGGAAGATACGAAAAAAACCGAAGACGCAGATATATTTTTTTATAACGGTATGAATCTCGAAGGCGGTGATTCCGGATGGGTCAGCAAATTATTGGAATCAGTCGGCAAAGAAGACGATAAAGTTTTCGAGGTGACTGAAGGCGTTGAACCGAAATATCTTGGGGAAGAAGAAGGAAATGATGGTGAAATAAATCCACACGCATTCCTTGATCCGAATGTCGGGATCCAGATGGCTGAAAACATCCGTGATGGTTTGGTCAAAGTCGATCCCGATCACGAGGATGAATATAATGAGAATGCTGATGAATATATCAATGAATTAAAAGATATCGATCAGGAGTATCAAGACAAGATTGATGACATTCCCGAAGAAGACCGTGTGTTCTTTTCCAGTGAACGCGCCTATCAATATATGACTGAGCGTTATGGCTTGAAAGAAGGGTTTATCTGGGAAATCGATACAGAGGATATCGGTACCCCAGATCAGATTAAATCCGCTGTGAAGTTTGTTGAAGATAATGATCCACCATCATTGTTCGTGGAATCGAATGTAGATAAGCGGCATATGGAAACTGTATCGGATGAAACGGATGTGGAAATATCCCATACAATCTATTCAGATGAATTAGGAAAAGAAGGTGAAGAAGGAGAGACTTATCTCGGCTTTCTTAAAAGTAACATTGATGATATTTACGATGGGCTAAATAGGTAGCCCTCATTTACAAACCCGGTGCATTGTTAATGGTGCCGGGTTTTTATTCGTACCTTGCTTTTGTTAAGGTTTGGTTTTACCCACTTTTTTTGCTAAAATATAATGCATGGTTATATTGAGGGGGAAACATCCATGCCCAAAGGAAGCGGAAAAACACTTGCCCAAAATAAAAAGGCATCACATGATTATTTTATCGAGGAAACATATGAAGCAGGAATCGTTTTAAAGGGAACGGAAATTAAATCGATCCGGGCCGGGCGCATTAACATAAAAGATGCCCATGCACGCGTAGACCGGGGAGAAGTCCAACTGATCAATCTGCATATCGCTCCCTATGAACAAGGGAACCGTTTTAATCATGACCCTACGAGGACACGGAAACTTCTTTTGCATCGTAAAGAAATCGATAAACTGACAGGGCTTATCCAGCAGAAAGGCTATACGCTTGTTCCGTTAAAGATATATATCAAAAATGGCGTTGCCAAAATATTGCTGGGACTCGGAAAAGGGAAAAAGAAATACGATAAACGGGAAGACCTCAAGCGGAAACAAATGAAACGGGATGCAGACCGGGCGATAAAAGAGCGGAGTCAAATGTAAAGAAGTTATTGGTAAAAGACAGCATACCTTGATTTTATGCGTAAATATGCTATACTTTATATAGTGAATATGAACAGAATAATTCATATTCCGAGCGTATCTCATTCTACATGGGGACGTTACGGATTCGACAGGGATAGATCGAACTTAGGCAGCGCGTCGAGGCTACGGCTCGTAAAACGTTACGCCAATAATAACTGGCAAAGAAACAAATCAACCTGCTTTAGCAGCTGCGTAAGTAGTTCTAAAGCGATCCTTCCTGTACTCGCCCGTGGTACAGACAGAAGGGTCTCAAATGAAGCGGGCTATACTTTCACTCGCTGTCTGAGGGTGACAGTTGAAATCAATCAGGCTAGCTGCTCGTAAGCCTGTTGGTAGGCCAAAGAGTAAGCGAAACAATAATATATCAACTACACGCGTAGACGCTTAAGTGGCGATATCTTTGGACGTGGGTTCGATTCCCACCGTCTCCATAAATAAGCTTCAAACCATTGATGCGACAGTATTCATATTTTCGTGATACGATTTGTGATACTGTTTCATCTAAAATCCCCTATTTTTACCACATCAGCCGGTTTAAAATCATCCTCCATTTTTGCAACAGCATCATCTTCTTTACTAGGATATAAATGACTGTATATATCATAAGTAGTTGACGTATTGGCATGTCCTAATCGTTTAGAAACAATTTGAATGTCATTGCCCATGTTTATTAAATAAGACGCGTGAGAGTGTCTAAAATCATGAATACGGATTCGTTTCACTTTTGATGATTTGATATATGTTTCATAATGGTTGTCGATTGATGTTTGCGGCATATGATCGTAAAATTCACCGAATACAATATAGTCACTTTTAACGTGTTGCGATAGCTTTAACTCACTTAATAAATTTTCCAATGTGTTTTAAGTAGTGGAGAAACTCCATGAGAAATAACCCATGCTGTTGCGGATGTATGTTCCTTTTTATTGTATAAGATATGGTGTACAAAAGATGTACACCTACCATATTTTCACTAAACTATTCAGAAAAGCTTACATTTATAAACATAGTAATTATACCCATTTCAGGTATATTATCATTTGTAGAAAACGTCACTGTATAATCATCGGTAAAATAAATTCCGTTGTGACTTGGCAAAGCTTTTTCAAACTCATCCATAAATTCTTCTGTATCAAAATTAAGTGATTCAGCCACATTTAACGTTGCAGCTAACCCATTTCCTTTGAGTTCTTGATAAGGTTCACTTGCTGGTATAACAACAATATAGGATTCCTCATTTCCTTCATAATCATATAAAGTAGATATTATATATTCAGATGAACTAAACAATGTTTGAGAATACCCATCCCCTTTTTCTTCAGCAGGTTCAACATTCTCTATCAAATCTACGTTTTCATCATGAGTAGCAAGACTATTAAATTTGCCTATTAAATCCTTAACATCGTCACTATATATATCACTTTCTTCTATAGAATCTGAAGTGGTGCTTGCTTCAGTACCGGTTACTTCTTTCTTCTTTTCTGATAATCTCTGTTTTTCTTTTTTTTCTGTGTTATCTTCATTTTCCCCTGCACTCACGTTGTTATTCTTATTATCGGCTTCATTACTACTATTGGTATCACTACCGCAAGCAGATAAACCGATCATTAGTAACACTACAGATAAAAATAACAGTGTTTTTTTCACTATGTATCCTCCTTTTTTGAACATACACATTTAAAATCCTAAGAATGGAACTTTTTATGATCATATTCTTCTGTGGTTATTTAATCTATATTAAAAGTCATTTCTATATCTTCGCCAATATTTTCAAAATCTTCGTCGTGCGTTCCATCAATAAATAAATTTATTTCATTGATCTCATCTGCATCAGAATCTACTGTAAAAATAACTTGACCGTCCTTTTTTACTTTCCCAATAAAATCACCGCCAACTTCGTCTGATAATAACATATCAGCATCCACTTGATCGCCTGCATCAGTTGTTATTGTAGCTTGATCGGGATAAAAACCGTTGGTGTTATCATCTGTGTTTTCAACATTCATTGAAATTGTTATGGTGGTTACTTCATCCTTACCATCAAAAAATTCCTGATAATCTTCACTTACTTCTAACTCTCCAACTTGTAGGGCATCCACATTTAAATTGATTGGACCACTTTCTGCATTTTCGTCTAATTCTTTGTCTTTATAGGCGATGGAAAGTTTACCTATTTCGGACTCTTGTACATCTTCATTATTCGAATTAGATTCTTCCTCTATTTCTTCTTCTTTCTCTTCTTTTTCTTTGTTATCTTTCTTTTCTTCTGTTTTGTTGTTATTGGAATTATCGCTGCTTGCGCTCCGTTCTGAATCATCACAAGCGATTAATCCTCCAACCAATACCATCAACAATAATAGATAAGTAAATCTTTTAAGCATAATTGACCCTCCCAAGTCTAGTTAAAAAGAACTATATAATATTTATAATAAAAACGACCATTGCGATCGTTTTATTATCGACCTATTTTTTCTGATTCTTTTTGAATTTGATGAAGTCGTACACATCTTGTAGATCATCCGCAGACATTCCTTCTAAGTCATGGAACATTAAGTTGGTCTGGGAATACTTCTGATATTTTTTCATGATTGATAACTTTTTTGTCTTCATCATCAATCGTAAGGAATAAAGTTTGAATGCCTTAAGCCAATTCGGAATCGGATGCATATTCGGCTTTTAAATATAAATCCGTTTTGTTCAAACATGTAGTTTCGGATATTATATCCAGAGTTGTTTTTGATGGGTTATGTTCCCCACGTTCGATTTTACATAAATGCGAAAAACTTATGCTTGTTAATTCGGAGAGGGACCGTAAAGACATTTTTTCTTTATCGCGATATTTTCTTATAAGGCTTCCTACATCGAAATTCATTTTAATCATTAAATTCCTTCATACATTTATATTGTAGCGTATAACAACACAAAAACAAACATTTCTCTTGAGTGTTGATAAATGACACATTAACTGTTGACACTGCGGAGTCAGGACACAACACGACACAAAAAAGAAGGGTTTGATATGGTTCTTATATAACGGTGTAAAGATTGGATGGATACCTTGTATCAGACAAATCTTTAAAGAAATTGGTTCAGAGTTCGGTGTAAAAGTCGAAAGAGTAAGGCAAGTACGCAATATAGCAGAAAATAAAATAGCGAGAAGTCTATTGAAAATTATTAAGAAAAAGAAATGCCTAAAATAAGGCATCTCTTTATACTGAGTGAACAAATTATATTTTATGTATAAAAAAGGGCCTCGAATTGACTGATACAGTAAATCACTATCCGAATAAACTATTTTTTACGTTAATCTTCTAATAACATCAAAACCAATGCTGTTGCTAATTTTAGTGTACTTTTGATAAGTGAAGAAAACAAGCGTTCTTGTTTTCCCACCGTCTCCATCAATACATATTGTGTTGATGGTTTTTTTATGGAATGAATTAAAAAGTTTACATCAATCAGAAGTTGTAAGGTTGTTCTGATGAATCATTAGCGTTAAACTATTTACTATACATTACAGAGGAGGAATCATTTATGGTTGCATACCCAAATGCGCAAAAAACGAAGGAACTTATTAAGCAGTTGGTATCCATTCCCAGTCCGTCTGGATATACGGATGACGTTATCCAATTTGTGGAATCATATTTAAAGGATTTACAAGTGGACACAAGACGCAATAAGAAAGGTGGATTGATTGTTTCGTTACCGGGGAAACAGACGGATAAACACCGGATGCTGACTGCGCATGTCGATACGCTTGGTGCTATGGTAAAAGAAGTGAAAGATAATGGGCGTCTTTGCCTTGATTTGATCGGCGGCTTCCATTACAACGCCATAGAAGGTGAATATTGTGAAATACATACATCAGATGGCAAAACGTTTACAGGTACGATTCTCATGCACCAAACGTCTGTCCATGTGTACAAAGATGCTGGCAAAGCCGAACGAAATCAGGAGAACATGGAAGTACGCATCGACGCTAAGGTAAATAATGCGGCGGATGTTCGTCAAATAGGTATTGAAGTAGGTGACTTTGTATCATTTGACCCACGTGTTGAGGAAACGGAAAACGGGTTCATCAAATCCCGCCATCTGGATGATAAAGCAAGTGTTGCGATTTTACTTCAGCTTATCAGACGGGTGAAAGATGAAAATGTGACATTGCCTTATACAACTCATTTTCTTATATCTAATAATGAAGAAATTGGGTATGGCGGGAATTCGAATATCACACCTGAAACAATCGAATATTTGGCAGTGGATATGGGAGCGATCGGTGATGGTCAATCAACCGATGAATATACTGTTTCCATTTGCGTGAAAGATGGCAGTGGCCCTTACCATTATGGGTTACGCAAACAATTGACAAATCTTGCCGCGGCAAATAATATCGATTACCGCTTGGATATCTATCCATACTATACTTCAGATGCATCTGCAGCAATCCGAGCAGGTCATGATATCGTACATGGTTTGCTCGGCCCGGGAATTGATTCATCCCATGCATATGAACGGACGCATGAATCATCGCTCGATTGCACGGAGCAATTATTGTACCACTATATACAATCGGACATGGTGGAGCAACGTTAGGGTAAACGATTAATTAAGATACACGGTATACATGAAATGCACAGATAAATGATTCTGTGCATTTTTTTATATATCATTACGCCTCAGGACCTAGACGAAAATATATCTCAGGCTCATTACACAAAACCTTTTTGCTCGATATGATGGATATAAGCTTAAGAAAGGAGGGAATCGTAATGAAGAAATTTCTTTTGTTCTCAGTTGCATTGTTTGCATTGCTTGTGTTTTTAATGAACCTTGGTCCAATGATCATATTAGGGATCAGCATTTGGTTGTTGTATGTCGTATTTAAGCAATTTACAAAAAGCGAAACAACTTCAGGCAAGATAGGTTGGGTCATTCTAGGCCTTGTCATACTTGGCATTGGATTATCGAACGTGTTTTCAATTGTAGGTATTGCTGCGGCTATCGTTTTATATGTTCTGTATAAGCATTGGAAAAGGTCGAAAAATGATCCCATTGATTTCAACGGAAATAACGATGATCCATTTACAAATTTTGAGCGTGAATGGGCTGAATTAAACCATTACTAAAAAGGAGCGGATGAAGATGTCGAATATTTTTACACGTATTAAAGATTCCATATCTGCGGATTTGCACGAGATGATGGATGAGAAGGAACAAAAAAAGCCAATGGCTGCACTCAATCAGTATTTGCGTCAAAGTGAGCAGGAAAAAGAAAAGGTGAGAAAACTTGTAGAACGGCAATATCGCCTGAAAGATGAATTCACGAGAGAGTATCATAAAGCACAGGATTTTGCAGATAAACGTCTGCGTCAGGCTGGTATCGCTGAAAAAGCTGGAGAAGATGATATGCATGAATTTGCAATGCAGGAGTATGAAGAATATCAAGCACGTGCCAAACATATGGAAACATGCCGAGAAGAAGCGGTTCAGCAACTTGAAACATTGGAACGTAAGTATGAAGAAATGAAGCATAAACTTAAAAACATGCACTTAAGAAGGATGGAATTAATGGGGCGGGAGAACGTTGCCCACGCTAATAATCAAATCAATCGAGTGATTGAAAATGTATCGGATAAACCATATTCCCGTTTCAGTGAAATGGAGCAATATATTGAAGGACTTGAATATAAAGTTAATAATGCTTTTTATCGCACAACTTTCGACAGTAAGATTGCAAAACTGGAACGTGATATGGAAGAGAAAGAAATCCAATAGTCGTTTATGTGATGACATGCCTTACAGGATGGTAACGAACATGATATACTGTCAATGAATATAGTCGATAATAAAAGCATTTTTAGGGGAATCGGCTGTTGAACGGCCGATTTATCCTGTTTAACAGTGAAGGGAGGAGCACCTCGATGTTTCGCGGACTATCTACAGATACACTGAACTGGATTATCATTATTGGGGTGATTCTCTTTATCGTTGAAATAGCTTTTTTTCATGGTGGTATGATTGTTTCTGCATTATTATGCGCCGTCCTCATTTATGTCGGGTGGAAAAATTACACTCAGTTGTGGGGCAAGATCATTTTTTGGCTCGGTATTGTAGGATTAATCTTGTCAATATTAAACATGTTGGCTGTCCGATTTCTAATCGTCGCGGCAATTGTTTTGTTTTTAATGAATTATTATAAATCTAAACAGGAAAAGGAAGATGTTGCTCCGGACTTGCAAGGAGACGGCAAAGTGATTACAGATCCAGTCGTCAACGTCGAGCCATTATTCACACATAAAATCTTTGGGGATCAGAAAACAGATGGTATGGCTTACCAATGGCGTGATGTCAATATCCATGGTGTATTCGGCGATCGGGTCATTGATTTGAGCAACACGGTGCTTCCGGATGATACAGCGATCATATCCATACGTCATATCATTGGTGATATCGAGATCTATATCCCGTATGAAGTTGAAGTAAGTATCCACCATAGTTCTATTTTCGGAAGAGCTCATATTTTTGGAGAGCATCATTGGAATTTATTCAATCAGACATTTCATTATCAAACATTGGATTACGATCAGACAAAAAGGCCTCGCATTAAAATCATCACCTCCTTATTTTCGGGTAATATAGAGGTGAGGCGCATATGAAGACAGTTATAAGACACATGTTTACGGCTATTGTACTGAGTCTTGTTATTTCTTTGATTACGGGAAGCATTATTTTTTCTGCATTCCCATTGAATGACTGGATAGCTCTCATAGAAACGAAAGTGTATGACGTTCCTTTTCTGGTCATCTTATTCGGTGTTCCGGTTGGTATCGGCATGATAGGTGGATTGATTACAGGGCTATATTGGCGCCAGCGCATGACGTTTGTAGAACGCCGGCTTGATGATATCGTGAAAGGTCATCAACTGACTCATGAGGTGTCGCCTTATAAAGAATTAGACAAGGTTCTCAAGTTAACGGAGGACGTACAAGCGAAGATAAGAAGACAGGCAAGTCATGCTCAAAGCTTGGCGACGGAAAGGGCAAATGAAAGAGAAAAAAGCTTGCAAGAAATTGTTGTCCAGGAGAGGAGCCGATTGGCGCGTGAATTACATGATTCTGTCAGCCAGCAGATGTTCGCAGCATCAATGATGATGTCGGCAATCAATGAAAGCAACCCTCCTAAGGATCCACACGTGCAACATCAACTGGCGATGGTGGAAAAAATGATTCATCAATCCCAGTTGGAAATGCGTGCATTGCTCATGCATCTAAGACCAGCGGCCCTTAAGGGAAAAACATTGCAAGAAGGTGCCATTGAATTGCTTCGTGAACTTGAACAGAAAGTACCGATTGAGATCGATTGGCAAATTGAAGATTTTTCACTTGATAAAGGTGTTGAAGACCACTTGTTTCGCATATTGCAGGAGTCGATATCCAATACGTTACGACATGCAAAAGCGACTACATTTCATTGTATGCTGATTGAGCGGGATGACATGATCATCTTACGTGTCGTAGATAATGGTGTTGGTTTTGACGTGGAAAAAGTCAAAGCGAATTCTTATGGCCTTCAAAATATGCGAGAGCGGGCGCTGGAAATTGGCGGAACATGTAAGATCATTAGCTTAAAAAATGAAGGGACACGTCTTGAGGTAAAAGTTCCAGCATTCGAGAGGGAGGCATCAAACAATGATTAATGTATTATTTGCCGATGACCATGAGATGGTAAGAATCGGTGTATCTGCTTATTTGTCTTCACAGCCGGATATAGATGTTGTAGCTGAAGCGGATGATGGCGGGGAGGCAGTGGAATTAGCTCTTTCCAAGAGACCGGACATCATTCTGATGGACCTGGTCATGAAAGAAATGGATGGGATAGAAGCAACCAAGAAAATCATTACCCAATGGCCTGAAGCTAAAATCATCATTGTTACGAGTTTTTTGGATGACGAAAAAGTGTATCCTGCCTTAAAAGCGGGTGCAACAAGCTACATGTTAAAAACATCGAAAGCAAGCGAAATTGCGAAGGCTATTCGCTCAACCTACGAAGGACAATCCATACTGGAACCGGAAGTAGCCGGGAAAATCATGACCAAAATGCGTCAAGACCCGGACGTTGCACTTCACGAACAATTGACAGAACGGGAAATGGAAATATTATTGCTTGTCGCAGAAGGAAAAACCAACCAAGAAATAGCTGATCAATTGTTTATAGCTTTGAAGACAGTGAAAGTCCATGTAAGTAATATTTTGGGGAAGCTGGAAGTCCAAGACCGGACACAAGCAGTCATCTATGCTTTCCAACATGAGCTGATCAAGAAAAAGTAATGTTAGAATGTAGTGCCGAACCGTTCAGATGTGGCTTTTATTGCCAATATACATTGATTTTAAACAAACGATCTCCATATGAATTTTTTACCATCTTCAAACACTTTTGAGATGGACAACGTAAATCCTGGGAAAAACATACAAGCGTATCGGCTGGATATTAGATACGATGGGATATGATGAAAGGTATTATTATGAAGATATATAAAAACTGATGTACTTCTTTTCGGGTATGTCAATTTCGAAAAGGAATAGAAAATGACATCACCCTTCATCTTATTTGAAATGAAGGGTTCTTTTATAAAATACAGCCATATTAAAATGTTCATATTACATAAAAGTTAATAGATTATGATATTTTTTATCTGCTATCGAAAAGCATCTCTATCATTATAGAGATGTTTTTGTCGATTTTGAAATACAATTGTAACATTTGTATAATATGCATGTCATTTTCCCATGTTATACTACGAATTACCTAGAAGATACATAATAAATATCAATACGGACATATATGCAAAATAGATACATAGATAGAGAAAGTTATTATTTTGCTGATATGAATGGGGGAGCGAGGATTTAAATTGAAAAAAACGTTCATTACATTAGCTACAGTAGGGGTAGTTGGCTTTGGGAGTGCAACATTGGGGAGTACAGTTCATGCTGATTCGTTAGAAGACATCCAGGATCAACGATCGGATATAAAAGATAGTTTATCTGATGCCGATGCAAAAATTGCTGATGTACTCATTGATCTGGAAAAATTAAATGATCAGATTTCACGTGTAGAAGATACATTGAAAGCAAATAAAGCACAAGTGAAAGAAACCGAGGAAAAAATTGGGGAGAAAAATAATCAAATCGATAAATTGGAAGATGAAATTACCGATTTGGAAAAAAGCATCGAAGAACGTTATGATGTTTTGAAAGAACGTGCCGTATCCTATCAGAAAAATGGTGGGGATGTCGGCTATATGGAAGTTGTTTTAGGTTCAAGCAATTTCAATGAATTTGTATCACGTGTTTCCGCAGTTTCTAAAATAACGGATTCTGATGAAGAATTAATGCTTAAGCAAGAAGAAGATAAAAAAGAAGTCGAAAAGAAACAATCGAATGCGGAAGATAAACTTGCTGAATTAAAGGATATGGAAGGCGAACTGAAAAGTATACAGGACACTATTGTAGTTCAAAAGGAAGAAAAAGAAGATAGCAAACAAGATTTAAAGAAGAAAGAATCAAAGTTAAATGAAATGAAAGACGATCTCAAAATCGAAGACAGTGAATTAGCTTCACTTGAAGCAGACGTAAAAGAAAGCATTGAAGCTGCCAGACAGGAAAGGGAAGAACAATTGACAGCAAGCAATGCCGATGTTTCAGATGAGTCCAGCGAATCAACCGAAACAAATGAAGCAAACGAGCCAAGTAACTCAAATGATTCCAATGATTCAGCTGATTCTAATAACACGAATAACAATAACTCTGATAACGCAAATGATGCGTCTGAGTCAAATCATTCCTCGGATACAAAAAAATCCACCTCGAAAGATGAAGTTGTACAACTATCAGATAGTAACAGTGGTGGCAATGGTTCTGTAACTGATGTAGGTAAGCAATTCATTGGGAATTCAACATATGTATTTGGTGCGAAGAATCCAAGTGCTGGACAGTTTGATTGCTCAGGCTTTGTATCTTGGGCATATGAACAAGAAGGAACATCCCTTCCAAGAAGTACTAGTGGACTTTCCTCTGTCGGTTCTAAAGTATCTGCAAGCGATATGCAGGTCGGTGATCTAGTGTTCTTTGATACGTATAAAACAAACGGTCATGTAGGAATTTATATGGGCAATGGCCAGTTCATCGGCTCCCAGTCTTCAACAGGAGTTGCGATTGCCAATATGACGAGTGGTTATTGGAAAGATCATTTCAGTGGACATGTTCGTCGTGTCAATTAATTAGGATATTGTTTCAAAAACCTTGCAGCCATAAATGTGGTTGTAAGGTTTTTTATCGTAAAATTGTTATGCTGTTTTTATCGGAAGCGATCGTTGATTTTGAAAAACAATAAATTCATTGTATAATCACTATCAGGATATATTTTATTAATCATACATACAGGAGGAAGCGGAACAATGACAGACATAAAAGAATTTCGGCGGGCAGCACATGATATTGATCCAATCTTTCTAAAAAGGTGGTCCCCAAGATCATTTTTAAATAAAGAAGTACCTGAAGATGTATTGCATAGTGTATTTGAAGCGGCTCGTTGGGCACCATCAGCGGCTAACATGCAACCGTGGCGTTTTGTGTTTGCTCGCACAGAGGCAGATCGAGCTAAGTTTTTATCGTTCATCAATGATAGTAATGTTACATGGTGTAAAAATGCACCTGTTTTAATTGCCGTTATATCCAAGATGGATAGGGGACCAGGCAAGGATAACATTACCCATGCATTTGACACAGGTGCAGCGTGGGGGTATATGGCTTTGGAAGCTTCACGTAAAGGACTGATTACACATGGTATGGGAGGTTTTGACCGTGCCAAAGCCAAAGAAGTATTGGATATTCCGGATAATTATTTTGTGAATGCCATTATTGCCTTAGGCTATCAGGCCGACATCCACGCTTTACATGAAGATTACCATGATAGGGAAAAGCCGTCTGATCGTCATCCTGTTGAGTCTTTTTTATCAGAAGGTGTTTTTACAGATGAAAATAATTAGTTATCTTTGATTATTATATTGAACGACCAGTCTCCGCTCTTTCGACATGCGGAGACTTTTTTAATGGCAAATTTTAAGGGATGAACCACTTTTTATTGCAGTGGATGTATGTCATAATTATCTTATATAAACACATTTTTTGACATAGGGGGTTGGATGATATGGAAAAAGTCAAACAAGCAAAGGATATTCTGAATAATATCATTTTCGGGAAAGAAGAAGTGGTAGACTTGCTATTCGTTGCTCTGCTTGCCCAAGGACATGTTCTTCTAGAAAGTGTGCCAGGTACAGGAAAGACAAAATTGGCTAAAAGCTTTGCTAAGATAATGGATGGTGATTTCAATCGCGTACAATTCACTCCAGACGTTTTACCTAGTGATGTAACCGGTATTCGTTTTTTCAACCCGAAGACCCAAGAGTTTGAATTGCATGTCGGTTCAGTTCTGTCCAATGTCCTCTTGGCCGATGAGATAAACCGTGCAACACCAAAAACTCAATCCAGTTTACTGGAGGTCATGGAAGAATATCAGACGACGATCGATGGTGAAACGATTCAAGTTCCACCTCCGTTTTTGGTCATAGCTACACAGAATCCGGTTGAAAGTAACTATGGAACCTTTCCACTTCCTGAGGCACAACTTGATCGTTTTCTTTTCAAAATCGATATTGGCTATCCGGAAATGGAAGAAGAAAAGCGTATTTTACATACCTATCGGACCTCGGATCCCATGGAGACCATAAAACCAATCCTGACGCTGGACGACATTCGATCATTGCAATGGGAAATCAAAGAGGTTATGTTGTCCGAAATTGTGTCTGACTATTTGATCGATCTTATCCACCAATCACGTGAACATGTCGATGTAGAACTTGGAATCAGTCCGAGAGGGATGCTTGCATTGATGCGTTCGGCACAAGCGAAAGCCTATTTGGAAGAAAGGGATTATGTGACGCCTGGTGATGTTAAATGGCTCGCACCTTATATATTTGAACACCGGCTGATCTTAACAATGGAGGGATCGATAAAGAAGACTCCTCGGCAAGTTGTCACGGAAATATTGAAAAAAGTGCCCGTGCCAGTCGAACAGGAAGTTGGTAAATGATGTGGCAAAGGCATTTCGGAGAATCTTATTATAAAAATTATGATTTTTTATTGACTGTGTTGATTGTGTTGATCATCATTGCACTATTTGCCGGAAAGACTGTGATATTTACTGTGATTGGGATATATGCGGCATACTTTATGATGTATACTCAGTTTGACAAACATATTCTAAAAAATATTACCCTGAAAAATCCAAAGCATATCATCCGTTTATTCCCTGGAGAAGAAGGAACATTAACATTTGATTTGGCTAATAAGTCGACTTTCCCTGCAATCAATGGACAGTTTCGATTCCAGACAGATTCATCGGTTCATGCCAAAGAATTATCTAAGGAAATTAATAACTATTGGAATCAATATCAAATACCTATTTCACTTGTGCGAAAAGGACATACTATGCTGAGCTTTCCGATATATGCTGAACATCGTGGGACAGCCCGTATCCGTAATATTACGTATTCATTTCCGCATCTATTCAATTTTGATAATGTCGAGTTGCATTATGCCCCATTTTTTAAAACGGAAATCATTGTATTTCCAGAACCAAAATATGTTCATGGTTTGGGCTCTGTTTTTGAAATGACACCTGGTTCACATCCAGTCCATTCCTCGGTGTTTGAAGATATTCAAGACCGGGTTGGCACTAGGGACTACCATTATAGTGATGCATTTGCACGGATTAATTGGAAAGCATCTGCCAAAACACATCGTTTGCAAACGAATGTCTATGAAAAAGTAATCGATTTGTCTTATCTGTTTATCGTTAATATTGAAACAAAACTTGGTGAGATGAACATGGTGCAATTTGATGAAAATCTTGAAAATTTGTTGTCATATACAGCTTATTTATGTCAATATGCCACGGAGAAAGATATTCCATTTGAGATGTATATCAATGCACGGAAGCCAGGAAAAGAACCATTTCTTCATTTACAGGAGGGTGTGGGGCAAACGCATTTTGGAAACGCGCTGGAAATGTTAGCACGCATTCAGAGACAATCGATGGCTGTGCCTTTCGATCATATGCTTTATAGAATCGGCAAACAACTTAGGAAACCGCAATCGATTGTTTTGGTCGGGGATGTATTTCCAAAGGCCGGTCAGATGATCCAATCTTGGAATCGGATTCAAAATAACATTTCCCATGTTACAGCAATGGGAGATGATGATGCCTATTTGGTCCCTTGGGGAAACAAGGATCATGTGGATGTCGTGACAAACAGTCGGGATGTCACGACGTAACGAATGAAGTCCAAAGGGATTTATCTTTGGACTTCATTGACATTTTTTATGACATTTATGAATAGCTACAGTTTGGATCCTATCGTTCTATGTCGTTGTTATCAGTGCATTCAGGGAAGTTACGCATCGTTTTGACAAGTCGGGCAATAGCCATAAACTTCGAACTTATGATCGGAAATCTGGAAATCCTGCAATGAATGTTTGATTTCATCCATTGGACATATCGGTATTTCTTTTGTTTTTCCGCAGACTTGACATATAAAATGATGATGATGGTGTTCTGAACAGTTCAAACGAAAATATTTTTCACCGTCTAATTCGGTCGTCTCCAAAATACCCAATTCATCATATAAATATAGATTGCGGTAAACGGTGTCCACACTTATTCCGTCATCGATGGTATTCAAATAGGCCAATAACGCTTTTGCATTCCGGTATCCATCATCTTCACGGGAAAAGTATGTCAAAATTGCTTTACGTTGGTTCGTTATTTTATGACGATTATCCTTCAGACGCTGCATTGCTTCGTTTATATTCATTCTATATCATTCCTCTTCTGTGATGTGCGAACCGATTTCTTTTTCCACCACATTGCCATCAATAAAATCATGATTGAAACCATTACAATGGTTCCGCCAGGAGGGATATCCAAGTAATATCCCATTATTAACCCTATGATAACAGCTATTTCACCAAAAGCAATAGAGAATAGCACCATTTGCTTGAATCCTTTGGCCAGCTGCATGCTTGAAGCGACTGGGAGTGTCATGAGTGCTGATACGAGCAGGACTCCGACGATACGGATCGAAGCCGCAATGACGAGTGCGGTGAGAACGATGAATAAAAAATGGATCCACTTGGCATGCAACCCAGAAACTTTTGCATGTATTTCATCAAAGGATAATGTAAATAATTCCTTATAAAAAATCATGACAATAATAAATACAAAAACAGAAATGCCCACAATGGATAGAAAATCATTTTTACTGACAGCTGAAACCGAGCCGAACAGATAATTGAACAGATCTGTATTAAATCCATTTGCCATTGATATAAATATAACGCTCAGTCCGACCCCGCCGGATAATATAATCGGTATGGCTAACTCTTGAAATGCTTTGTAGACACGTCTTAATTTTTCAATCAGCACAGCACCGATGACTGAAAAAAACATGCCACTGTATAATGGTGGAATGGCAAATGCCGGGATGCGTTTTTCGAGCAAGAGACCGAAAGCGATTCCCGCTAAAGTGACGTGTGACAAGGCGTCTGCTATAAGGGATAGACGCCGAACGACTATAAATGATCCGAGTAAAGGTGCTATCAGTCCAATGAGAATGCCAGTTAAAAATGTATGTCTCAGAAAAGGAAATTCCAAAAAGTCTGCTAACATAAGTGTTCCTCCAACCTAGTGATGATGTGTGATAATTTCCACCGGATGACCGTATAATTTGGATAAATCTTCATCTGATAATGCTTTGAACTCATCTGCCCGTCTATGATAATGAAGTTCCTTGTTCAAACAAGCAATATCAGTGGCATATTTTGTCATGATGCCGGTGTCATGCGTGACGAATAGAAGCGTCACTTTATTTTGGGTGTGTAAACGATGAAGCAGTTCATAAAAACGTTGCACATTTTCGATGTCGACCCCGACTGTCGGTTCATCCAGAATCAGTAATTCCGGTTCACTGACCAAAGATCTCGCGATGAAAACACGTTGTTGTTGGCCACCGGATAGATTGCCGATGTTTTCTTTTGCATAAGCATCCATGCCGACTTGTTCAAGCGCATGAAATATTTTATCTTTATGTTTTCTTTTGATAAATTTCCCATAACCGATTTTCGAAGTCAGCCCCATGGAAACAACTTCATGTACCGTTGCAGGGAAACCGCTGTTGAAAGCATTGGATTTTTGGGAAACGAAACCGATCCTGTTCCAGTTTCTAAATTGTCGAATCGGTTGATTGAACAATTGAATGTGACCCGTATCGGGACGCAACAATCCTAGTATAAGTTTAATCAAAGTTGTTTTTCCGCCTCCATTGGGCCCAACCAGACCCATGAATGACCCATGGGGAATGCTAAAGTCGATGTGGTTTAATATCAGTTTTTGTTCGTATTTAAAAGAGATATCTTTCATTGAGACAAGTGGTTCTTGCATATCCATTCCATTCACATCCTAACTATTTTGATTGTGTTTAACTCAGTTCAGGACTTCATCCAGCACGTGTAGGTTTTTCTCCATCAATGTCAGATAATCATCTTGATTTTCGATATCCTTTTCTGTCAACACTGAAAGGTTATGAATTGTTAGTGCTTTTGCATCAATATAATCCTGGATGATTTCAGAAATTTGATTCGATGCATTTTGTTCGAATATGACATAATGCAGATTCGAGGACTCTGCCTGGTGGATAATTTTTGTTAAATCACGTTGTGATGGCTCCTCACTGGATGATAAGCCATTGATCGGAAGTTGTTCAATTCCGTAACGTTCTTCCCAATAACCATAGGCGGCATGGGACACAAGGATTGTTTTATTGTCCTTGTTTTGCAATGTGCTTTTGAAATCTTCATCGAGATGGATCAAATCTTCTTTCAGGCTTTCGAAGTTTGCAGTGAATAACTTCTCTTTACCGGGATCAAGTTCAATCAATGTATCCTTGATATATGAGGCTGCCATAATCAACCGTGTTGGATCCAGCCACATATGTGGATCGATGTCGCCATGATCATGATGATGGATATCATCTTCGTCGTTATGGTCAGCCCTGAATAACTCCTTATGACGACCCAGTTCAATACGTTTTACATTTGTTTCTTGAAGGGCGTTCGCTGCCGTTTCTGCAAAACCTTCCATACCTGAGCCAAGATAAATGAATGCATCTCCTTTCGCAATATCAGTCATATCTTTCGTTGTCGGTTCATACGTGTGAGCATCCACACCAGGGGGGTAGACTGACTGGCTCATGACTGCATCTCCCCCGATTCGTTCTACAGCATATTGTATGGGATATATAGATGTATAAATCGTTAATTTATCATTATGGGATTCATCGGTCGCATCCTGACATCCAAAAAACAGGAAACACACCATCCCAAATACAATAACAATGAATATTTTTTTCATGCTCATGTTCCTTCCAATTAACACTATTTTTATATAATATCGTAATCATTACGATTTGTAAATAAGAGTGATTACGATTTAAGAAAATATTTTAATGACACTTATCTTTGACGGGGTATTTGAATGGTTAACATCACGGAGGATCGTTCAAGTGTCTGGACTCTGGAACATCAGATGGTTTTCTTGGGTGGCAAAGCTATTTATCGGTATCTATGTTATATAACAACAATTAAAAAGCGATTGTTTGAATGGGTGGTTGTCAAATCCTTATATTACAGCGCTCGGTTCAGCCGGGAAATTAATTGACTTTAACAATCATTCGCAAAACTGTTTGCCAAATGTTCAAGAATAATTTATACTATTGATAAGAACGGTTTGAAATATACTTTACTTGGTGGAAAAATTTTAGCCATGATTTTATATATCGCTAAGATTTAAAAACAGTGTGGTGGTCGATTGATAAATGGCATCATCTACACGTTTTATACCCAAGTTTTATTTTTCACTAAAAATGAATGAGTATTCATTCAAAAAATGATTGGAGGAAATGACATGGTCCGAACGATCAAGCGAGCAGCAGTCCTTGGATCCGGAGTAATGGGGTCAAGCATTGCTGCACATTTGGCCAATGTCGGAATAAACACGCTTATGCTCGACATTGTTCCAACAGAACTTACTAAAGAGGAAAAAGGAAAAGGATTGACGCTTGAAGATAAAGCTGTCCGTAATAAAATGGCTGAACAGGGAAAGAAAGGATTGATGAAACAAAGTCCTTCACCGATTACATCCAAAAATAGCCTGGACTTGATTGAAACAGGAAATATGGAAGATGATATCCAGAAATTAGGTGATGTGGACTGGATTATCGAAGTTGTTGTTGAAAATCTGGACATCAAGAAAAAGGTTTTGGCAAATGTGGAAAAACACCGTACCGAGGGAACGATTGTATCATCGAATACATCGGGTGTTTCCGTTAATAGAATGGTAGCGGATTGTTCAGATGAATTCAAAAAACATTTTATGGGGACACATTTTTTCAACCCACCCAGATATTTAAAGCTATTGGAAGTTATCCCGACTGAACATACTGAACGGGAAGTGCTTGATTTCATGAAGAAGTTTGGTGAAGATGTGTTAGGTAAAGGTGTTGTTGAGGCAAAAGACACCCCTAACTTTATCGCTAACCGAATCGGAACATACGGATTGCTTGTAACAGTACAGGAGATGTTGAAGGGAAATTATTCGATTGGTGAAGTGGATTCTGTTACCGGTCCGATGATTGGGAGACCAAAAAGCGCTACATTTCGCACACTTGATGTTGTTGGTCTCGATACGTTCATTCATGTGGCGAAAAATGTTTATGATCAAGTGGAAGGAGAAGAAAAAGAAATCTTCGCCGTCCCCGCTCTCATGAACAAGATGTTTGAAAAAGGATGGTTAGGTGCGAAAAGCGGTCAAGGGTTTTATTTGAAGAAAAAAGGAAAAGAAGGCAGTACCATCTATGAATTGAATCCCGAAACATTTGAATATGAAGACCGCAAAAAGTTGAAATCAGCTGCAACTGAAATGGCAAAACAGGAAAAAGGAACTGCGAATAAATTGAAAGCGCTTGTAAAATCAAAAGGTGACAGGGCAGGTGAATTTGTATGGAACGTGCTGAAACCAGTCATGTTGTATTCCGCGCGGCTTATTGGTGAAATCGCAGACGATATTGTTTCCATCGATAATGCAATGAAATGGGGATTCGGCTGGGAAGTCGGACCATTCGAAACGTGGGATGCCATTGGATTGGAAAAATCTGTTGAACGCATGCAAGAAGAAGGAGAGAAAGTGCCCGATTGGGTACTGAATCTATTGAAAGATGGTCACAAATCTTTCTATAAAGAAGATAATGGCAGCGTGTCGTATTTTGATCAAGGTCGAGATCAATATAAACCATTGCAATTGAATCCAAAAGAAATCCATATTGCTAACCTCAAGAAGAAAAATGGTGTGATCAAAAAAAATACCGGTGCCAGTTTGATAGATTTAGGTGATGATGTGCTCGGAATTGAATTTCACTCGAAAGGTAATGCAATCGGTCCGGACATTATGCAAATGATGAATACAGCATTAGAAGAAGCTGATAAAAATTACCGAGGACTCGTTATAGGAAACCAAGGAAGCCATTTTTGCGTCGGTGCAAATCTTGGCATGATGTTGATGGAAGCACAAGATGATAATTTTTTTGAACTGGAAATGGTCATCAGACAATTCCAGAATATGGCCATGAACATAAAATACTCAAACAAACCGGTTGTGACAGCGCCTTTTAACATGACAGTAGGCGGAGGAGCCGAAGTGGCACTGCCAGCTGCATCTATACAAGCGTCTGCCGAGACCTATATTGGACTTGTG
>DATGUN010000089.1:0-35089 GCA_035301285.1 Virgibacillus sp.
CCCATAATCTGAAGTCGTTTCAAATGTGATTTACTGTAAAATTCGCTATACTTAACATGAAATTCATTAAGGAGGTTCATTAAATGGATGTATTTCAAAAAGTCGTAGATCGTAAACAAACACGCTCGGTTAAGTGGGATATGTTACAAGATGTTTTTCAAACAGATGATGTCTTACCAATGTGGGTAGCTGATATGGACTTCAAAGCTCCAAAAGAAGTTAATGATGCATTATGTAAGCGAGCTGAGCACGGCATTTATGGTTATACCGTCATTGATGATGAGGTTAAACAGACGGTAACCCATTGGGTAAAACATCGGCATAATTGGTCAATCGAAGAGGACTCACTCAGTTTCAGTCCGGGTGTTGTGACAAGCCTACACATTGCTATCCAAGCATTAACCGATCCGCACGATAAAGTGCTTATCCAAACACCTGTCTATACGCCCTTTTATAATGTTATTAAAGCCCATGAACGGAGGATTATCAAAAATCCCCTCATTTTAGAAGATAATTATTATAAAATTGATTTTACAAACTTTGAGGACAAACTTAAAGAAGGTGTTAAAGCATTTATACTATGTTCACCTCATAATCCTGTAGGACGGGTTTGGACAAAAGAAGAACTCGAGGAAATCGGTCGTCTTTGCATTAAACATAATGTCATCATGCTGTCTGATGAAATCCATGGAGATCTTACATTTCCCGACCATATTCATATTCCTCTAGCATCACTCTCAAAGGAAATTGCCGATAACACTGTCACATGTATGTCGCCGTCCAAAACATTCAATTTGGCTGGGCTACAAGCATCCTACATCATCACACCGAATAAAAGCATGAAGGATAAAATTGATGAAACACTGCAGGCACAAGGATTGGGCATGCTTAATACCATGGGGAATACGGCTCTTGAAGCAGCCTATAAATACGGGGAAGAATGGCTGGACACATTGCGCTCTGTTATTCAAGAACATTACACATATGTGAGGGACACCATCCATAACCAAACAAGCAATTTAAGAGTCAGCCACTCAGAAGGGACGTATTTACTTTGGATTGACTGTAGCGGGTTGGGACTTGATAGCGACGAACTCGAAACATTTATGATCAAAGAAGCTAAAGTTGGCCTGAATAAAGGTGAATCTTATGGTGAAGAAGGCGATCAATTTATGCGCATGAACTTGGCTTGTCCAAAGGAAACACTTGAGGAAGGCGTTAAACGCATTGTCAAAGCGGCAAACAATCATAAAAATGCATCATTTTAACGTAATACATGCATAAGGGGATCCCTTAAGGGTCCTCTTTATTTTTCTGCTTCCGTTGGATCGGATGGTGATTCACCTTTCTTCTCTTTCTTATCGATCGTTCCACATAAAATTCGTTTCCCCGACTTTCCACTCGGTTGTGAGATTCCATCATCTGCATCTTCCGTAATGACAACAGATGACCCTTTCAATGTATTTTTTCCATCTTTTAATGTCGCATCTATAACCGTCACCTCCCCTTTCATCTTACCGTTTGAATCTGCTTTGATATTAGGCATATCACCTAAGTGAGCCCCTTTGGAATTCATGAGTCCATGTTTTTTGCCTTGTGGATTCAAATGGTTCCCTGCATCTTTGAAATCTTTCCCCGAACATTTAGCGTATTCATGTACATGTATACCGTGAAAGCCAGGTGACAATCCTTCGACCTTTACTTTTGCATTTACACCTTCAGGATCTTCGCTCAGTTTTACAGTACCGACCATATCGTTTGAGATATTATACATATCGACTGTTCGTGCAGTTTTTTGATCACAGCCTACAAGAATGACAAATATACAAACAATACCTATAAGATACAGTTGTTTGTATAAATATTTTTTGCTGTCGGGATGATAATATTTTGTATGAGTTTGTACTTTTTCTTGTCCTGAATCATTTCTCAATTTGCTTATCCACCCTTTCCTCGTTCTATAGTATCAACCAACTATCATAGAATAAACGGAGAAAAGACGAATTAAATCAAAAGAAAATAAAAAAAGCCTTCCTTGGATAAGAAAAGCTCTTTACAATTGCTTATTCATTGTGATTATCTGTCTTATGTTTCATACGATTGATATTGTATTTTTCATCCACTTTTTTTTCTTCTTTTTTGGATATCTTTAAAATAAAATACATGGTTACAATAGCCGCAATTACGAATAAAAGCAATATAATGATACCAGGTATATATTCTGATTTATCATCGGGGAAATAAAGAAATTCCATTGTCATCACCACTTCCTTCTTCATATAAGTATACCAAAAAAATGAAGTGAACAAAATCATTCAGTAAAATGTTCGCTAATTTGCAACATTTTTGGCACAATGGAATCAAGCACACTCCTTTTTGTTGGGGTAATTATAGTATAGGAGGCTGATCATATTGGCTGAAGTAGGCAGCATTGTTCTTGCACATTATAATTCTGGTTCATATATCGGTGAAGTCGTGGAAGACCGCGGGGAACGAAGTCTTATTAAAGTTCTGGCAGTCAAGAAGCATCCACTCCAAGGAGATATCCATAATTACGGACAAGTGGAAGGTGTTTTTTTTCACGAAAGAAAAGCTCTCGCCTACCAGGAAAAAATGAATGTCAAAAAGCCGGCGATACATCCATACAACGAAGACATTCCTGACTATGTGGAATCATTGAAAAAGGCCGTTGATGAAGCAAAAGAAAAATTGAAAAAGAAAGATACATCATTCAACCAACTCGCCCTTAAAACACTGGAAAGGCTTGAAGAAGAAACCTATAAACCCATATATTCTTCTTGAAAGCATCCATAAGGATTTTAAAACCATGAAAGCACCGAGGGTGATGTCAGTCGTTTAAATGGTCGGTATCTTCAAGTCTTTCTTTTTCTTGACTGGCTTTCCGTATATCAATGTGGTAATCTTCGGTGCGTAATTAAATAAGACCATTCCAATAAAGGCACTTATTATAATATATATGCCAGCAAACACCTTTATCGATCCTGTAGCAACACTTGCAATGACGACCGAAAATTCTCCCCTGGCACACATGGATAATCCTGCGCGTAATGAAACCCGTTTCGTCAAACCATACATTCTGCCACCGATGATCCCGACCAAAATCTTGGCAATCGTCGTCCATACGATCACAACGACCAATAGTATCGGAAAGGGAACACCTGCACCAAGATTTATCGTGGTTCCAAAATAAACAAAAAAAGTCGGAATAAGTAAATCTTTGACAGGGTTGACCATTCCACCAACCAAATCCACTTTTTTGATTTCTGCAAGCATGACACCTGCCAAAAATGCACCGAGTACTTCCGACAATCCCAAGAACATGGCAAAACCACTATATGTAACGGCAATACCGACTAACAAAGCAATTCGCAGATCATCATCATCCATCTTTTGCAAAAAATCTTCAAATTTCTTGAAAAGCGTTTTCCCCAAAACAATGGCAATCGTTGCTAACACGATGATCTTACCCATCAGTATCATCAAATCAGAGCTATGAAACGCATTACCTGTGTTTAAAGCAATGAGAATCGCTACTACAATTGGAGCAATGAGATCCTCAAAAATCAGGATACCCAATACAAATTCAGTTTCCGTATTAGCCATACGCCCTTTATCGTCCAATAATTTAGCAGTGATGGATGAACTCGTTGCATATGTCATACCTGCTAATAAAAATGAGGTGAACCAATCCATTCCAAACGAAAATGCAATCACCATCGTCATCACTAAACTGAGGATAATATCAAGAATCCCTGTCGTCCAGATTTTTTTGGCGATATCTCCGAGACGTTCAGTGCTGAATTCAAGGCCTAACATAAAAAATAACAGCACAATCGCAACTTCACTGGAAAAATGCAAAATAACGTTATGATCAAGCACCCCTGCCAAGGCAACACCAAATAATATATATAAAATAATATTCGGTAAAATAGTTTTCAGTGCAATAAATCCTAATATGAATATACCTATTAAAACGAGACCAGCATCTAATAATACAGGTAGGTTACTGAACACATGGCATCATTCCTCACCCTTACAAAGTTTTGACAATGTATCGATTTGTTCGTCTTTTCCGATCGACATGAGTACATCACCAGGATTCAAGACGGTATCTGCCTCAGGAATGGCCGTAATATCATCACCATGAACTATACCTATTATCGTTGCCCCGCTTTTATTGCGGATATCTGACTCTTCAATTGTTTTATACGCAAATATAGACTCTTCTTTTAATGTGATGTAGTCAACAATAATTTGTTTTTTAAACATTCTTATCTTCTCGACATCAACGGGTTGATAGGTCGCTCCAAGGAGTTGCGCTGCAAGTTCCCTTGTTTCATCCGAGGTTAAATCCATCACAAAATCCGCTTCATCGTTATCTACATGATCGAAAAAATAAACCTCGCGCTTTCCCGTATGATGGACAACAATGACAAGCATGCTTTTTTCGGCTGTTTTCATGGTGATCTTCTGACCGATGCCTGGAAGTTGCGATACAGAAATCTTCACGGTGTTCACCCCTTATCATCATTTATTTAGTATGTGCATATTGTAACCTAACATGTGAAAAAAATAAAAAGCTAGAGTGATTAAAAAATACTCCAGCTTTTTTTCTTATTCCCCTAAATGTTCTTTAATAACTTCTGTGACACCTTCAAGGGCTTCATCTTCATCGTTTCCATCTACTGTCACTTTAATTTCGGCACCTGTTGGGATCCCCAGTGACATAACTCCCATAATTGATTTGAGATTTACTTTTTTATCATTATAGGAAACTTCCACTTCAGAAGAATACTGTCCAGCTTTGTTGACCAACAATGTGGCTGGTCTAGCATGTACTCCTGTTTCTGCTGTAATTGTAAATGTTTTCTCTTTCACAATATCAACCTCCTGTTTATTACGTATAATTCTATGTAGCCCTCTTATGTTCATCAAAACATCAACATAAAATGTACATATATAATAACCTAACTATATTATATACAACATACCCGAAATTTGAAACAAAAAACATTGTGTTTAAGCAAAACATGTCGCATTTGTTTTTATGAACATGATATGATAACGTTATTTTACAGATATAGAAGGAATTTGGAGGGGTTTTGTGTGAGTGTTCATATTGGAGCAAAACAAGGAGAAATAGCTGAAAAAATTTTATTGCCCGGTGATCCACTTCGGGCAAAATTCATCGCAGAAACATATTTGAAGGATGTCAGCCAATATAATCATGTCCGCGGAATGAACGGATATACAGGTACATATAAAGGAGAACAGATTTCTGTTCAAGGAACAGGCATGGGTGTTCCATCCATTTCAATCTATGCAAATGAACTGATGGAGAGTTACGGTGTTCAGAAGTTGATTCGAGTCGGAACCTGTGGTGCCATACAAGAAGATATCAAAGTACGTGATGTGATTCTCGCACAAGGTGCAACGACAGACTCGCAAATGAACCGTATGGTTTTCAACGGCATTGATTATGCGCCATTAGCCGATTTCAACTTATTGAAAAATGCTTATGAAACAGGGGTTGAAAAAGGGTTGTCTATGAAGGTAGGCAATGTTTTCACCAGCGATACATTTTACCGGGATAATGCAAAAGAAGTCAATCAACTATTAGCATCCTACAATGTGTTGGCCATTGAAATGGAAACGACTGCCCTTTATACTTTGGCAGCTAAATTCAATCGTCATGCATTATCGATTTTAACCGTTTCCGACCATATCATGACCGGTGAAGAAACAACTGCTGAAGAAAGACAAACAACTTTTAATGATATGATGGAAATCGCTTTGGATACAGCCATTCTATAACACAATAGAAATGCTGCAACAAAAGTGTTACCTATAATAACCAATCATATTTTACCCCAAGTATTTACACAAAATATATCTCAGAGGGAAACATACCCAATCTTTGGAAGGGACAACTTAAATAGTGGACATAATGACTAACTACCCTTTTTGGGCTGCAACTGTCGGAATGGTCATCGCTCAAGTATTAAAAATTCCGATTCGTTGGTTATTGACAAAAGAATTCATCCCGAACCTTGCCTTAAGTTCCGGCGGAATGCCAAGCAGTCATTCCAGTTCTGTAAGTGCATTGGCAACAGCGATTGCTTTGACTGAGGGCTTAGGCTCCACCTTGTTTGCAGCTGTCTGTGTCTTTAGCGTTATCATCATGTATGACTCGTCAGGTGTGCGCCGGCAATCCGGCAATCAAGCTATTTTGTTAAACCAATTGGTTCGTGACTTTCAAGCTTTTACAAGTCGAACAAAAGGGACGAGTCATGAATATGAAAAATTAAATACAATAAAAGAAATATTGGGACATGAACCTATAGAAGTTTTTTTCGGAGCGTTACTGGGGATTTCGATAGCATTTCTGTTATACGGTATTTATTAAAATGTAGCCTGGAATCAACATATCTCTTAAAATAAATAACACGGTGACATCTTTTCGTCTGCGTTTTCAAACCATTAGATGTATGCGGATGTTCCTTTTCACATCCGTGCCATGTATTTAAAAGTGGAAAGTTTGTTGATTCCCGGCTTATTATTTTTCTTTATTGAATACTTCCAAAGTATCATTTTCATTTAACCGTTCAAACTCACTAGCGGTAATCTCACCATCACCCATCTTAACAATAAATACATCCAATTCTTTTTTACCCCATTCTTCATAAACATCTTCAACCGTCTGAAAATAGAGGTCAATCTTATTTCCTTTTATGGCACTTCCTTTATCCGTTACGACCCCATATCCATATTCGGGTATATACATGATGGTTCCAAGCGGATATACTTCTAAATCAGCTGCAATCGTAGAATATAATCCGCGTGTTGCTTCCACTCCTGAATACGTAATCCCGTATTCAGGATGATCCTTCGTTTTACCCGTTGATTCAACCCCAGCTGTATATCCTGTTGCAATGACTCGGTCTTTTGTGAAGTTTTCCTCCATAACTTGCTGAATTTCTTCTGGTGACTGTTTCTTTACTGGTAAAGGATGCATTTGTCCTGGTTTTTTTCCCTTTCGCGTTTTCTTGATGGGTTTTCCCTGGTTATCTTGAATGGATTTATGACTTACCGTGTTTACCGCTTTTTGATGATTGTTCATAAAAATATCATGCATTGTTACGTTGGATATCGTGCTCAATGTCGTATATAATGCTCCAAGGAAAAGCACCATCATGACAAACCGACGTAAAAATGTCTTTTTTTTCAATGACAACACCTCTCGGATGTCATCATGTCCATTTCAAACATAATTATTCATGATATCTTCAAAACTTCCCTCTATCAATCAGCTGATATTCTTACATTTGCAAAATCAACTGGAATAATAAAAAGGTATTCTTACAGAGCATATGGAAGTGACCCTTTGGCTATGAAAAACAATAGGTGCCACATGCAAATAAGAATACCTTGATATGTTAAAACATTTGATAGCCGCTTTTCCTCAGAAATTTGATGACGATTCCTGATACAATTGTTCCGAGGAGTCCTGCACCTAAGATGACAACATCCACCGGAGTGATGTTCAATAGGTTGGAAAAACCTGTTCGAAACGCATTGCCTGGATGAGTGAAATATTCGGAAATCGACACTTTGTCGACTATGAACCACACGATAACCAGATAAACAAAAGACATCAACCAGGTTCGTCTGAGCAACATATTCAAAATGAATGCTATGCCAAAAAATATCACAAAAAATAAAATGATCAAAACAATCAACTGAATCACTGTTTTTGTCCTCCTATACAACAGCATGAGTATACTTATTCTATTTTATAATAATTCTGTTTGGAATGAAAGACAAGCACTTCCATTTCCTACTTGTTGTATCTATGTAAGATGGTTGATTTCAAAGTCTCTTTATACACAAGTTTTCCCTGTTATGATAATATAGTGTTGGCATACATTTTTGAGGTTAAACAATGGAGGGGTTTTATCCATGCAAGATAATGTTTTTGATATAACGATTATTGGCGCTGGACCAACAGGCCTTTTCACTGCTTTCTACAGTGGCATGAGGCAAGCCAGCGTAAAAATAATTGAAAGTTTACCACATACCGGGGGACAGTTGACAGCTTTATACCCCGAAAAATATATTTATGATGTCGCTGGATTTCCACGCGTACGCGCCCAAGACCTAATCGACAACCTAGAAGAACAAGCTAACCTATTTGATCATACAACAGTACTCGGCCAAGCCATCGAGAAGGTGGAAAAAATAGAGGATGATGTATTTAAAATCACATCCGATAAGGAAATACATTATTCTAAAACAATTATCATAACCGCAGGAAATGGTGCTTTTCAGCCGAGACGTCTGAATGTGAATGAATGTGACCAATTTGAAGGTATTAACCTACATTATCATGTACAGGACATGAATCAATATGAAAACCAACATGTAATGCTGCTTGGGGGTGGCGATTCGGCAGTCGACTGGGCTCTCATGCTTGAAGACATAGCCAAAAAAGTGACGCTTGTCCACCGACGTGATAAATTCCGGGCCCACGAACATAGTGTCGAACAGCTCATAAATTCCAGCATCGACATTTTAACACCGTTCATTCCCACTGAAATCCAAGGGGATGACCGAATCGAGAAGGTGTTTTTAGAGGAAGTGAAGGGTGATCGTACTATGGAGTTGGATGTCGATTCCATCCTTTGCAACTATGGATTTATCTCCACACTGGGACCGATTAAAGATTGGGGTCTGGAAATCGAAAAAAATAGTATCGTCGTCAATTCGCGAATGGAAACAAATATTCCAGGTATTTATGCTGCAGGAGATATTACAACTTATCCAGGCAAGGTAAAGTTAATTGCAACAGGCTTTGGTGAAGGGCCGACAGCTGTCAATAATGCAAAACAATATATCGATCCCAAAGCACGGATCCAACCGAAGCACTCGACAGCCATGTTCTAAGAAACAAAAAAAGCTATCCAGATGGGACAAACCTCTTTTATATTTACATGGGAAGGCTTTCCAGTATATACAGCAAAACAAAAAGCTGAGTCGCTTGATAACGTCTCAGCTTTTTTATGTCAGCATTTTTCTGGTGAGCCTTCCCGTTCTTTTGCCCGAAAACTTGAACCGCAACCACAATTCACAATTGCATTTGGGTTATCGATGGTAAAGCCCCCACCCATCATATTTTGTTTAAAATCAATTTTTGTTCCTTCCAAAATCGGTATATCCTGTTTAAAAATCACAACCGGAACACCGTTTATCTCATCTACCATATCCAACTCAGGATTCACATCGTCATCAAAGCCCAATGAATAAGATAATCCACTGCAACCTCCGCCTTTAATCCCGAATCGTAGTCGTGCATTTTCAGATTCATCTTTCTTCATTTCCAGAATTTGCTCACTTGCATCATCTGACAGTGTTATGACCATCTTTATACCTCCCTTATAGTTTCATGCAATTGATCTCCATACATTCAGTATACAAACAACATAAAATGGTTTCAACCTATGGGGCCTATTCAGTCCATAGCCATCCTTCATCTATGATTGATGTGGTTCAACTGGATAAACCGTGTTTATTCAATGACTGATAAATTGTTTTCAATCGAGGTATCCCTTCTGCAACCATCTCATCGTTGACAAAAACAATCGGATAAAACATATCTTCCTCGAACATTTTAGTGATAAATTTCTTGTCAGACTGATCCGTCACCGGTTCGTCTATATCAATATAAGAATATTTAATTTTATCAGTGCTATATTTCCGGCCAATAGCCGCCTGCAACCATTCATACGTATCTCGTGACCCGGGTGCCCCAACACAACTGGCACAGATTTGCTCACGTCCATATACTTTAATCTTAATATTTTGTTCGGTCATCGATATCCCTCCATACATATAGTTAATTTCATTTTACAAACGTGCATAATAAAGTTAAAATGAAGTTATTATAAGAAATAATTTTCACACTAAGATTTTGATCAATCCCTATTATACTATAAAAAAGGAAAGGAGTAGATAAACAATGCAAGAGCAGGTACAAGATGTATTGAATAAATTACGTCCTTACTTACTTCGTGATGGTGGCGATGTTGAATTAATCGACGTTGATGATGAAGGCATTGTTCTGCTTCGATTAATGGGAGCTTGCGGCAACTGCCCAAGTTCAACAATCACTCTAAAAGCAGGAATTGAGCGTGCACTTATGGCTGAAGTTCCCGGTGTTACAGAAATAGAACAAGTATTTTAAGCAGCCCCTTATAAAAATCCCACATCCCTGACAGGCAGTAGAGCTATATAACGTTCTACTGCCTGTTTTGCTCTTAACTTACTGGTGTTTTAGCGGGGAGCCCAGATAAAACATTGTGTAGGTTTTCCAGACATAACGAAAGCATATCATTTCGTGTATCAATACTGGCCGACCCGATATGGGGCAGGCAGAGCACATTATCCATCATCATAAGCGGGTGGTCTCCCTTAATAGGCTCACGTTCAAAAACATCCAATCCGGCACCCTTGATTTCCCCTTGTTTTAATGCTTTGATAAGGTCCTCTTCATTAACGGTAGCCCCACGTGAAATATTAATGAAAATGGCATGTGTCTTCATCTTTTGGAAAGCATTCCAATCGAACATATGACATGTTTCCTTTGTCAATGGAACAACACTGATTATAAAATCGGAATGCTGAAGCAATGTCTCGAAAGATACATAGGTTGCCCCCAGCTCCGCTTCGTTTTCCTTTTGCCGTGAGCGGCCATGATACAAGATGTCCATTCCGAAACCTTTGGCCCGTTTTGCAACAGAACGTCCTATACGCCCCATTCCAACAATTCCTATCGTTTTATGATGAACATCAGCCCCTGCCATCAAGAAAGGTGACCAATGTTCCCATTTATTTTGTTGGATGAATTTATTGGCTTCCACTACACGTCTCGCTGTGGCAAGCAATAATGTAAACGCTAAATCGGCAGTTGTCTCGGTTAAAACATCGGGGGTATTCGTAATGGTAACGCCCTTTTTCCTTGCCGATTCTATATCGATATTATTAAAGCCAACAGCCATATTGGCGACGACTTTCAAATGGTTTCCCGTTTCGAATACTTTACGATCTATTGTATCGGTCAACAAACATAACAATCCATCCGCGTCTTTACATGCCTCCAGTAAAACCTCATATGGTACAGGTTTTTCCGATTCTTCCCACATTTTGAACGTCAATGTGTCTTTGTACGGTTCCAAAAGATGTTCCGGGATTTGCCTTGTAATGTAAATCAGGGGCTTTTTGTCATTTTTCATATGGTCTGCCTCCTTCTTACCCCCATTATATCACATAACCAATCACTGAAAGTCCCATCGCATAACAATCATTTAGCTTGAAAGGTATCATATTTGATACATTAATGGTAAACTATGTTTATTATAATTCTAATGAAAGACAGGTGATGTACATGGATAAGAACGCAAGCCAAAGTGAATTGGAAAAAAAGGCAAGAGAGTTATTAAAAGAACGTGGGGTCACTCTGATGGATATCGCTGAGTTGGTTTACTACCTCCAGTCGAAATACCATGATAATTTAAGCTTGGATATATGCCTTCATAACGTTGACAGGGTCTTGACAAAAAGGGAAGTGCAAAATGCTGTCTTGACTGGTATACAACTTGATAAGTTGGCTGAAAACAATATGCTGGAACAACCTTTGCAACAAACAATCGAAAACGATGAAAGTTTATATGGTATTGATGAAATCGTTGCATTCAGTATCGTGAATGTCTATGGTTCCATCGGTTTCACAAACTATGGTTACATCGATAAACAAAAACCCGGCATTCTCGAATATTTAAATGATAAATCAACAGGAGAATGTCATACATTTCTTGATGATATTGTTGGGGCCATTGCAGCCGCGGCATCAAGCAGATTGGCACACGGTGCAGCAGATGAGGGAATATCTGATCACTGAGTTCAAGTGATGTAAAACTGTTCGTTTAGATGTTATGCACAACGAACAGTTTTTTGTAACGATCATGAATCATTGGAAAATGCATTCACTACACCTAATTCATTGTCTAAATATGTTTTAATATGAGAACTGAATTTATCCAAGACCGATTTGTGTTTCATCATTGTGTCAAAAATAAATTCATGATCGACTGACATGTAATGCCTTACAATCATTTCTCGTATTTCTATCATTTGTTTATAACTCGTTTGCTCTGTTTCCGGAATCACTTTTTCATCAACGAGAATGTCAATGATATCGTTAAAACCTCCCGGATCTCGCATGATAAATCCATCGATCATCATATTTCCGACATCAAGAACCGACTCCGTCAAGACATGTGCCATTCGCTCCAAAGCACGCTCCCCTTGGAAAGTATCATAACGATGACCTTCATTCAGTTCATTCAATATCTTTTCCATATAATCCAAGATTTCAATAATTTTTTTACGGTCAACAAAATACATGATGATTCCCCTTTTCACTGAAATATCGTCCATACCTTGACAATGAATATATAGCTTTCTCCGTCCCATCATTGAATTTCCATGTATTGGGTTCATAGTTACACCTGAAATGCAAATGCTATATATGGAAAGGAGAATGTATATGAAACATCAATCAAATAAAGACAAAAAACGTTACTCCAATTTATCGAATGTAGATGAAATAAAAAACAATTTGGTGCCTGAAGAATTTCCGGAAGGGTCCTTTGGATCACCCATCAATCAAGATAAGATGGTGGATTCAAGTAAATCCACCCCGTGGAAAGATGGCCAGCGACGCCGAAGTGCTTATAATTATGCATATAAAGACATACATGAAGATCTACCACGCCGAACACCTGGTGCGCATCCGACTCATGACAAGCCAAACGACCTGACAGAAGATGACTAATCAACCTTTTGAATGATGAAATAGGCGCAACCAAAATTACAATGTTCATATAAATAATCTTCAAAAGTACTGATCTTGTTATCAAACGTTGCCTTTGCATGATGATCATTATAAAAACCTTTCAGGCGTAGTTGTTCATATCCCCAATCACCAACAATATAATCATATTTGGACAAAATATCAGAATACCTTTCTTCAAAGCGTTCTTGTTGGAAGGCATTCTTTTTATTTTCCAATATATGATATGTTTTCCCCTGAATTTCAACCATTGCATTCACTCCTTAAGCTTACCTATAGTTTATCATATGTCCCCACGCTTCAACCACCCACAGCAATATGAATCATCAGCGTTGATAGATGAACATAAAATAAATTTGTATGAAAAAGTGAGAACGTATCAAACTAAAGACAATACACTTTTTAGGAGGACAATAAATGCGTGTACCAAAACATGTCATATTTATGATGATCATGACTTTGACGATTGTAGGATGTTCAAATACCAACGAAGCAAATGAACAATCAAATGGTAAAGACAATCCCCTTGATCCAACCACTAACCAGACAAATGATCCCGAGTTGCACGACAAATTAGGCTATGTCAAGTACTCAAAAAAGGAATTGGACAATTCAACGGCTGAGGATAAAGAATTGACTGTTGATCGTAATGAAATGGCAGATAAAATCTCACGGATCATTTTACACAATAAAGAATTTACTCAAGTGGCAACACTCGTAACGGATCAAGAAGTTCTTATTGCATATGCAAAACGCGATGAAGCCGATGAAGAAAAAGCTGAAATGATCGCCAAACAATCCGCTACCGCTGTCATCCCTAGTTATTTTGAAGTATATGCTTCTGATAACAAGGCACTTATACAGGAAATTGAGAGTTTGCACAATTCAAGTGTTTCAAATAATGACTATTCTAATACGTTAGAACGTATTATCGATAAAATGGAAAACCCGGAGAATGACTCGTAACGCCACTTTAAATAAAACACATAAACGGTTAAATGGAGGTGTCATGTTGAGACGTTTTAAATATGGTAGTATAATGCTGTTTGTTTTTATGTCATTGTTTCTTTTTAGTTCAATGACCTATGCAGTTGAAAAAGAGGATAGATTTGAAGAACGCATGGCACTATACAAAAAAACTGAAGCCGTATCCCTTATACCATGGTATTACTTGGCTGCCATCGATCAATTTGAGCGCAATAAGGAATCCGATGTACCTGAGGATCAGCTTATTTCCATTGAGATACCGGATGTCCAATGGTTTGGGGCGGGAAATAGCATCCAGTCCCAAAATATAGATATCATTCATTTATTTGACGGATATGGTGAGGATGGGAATGGTGATGGAAAAGCAGACCCCGCCGATCCAGAAGATACACTCTATACAATGGCAAATATTCTTTTAGAATCCGGCTATAATAATGATGATATAAAGCGTGGGCTCTGGCGCTATTATAGACGTGACTTAACAGTCCAGACAATCAAAAATACAGCAAAGGTCTTCAAGAACTTCGGCAATATCAACTTAACGGATCGTGACTTTCCTGTTGATACAGATTACAACTACACCTATCATAACACATGGGGTGACAGCCGTGGTTTTGGAGGTTTGCGCATTCATGAAGGAACCGACATATTTGCTGATTACGGAACACCTGTCCATGCGACGACATATGGTGTTGTCGAATTGATGGGGTGGAACCGGTATGGTGGTTGGCGTATCGGTATTCGAGATATACACAATATTTATCATTACTTCGCTCATTTAAGCCAATATGAAGAAGGCGTGAAAGTTGGGGACGTCGTAAAACCTGGAGATATACTTGGAAAAGTGGGTTCAACCGGTTACGGGCCACCCGGAACGTCAGGGAAATTCCCGCCACATCTTCATTATGGGATGTACAAGGACAACGGACAAAATGAATGGTCATTCGATCCTTATCCTTATCTGCGTAAATGGGAAAGTATGCAGTGAAAAAAGGAGTCAATGTACACTTTCAGGAACATAAAACCAAAAGCATACCAATGCGTCCATTCATTGGTATGCTTAAAATATTCTTTACGATTTTTCCTCAAGTGATCGACTTAATGTGGACTGAAGTTCCTTTTCATATTGTTATTTTGAATCACGCGTCTTTTTAATGGCATTTATAATACTTGCAGAAAGGCCACCCCAAATAATGACGATACCTATTACCATCATGGCTATTGCGCTTCCACTCATCTAGTTTGCCTCCTCTATGTCGTCATCATAATTTTCATCATCTATTGTGTCTTTTCCTGTTTTCCACTTGAACAATGAAATAATGATACCTATGATAATTGCCGCTGCGGCAATCCCCCATCCCCATGCAATGAAGGAGTCCTCATATCCACCATAGTTGCCATGGTCATCAGAGTGCTCTTTCAATATGTTTTCCTTAAATAACCCGTACATCTGAAATCCTAAAATAGCTGGGGTAATCAAGCCAATACTGAGGGACCACCACCAACCGAGCCGGATATCCGAAATGTCATTGGCATGATCTTTTGCCAACTTCACTTTTCTGAGAATCCATGCAACGACAACAACTTCAACCAATCCCAAGAATGCTACACCGAATTGATTAATAAAATAGTCTGTGAGGTCAAGGAAGTTAATACCACCTCTTGTAGCGTATATCAAGGATATGAGAGCGGCTAGACCCCCACCGAACAAGACGGCTTTGGTTCTTGAAATATTGAATTTATCAACAAGGCCTGCGACGTAAGTTTCGGTTATTGACATTAATGATGTCAAACCGGCTAAGAAGATGGATACAAAGAATAGAACGCCAAATAGTTTACTGAATGCAGGCATATTGTTGATGATTTCCGGAAAAGCGACAAACGCCAATCCGACTCCATTTTCGACAACTTCATTGATGGGCTCACCTGACTGCAATGACATAAAACCAAGCGCTGCAAACACCCCAATACCTGCCAAAAGCTCAAAGCTTGAATTACCGAACCCGACAATAAAAGCATTATTTGTAAGATCCGACTTCTTCGGTAAATAACTTGCATACGTAATCATGATGGCAAAAGCAATCGACATGCTAAAAAAGATTTGGCCGTATGCAGCAACCCATACACCTGGACTAGTAATTTCCGAAAAATCCGGCTTGAAAAAAGCTTCCAATCCATCAATAGCACCGGGAAGTGTTACCGCCCGGATAACAATAATCAAGAAAATGACGATTAAAGTCGGTATAAAAATACGATTGGCTGCCTCTATACCTTTTTTGACACCTTTAAATAATATACCCAAAACAATTATCCACACAATAATAAGCGGTATTAAAACACCGGGTACAAAACCTCCGAATGTTCCCGGTTCAGCCATATTCAGATAATCTTGATACATAAATGTATTCGTGTCTGCTCCCCATGATAGGTTAACCGAAAAAAGAGCAAATGATATGGACCATGCCACAATGACCGAATAATAGGTGGATATAATAAAAGCCACGATCACGGCCCACCAACCAATCCATTCAACGCCTTTATTCATCCGGCGATATGTGAGTGGAGCTGAACCACGGTATTTATGTCCCAATGTAAATTCCAAAATCAATATAGGAATCCCTGCCGTCATAAGCGCGATCAAATATGGGACAAAAAAAGCACCTCCACCATTTTGATATGCCTCAGCAGGGAAACGCCAAATATTACCTAATCCTATCGCGGAACCTGCCGCCGCAAGTATAAAACCCGCCCTTGTTCCCCATTGTGAACGATTTTCCACGCTAGAACCTCCTTTTTTATAATCATCAGAATATTTGATGCATATGAGGCTTAAGACCCCCTTCTGATTGTTGCTTGTATTATACTTAAAAACCCCAAAGTTGTCAAAGGAATATTTAAACTAGGCTGATTATTGTTTCTTTATTTATAGTTTCGAAAATGAGTGACGATTATTGCACATCATTGTCTGTGTCGTCTTCAATGGAATCCTTTGGAACCGCAATGGACGGACCATCACTCCCACCTCCATAAAAGTTCGGGACATCACCCATAATGACACTTTTGGCAACATATATTTTAGTGCTTACATCAGAAACACTTGTGGAAAAGGGTATAATGACCTGGACTTCTGCTTCAACAAGAATATAAATGGTTATAAGTGTTCCATTAATGCCGACATTCTCTTTATCTGTAATGACATCTGTTTTCACATTTCCTACAAAATCCAAATTCACGGGAATTTTAGGTCCTAGATTGGCCAATACCGTATTTCCGGTTGCCATACCGATGGGAATTTCTACAACGGTAGGATCCTCTTTGTGAATCTCATCCGGCGTATCTCCATAATCGCCCGGGGCTTCATCCAACTCAACATCTTCAGGGGATTTACCTTCATTCATCAGTTTAAAAAACTCTTCCACCCGATCGGTCGAAACACGGTTGATCTCGCCGACCATTGCTGAATCAAACGACATAGTCGACACATATCCTTTATCATTCAACTCAACATCCATGATATCATCAAACTCATAGTCTTCAGAAAACCGTACAGCAGCATTGATTCCCCTTGTAGCGAATTCAGTTGTTTTTTGCTCCGCTATGTCCATGATAGCGGGTTTTATACCTTTGTTGATAAAAATGATGCTGAATACAACCATTCCAATAAACAGTATAAGTGTGATCATAAAAACTCTACTTATCGGAGGTGGTGTCTTGTTTCGCTTAATGAAGTTCCCTTTAAACATAAAAATCCCCCTTGACACAAGCATATGCTTGTTCCAAGAGGGTTAGAATTCATTTATTTTTTCAAGCAAAAAATATGTCTCCCATCTTGGAAGACATATGATTCAAGCGATTTTCAAAAGGGCATCGATACCCGACATCCCGGTTTCCCATCCATGTGTTTTAGATGCTGCAGTAACTTTTTCCAATGGCGCATATAATAGATCGTCAATCGTTTTGACCCCTACAGCCCTTCCCGCAATAACGTGGCGATCTTTCAGTGCATCATCCAATACATCTACATCAAGCGCTCCGCACATGATATAACCGACCTCGTTTGTAATCATCAATAAATTTGTTTTTGGCAATTCAACACGGATAGCTGTGAAAATCATACCCTCAACTTCCAGTGGATTAACAGTTAACATGCGCTCCAGTCCCCTTTCCAGTGTGCTTTTATATATGTATGCAACCGGCAGGTAATCCGTACATCATGAGCGTCTCATGCACTGACTCTAAAGTTTTCTTGTAACGTTTTCGATAACAAATCACGCATGAATTCAGGTAAATAATATTTTTTATCCGTAGCCTTGGCTATTGCAGGTATCAAACGTCCAAATGTAAATGTATCGATGGTTGCCACATGGTAAGTACCTCCTTTATCTATCGGCTTTCCGTTCATGCTGACATTGATTACTTTTTCATTTCCTTGATCATCGACAACCGTTTCAACAGATAGTCCCGCAAATACAAATTTGCCAATGATCTTTCCTCGAAAACCAAATCCATTTAAGGCCAATTCGGTCAGTTCTTTTGTGAAAGCCACACGAACGACTTCCATCAATTCATTTCCACTTAAGGTCACCGTACAAGGATTAATAGGATGCGGACAGACACGATGGACATCTCCATACGTTATATCACCTTCTGAAAATGAATCCAATAATATACCAGCATTCAATAAAGCGCAATCTGCCCCTGTCCATTCTTGTAGTGTACACGTTAGATACCTCATCAATTCCGTTTCTTTAAACCAATCCACTTCGATCGGCTTATGCGTATGAATGATCATATTTCCCAGCTCTTTACCTGCTTTAAGATCCCAGTCATTCAAACGTTCGAGTGTGTAAGGATCCTTTTCCATATGGGTGATATTCATCGTATAGGCCTCTTTTTGAACAAGTTTTCTTTGTGTATGATCCCAGGTTAAAATGACTTCTCCTATATACGTGCAATGTTTCCCGGCAGCTGTAATGATCGTTTCGTTAATCTTTTCACCGACCCGCAATAAATGATGGGTATGGCCACCGATTATAGCATCGATTTCAGGAAAATGACGAGCAATCTCACGGTCCTCATTGATTCCCAGGTGTGAGAGCAATACAATGACATCACATGATTTCCCAACTTCATCTATAACGCGTTGAAGTGCTTCAAATGGTGGGGATATATACCAATCCAGCAAATTATAAAACGCATTGAATGGCGCTGTCAGACCGACATAACCGATTTTTATACCACTTGGTGTTTCGACACGATATGAAGATTGAAGCCAAGCAGGCGCTTCATTTTCCATGCTGAAAAGATTAGCACACACTACTTGAAAAGATGCATCATCATATAAATGGTGCAAATCATGATGTGAAAGGGTTATGCCTTCATTATTTCCGAGCGTCACAACATCATAACCAATATCATTCATCAAATCGACATTCGCTTTTCCCATAAACGCCTCTGCAATCGGATGAACACGGTCGACATGATCACCTATATCCGCAATCCAGCAATTGTCTTTTTCTCTTTGTACACGCTTCAGGTAATGAGCCACTTGTGGCCAATATGTAAAATCACTATGTAAATCATTCGTGTAATAAATATGAAGTTTCTCTTTCATGTCCTATACTCCTTATGTCAAACCATCAAATATCATTCTGAATCCCATAAAAATCAAAATTATCCTCAAAACCCATTCAAGTGTATTTCCTTTTAAAAACTGATTGACAAAGGCACCCAATTTTCCACCGATATAAGCGGCGGGGATAAAGAAAATAACATACTCCCATGCGACATGTCCCAACACTATATGCGTACTGGCACTGATAGTACTTATGAATAGAATCATAAACATCGATGTTGCCGAAGCGATATGTGCTGGATAACCGAATAATAGAATCATGGACGGTACCATGATCGCTCCCCCGCCTATTCCGAACAATCCTGATAAGATACCTACAATCAACGAAATGATAAAAGCCGGGATAACCGAAATACTGTAATGATACGCATCCCCATCAATGATGAACGTTCTTTTTTTATGTCCTTTAATCAATGGTTGTGTGACATCTTTTCGCTTGAGAAAAAACAATAATGATATAACAATCATGAGAAGTCCGAAGTATAAAGTAAACTTATCAACATCAACTGTTTTGCTTATCCAGGAACCTAAAATACCACCCGGGATACTTCCCGTCAAAAATAACCAACCTGTCTTATAATCTACACGGCCTTTTTTTAAGTACGATATCGTGGAAGATAGTGCTGTGAAAATCATAACCATCAAAGAAATACCGACGATGACCTGTGGCGTCGCCCAAGCAAAACCTTCAACATATTTATGCATAAACAACAATGATGGAATTAATATAACCCCACCGCCAATACCAATCAAACTACCAGTAAAAGCTGTTACTATACCGATCATGATACAAATAACATAAACCAAAAAACTCCATCCATCCTTTAGGGTCTATTATTTTCGTGAATATACTTATATCCTAACACTTTTTGTGTTATCCCCATAATAAAGAACACTACATTCTAATATACATCATGATACAAACATAATTTATTGACTATTTTGTATTTTTGGTGGTAAATTATACCTAGGACCATTTAAAATATTATACAGATGGAGGTATGTAAGATGGGAGCGTTATGGGTAAAGATTTCTGGTATTTATTTTATATTAGGCATCGGTGTCGGAATGTTCATGTCAGCATCTCTTCAATTGCAGTGGGCAGCGGGGCATGCTCATGTCAACCTTGTTGGATGGGTTTCAATGGGAATATTTGGAGCCATTTATTCGATTTATCCAGAAGCAGGCAATAACACACTAGGGAAATGGCATTTTTGGCTCTATCAACTCGGGGCGCCCATTTTATTGATAAGCATGTTCTTGATTCAAATGTTGGATGTGTTCAGCTTAGGATTTGTCCATACACTTACCTTTTTAGGTGGTGCAATGGTATCGCTTGGAGTCATTCTTTTCATTATCAATTGTTTCATTAATGTCCAACATAAAAATGCAGCATTAAAATAATCGCTTTATTGTGATTTATAGGAAAGCCGCTAATCTCATTCACGAATCGTCTTTCCCATACACATAGAATGTCGATAATGAAACGAGTTATTTAATATGTGCACGTAATACTTGTTTCCCACTAAAAAATCCTTGCCCCCATTTCTATCATGGAGACAAGGATTTTTATCCTGCTATTGGTATATTAACCGACAGAACCAGCCATATCATGTTTGATGAGACGGTTCATCTCAACAGCATATTCCATAGGTAATTCTTTTGTGAATGGTTCAATAAAGCCCATTACAATCATGTCAGTCGCTTCTTGTTCTTCTAGACCGCGACTCATGAGATAGAATAATTGTTCTTCAGATACTTTGGAAACCTTAGCTTCATGTTCCAATGAAATGTTGTCATTATATATTTCATTATAGGGAATCGTATCGGAAGTTGATTCATTATCCATAATAAGTGTATCACATTCAATATTGGCTCGTGCATTATCTGCTTTTCGGCCAAATTCAACCAACCCGCGATAATTCACTTTCCCACCTTTTTGTGAAATCGATTTTGACACAATCGATGATGACGTATTTGGTGCCAAGTGGTGCATTTTAGCCCCGGCATCCTGTACCTGGCCTGCTGCAGCTAGAGCAATTGAAATCGTGTTCCCTCTTGCTCCTTCACCTGTCAATAATACGGAAGGATATTTCATCGTCAATTTTGCTCCCATATTACCGTCGATCCATTCCATTGTGGCATTTTCTTCTGCCTTTGCCCGTTTTGTAACAAGGTTATACACGTTGTTTGCCCAATTTTGAATGGTTGTATAACGGCAATAGGCATCTTTTTTAATAAAGATTTCAACAACGGCACTGTGTAACGAACTGCTGGAATATGTTGGAGCTGTACAGCCTTCAACATAGTGTACTGAAGCACCTTCATCAACAATGATCAATGTACGTTCAAATTGTCCCATGTTTTCCGAATTGATCCGGAAATAAGCTTGTAGCGGTGATGATGTTTGAACACCTTTAGGAACATAGATGAATGATCCACCAGACCAAACCGCCGTATTCAACGCCGAGAACTTATTATCCGCTGCTGGAACAACCTTCCCAAAGTATTCCTTGAATAATTCTTCATTTTCACGCAAGGCTGTATCGGTGTCCTTGAAAATAATCCCCTTTTCTTCAAGATCTTTTTCAAGGCTTTGGTATACGACTTCCGATTCATATTGTGCGGATACACCCGCAAGATATTTTTGTTCAGCTTCAGGGATACCCAATTTATCAAACGTTTCCTTGATTTCCTCTGGAACCTCATCCCATGTTCTACCTTGGGATTCCGTCGGTTTGACGTAATAGATGATTTCATCAAGGTTAAGTTCGGATAGATCGCCACCCCACTGTGGCATTGGCTTGCTATAAAATATATCCAGTGCCTTCAGCCGTTTTTCCAACATCCATTCCGGTTCTTCCTTCATACGGGAAATCTCTTCAACAACTTTTTTTGTCAAGCCCCGCTCTGTACGGAAAACCGAAATATCCTTATCATGGAAACCATATTTATAGTCTTCCATTTCAGGTATTTCTTTTGCCATATATAAAACCTCCTAATTAGATTTTGTACATACATCAAAATGTATTGTACGATCATCCATTGGCTGTTTACTTTGCATCAAAACCTTTTTCCATTGCCTTCCATGCTAGTGTAGCACATTTTATTCGCGCTGGAAACTTTGCCACACCTTTTAATGCATCGATATCTTCCAGACCAATGTCATCTTCTGCATCAACATCTTCACCAAGCATCATTTCAGAGAAAAGACCAGCCATTTTCAGTGCTTCGTCTTTCTTCTTCCCTTTGATAGCTTCTGTCATCATTGATGCAGAAGACATGCTGATGGAGCATCCTTCCCCATTGAACTTTACATCCTTGACTTCATCATCCTCGACCTGCAATTGCAGTTGGATTCTGTCGCCACAGGTTGGATTATTCATATCTACCGTTAGAACATCTCCATCGATAACACCTTTATTGCGGGGGTTTTTATAATGATCCATGATGACTTGTCGGTATAGTGTATCAAGGTTATAAGACATCAACAAAATACTCCTTTGTCGTCAAGAGTCCTTCAACTAAGCGATCAACATCTTCCATCGTATTATACAAGTAAAAACTGGCTCTGGCCGTTGCAACTACCTCAAGCCATTTCATCAAGGGTTGCGCACAATGATGACCGGCACGAACGGCTATTCCTTCCGCATCGAGGACAGTCGACGTGTCATGTGGATGAACATCCTTTAAATTAAAGGTGATTAAGCCAGCTCGTTTTGCCGGACCGTAAATCGTCAGTTCATCAATATCAGATAACCTTTCCATGGCATATTTTACCAATTTCTCTTCGTGTTCCAAAATTGCATCCATACCGATTTCACTTAGAAAATCAATGGCCGCGCCAAGTCCGATTGCACCCGCAATAACTGGGGTACCACCTTCGAATTTCCACGGCAATTCCTTCCACGTTGCATCGTATAAATTGACGAAATCAATCATTTCCCCACCGAATTCAACCGGTTCCATGTTTTCAAGCCATTCCTGTTTTCCATACAAAACACCGATACCAGTAGGTCCACACATTTTATGTCCTGAAAATGCATAAAAGTCACAATCGATGTCTTGCATATCCACTTTCATATGCGGGGCACTTTGGGCACCATCAATGACACTGATGGCACCGTGTTTATGTGCGACTTCGGTAATTTCTTTCACAGGGTTGATCGTCCCTAACACGTTCGATACATGTGCAACGGCGACAATTTTTGTTTTATCCGTTACTGTGTTTTGTACGTCCTCAATGGAAATCGTACCATCCGCCTGCAACGGGATATATTTCAATATGGCACCTGTTCGCTTAGCCGCCTGTTGCCACGGGATGATATTGCTATGATGTTCCATGGGTGTAATGACAATTTCATCACCACTGTCTAAATGAGCATCTGCATAACTCAATGCAACAGTATTGATCCCTGTCGTAGTACCACGGTTGAAGATAATCTCGCTCACACTGTTTGCATTAATGAACCTGCGAACTTTTTCCCTTGCGCCTTCATATTGATCGGTCGCTCTGGAACCCAATGTGTGAACACCTCGGTGCACATTGGAATTGTCATGTTTATAATATTCATTTACGGCATTGATAACACGATGTGGCTTTTGAGATGTAGCTGACGAATCCAAATATACCAAAGGGTGGCCATTCACTTCTTGATCCAAGATTGGAAACTCTTTTTTAATGGCACCGATATCCATTACTGTATCTTCCTCTCAATAAGAGCAGACAGTTGATTACGGACAGATTCCACAGGTAATTGGTCGACAACTGGTTCCAAAAATCCGTGAATGATCAATCGTTCCGCTTCTTTTCGAGTAATTCCACGGCTCATCAAGTAATACAGCTGGAGTTCATCAACACGACCTACCGAAGCAGCATGACCTGCTTCAACATCATCTTCATCAATCAATAAAATCGGGTTTGCGTCCCCACGAGCTTTAGGACTCAACATCAGAACCCGTGATTCTTGGTTGGCGAATGATCCCGCTGCCCCATTTTTGATATCACCGATCGCATTGAAAATGGAAGTCGACTTTTGGGTCATGACGCCATGCTGAAAAATATGGCTTTGTGTATTCAATCCATAGTGAACAGTTTGCGTTGTGAAGTTTTCGATTTGTTTTCCACGGCCCACGACAACAGCTTTTGGATTTGTCGTAGCATTGTTTCCTTTTAAATGGGTCTCATTCTCAGATACTGTGTTTCCATCGTTCATTTGGCCGAGTGCCCAATCGATAACTGCATCATTCTGCGCCACACCACGACGGTTGACGTATGTTGTGGTCCCTTCTGCAAAATGATCGACGGCACCAAAAGTAACTTGTGTATTATTATTTGCAAACACTTCAGCCACAATATTCCCGATTGTTTCCTCTTCGTGATTTTGCGAAATATAGTTTTCCAGATATGTCAATGAACTATTGTCATCAGCAACTATGAGCACATGATTGAAAAGCGCTACTTCTGGGTCTTCCTGCCAAAAGATCGTATGCAACGGTTCTTCCACTACGACATTTTTCGGGACGTAGATAAATATTCCGCCATTCATGAGGGCAGCATGTAACGCTGTCATTCTATGTTCATCAACCTGTACACCCTCAGTCATGTAATACTTCTTGACGAGCTCAGGATGATCTTTCATCGCAGTGAATATATCTGTGAAAATGACACCTTGATCCTTTAGCTTATCGCTCAGTGAACTATATGCAACAGTATTGTTCCGTTGTATCAACACATTCTCCGTCTGATTTTCCTCATCGAAGAACTCTTTCAATTCTTCAGGTACTTTATCTAAAGATGAAATAGATTCGCCAGATGCTGCATGCTTAAAACGGCTGAAATTCCACCTAGTGATTTTCGTTTTATCAGGCTTTGGCATTTCAATCGTATCGGATAATTCTAAAGCTTGAAGGCGTAAATCTTTCATCCAATCTGGTTCATTTCTTTCTTGTGAAAACTGTTCGATATATGTTTTATCGTATGGCAGTTTAGTCATTACTGTCATTTTACCCCTCCTAACATTTATGCTTCTTGTCCGATTGTTTCATCTTGAATGCCAAGCTCTTCTTTAATCCACTCATAACCTTCAGCTTCCAGACGTTGTGCAAGTTCAGGGCCACCAGACTTCACAACACGACCTTGCATCATGACATGTACATGGTCGGGTGTGATGTAGTTCAACAGACGCTGATAGTGTGTGATAATCAAGCAACCAAACTGATCATCACGCATTTTGTTGATACCTTTCGAGACAACTTTTAACGCGTCGATGTCCAATCCCGAATCAATTTCATCCAAAATGGCAATTTCCGGTTTCATCATCATCAATTGCAGAATCTCATTACGCTTTTTCTCACCACCGGAGAAACCTTCATTCAAATAGCGCTGAGCCATGTTTTTGTCGATATCAAGGTAGTCCAACGTTTTGTCCATTTCTTTTATGAATTTCATTAGAGAAATTTCATCGCCTTCTTCACGATGCGCATTGATGGAAGAACGTAGAAAATCAGATGTTGTGACACCGCTGATCTCACTAGGATATTGCATCCCCAAGAATAGTCCAGCACGTGCCCGCTCATCTACTTCCATTTCCAAGACGTCTTTCCCGTCCAAATGAACAGATCCTTGTGTAACTTCGTAATGCGGATGGCCCATTATCGCTGAAGCCAAAGTCGACTTACCAGTCCCGTTTGGTCCCATGACTGCATGGAACTCACCGCCCTTTATTGTAAGGTTGACACCTTTTAAAATCTCGTTCCCTTCAATTGATACATGAAGATCCTTGATTTCCAAAACTGATCCTGCCATATGTTTATACCTCCAAATACTATTATTTTGCTTTGTAGACGACCATGTATCGACCATCTATTCTTACTTTATTCTCATTACAATCTTAAAGCATTTCAAATTAAATATCAACTATTGTGGTTATCTGAAGGGGAATCATCTCCATCCTTATCAAACGACATAAATCCCTTTATTTTTACCGCTTTTATATAAAGTGTAAGTCGAATCAAATAGACAGTATTTCCGATTGTAATGGTAAATAAACAAAGAAAAAGCTTAGACTGATTCCCAATTACGTCATCTAATTGAATATATATTTAAAATGCTGATGTGCCACTTTATGATGGCACATCAGCATTTTGGACTATCTATATATGACTTGATCAATTGAAGCTGCCATACGTTTACATTGTTCATACTCTTTTTCACGTCTTTTTTCAACGGTCATCCGTTTGTCAAGCCTACTTTCATACTCCTTATAACTCATTCCGTGCGACTGTTGCATCGCCTTCTCCATTTTCGGAGTATACGCTAAATCAATACCACTATTAATAGTGATCATCCTTTCATTTTGTTTACGATAATTAGCGTAACATACACTTCTTGTTTATATCAAAACCAATGTAGGCGAGTGTCTCGGTATATGAAAGGGTCATGATTATTCACGTATGTTTAATCTGATTTCATATAGAATATTGCATGATTTTCACTTGATTGCTTCCAATTACGCCAAATTCATTATTTGAAGCGCATCATCAGTCATTGTCTTCTTGAACCGGAACGATGGCACCCTCATATTCATCCTCGATAAATGTTTGGATCTCATCGGAATGAAGAACATCCACAAGCTTATTCAACGCTTCGTTGTCCTTATCTTCCGAACGCACGGCAATGACATTGGCATATGGTGAATCATCGTTTTCAAGTATCAAAGCATCATCTTCGGGGACGAGTCCCGCATCAATCGCATAGTTCGTATTGATAGCTACAAGTACATCGTCTTCCGACTCATACAATTCAGGCAAGAATGCTGGCTCATAATCAGGAGTGAATTCAAGGTTTTTCGGATTTTTCTCGATATCGTCCAGCTCAGCATCCACGGGATCGACATCGCCATCCAACTCAATCAAATCCGCATCTTCGAATAACGATAATATACGGCCGTGATCGGCAACAGAATTACTTAAAATAACTTCGGTTCCGTCTTTAATGTCATCTAGGCTTTTAATATCTTTGGAGTATATCCCCATCGGTTCAATATGAATCTTCCCAATATAGTCGAGATCATAACCTGTTTCTTCATTTGTTTGTTCCAAGTATGGAATATGTTGAAAATAGTTGGCATCAATCGTACCTTCTTCTAAATCATCATTTGGCAAAACATAATCCTCGTACTCTTCAATTTCCAATGTGATCCCCTCATCTTCAAGCAACGGGATAGCCTCTTCCAAAATTTCTGCATGTGGATTACTCTGTGCCCCGATGGAAATAACTGTATCACCATCATTTGAACTATCTTCTCCCGCCCCTTTTTCACTTTCACCACAAGCGGCTAACAATACAATCAAGCTCGATAAGAATAAAATGGATAACTTTTTCAATGTCTCTACTTCCTTTCTATATTAAAAATTATGATATATATTATTTCATCAACGTTTATCTAAATGAGATGTGATTTTATCACCGATGAACTGGAATAAAAATACGATCAACACTAGAGCAACGGAACATGCGATAACAATATCCTGCGAACGTCTTTGGAAACCGAAGTAATATGCATAGTTACCGAGTCCTCCAGCTCCTATGACACCTGCGATAGCCGTATAACCGATAAGTGCGATTGCTGTCACAGTTAAACCTGATACGAGCGCAGGCAAGGATTCAGGAATAAGTACCCTGAATATAATCGTTCTTAATTTAGCCCCCATTGACTTTGATGCTTCAATAACACCTTTGTCAACTTCTCTTAGAGCAATCTCGACCAACCGGCCATAAAATGGACCTGCACCGACAATCAACGATAGAAGCGCAGCATTTGGCCCCCGAATGGTTCCCAGTATCATTTTTGAGATAGGTGTCAATAAAAAAATCAAAATAATAAATGGTACAGCACGGAATATATTCACAAATGATGTGGTGATAAAGTAAACGAATTTGTTATGCCACATACCATCTTTAGCTGTCAAAAACAACAGCAAGCCAAGGAAAAGACCAAAAACAAGTGTCCCTGCCAGACCGATTATCGTCATGTAAAACGTTTCATAGGTTGCCACCCAGAAATCATCCCATTTTATATTTGAAAAATCAAAGGACATTTGCAATCACCTCAATCTCTACTGCGGGGGCCTCTTTAACGTATGCTATCACCTGTTCGATAACCTTTTTCTCACCCACAAACTGAACGATCAACGTGCCATATGCACCACGCTGTGTTTGTGTAATGTTGCCCTGAAGGATATTAACATCAGCTGGGAACTTTTTACTGATTGTACTGATAAGGGTTTGATTTGTTTTTTCACCGACGAAATGGAGTTGGGCGAGTTGCCCGTCAACATCCTCCGGCATGTTTGCCAATACTTCATCAACCCCATTTGTCTGACCCATAACTTGTTCGACAAATTTTTTCGTTACATTTTCTTTTGGATGAAGGAATATATCCAACACATCTCCTTGCTCGACGATTTTCCCATTTTCCATCACTGCTACCTGGTGACATATTTTCCGGATCACATGCATTTCATGCGTAATTAAAATAATAGTCAGACCCAATTTTTGATTGATATCAACTAAAAGATCCAAAATAGCATTTGTTGTATCAGGATCCAAAGCAGATGTCGCCTCATCACATAGAAGCACTTTTGGATTGTTGGCAAGGGCTCTGGCAATCCCTACCCGTTGTTTTTGCCCTCCGCTCAACTGAGAGGGATATGCATTTTCTCTATCCGACAGGCCGACTAACCGTATCAATTCTTTGGCGCGCTCTTCACGTTCTTCTTTACCGACACCTGCAATCTCCAATGGAAATTGGATGTTTTGTTTAACAGTACGTGACCATAATAAATTAAAGTGCTGAAATATCATGCCGATTTCTTGTCTTTGCAGGCGCAGTTCTTCTGGAGTCAGGGAGGTGATTTCTTGATCATCAATGGTCACTGAACCCGATGTCGGTTCTTCCAAGCGATTCAGTAACCGGACGAACGTGCTTTTACCGGCACCACTATAACCGATCACGCCAAATATTTGTCCTTCCGGAATGGAAAGATTCAATTGATCAACTGCGAGAATATCTTTTGTGTCAACTTGATATTTTTTTCGTAAGTCTTTTATCGTAATCACGCTTAGCGCTCCTTCTTTTTAACATAAATAAAAAAACGTCTTCTGCAAGAGAACAGAAAGACGATTTCAATATGTCGCTTTGTCCCCTTATCTGTCAGGATTTTACACTCCTGAAGGAATTGGCACCTTTCATAATTTAATATGAGGTTGCCGCGGTTTCGACGGGCCAGTCCCTCCACCGCTCATAATAAGAGAAATACAGATATACAATTTTAGATTAAAATGTACTATACTATGTTTTCTTTATTTTGTCAACAACGATATCAATGGAAAAGTGTCGATTTCCAATCTTGAATAATGGATTTATCAGCCGGTGATCATTTTCGGTTCATACTCTAGTAAATAATGGTAGATATTCGCAATAGAATGAAATGCATACACTTTTTCCTTGATGATACCATCTTGTTTAATAAACAAACAAGGTACACTTTCCACTTTCGCCTCTTGCATAAATTCAGGAAACAGGGACGCATTCATTTCATAAAATATATTTTTTTGGTGTACCGACTCTATTTTGTCCAACATTTGTCTAGCCAAATGACATGTCCCGCAAAAAGGAGTGTGTATATACAATAAATAAGTTGGTTGATGTAATTGTTCTTCCGTTATTTCCAACAAAATAGACCATCCTAACAATAAAACTTGATGATACGTTGATTAGCAAATTCCTCACGGTGTGATCCGTATAATCAAAAACTGCCAATATATCCCGTTATTGGCAGTCTTTTTAACTTCATTTTTAATCTTCGTCAATAACTTCCTGGTATTTATCCGCTGATAATAATTCTTCCAGCTGACCATCATCCGATGGTTTGACAACAATCATCCACGCCTTTTCGTAAGGCGATTCATTTACATATTCTGGACTGTCTTCCAGTTCATCATTAACTTCGAGAACCTCGCCGCTAAGAGGAGCATATAATTCGGAAACAGTTTTAACAGATTCAACACTTCCGAATGGTTCGTCTTTCTCCAATGTATCCCCAACTTCAGGCAGCTCGACAAAAACAATATCGCCCAGCTCATCCTGTGCAAATGAGGTAATGCCAATCCGGACTTTGTCATCTTCTTTTTTAATCCATTCATGTTCTTCAGAGTATAAAAGATCCTCTGGTAAATGCATGCCAATCCCTCCATTAATCATCACAATTATATCTTTACTATACAAGGTAAAGGATGATAATTCTAGTATTTCACCTTATTTTCATCCCCAAACTTCCTCGAATGTTTCTTCCTTGAATCCGACTGTTACATGACTACCATCCGTTACAATCGGTCTCTTGATAAGCATTCCATCTGTCGCCAATATGTCAGCCATTTCTTCTTTGTCGGCATCCTTGATTTTTTCTTTTAAATTCAATTCCCGATATTTCTTTCCACTTGTATTGAAAAACTTTTTAGGTGGGAGCCCGCTTTCATCAATCAAATCAATCAATTCATCTTTAGTCGGAGGATGCTCCACCAAGTGGACGGCATTATAGTCCAGACCTTTGGCATCAAGCCACTTTTTTGCCTTTTGACATGTACCGCATTTCGGATACCAATAAAATGTTAAACCCATATCTATCCCTCCCTGTGTTATTTATACCTATAATCGTATAAGAGAAGGGCAAAAACTTCAATTTATAACCTGTATCATAAAAGAGGAGCACCCGTTTTATCGGTGCCCCTTTTTTACATTAAACCACGTATTTTTCTTCTTCTTTTATTTTGGCGGCAATTTCGCGCTTTTTATGCACTACATTCTTCGGTGTAAACCGTGACAATTTTCGTAAGGCAGAAAGCATCATGCGCAATGTGTCCCCTTGTTCAACCGTTATCAGGGTTTCCTTCGCGTTTGACTCGATACGTTCAAATGCTTCCTGAACATAGACTTCCGTGTACAACATTTTTTGTTTATTCTTATCAGCACCCGTGTTATTGATTGCCTTTTCTGTTCGGAGAATGACTGATTCCATATTATAGACATCAGCTGCCATATCTGCCAAATTGACTAGAATTTCCTGCTCATCTTCAATTTTTTGCATATATTTTTGTGCAGCCAGACCAGCACCTAAAAGGACCATTTTTTTCGCATTTTTAACCAGATATTTTTCTTGTTCCAGTGGTTCATCACCGACTTCTTCAGGCATCATCATCATAAGTTCTTCCTGCAATTTTTCGGCTTCCTGAAGCAGTGGGAGTTCACCTTTCATCGCTTTTTTCAAGAGTGTTCCCGGAACGATCATCCGGTTGATTTCATTTGTCCCTTCAAAAATCCGGTTAATCCGGGAATCGCGATACATCCGCGCTATCTCATATTCTTCCATGAAACCATATCCACCATGGAGTTGCAATGCTTCGTCCACTACATAGTCCAGGCATTCAGTCGCTGTATATTTATTCATGGAGCATTCGATTTGATATTCGGCAATGGCCCGCGCTACTTCTCGCCCATCTTTCAGCTGTTCATCCGTCAACGAACCCATTCGCTGTTCAAACAGACCGACCGTACGATAGACCGCACTTTCTTCGGCATATATCCGTGCACTCATGGATGCCAGTTTTTCTTGAGTCAAACTGAAATCAGAGATCGCCTTTCCAAATTGTTTTCGTTCATTGACATATGCCGTCGCAATTTCCAGGGCACGTTTTGAACTTCCCACTCCCCCGATTGCAAGCTTATACCGCCCGACATTCAGGATATTGAATGCGATAATGTGTCCACGGCCTTTCTCACCCAGTAAATTCTCCACCGGTACTTTTGCATCTTCTAAAATGAGTGTCCGTGTCGAAGAGCTTTTAATGCCCATTTTATCTTCCTCCGGACCTGTCGACACGCCCGGTGAGTCCCGATCCACGATGAACGCTGTAAAATGTTCCTTATCTATCTTCGCATAGACAATGAACACATCCGCAAAAGCAGAGTTCGTAATCCATTGTTTCTCACCGTTCAAAAGATAATGGGTTCCTTCATCATTAAGCATCGCAGTCGTTTGGGCACCCATGGCATCAGATCCCGAACCAGGTTCCGTCAATGCATATGCCGCGAGCCATTCACCTGTTGCAAATTTCGGTAGGTACTTCTTTTTTTGATCATCATTACCAAAAAAGACAATCGGCAACGACCCGATACCAACATGGGCACCATGTGTAACGGAAAAACCACCTGCGCGTGCGAATTTTTCGGTGATCAACGAGGAACTTATTTTATCAAGTGCAAGCCCGCCGTATTCTTCAGGAACATCGACACCCAACAACCCTAGCTCTCCCGCTTTTTTCAGCAGTTCTACCGAATAATCAAATTCGTGATTTTCCAGATGATCGATTTTCGGGAGCACATCTCCCGCTACAAAATCTTCCGTTGTTTTTGCAATCATTTTATGTTCATCTGAAAAATCTTCAGGAGTGATCACATCATCTCCTTTTAAATCCTCGATTAAAAATGCGCCACCTTTAAATAATTTATCCTTCGTCTCTCCCATTCATGTCATCCCTTTCTATCATATTTTTAACTCACTGCTTCTATCACACCATTTTAAATCACAAAAGTTCAAAAACACCTGCGGCTCCCATACCTCCACCAATGCACATGGTTACCACACCATATTGTACATTCCGGCGTTTCATTTCATGGATAAGACTGAGCGTCAACTTCGTTCCAGTCATGCCAAGTGGATGACCAAGTGCAATGGCACCACCATTCACATTCACGATGGACGGATCAAGATCCAAAGCTTGAATAACTCTTACCGACTGTGATGCAAACGCTTCGTTCAGTTCAAACAAACCAATATCCGAAAGGTTCATTCCGGCAATTTCCAATGCCTTCGGAACCGCTTCAACAGGACCGACTCCCATTATTTCAGGTTCCACTCCTGCGACAGCAAACGAATGGAATTTAGCCATTGGTTTCAATCCTTCCGCTTGTGCTTTTTCACGATCCATTACTAGAACCGTTCCAGCACCGTCACTCATTTGTGAAGAGTTACCTGCTGTAACGGATCCTTTTAGATGAAAAGCAGGATTGAGCTTCGCAAGTATTTCCATATTAGTTCCTGGTCGAACACCTTCATCGGTATCGAACATAAATGTTTTATCTTCAATTTTGTTTTTTTCGCCTATAAGACGCTCTGTGATTTCCATGGGTACAATTTCGTCTTTGAATTTACCTTCTTTGATTGCTTTTGCAGCACGTTCATGACTTTGAACCGCAAACGCATCTTGATCGGTCCTGGAAATGGAGAAACGATTCGCTACTTCTTCAGCTGTATGCCCCATTCCCATATAATAACCAGGTGCCTCTTGAACGAGTGTCGGGTTCGGTTTGATGACATGCCCTGGCATGGGAACGAGACTCATCGATTCGGCACCTCCAGCAATGATGGTGTCACTGGCACCGATCATGATCCGTTCTGCTGCATATGCGATACTTTGTAGACCCGACGAACAATAACGATTGATTGTAATCCCTGGTACATCTTTTTTCAGACCTGCAAGTCCTGCGATGTTCCTTGCCATGTTCATACCTTGTTCTGCTTCGGGTATGGCGCATCCGATGATGACATCATCAATCTTCCCATCATAGTCTCCCGCTCGTTTTAATGTTTCTTTGATGGTATGGGCAGCCATATCATCAGGTCTTGTATGACGTAATGATCCTTTATGTGCTTTTCCTACAGGAGTCCTTGCACCCGCTACGATTACTGCTTCTTTCACCATTCATCCCCCTCACTTAGTTGCGTAATGGTTTCCCTTTCATTAACATGTGCTGCATTCGTTGTTGAGTCAATGGTTCGCCTATCAAACTCAGGAAAGCTTCTCTTTCCAAATCAAGCATGACTTGCTCATCAATCCGTGTTCCTTCAGCAATTCGACCACCTGATAGGACGTAGGCAAGTTTTTCAGCTATTTTCAAATCATGTTCAGAGGCATATCCGCCAAATTGTAATGTTTTAGCACCAAGTAGCATTGCTGCATAACCGCCATCACCTGAAACAGGGATCCGTTCAGGTTTTGGTGGAGTATATCCTGCTTCAGACAAATGAACAACTTTTTGTTTGGCATCATTGAGAAGATGGTCAGGATTTACACTGATTGCATCTGTATGATCAAGGAATCCGTTTTCCCTACCCTCTTCGGCAGAGGTAGATACCTTGGCCATAGCCACTTTTTCAAAAACATCAGCAGCTACTTTCGTCAGATCAACATCAATTCCTTTCGGGAGTTGACGTAACGTCTTTAAATATAGCTCTTTGGATCCGCCACCTCCCGGAATGAGTCCAACGCCGAATTCCACAAGTCCAATATAGGTCTCGGCAGACGCTTGTATAGATGCAGCTGGCAGTGCCACTTCGGCTCCTCCGCCTACTGTCATGTTAAAAGGCGCTGTCACAACCGGTTTGTTTGAGTATTTTATGTTCATGGCCATATTCTG
>DATGUN010000090.1:0-163653 GCA_035301285.1 Virgibacillus sp.
ACCTACCGCATGAAAAAGCGTGGCATGCATTGGAGTCAAGAAGGTGCAGAGGCCATGGTGAAAGTAAAACAAGGTATGTTTAACGGGACGCTCAGAGACGTTTATTTGAAGGATCAAAGGCGAACGAGTCGAAAACAACGAGAGTTGAAGAGGACAGTAAAGAAGGCACAAAACCTGCATCAACCTACTCGTCCTTCAATAGGGGCAAGACGAGGAGCCATTGGCTTGTACACGCCCCGTTCATCACTACTCGGAAAACTAAGGAAAAGTCTACAATCATAACCTATTCATCCGGTTTGGTTTTTGGTTTGTAGAACGAAACCGGATGAATAGGAAACCAAGCGACGGATGTCGCGCGGTAGCCGTAAAAGTGTACAAAAATAGAGTGCTGGATTTACTGGTGTTATAAGGGCACCGAGAAAAGGTTGACACAAACCTTGTACAGGTCTATGTTGACAGGAAATAGGTTTGATGTTAATATTAATAAGGTGAACAGAATATTGATCTAAATAGACAAGTAGAAGCACCCGCTTCTCACCTGATTGACGCCAAAAGGTAGTTGACTGGTTCTGAATCATGATCTTTTTATTAAGATAGGAGACGTGTGGGTGTGAATGTGACCGACACTTTTTTTATGTTCAAAAAGAACTAATCATTTGACTTGTCATGAATAGATCAGGAACATTCAAAATTATATGGAGGTGCCTGGATATTAGCAAAGATATGAATGTGAATGAAAAAATTCGTTCTAAAGAAGTTCGTCTTATTGATTCCAACGGGGATCAGCTTGGGGTGAAATCGCGTCAGGAAGCACTTGAAATAGCCAGAACAAGAGAACTTGATCTAGTGATGGTTGCTCCAAATGCAAAACCACCGGTATGCCGGATTATGAATTATGGAAAATACCGGTATGAACAACAAAAGAAAGAAAAAGAAGCGCGGAAGAAGCAGAAAGTCATCAATGTCAAAGAGGTGCGCTTCACACCAGGAATTGGGGAGCATGATTTTAATACGAAACTTCGCAATGCACGTAAATTTCTGACCAAAGGTGATAAGGTGAAAGCATCTGTGCGTTTCAGAGGACGCGCCATCACGCACAAAGATCTCGGTAAAGAGGTTCTGGAGCGTATGGCAGAAGAAGTCAACGATATTGCAACAGTGGAGTCCAAAGCTAAAATGGAAGGCCGTAATATGTTTATGATGCTTGCTCCTACCAACGAAAAATAAATAATGCATGATGCAACAAGGAGGAATAAGAATGCCTAAAATGAAAACACATAAAGGATCACAAAAACGTTTTAAAAGAACGGGTTCAGGTAAATTGAAACGATCACATGCTTACACAAGCCATATGTTCGCCAATAAATCACAGAAACAAAAGCGTAAGCTACGTAAACCTGCATTGGTTTCAAACGGTGATTATCGCCGTATTAAGTCAATGCTTCCAAAATAAACGAAATCGGACAGACTCAACAGATTTTTATGTACTAGGAGGGAATTAACATGGCACGTGTAAAAGGTGGAACAGTTACGCGCCAGCGCCGCAAACGCGTACTTAAACTTGCAAAAGGATATTATGGTTCTAAACATGCTTTGTTCAAAACAGCAAAACAACAAGTCATGAAATCAGGTCAATATGCATACCGTGACAGACGACAAAAGAAAAGGGAATTCCGCAAACTATGGATTACCCGCATCAATGCAGCTGCACGTTTGCACGATCTATCTTACAGTAAATTGATGCATGGCTTGAAAGTTGCTAATATTGATGTAAATCGTAAAATGTTAGCAGATCTTGCCATCCATGATGAAAAAGCATTTGCAGACATCGCTGATAAGGCGAAAGCGGCATTAAAATAAGTTTAAATCAAAACCAAACTCCATTCGGGTTTGGTTTTTTATTAGTGTCAAAACGTATATCATGACAATGGTGTTTTTCAATTTATGTCATAAAGGCTCGTCTAATGTCATACACATGTACAAAAAGGATATCTGTAACGGTGGTTGAGGCTGGAAAGGAGGAGCCAAATGGCGTTTATCGAGGAATATATGTTGATGTTTATCCAAATGAGTGGATTATTTGGTCCGATTTTATTTATCAGCTTTCATTTGTTCCGTCCGTTTTTATTTATACCTGTTGTCTTTATATGCATTACGGGTGGTATAATGTTTGGACCATTATATGGAACCATTTATTCTGTTATCGGCATCACATTATCCAGTATATTATTTTATGGAATCGTCGGTAAAGTCCCGAGAAGTTTCAAGCGACTTTTGCATCTGAAAGAAAAGGTTTTTGGTAAACAAGCACAAATGACGACTTCACAAGTTGCGATACTTAGATTGGTTCCATTTATCCATTTCCATTTATTATCAATCTGCCTGATTGAAGTGACGCGTGGTTTTAAAGAATATACAAAATCAGCGTTTTTTTCAAATATTCCGCTGGCTTTTGTGTATACAACACTTGGTAATTGGGTATCCAACCTAACGCCCATACAGGTCACATTGTTTTTCATCCTATTAATGTTCATCATTTATTTATTGCGTAAAAAAGAAATTCGCATTAAGTGGAATGACTTTTTCCAGGTGAGCATCTGATCATTCTGAGGGCACACCGGTTATCGTGTTTATCGGATGTATCCATTCTATTTGGGCGTGGGGATATGCTTCTGTTAGTTTTACTTCTAAAAACGTTAAATCATCGATTGTGATTCCTTTTAAATCCATTGGCTCGTCAACAAACATATCAATATTGACAACCTCGAAAGCATCCATCGTCGTACCGAGATATTTTTCACCTTCAAAAAGACAACCTTTATATGTTAATAAAATATTTTTTTTTGGATTATCAGGTTCATCCAACAAAAAGTAAACACCTTGCCGGATGCTTTTCTTCAATTTTCGATAGGGGCTACGGAAATATTGTACAAGTGTATAAATCACTAATACCATTGCGATTATGATCAAGACCCTTAAAGTAACAATGAGCATGTCCATTTCCTCCTTATAGTCATTATACGACTTATGTGTCATAAAGTTTCATGATTTGTTTATTTATATTTCATGATACAATTAAAGATATGGGAGGTGAAATATAAATGGAATGGAATAGGCTGTATGACATGCAACAAGAATTGGATGGGTATATTGAAAACAATCACATATTGCAAAAAGGAGAGACCTTTCCCAAGAAGCTTTTAGCCTTGTTTGTAGAATTAGGAGAAATGGCTAACGAAACAAGATGTTTCAAATTTTGGAGTACAAAACCACCCAGTGAAAAAAATGTCATCCTGGAAGAATACGTTGACGTTCTTCATTTTATCTTATCGTTAGGACTTGAGACAGATAACCGATATCAAAAGGATCAGAAAGTTGACCAGACGACCGAACATGACATTACGACACTTTTTCTCGATCTATTTCAACGATGTACAACATTTGGGAACAGCCCCCATCAATCATCGTATAATGAAATGGTCGAGGCATATCTGGCACTGGGCAAAGCTCTAGGTTACCAAGAGACGGATGTGGCAGAGATGTATGTTGCGAAAAACAAGACAAACTATAAGCGACAAGACGAAGGATATTAATTTCCAGTATGTTAGACCTCATTTTTCATATGTTGTGAATTGTCATGAACAAGGTTATAATAGTAATTATTCTTTAAAAGGAGGTACAAGGTACATATGCCAAAATTAGATCAAACACTTACAATGCTTAAAGAGTTAACAGATGCAAAAGGTATTCCTGGTAATGAAAAAGAACCACGAGAAGTTATGGAAACATACTTAAAACCATACTCAGACGAAGTGTATACAGATAATCTGGGCAGTCTCATCGGGAAGAAAACAGGTGAAACCGATGGTCCCAAAATCATGGTTGCCGGTCATTTGGATGAAGTAGGTTTCATGGTAAAACGAATTGATAAAGAAGGATTCATCTACTTTCAGACGGTTGGTGGCTGGTGGAGCCAGGTCATGCTCGCCCAACGAGTGACCATTATGGGATCTAAAGGGGACGTGACAGGCATCATTGGTTCGAAACCACCACATATCCTTTCCGCTGAGGCACGTAAAAAACCGGTAGAAATAAAAGATATGTTTATTGATGTCGGTGCTTCCAATAAGGAGGAAGCAGAATCATTCGGCATTAAACCAGGTGATTCCATTGTTCCTTACTTTGAGTTCACTCCATTAAAAAATGAAAATATGTTGCTTGCAAAAGCATGGGACAACCGAATCGGATGTGCCATTGCGATTGAAGTATTGAAACAATTGAAAGATACAAAACATCCGAATATTGTGTATGGGGTGGGTACGATCCAGGAAGAAGTCGGCCTTCGTGGTGCTAAAACAAGTGCCAATCTTATCAAACCGGACATTGGTTTTGGTGTCGATGTAGGCATTGCCGGAGACATGCCAGGTGTATCCGATCATGAAGCTGACAGTGAGCTCGGAAAAGGACCACAAATCGTTTTATATGATGCCTCGATGGTATCTCATAAAGGTGTTCGTGATTTTATTGTTGAAACAGCTGATGAGCATAAGATTCCTTATCAATATACAACCATTGCTGGTGGGGGAACAGACTCTGGTTCCATACACTTGACAGCGAATGGTGTACCATCATTATCTATAACCATAGCTACACGTTACATTCATTCCCATGCGGCTGTCCTACATCGTGAGGACTTTGAGAATGCAGTGAAACTTATTGTTGAGGCCATTAAAAAACTAGACCGTGACAAAGTAAATGAAATTGTCCTATCTTAAAGAAAAAACAGTAGCACTTGGCTACTGTTTTTCTCTTCCATTAAAGGACATATAAAGAGCAGTGTAACCTTGATGTTTTTACCTGTTCGCTTAATGCATCTTGAAATAGACCGGGAAATGATGACGAGAATCCAAGATGGTTACAGTATCTCGATAAATTCAAATGGAATGCTTTTGCGGAAAATTTGCTGACTCAATTTCATTTCCAAATCAGACATCCCATTTCAATTGCTTTTTCACGGTAAGCATAGGTCCTGTTATATCACTTTAACCTTCTTGCCGGCGCTCTTTAATATTTCTGTATAAAATGGGTCAGAACCAATACATAATACATTGTCACAAAGATGGATGATTTCATCCATGTCATGTGATGTATAAATAATAGTTTTACCCGTATCTTTTGCGAGTCTGTATAAGTATTCTCCGATTTCTTTACGTGATTTTAAATCGATGCCGACTGTCGGTTCATCAAGAAGTAAAATGGAAGGATCGTGAATCAATGTGATGGCAATATTCAATTTTCGTTTCATCCCACCGGATAATGTTTTTACATTTTCTTTCCAACGGTCAAGTTTCATATCCAAGCATAACTGTCGTAGAGTTTCATTGTTTTTTGAAACCCAACTGAGCTTTTCAAAAAAAAGCATATTTTCTTCAACTGTAAAGGTATCCCATATAGCGATATCTTGAGGAACGAATCCAATTTGCTTGCGAATAGCCTGTTTATGGCGATCATATGATAAGTCATCAAGGGCAATTGTACCAGCAGTTGGTTCAGAAAGGGTGGCTAATATTTGCAGTAAGGTTGATTTACCAGCGCCATTTTCACCGACCAATCCTATAATATCGCCCCTATTGATTGAGAACGACACTTCATTCAGCACCGTTTGCTTTCGGTACTTTTTAGTTAGACCATACACATTAAGCATGATTTTTCTCCTTCCGTACAAACCAGATAACTCCCCAAACAAGCAACAGTAACAGGCTTGAATAACTTGGTTTACCAGATAAAAATCCTTGAACCGGATTGAAATAATCCAGCCAGGCAATCCGATTGGTTACACCGTCTATGGGTATGATTGCTCCGCTTATGATTGCCGCAAACAATGTTATAATAAAGGATGAACTATAAAAAATATACATATTCCTAAACATGTTAACAAACAAAAAGGCACCACCTGTTAAGATGCATCTGTATATAATAAGTGAATATAAAAGGTTCCAAGATATAACCTCTTCAAATAAAAAGTGGAAACTGAATAGGGTGATGAGATCCGTTAACAAGAAAACAGCAAAATACAATAAAGTGTTACCTAAGAGATAACGGGACAATGATGTCTTCATAAACGCAAATCGTTGTATAACACTTGTTCTTGTTTCTTTAATGACCCAATCGAATAACAATAAGGTAGATAATAAAGCAAAAATGGACCATAATCCCCATAAATTCAAGAGCTCGAAGTCAGCCTCGCTTGAAGGGGATTCCTCACCAAAAAAGGAAAATGTCATCTTTATCAAATCCTGATCGGATTGAATGTCGATACTTTTATCGACAATTTCGTCCCATGTCCAATCGAGTCCTGTATCGTACTCTTTGCTGATTTGCTGGACTCTATATGCAGCTTTCGAACGTGCTGTGTCTTGTTGCACAAAGGATAATAAACGTTCTTTCACAGGTGAATAGGCAATCGATAAGTCAGATTCATAACCGGTGATTAAACGGTTTCTGCTTCCTTTGCGAATTTGGTTGGTATATCCATCAGGGATAATGAAAACACTATCGAGTTTGTGTTTCTTTAATTGAAAAAGGGCATCGTCTTCTTCAAGTACGGAAACACGGACAAGGGGTGAGGATTCAAGTTCGTCGACAAGTGATGCCGCCATTTCCGAATCATCTTGCAAGACAAGTCCAACGGGCACTTTCGTATCATCTTGAATATGACTTGTTATTTGAATGATGACTGCTGTTAAAATAGCTGGCAGGATCAACCAAAAAATCAGCGAAATCATTTGTTTTTTCCAGTGAAGGAAACGGGTCAGCAGGATATTTTTCATACTTGAACACGCTCCTTCCAAGCCGATAATCCTAATAAGAGCATTATACCCATGCCATTCATGATAAGAAGTGGCCAATAATCCGCATAAAATCTGTCATTGACGATAATTTCAATGAACCAGTGAAATGTATCGGTCGTGTAGACATAGGGAAGATAATCTTGCCATTTGAGCGGAAAGTATATAACGGGAATAATGGCACCGCTCAGGAAGAGTGTTCCGATTGTGAAGACAGACTGAATCAACAAACTGAATTTCCTGTCGGTAATCACCGTTTGTAAACACGCTAATAACACGAGATATAGGCAGCTGTATAAAATGCTTAACAGAAAAATACGTCCATAGTCTTCGATATACAATTCCCAATTCAGTAGTTTATTGATGACGATGAAAAACAAAAACGAAAAAAAACCTGACATCATCAGTGTGACTATGATACGTGCGATATGTTGCTGTAATTGGGTAACACCATATAATTTCATCCGTTGCACCATACGGTGGGATTCTTCTTTAATGAGAAATTGAAATACGACAAACAGCCAGATAGTTGTAATGATAAACCATAGTGCAACACCGTAATACTGTTTTGTTTGTGAAGTAGCTTGATTTTCAACATCCTTTTCGTTTATGATTTTATCTTTACCGACTGTATAAAAAAAGAAATGCTTGAATTCTTCGAACAGAATATCTTGACGTGTCGCATCATCCATCGGCATTTGCCGCATATAATCATTGATGGTCAGGATGTTAGCTTGTGAATAACGTATATGTCTTGTTACGCTATCCAATAATTCCTTGATCACATGGCTTTCAGTCGCTTTTTTCGGATTACCCGTCAAGGGTAGTTCCACGGATGATCCTTGATATAGATTGTTTGTGAAATTGTCCGGAAATGTTATGTAGGCACTGATTTGATTGGATTTAATTGCACGCATTGCTTTACTTTCAGTCATGGTTTCAAGTTGGATAAAAGACCCTAATTGCGAGGAGTCTTCGATGAGCTGGACAACAAGTTGTGTTTCCTCCGATTGGTCCAAGTCGACTAAGCCAACTTGTATGGTATGCTCCTCATCTGGCGAGAAATAGGCTGTTAAAATAAAAATGAGAGAAGCGAACAAGATAATCGGGAATAACAAAAGTAAAGGAAGTGTATACCACTTCCTCCACAAATGTTTACCGTTATTTTTCATAAATAAGCTGATATGTTTAAAATTCTTCATGACAATCACCGGTATTCCTTTAGTGGCTTATGATTTTTTGAGGAGTTCATGTGTTAATTAAAATCCACCGTTCATTAATCCACCACCCATGTATTCTTGTATCCACTGTTCTGCTTGAGGTGCCAATTCCATTTCAAAGTAACGATTTAGCTCCATAATATCCATCCCGCCGAGATCTTTAATATTATCGTCCGGGATATCAACGTTTTTGACTGTTTTGGAATCCTTTGACACATGCAACTGAAACATATCCTGTGATAAGTCCGGTGTTTCCAATGCAAATGTGTTTTCCGACGTCATATTGTCATTATCGTATGTTGCTTCACCGTTCCATATGAAACTGCTACTTCCACCGATATGGCTATCTACCGCTATAACACGTTCATATTCTCGTGTGCCATCTTTTAATGTCTCGTCGCTCTCATACGTCATCTTGTCTAAATCATTTTCTATTTTAATAGAATCTTTGATATTATCATCAGTGGAGGATAAGTCACCTTTTAGGTTCAAAGACTCATCGTCAGCCGATAAAGTATAATCAACCATTTGTTTATCCTTATTTAAAAGCTGTTCTCCGTCTACGGAAAACTCAACAACTTCATTTTTGGATGGTCCGATACTCAGTGAAAAGTTACGTTTTACAATCAGGTCATCTTTTTCCCAAATTGTAGAGGTGAGTCCTCCAGGGATCTCCAGATCGGAAATACCGGATTGTAATTCATCCAATCCGTCTTCAAATGCATCCAATAATTCATCCAGATTATCTTCAAATGCTGGATCTATTTCAGATGCGCTTGAAACGACATTCAAAGAGAATTGGTCCCGTATCATTTCTTTTAGCACATCATCGTGTTTCATTGTATCAATGGTTTTGTTTAAAATGGACTTTAATTCTTTTTCAGATAAATGTAAAGTGATTTTTTTGGTCTTGATATTGTTGTTTTGGACATTGATTTTATCTTTAGAGACGGCGAATGCGTCTTCAGGCAATGCTTCATATATCATATTAACATATTCATCTTTGAAGTGATCGGTATCCAGATTTTGGGTGATGGCATCGAACCCATCAAAAAAGTCTCCAAAATTGATATCTTCATCGCCTGTATATGATTCAGGATCCAGTTCGTGCAAAAGTGATGGTAGGTCATCTGATTTGATCTGCAAGATATCATCGGTAAAAGGTAATCCTGCCATCATCCGGTCTTCTGTCAGATAGTAATGGAAATCATCAAATTCCATGCCGGCGAATTGTGCACTTAATTCAGAAGCAAACTTTTTTTCTTTTATATCTGTTGTTGTCTCGAATGTCAGTGTGGCATTATTGATCATATCTACAAGCCCATAGTTGCCACCATAAGGATCATTGTATTCAACTGCGAATTCCGTTTCAGTATTGATTGGTTTTTCTTTTTTTTGGTCTTTCCATTTTGTTTCTGGGGCATATCGTTCTTCAAAAGCATCTTTTATGAAATCTATGGTCCCTTTTTCCGCTAGAAAATATTTTTCTTTATCGGAAGGCTGTAGTAAAACATATGCAGCAGCGCTCCCACCCGCAATGACTAAAAGAATGATAAGGATGAGTGTGATTTTTTTGGATTTACCTTTTGCAGGCGGGTGACCATTACCATGTACAGGGGTTTCATTCATTTACTTTTCTCCTCTCGATTACTTTTTGCATTTATAATATATATTCCAGTTATATACAACGATATAACTATGAATCATATAAGTCTCATTATATATCATTTACCGAAATGATAGTCAAAAAAAGATAAAATAAAGATTACAAGTATTGAGAGGTATTTAAAAAGAATAAAAAAGCATCCACTTTCATAGTTCGAAATACCTATTATTATGACAAAAAATAGATAAGTAAGCCTTGTCATTTATCGAGGTGAACGATTGTTGGTTCTTTAGGCTCATTTTCGGAGGTTTGGGGAGCACGGTGGAAACAATCCGTCATGAACGATATGCAGTGGAAGGGTAAATAGGCTGGTCAATATTCATCTTCATGTAAGATGTATTATACCAGCCATGTCACAGTTGTTAAGAATTGGCTTGATCGACACCTTGTTTCAAGGCACCAACCATTTCTTCTTTATCAGCTTTATCAGACTCCGACCATATCAATTCAAACAAGACACCCAATCCGGGCAACATTTTTTCTTCGCCTTTTTGTATAGCATCGACGATCGTTGCCTCGAGCTCTTCTTGACTGTTTGAAGATATATTTTGTAATATGGCTTTACGTAAATTTAAATCCATGTATATCCTCCTTATGAGTTTAAGTTATAAATAGTTTGACCGTTGAAAGACAAAGTATGTATGCTTAATGAAAATATGGTATGAAGGATGGACAAAATGATTTCCTCTGAAAAAAATGAACGTGTCAAAGCTTGGAAAAAGCTACATCAGCGAAAATTTCGTCATAAAGAAGAAAGATTTTTGATTGAAGGGTACCATTTGCTTGAAGAAGCATGGAAAAGTGGATGGCCCATCAAAGAAATAATCCTTTTACATGGCGCGACACTTCCTGATGCTTATCAAACATATCCCGTTACGGAAGTAAATGAAACAGTGTTTAAACAAATCACGCAGACTGAATCGCCACAAGGCATCATAGCGGTTATGCAAATGAAGGAAAGCAAAACCATCACAGGGCCCCGTATACTGATGATAGATGCGGTTCAAGACCCTGGTAATCTGGGGAATATGATCCGGACGGCTGATGCGGCAGGCTATAATGCCATTGTCTTAGGTGATGGGACGGTTGATGTTTATAATGATAAGGTTATCAGGGCAACTCAAGGTTCGATTTTCCACATTCCGTTCATGGCAGCGAATTTATCGAATTTGATAAAGGATCTCAGGACAAACGATTTTCAGATCATAACGAGTGCCCTCAAGAAGTCGGTTTCTTATTCCTCGATTCAGGTTCCGGACAAAACGGCATTGATTGTAGGTAATGAAGGAGCTGGTGTAGATGATCATTTGATCGCTCTGGCAGATAGGAATGTCCACATTCCGATTTATGGTGGGGCGGAATCCTTGAATGTCAATGTTGCTGCTGGTATATTGATGTATCATTTCAGATGAACGATTAGTTGCAAATGAGTCGTTTTTTCATTATAATGATATATATTCATGAATGGAGCGTTGAAGGAGACAGGTTGGAAACCATCAGACAGAAAGGGAATGAATGCCTTGACTGAAAGCATTCTATGTTTTGAATCCATACCATTCACTCTGGAGCAGGCATTTGGACCTTTTAATAAAAAGTAAAGATGCCCCGGTTCATCTACCGTTATCAGATTCAAGTTGGACATTTTTAATTATTCAATCATCGAAATGTCAACAAGGGTGGTAACGCGATATAACAGCCTCGTCCCTTAATATGGGAGGAGGCTTTTTTTAATGAATAAAGGAGGTTTTTCATTTTGAAAGAGCAATTACAGGACATACAATCAACGGCTCTCGCAGAAATAGACCAAACTGAGGACGCAAAATCGTTGCAGGATATCAAGGTCCATTTTTTAGGTAAGAAGGGTTCTTTGACGTCGGTATTACGTGGAATGGGGAAATTATCAAAAGAAGAACGTCCAGTCATTGGTGAGTTGGCAAATCAAGTGCGCGAAAAAATAACAGCCGCTATTGAAGAAAAACGCGAAATCCTTGAAACAAAGGAATTGGAGGAAAAACTTCAAAATGAAGCAATAGATGTCACACTTCCCGGACGTCCGCCTAAAATAGGTGGGGCCCATATTTTGACTCGAATCATAGAAGACATTGAAAATTTCTTTATTGGTATGGGTTATGAGGTTAAGGAAGGTCCTGAAGTGGAAACGGATTATTTTAACTTTGAGGCACTTAATTTACCACCTGATCATCCTGCTCGAGATATGCAGGATACATTTTATATTACAAACGAGTTGTTGCTCCGCACGCATACATCGCCTGTACAAGCACGAACGATGCGTGAATATGGAGGCGGCGAGGCACTCAAGATGATTTGTCCAGGTAATGTATATCGCCGGGATAACGATGATGCAACACACTCACATCAATTTACACAGATAGAAGGACTATACGTTGATAAGAATGTTCGGATGAGTGATTTAAAAGGGACACTCGATGCGTTTAGCAAAAAGATGTTCGGGGACGATCGTGAAATCCGCCTACGTCCAAGTTTCTTCCCGTTTACTGAACCTTCTGTTGAAATGGACATATCTTGTAAGGTCTGTAAGGGAAAAGGTTGCCGTGTTTGTAAAGGGTCTGGTTGGATTGAGATCCTTGGAGCAGGAATGGTTCATCCGAATGTTTTGGAAATGGCGGGATATAATCCAGACGTTTATACAGGATTTGCATTTGGAATGGGTCCCGACCGGATTGCGATGCTTAAATACGGTATAGATGACATCCGACAATTTTATACAAACGACTTACGATTTTTGAAACAGTATCATAATGCGTAGGAGGAAGTAAGTATGCTCATATCTTTAAATTGGTTACAGAAATATGTTGATTTTAGTGGAAATCAACCCGAAGAACTAGCCGAGAAAATCACTAAATCCGGTATTGAGGTTGATGGCATCCATGTTGTCGGAAAGCCAAGTAAAGGTGTTGTCACGGGGTATGTTACATCATGTGAAAAACATCCGGATGCCGATAAGTTGAATGTCTGTAAAGTAGATATCGGCTCGGAAACATTGCAAATAGTATGCGGAGCACCAAACATACGCCAAAATGTATATGTGGCTGTTGCTAAACCGAAAGCGGTTTTACCCGGTGATTTTAAAATCAAAAAAGTAAAATTAAGAGGTGTTGAGTCTAACGGTATGATATGTTCGTTGGAAGAACTTGGTTTTTCCGAGGAACATATACCCAAAGATCAACAAGATGGTGTATTCATTTTTCCGGAATCAGTTCCTGTTGGGGAAGCGATCGAACCTTTTTTGAATCTGAATGACACCGTTTTGGAACTCGATCTAACCCCTAACCGGGCAGATTGTTTAAATATGATCGGTATGGCTTATGAAGTTGCAGCCATACTGGATAAGGAATTAAATTTACCAGATGAAGAAGTGAAGACAATCGAAAATGATGTCTCACAAAACATAAAAGTAGATGTCAAAAATCCAGATCTCTGTCCATATTACTCGGTTTTTATGATAGAAGATGTAAAAGTCAAAGCCGCTCCATTGTGGATACAAAATTGTTTGCTTGCTGCTGGCATTAGACCAATCAACAATGTAGTGGACATTACGAATTACTGTTTACTGGAGTACGGTCAACCACTTCATGCGTTTGATTATGACCGTGTCAATTCAGACGACATTGTTGTACGCACGGCTACAGATGGTGAAAAGTTGACGACCTTGGATAATAAAGAGCGTACTTTGACACCTGACAACTTGGTGATTACTGACGGATTAAAGCCAATCGCGCTAGCCGGCGTCATGGGTGGTGAGAATACCGAGGTCCATGAAGGAACAACACGAATTTTATTGGAAGCTGCTTTATTTTCCGGTATGACCACTCGACGCACAGTAAAGCAAACCGGCTTAAGGAGTGAAGCAAGCACAAGGTATGAAAAAGGAATCGACCCGAATCGGGTGAAAGCGGCTGGAATGCGTGCTTGCCAATTACTTCAGAAGTATGCAGATGCACGTGTATATTCAGGTGTTGCTGAATGTAATAACCTGAACGAAAACACTAAAACAGTCAAAATGGATACGAGTGTCATAAATAAACGACTGGGCACCGAAATCAAAACTGAAGAAATCAAGGACATTTTACGCCGACTTCGGTTTGCATATACCGCGGAAGAGGAAACCTTTATAGTTGAAGTTCCATCAAGACGTGGTGATATTTCAATCTTTGAAGATATGCTCGAAGAAGTAGCAAGGATTTATGGATATGATCGTCTGCCATATACACTTCCACAGGGGTCATCACTCGTTGGTGGATTGACAACGAAACAATCTCTGGAGAGGGAAGTCAACCATTACATGCAATCAACTGGACTGATGGAGACAAGAACATATTCACTTACAGACGAAGAGAGGATCAATCTTTTTTTGAGCCCAGAAATAAAGAAAATCGCTCCGAAGCCCATACAAATAGCTAAACCGATGAGTACAGATCATCAGTATTTGCGGACCAGTCTTCTACCTGAAATACTGAGGTCGTTAACTTACAATCGAGCCAGAAATGAAGAGAATATCGGATTTTATGAACTTGGCAAAATATTTGTTGCTGATGAGTCGTCAATATCATCACAGCCAGATGAAAAGAGAAGATTGGCTGGTGCTGTAACCGGAAGTTGGTTAGAACACCTGTGGCAAGGTGAAGCAAAGAAGGTGGATTTTTATGTCGTGAAAGGTATTGTGGAAGGGCTCTTTCAATATCTGGACATACCGATTGCCATTAAGCAGGAACGATTGGATGAAATGCATCCAGGTCGATGTGCCGTTATTTATTTGGATGAACAGGCCATCGGTTTTATGGGACAGGTTCATCCTCTCATTGCAAAGAAATGGGATTTAAAAGAAACATATGTATTTGATGTGAATATGGATATTTGTCTGGATTATTATGAACATGTCCCATCTTTTGAGCCTATACCTAGGTATCCATCCATCGAAAGAGATATTGCTTTCATAATGGATATATCGCTTGAATCAGGTGTCATCAAAGAGGCGATCGAAAAAATTGGTAAACCGTTGGTGAAAGAGGTAGATGTATTCGATGTGTATAAAGGGGAAAATTTGCCCGAAGGTAAAAAGTCTGTAGCCTATAGTTTGATTTATCGCGACCCAGAAAAAACATTGACAGATGCTGATATTGAAACATCGTTTGAAAATATTATCCATAAAGTCAATGAGAAGTATGGAACTTATGTAAGGGAATAGCATTCTTAAAAACCGGGACATAACGGTACGAAAGTACATTTGTCCCGGTTTTTTTATAAATAAGCATTCGCTTTATGGGTATTTGCGAAATGGACTTTGGCACATGTGTCTAAATAATCGGATCCGTATTTTTGTTTGATAACGGCAATAACACGGTCAACTTTTTGAGATGCGCCTTTAGGTAACGTCATGCCAGCGTTTACGGAAAGGTCTTCCATCGCCTGGAGAAAACGCGTTCGTGCAAGAATCGAGCCGGCGGCAACTGCGATCGAGTGTGATTCTGCTTTTGTCTTAAAATATAGGTTGTTTTGTATTGCTTCATGTTCGGAATTAAGATGGCGTTTATAAATAGACGGTTCACAAAATTGGTCGATCAAGATCCCGTTCAATGGTTGGTTGACTATCCGTCGTAATAATTTTTGAATGGCATGATGATGTAACATGGCTTTCATTTTCCCTTGAGTCCATCCTTGTTTTTGTAATGTGTTGTATTTCTCATTAGGCAAAACAAGAAGGGCATACGGGATTTTCAAGGACATAATTTCAGCAGCAAGTTTTTGTATGTGATTATCTGAAAATGCCTTTGAATCCTTGACACCTATATTTTTCAGATTGGTGATGGATTCAGGCGTCACATAAGTGGCACCAACTGTTATCGGGCCAAAATAATCTCCTGTACCAGCTTCATCGGAACCGATATGAAAAGAGCTGTATAATGTATCCGGCGGTTCAAAGAAAGATTTATTCCGTTTTGTTTGTTCATGGATTGACGTCTGTTTGCTCGTTTGTTCCCATTTATTAAATTCAATATCCGGGCGGGCACCTTGGAACAGAACTTTTCCAGAACGATAGCCGGTAATGACGCAATGGTCTGTTTTTGCCCGAAAAAGGGCGCCAATTGGTGTTTCTGTAAGTTGTGTTTTATAATATTGTCTCATGTCTTTTATTTCATTTTGATTGAATTTCAGTACAATTTGCGGCAAAATATCACTCCCATTCCTGTAAAGTATACTATAGCAAACTATCTGCATGCATTGAAACAATTTATTATGAATTACTATTTCCCAAATGATTGGCTTCATGTTAATATATAATGAGGGATTTTACTTTCGTGGGAGGATTTACAGTGGCCCAAAATGATAAAACAAAAATTACCGTTGACATCCACCATCAACAATATACGATTGTCGGAAAAGAATCTGCCAATCATGTACAATTGGTTGCCAGTTTAGTTGATCAGAAAATGAAAGAAATGAAAGAACATAATCCACAGCTGGATACATCTAAACTCGCAGTATTAACAGCGGTTAATACAATGAATGATTATCTGAAACTAAAAGAAGACTACGCTGCACTCTTGGGTTCAGCTAAGAAAGAGGATAAATGACCCATGATGAATTTCATCTTGATTATCATATTACTTTTTGGATTTTTAATCGGTTTAAAAAGAGGGCTCATTTTACAAGCCCTACATTTGTCGGGCTTTATCATTTCCTTTATTCTCGCGGTACTATATTATGATAAACTGGCTGATAAACTCAGTATATTCATTCCATACCCGAATGTATCAGATGATAGTATGTGGGCAGGCTTTTTACAATCAGCGCCTGTGGAACATGCTTTTTATAATGCAATCGCGTTTGCTGTTATTTTTTTCGGTGTCAAGATTCTGTTGCAGATTATAGCTTCCATGCTTGACTTTGTTTCGGCAATACCGATTTTAGGCTCGATCAATAAAATGCTTGGAGCCCTACTTGGATTCCTTGAGGTGTATGTCCTTTTATTCATTGTGCTATTTGTCTTGGCACTGACACCATTAACACAGCTTCAAGGTTGGATTAATGATTCATCAGTGGCGATGTTCATAATAGAAAAGACACCCATACTATCCGAGCAAGTCATGTCATTATGGCTGGAATGATTATATAACGACTAATCGATTGATGCTTCAACCCGTTAAATTGATGGCTGTTTCAACAGATTAGGAAATACGCTTGTATTGTTAGAATACTTCCGTATCATCCGACATTGATACAGCCTTTTTTATGCATATTGATACGTCATAAAAGGGGGATATATATGTCCATCAACAAAAAGGATTGCATACAACTTTTGGAGAAAATAGCCACTTACATGGAATTGAAAGGAGAAAATCCCTTTAAAATAGCTGCATATAGGAAAGCGGCTGCGGCATTGGAGCGTGATGAACGATCACTGGACGACATTGATGACTTCACAAAACTGGACGGTATCGGTAAAGGGACAGGGGAAGTCATTACTGAATATATCACCTATCATCGTTCAACAGTATTAGAGACATTGGAAGAAGAAGTGCCAAGCGGTTTGGTTCCATTGCTCAAACTTCCAGGCCTCGGTGGCAAAAAACTTCATAAACTTTACCAAGAATTAAATATCATCGATGCTGCATCTTTAAAAAAAGCTCTTGAAACAAAACAAGTAGAGTCATTAGCCGGATTCGGGAAAAAATCTGCCGAAAAAATGCTCGTTGCATTGGAAGAAGCAAATAAGCAGCCTGAACGGTTGCCGATTTCGGTGATGCTGCCGGTCGCTGAAGAAATTGAAACGGCCCTTGATCATATACCGGAAATTGATCGTTTTTCAAGGGCCGGCAGTTTAAGACGGGTCAAAGAAACCAATGGTGATTTGGATTTTATTATTGCAACAGCGCATACTGATAAAGTCAGAGAAGCTATACTTGAAATGGACTCAATAAAAGACGTTATTGCAAAAGGAAGCACTAAAATTTCAGTGACGATTGCTGGAGAATATGATATCGATGTTGACTTCCGTTTGGTATCAAGTGAAGCATTTGCAACAACGTTACACCATTTTACGGGATCTATGGAACATAATGTAACCATGCGACAATTGGCAAAATCACGTGGCGAAAAAATCAGTGAATATGGTGTGGAAGTTGAAGAAACAAAAGAACTGCTCACATTTAAAACTGAAAAGGATTTTTTCGCTCACTTCGGACGTCATTATATACCACCGGAAGTGCGTGAAGGCAAAGGTGAAGTAGATATTTTCACAGAAGAAACACCTCTGATTCAACTATCTGATATCCAAGGTGATCTGCACATGCACACGACATGGAGTGATGGTGGACAATCAGTGGAAGAAATGGTCCAACGTGCCATGAAAAAGGGTTATTCCTATATCGCCATTACCGATCACTCCAAGTATCTTCGTATTGCAAATGGACTGAATGAAGGTAGATTACGTAGACAGCGTGAAGAAATCGAACGAGTCAATGAAAAATATGAGAATATACATGTATTTGCAGGAGTAGAAATGGATATTTTACCGGATGGAACACTGGATTTTTCGGATGATTTTTTGGCGGAAATGGATTTTGTCATTGGTGCCATCCATTCGAGCTTCAGTCAATCTGAGGAAAAAATCATGTATCGTCTGCAATCAGCATTAGAAAACCGCCATGTATCATTGATAGCACATCCGACAGGTAGGCTGATCGGAAAAAGGAACGGATATCAACTCGATGTGGAAACCTTGATCGAACATGCTAAAGTAACCGGAACAGCCCTTGAAATCAATTCCAATCCAAATCGCTTGGATCTATCAGCCAGCTGGGTTCAAATGGCATATGAACAAGGCGTGACAATTGCTATAAATACAGATGCCCATAACTTCTCCATGCTAGATCATATGACATACGGTGTTTCGACAGCAAGAAAGGGCTGGTTAAAAAAGGAAGCCGTGCTGAATACATGGTCGTTGGACAATGTTAAAGCATTCATGAAGCAAAATCGTTAATTTGTAGTGAACAAAAAGGAGCATGCCGTGATGAATGAACGAATCGTGGATGTACTGGAATTTGATAAAATAAAAAATCAATTGAAACATCATGCTGCGACATCCATCGGCAAAGAACGCTGTGTTCAACTTATGCCATCATCAGACATTGAAGAGGTCCAACATCTCCAACGCGAAACAGATGAAGCAATGCAAGTTGAACGATTGAATAAATCGGTCCCATTAGGGGGCATCGTTGATATTAGAGCTAGTTTAAAACGATCAGAGATAGGAGGTACCCTTTCACCAAGTGAATGTCTGGACATTGCCAATACATTGTATGGGGCGAGACAAGTGAACCGATTCATCATTAACCTGGAAGAATCCCTGCCATTATTGTATGATCTGGGGAATCGGATTGTAGTTCTAAATGCGTTGGAAAAAGAAATTTCCAGCTGTATCGATGAACAAGGTAAAATGCTTGATAGTGCCTCATCAACGTTGAAAGGAATTCGTTCATCTATTCGAACGTTTGAATCACGTGTCCGTGAAAAATTGGACGGCTATACGAAATCGAAAAGCAATATGTTGTCCGAATCCATTATAACCATACGAAATGAGCGCTATGTTCTCCCTGTCAAGCATGAGTATAGACAAGCATTCGGAGGAATTGTCCATGACCAATCAGCCTCTGGTCAAACTTTATTCATGGAACCCAAGGCGCTCATTGATTTGAATAACCAACTTCATGAAGCGCGTCTCAAAGAAAGGGAAGAAATAGATCGGATATTACGTGGTTTGAGCGCGGAAGTGGCCGCCAATAGTACCGTCATTTTTGAAAACGTAACGGTCCTTGGGAAAATTGATTATATTTTTGCTCGTGCCAAACTGGGAATGCAAATGAAAGCAAGCATGCCCGAATTGAATGAGAATGGCATTATCGACATGAAACAAGCCCGCCATCCATTGATACCTGATGAACAGGTGATTGCCAATGACATCCGGATTGGTGATGATTTTACTGCAATCGTCATTACAGGACCAAATACGGGCGGGAAGACCGTGACGTTAAAATTGATTGGCTTATGCACATTGATGGCTCAGTCCGGCCTTCAGGTTCCGGCTCTTGATGGTTGTAAAATGGCTGTATTTGAGGATGTCCATGCCGATATTGGTGACGAACAATCCATTGAACAAAATTTGAGTACATTTTCTTCGCATATGTCAAATATCAGAGATATCATCCCCCGCGTGAATCATCGATCACTGGTTTTGTTTGACGAGCTTGGGGCGGGAACTGATCCCCAAGAAGGTGCAGCTCTTGCAATGTCTATTTTGGATGACTGTATTCAAAAGGGTGCGAGAGTCATAGCGACGACACATTATCCAGAGCTGAAGGCATATGGATATAATCGGGATTCCGTCATAAATGCTTCAGTTGAGTTTGATGTTGAAACATTACAGCCAACGTATCGCCTATTGATTGGGGTCCCAGGCAGAAGTAACGCATTTGAAATCTCTGATCGACTTGGGCTATCCCCAAATATCATCCAACATGCCAAGGAACATATCGGTTTAGATTCAAGCAATGTCGAAAATATGATCGTCGCATTGGAAGAAGCCAGGAAAAAAGCCGAACGGGACTTTGAAGAAGCACATGAGGTTCTACGTGCTTCCGAGGCGTTACAAAAAGATATCAAACATGCCTGGAATGCATTTGAACAAAAACGTGAGCACCTATATAAAAAAGCGGAGGAAAAAGCTGAAAAAGCATTGAACAAAGCACGCTCCGAAGCGGAAGAAATAGTAGACTTATTACGTGAGATGCAAAACAATTCCGGCGTGAAAGAACACGAATTGATTGAAGCACGAAAAATGTTCGATGATCTTGAACCACATCTTTCATCAAATGAATCATATGCCCCAACATCATCTGAAACAATTGAGTCAAGTAATCTTCATGTTGGTGATGACGTAAAATTGCTCACACTTGATCAAGATGGAACTGTGGCGGAAAAGTTGAGTGAAGATGAATTCTTGATTCAAATTGGAGCCATGAAGGTGAAGGCAAAAGGTAAAAACCTACAGCTGGTCAAACAAAAGCCAAAAGAAAAAACGACACCGATAACTACGGTAAAGGCATCACGGACAACCGTCCGACCAGAACTTGATTTACGTGGACAAAGATATGAAGAAGCGATGATCTTGTTGGAACGTTATATGGATGATGTCTTATTACAAAATTATCCAACGGTTACGATTATACACGGGAAGGGAACAGGTGCGCTTCGTAATGGTGTCGTAGAATATGCGAAACATCATCCATATATTAAATCATATCGTTCTGGAAACCAAAATGAAGGTGGAAGTGGCGTTACTGTTTTTGAACTTAAAGCTTAAACAGCGTCAGAATAAGGTTATTAGATGAATATACCTTCTAGAATACATTGTTAATGAATCCGGATATTTTTTGGGTTTGCGAGGGGGCTTGCTCTGTTGGGTTATCCTCCCCCTGTTAAACCTTCAAAGAAATCGATCAGATATGTTCGTACACAGAGGAGAGAGAACAGATGGAAACATTGGCAAAGTTACTTATCGTCATAGCAGTCGTATTTGTCATTATCGGCATTATCTTTCTTATTTAAGCATATATTCAGTAAAGTGAAGTAATATATATTTCAAATTTCATGGATTAATCTGTATAATGAGTATAAGTTCATATAAAAGGAGGAGGATATGATGTCTGAATCAAAAATATGGCATTCTCATTATCCGGAAGAAATAAGTCCTTATATCGATTATGATGAAATTGCCCTGCAGGACTTTCTTCTAGACAGTAAAAAAAATTTCCCAAAAAAGAAAGCGCTTCATTTTATGGGGAAAGAATTAACGTTTGAGGAACTCTATCATGAATCATGCCAGATGGCAACCTACCTACAATCCATTGGACTTGGAAAAGGGGACCGGGTTGCAGTTATGCTTCCGAATTGTCCACAGTCTGTCATATGTTATTATGGCATATTGATGGCTGGTGGTGTTGTTGTCCAGACAAATCCATTATATAAGGACAGGGAACTTGAGTTTCAATTAAAAGATTCCGGAGCTGAAATAATTGTCTGCTTGGACATATTGTTGCCTTTAGTTACGAAAGTAAAAGGAAATACATCTGTACAACATATCATTGTAACTGAAATCAAGGATTACTTGCCTTTTCCGAAAAATGTCATCTACCCATTTATACAAAAGAAAGAATATAATATGGTTATCAATATTGAAGAATCCGATGAAATCCATATTTGGAATGCCATTTTCAAGCAGACAACAGCTGATTATCAAAAAATTGATATCGATCCAAAAGAAGATTTGGCCCTATTGCAATATACAGGTGGTACAACAGGGTTTCCCAAAGGTGTCATGTTAACCCATTATAATTTAGTGTCAAATGTGCAAATGTGCAGTGCATGGTTGTATAAGACAAAATATGGTGAAGAAACAATTCTTGGAGCACTCCCTTTTTTTCATGTTTATGGGATGACAACAGTCATGAATATGTCGATTATGATGGCGTCAAAAATGATTTTATTACCGAAATTTAAACCTGTGGAAGTATTGAAGACGATTGATAAACTAAAGCCGACCTTGTTTCCAGGGGCACCGACCATGTATATCGGATTGTTGAATCATTCCGATATCAATAAATATGATCTATCATCGATTAAAGCGTGTATAAGTGGCTCTGCTCCACTACCACACGAAGTTCAGCAACAATTTGAGGAACTCACAAACGGTCGATTGGTCGAAGGATACGGTCTAACTGAAACATCACCTGTCACACATGCTAATTTTGTATGGGAAAAACGTGTGGATGGAAGTATCGGAGTTCCTTGGCCAAATACAGAGAGTAAAATATTGGATATGAGTTCGGGTCAGGAATTACCGATAGGAGATATAGGAGAAATAGCGGTCAAAGGACCACAGATTATGAAAGGATATTGGAATAATCCTGAAGAAACCGATAACACATTCAAAGATGGGTGGCTTCTTACAGGAGACCTGGGCTATATGGATGAAGAAGGTTATTTTTATGTGGTTGATCGTAAAAATGACATGATCATTGCGGGAGGATTCAATATCTATCCACGGGAAGTGGAAGAGGTTCTTTATGAAATGGAAGGGATACAGGAAGCGGTTGTCGCTGGAATACCTGATCCATACCGTGGAGAAACAGTCAAAGCCTACATTGTTCTAAAAGAAGGTCATATTTTAAATGAAAAAGCGATCAATACGTATTGCAGAAAACATCTTGCGGCATTTAAAGTTCCACGTCTATATGAATTCAGGGATGAGCTTCCAAAAACGACCGTTGGTAAAATACTACGGCGTCAGCTGGTTGATGAAGAAAAACATAACAGGACGCATATCAAATCGGACAGGCGGAATTGACAACCTTTTGCTGGCATTGTATACTAATTTATGAATGATTATTCATTCAGTATTATTTGACGGAATACAAGGGAGAATTTGAATGAAAAATAGTAAACCGAAATATAAACTGATTATCGATGCAGCCGTCGTTGTCATAGCGGAGAATGGCTTTCATGCATCACAAGTTTCAAAGATTGCCAACCAAGCCGGTGTTGCGGACGGCACCATTTACTTGTATTTTAAAAATAAAGAAGATATCCTTGTATCTGTTTTTGAAGAGAAAATGGGACAATTCATCGAAAAGATTATCAAAAGCATCCGTGAAAAACAAAATGCCAGTGACAAGTTGAAAACATTGATTGAAATGCATTTTGGGCAACTTTCCGCAGATCATCATCTTGCCATTGTCACACAGCTGGAATTAAGGCAATCTGATGTCGCATTAAGAAAAAAGATAAATCATGTTTTAAAACCTTATTTATCGGTTATCGATTCGATTATTCAATCGGGTATCGAGGAAAAGATGTTTCGTCAAGATTTGAATGCAAGACTTGTCCGGCAAATGATTTTTGGAACAATGGATGAGGTTGTCACCAATTGGGTCATGAAGGATGAGAAATATGACTTGGTCGAACAAGCGGAAGAAGTCCATTCTTTGATAACGAATGGAATATCACGTTAATAGAGTTTATTTTATGCTATAATGTGGTTGTAAACATGATTATTTTATAGAGTCTTTTATGATATGATAGAGGAGGTATCACTTGGGGAAAATAATGAGTGAAACAAGCAATCATGTATGTACGTTGACGATTAAAAGCCCTCCTGCAAACGCTTTATCAAGTAGTTTGCTAGAAGATCTTGCCGTTCACCTTGATCAGATTGAAAAAGAGGATCAAGCAAAGGTCGTCATTCTTAAAGGAGAAGGTAAGTTCTTTTCGGCAGGGGCTGATATCAAGGAATTCACCTCTTTACAAGAAGCTTCTGATTATAAAGCACTTTCAGCCAAGGGACAACAACTATTCAATCGAATGGAAACGTTTTATATTCCAATTATCGCGCAAATACATGGTGCTGCCTTGGGAGGAGGCCTGGAGCTCGCTTTAGCCTGTCATATGCGAATTGTTACTGAAAAAGCCTTGTTGGGACTGCCGGAATTAACTTTGGGCATTATACCGGGATTTGCAGGTACACAACGTCTGCCACAAATAGTAGGGGGCCCGAAGGCGTATGAGATGATATTGACAGGAGAACCGATTACCGGAGCAAATGCCTATGAATGGGGATTGGCAAATAAAGTTGTGTCAGAAAGTGAGTTGGAACAAGTTGTTTCTGAATTAGCTTCAAAATTGGCGGCTAAAAGTAAACCAACCATTAACCGTGTGATGGAGCTCATTCCTTATGCTAAAACTGATCAGTTTCAAGCAGGGGTCGATAAAGAAGCGGAGCTTTTCAGTGACATATTTGGTTCAGATGATGCGAAAGAAGGAATCCAAGCATTTATCGAAAAAAGGCAACCAATATTTAGAGATCAATAACGTGAAGGAGGAAATGGAATGAATATATATGTACTGTTAAAAAAGACATTTGATACAGAAGAAAAGATAGTGATTTCTGATGGCCAGATAGAAGATGATGGAGCAGAACACATTATCAATCCATATGATGAGTATGCTGTCGAAGAAGCCATCAATCAACGCGATACACATGGCGGTGAAGTAACGGTGGTGACCGTTGGCGATGAAGATTCGGAAAAACAGTTGCGGACCGCTTTGGCTATGGGAGCGGACAAGGCTGTGCTAATCGACACAGAAGAGGATTTGGAAGATGGAGATGCCTTTACGACAGCAAAAATATTAGAGGCATTTTTCGAGGATAAAGAGGTCGATTTAATTTTAGCGGGTAATGTTGCGATAGACGAAGCTAGCGGACAGGTGGGACCGAGACTTGCTACTCGTTTGAACCTCCCATATATTACGACGATTACCAATCTTGAAATCGAAGGAAACAATGTGAAAATCGACAAAGATGTTGAAGGGGATGTTGAAAAGATAGAAACAGCTCTCCCGCTTCTGGTTACTTGTCAACAGGGCTTGAATGACCCGCGTTATCCATCTCTTCCGGGAATTATGAAAGCAAAGAAAAAACCATTGGAAGAAATGGAAATTGATGATCTTGATTTGGATGAAGATGATCTTGAACCCAAGACAAAAACGATAGAGATATTCTTACCTGAGGAAAAAGAGGCAGGCAGAATTTTAGAAGGCGAAACAGAGGATAAAGTAAAGGAACTTGTTTCCTTGTTGCATGATGACAAGAAAGTGTTATAAACGACCAATGTGGAAAGGGGAATCTGAGACATTATGAGTGATAAAATAATTGTTATTGGTGAAGCGAAAGATGGAATATTACGTCATGTATCATTTGAAGCAATCGCAGCTGCAAAAATGATTGATTCCGAAGCAGAAATAATTGGTGTTGTGTGCGGTGGTGATGACATCGCCAGTCAAGGAGAGGAAATGATTCACTATGGTGCTGATAGGATTACAACTGTTACAGATGAAACATTAAAAACATATACTTCTGAGGCTTATGGACAGGCACTAATGACCATCATTGAAGATGAATCTCCAAATGGTATTGTGATGGGGCACACATCGATTGGAAAGGACCTGACACCGAAGCTGGCAAGCAAATTACAGTCAGGCTTGATTTCAGATGCAACTGCCATTGATAAAGATGGCGACGAATTGATATTTACTCGACCTATTTATTCAGGTAAGGCGTTTGAGAAAAAGGTGATCACATCAGGATTGACATTTGCGACCATTCGCCCGAATAATATTCCAGCTTTAGATAAAGATGAATCACGGACGGGTGAAACCGAATCAAAAACCGTGGATATTGTTGATTTGAAAACAACAATCAGAGACGTTATCAAAAAATCTTCCGATGGTGTGGATTTGTCAGAAGCAAATATTGTTGTAGCGGGGGGACGCGGTGTTAAAAGTGCCGAAGGATTCAAACCGCTTTATGAACTTGCTGATGTTTTAGGTGCGGCAGTAGGAGCTTCCAGAGGTGCTTGTGATGCCGACTATTGTGATTACTCATTACAGATCGGACAAACCGGTAAAGTCGTTACACCCGATTTATATATTGCAGTCGGTATTTCAGGAGCGATTCAACATTTGGCAGGTATGTCCAATTCTAAGGTCATCGTAGCGATTAACAAGGATCCTGAATCCAATATATTCAATGTAGCGGATTATGGCATCGTAGGGGATTTATTTGACGTCATCCCACTACTGATCGAAGAAATCAAAAGTATACAAGCGTAATAAAAAGCCCTTATTTTACATTTTCACTTTTAATTGAATATATATTTGTTCATTTAGTTAATATATTTTATCCTTATACGATGTGTTTCTTTACATGTAAGACAATATGTCTGTAAGCGATAGGCAAAGTATTCGCTTAAGAAATATAAACAGTGGTATACTGATAGTGGAAATGTTAAGATTGATTTTTAGGAGGGATTAGATTGGCCATAACACATGTGACAGATAAAAATTTTGCGACTGAAACGGCAGAAGGCCTAGTGTTGGCAGACTTCTGGGCACCATGGTGCGGACCTTGCAAAATGATTGCTCCAGTTTTAGAAGAAATAGACGGTGAAATGGAAGAGAAAGTACAAATCGTCAAACTGGATGTCGACGAAAATCAAGAAACAGCTGGTAAATATGGTGTCATGAGTATACCAACTTTATTATTATTCAAAGATGGTAATGTGGTTGATCAAGTTGTTGGTTTTCAACCGAAAGAAGCATTAGTTGATTTGATCAATAAACATGCTTCATAAAATGAAACGGAAATGAATAGAAGGACCCCTTATCTCATGACAAGGGGTCCGTTTTCGTTATTGTAAAGGAATGACATGTGCAATGGAACATACTATCAAAGAAAAATTAGCTGTTTTACCTGCACAGCCAGGTTGTTATTTAATGAAAGATAAACATCATACGATTATCTATGTGGGTAAGTCCAAAAAGCTCCGTAATCGGGTTAAGTCTTATTTCACAGGGGCAAATGACAAAAAAACACAACGTTTGGTACAAGAGATAACCGACTTTGAATATATTGTAACGAACTCGGAAATAGAAGCTCTCATTTTGGAAATGAATCTGATAAAAAAATATGATCCAAAGTATAATGTCATGATGAAAGATGATAAATCCTACCCTTATTTAAAAATAACAGAAGAGCGTCATCCACGTTTGCTGATTACTCGAAAAATAAAAAGGAGAAAAGGGAAATATTTTGGCCCATATCCGAATGTTATTGCTGCAAAAGAGACAAAAAGGCTACTCGACCGATTGTTTCCACTTCGTAAGTGTAAAAATCCACCCGGTCGATTTTGCCTATATTATCATTTGGGTCAATGTTTGGCATGCAGTGAAAATCCACCATCAAAAGAGGATTATAAAGGAATCATTCATAAAATAACATCCTTTTTGAACGGTGGATTCAAAGAGATAAAAATGGATTTAAAAACAAAAATGGAAAAAGCAAGCGATGAATTGAATTTTGAACGTGCACAAGAACTCCGTGATCTTATACAACATATTACCATTGTGATGGAACAGCAAAAAATGACTTTGAATGATAATGTCAACCGTGATATTTTTGGTTTTAGTTATGATAAAGGATGGATGTGTATCCAGGTGTTTTTTATTCGTCAAGGCAAACTAATCGAGCGAGAGGTCTCTTTATTTCCTTTCTTTGATGAACCCGAAGAAACATTTTATAGTTATATCGGTCAGTTTTACCTTCACTCCCACAATATTAAACCAAGACAGATACTCCTGCCCATCGGGAGTGATACTGAATTGGTGACAAAGCTATTAGATGTTGACACCCATACACCCTTCAGGGGCAGGAAAAAGGAATTAGTCGAATTGGCTTCAAAAAATGCAAAATTATCACTCGAAGAAAAGTTTTCGCTTATCGAACGGGATGAAGAACGGACAATCCAGGCTGTTGAAAGGCTTGGAACAATATTGAATATAGATACGCCGCATCGAATCGAGGCTTTTGACAATTCAAACATACAAGGTACAGATCCGGTAAGTGCCATGGTCACGTTTATGGACGGTCAACCTGATAAAAAGGGTTACCGAAAATATAAAATACGGGACGTGGAAGGACCGGATGATTACGAAACCATGCGTGAAGTGATTAGACGCAGGTACACGCGCGTTTTGAAAGAAGATTTACCTCTACCAGATTTAATTATTGTAGATGGTGGTAAAGGGCAAATGAGTGTTGCTTTAGATGTACTGGAAAATGAACTGGGATTGGACATACCTCTCTGTGGTTTGGTGAAAGATGATAAGCATAAAACAAGTGAACTGCTTTTTGGTTTTCCGCCAGAGACCGTCCATTTATCCAGAAAATCATCTGAGTTTTACCTTGTGCAGCGCATCCAGGATGAAGTGCACCGCTTTGCGATCACTTTCCACCGCCAACTACGTGGAACAAGTGTTTTTCGTTCGAAATTGGATAATATTGCAGGAGTAGGTGAAAAACGAAGACGGTTGTTATTGAAACATTTTAAGTCATTGGATGAAATAAAAACGGCGAATATTGAAGAGATAACCAAGTTGGGGATACCCAAAAACGTTGCGAAGGATATTATTTCGGAATTGAATTCCTGACCAGTCATATGGAGTGACAACAATGGGACAAGAAATGAAAAAGCTTCAGGATGTAATGGCGATATAAGGTTTGACAGTATGGCAGCAATATAAATAAGGGGACTGATCATCCCCTTATCACGGATTAAGCTGTATAGAAAACGGTAAATATGACTTGATGTAGTTTTTTATTGATTTCTTCCGTACATTCACATTCCAACCCTTTTATTTTTTGAATGGCTGATGCCAAAAAACCGGCTTCCAATCGGAATTCGGTTTCAAGGGGCGTTTTTAACCGGTGTACAATGGCGTCGGACATGAGTTCGAATTCCAGATAACGACGTTTTTCTTTTACAAAATCAAGCCTTCCCCAGCCCATTTTCTCGAACATATAACTTACATCATCCAACGATTCGATTTCAAACTGTCGTGCCAAATGTTTACCTGTATAGTAAAGAAGTGTATTTGTCTCTGACCCAAATATATCAGGTAAACTTATGTAACGTAAAATATCATAACCTGCTCCAGAGGTATGTAGTGAGTCAAGAAGTGAAACAGGTAATAAATCATCTTTTGTTTCCATGTTGTCAATCCTCTCTCTAGTCTATAAAGTTAGCTGTTAAATTTATTATATGTATAAGATGGCATTTGTTATTTTACATGATGTGGGAACAAAATCAAAGGGACATTCCCAACATTGTATACATGTTTTTATTTTAACATTTTTGGTGCATAATATATATATCATTTTAAATATTTATTTGATACGAACGTTAATTGGAAATAACTTGTATCCTTTCCTTGACGCTCCACTAAGATAGAAGTACAATAAATGTGACACAAAATGAACATTTTCCAATGAATAAAGTTTCAAATCAGCTTTATTTGACAAAATGTTGTGCATCACATTGAATATTTCTTACACATTGAAAAGGGGGGTAACATATGGCCAAAGAACGACAGTTTTTACTCAGGAGAGTGCATTCACTGCTAGGAGTCATACCTATTGGTGTTTTTTTGATCCAACATCTGATCATCAACCATTTCGCGGTGTATGGACAGGGAAGTTTCAACAAAGCAGCTGCATTTATACATGATTTGCCATTCAGACCATTATTGGAATGGGTGATTATTTATCTACCTATTTTATTCCATGCTATTTTAGGTGTGTATATTGTTTTTGTAACTAAAAATAATGTCACTAAATATGGCTATTTCAGAAACTGGATGTATTATCTGCAACGCGTAACAGGAATTATCACGTTGGTTTATATTGCTGTACATATATGGCAAACCACTGTGCAGATCAATTTCTTCAATGCTGATTTAAGTTTTGATTTAATGGATAGTGTTCTCGCGAATCCAGCAATGTTCTGGTTCTATATTGTAGGTTTGATTTCTACAACTTTCCACTTTTCGAATGGTCTTTGGAGCTTTGTTGTTACTTGGGGTATTACACAGTCTCCAAAGTCACAAAAGATTGCTACATATGTCACGTTAATCGTCTTCTTGGGACTTAGTTATGTCGGTGTACGCGCATTGCTTGCATTTGCGTACGGCATTTGAATGAAGTTGTGAACATGAAATAAGGAATTGGCAGTATACGAAGGAGTGAGCATAAGATGAGTAACCGTAAAATAGCAATTGTTGGCGGAGGCCTTGCAGGTCTGATGGCGACAATTAAAGCAGCCGAAGCGGGTGTTAATGTTGATTTGTTTTCGATCGTTCCTGTTAAACGTTCTCACTCTGTATGTGCGCAAGGTGGCATTAACGGTGCGGTTAATACGAAAGGTGAAGGGGATTCCCCTTGGAAACATTTTGATGATACAGTTTATGGCGGTGATTTCCTTGCAAATCAACCACCGGTTAAAGCTATGTGTGACGCTGCTCCGAGCATCATCAATATGATGGACCGGATGGGTGTCATGTTCAACCGTACACCGGAAGGTTTGTTGGATTTCCGGCGTTTTGGCGGTACGAGTGTACACCGTACGGCATATGCAGGTGCGACAACAGGACAACAACTTTTATATGCATTGGACGAGCAAGTTCGACGCTTTGAAGTGGAAGGACTTGTCACAAAATATGAAGGTTGGGAATATCTTGGAGCTGTATTAGATGATGAGGGTGTCAGCAAAGGAATTGTGGCGCAAGATGTAAAATCGTTGGAAATAAGAGCATTTCCATCTGATGTTACGATTATGGCGACAGGTGGTCCGGGAATTATATTTGGTAAATCTACCAACTCGATGATCAATACCGGAGCAGCTGCTAGTAGCTTGTATCAACAAGGTGCAAAATACGCAAACGGCGAATTTATCCAAATCCATCCCACAGCGATACCCGGCGATGATAAGTTAAGGTTAATGAGTGAATCTGCCCGTGGGGAAGGTGGACGTATTTGGACATACAAAGATGGCGAACCATGGTATTTCCTTGAAGAGAAATATCCTGCCTATGGTAACTTGGTGACACGTGATATTGCAACAAGGGAAATATTTGATGTCTGTGTGAACCAAAAACTTGGCATTAATGGAGAAAACATGGTATATCTGGACCTCTCCCATAAGGATCCAAAAGAACTGGACGTCAAACTCGGGGGCATTATCGAAATCTACGAAAAATTCGTCGGTGATGATCCGCGGAAAGTTCCGATGAAAATATTTCCGGCTGTACACTATTCAATGGGCGGTCTGTGGGTAGACTTTGAACAACACACAAGCATTCCAGGTGTTTTCGCGTGTGGTGAGTGTGATTATTCGCAGCACGGAGGAAATAGATTGGGCGCGAACTCATTGTTATCTGCGATTTATGGCGGAATGGTCGCCGGACCAAACGCAATTAAATACACTGAAGGGCTTGATAAGCACGTTGAAGACTTGCCTTCAACCATTTTTGATAACGCTGTTGAAGCTGAACAAGCAAAATTTGAAGAGATGATGAACATGAAAGGCGAAGAAAATGCGTATCGTCTTCATCAAGAACTTGGTGAAATCATGACAGATAACGTTACAGTCGTTCGTCATAATGATAAGTTATTGGAAACAGACAAAAAGATTCAAGAATTAATGGAACGTTGGCATAATATTAATATGGATGATACATCAAGATGGAATAATCAAGGTGTCATGTTTACACGGCAACTTAAAAATATGTTGCATATGGCACGTGTTATTACAATGGGGGCATATCATCGTGATGAAAGCCGTGGAGCACATTACAAACCTGAATTCCCCAATCGTAATGATGAGGACTGGTTGAAAACGACGATAGCCGAATATGATGAAGAAAACAACGAACCGAAAATTTCCTATGAAGATGTTGATGTATCTTTAATTGAACCGCGTTTGCGTGATTATACAAAAGCACATTAAAATATAGGGAAGGGAGTATGTGGAAATGGTTGATCAAAAAACGGTTACGTTTATTATCACTAGACAGGATAGCCCAGACGCTTCCCCTTATAAAGAGACGTTTGAGATACCCTATCGCAATAACATGAATATTATTTCCGGCTTAATGGAAATACAAAAAAATCCGGTCACCGCTGACGGAAAAAAAGTAAGCCCTGTTCAATGGGAAATGAATTGTCTCGAGGAGGTTTGCGGTGCTTGTTCGATGGTGATCAATGGTACGGCACGTCAATCTTGTGCTACACTTGTTGATCATCTGGAACAACCGATTCATCTTGAGCCCATGAGCACATTTCCGGTTGTACGTGACCTGGTTGTTGACCGTGAACGCATGTTTGATGATTTGAAACGAATCAAAGCATGGATTCCAATTGATGGGACCTATGATCTTGGCGAAGGGCCGAGAATGCCTGAGAAAAAACGTCAATGGGCATATGAACTGTCGAAATGCATGACTTGTGGAGTATGTTTGGAAGCTTGTCCTAATGTGAACGATAAATCGGACTTCATCGGGCCGGCATTATTATCACTGCCAAGACTGTATAACGCACATCCAACAGGTGAAATGAATAAAGAAGACCGTCTTCATGCACTGATGGATGATGGCGGCGTTAGCGGATGTAGTAACGCACAAAATTGTGTTCAAGTCTGTCCAAAAGGGATTCCTTTAACAACATCAATCGCTGCGATGAACAGGGATACAAATATTCAAGCATTCAAAGATTTCTTCGGCAGTGATGAAATCTAATAGCCGTTAAATCACAATCATTAAATAACCCTTGCCTAGATCGGTAAGGGTTATTTGGATGGAGGAAAAAATAATGAAGAAGATTGGCTACATCAATGATTTCGATAAATGGCGGTCCTCATTTACTTTTTATATTCCGATTACGATACGCTTTTCTGAAACAGATATGTTCGGTCACATGAGCAATGTTTCATCCTTTATTTATTTTGAACAGGCACGTATTGAATTTTTGAAAGCGGCTGGTGTGGAGTTAAATAAGAATAGTGACGGATTACCTGTCGTCGGTGATTTGGAATGTGATTATCATCAACAATTATATTTTGATGATACGCTATATATTTATGTTAAGGCACATCAAGTCGGTACCACCTCTACGGACCTTCATTACATGGCACTCAATGAAAATAAAGAGATATGTTTGACAGGGCGTGGACGACTGGTGTTCGTCAAACCAGATACAGGTAGCCCCACTCCCCTCAATGACAAAATAAAGGAACGATTTAAAACATTATAAGATGGTTGGTTCCATGCTTTCAACCAAGGCCATCAATACGATGAGATAGACAGGCGAAAACGGGATACTCAAGAAGGCTTCTAGGCTGTCTAAGTCAAAATTTCTAATGATTACAGTATGAATCAAGTTCTACCTACATAGGTTTAACGATTTTTGGGTCGAATGAATCAAAAGAAAAACCGACTTACCTGGATGGATGAGTCGGTTTTATCTTTATGACTACTGGATGATTTCCTTCATGATGATCAGTATAACGGTCTCAATGTGTAAAAACGCTGGTTCTGTTTCAAAGCTTTAATTCCCCCATGCGAAGAAGTTCTACAACCGCTTGAGATCGTCCTTTGACACCCAGTTTTTGCATGGCATTCGAAATATGGTTGCGGACAGTTTTCTCTGATATAAAGAGATCTTCAGCTATTTCCCTGGTTGTTTTATCTTGCACTAGGAGTTCAAATACCTCTTTTTCCCGCTTCGTGAGTAGTTGCTTTGGATTATACGCATTGTCCTTCAAATGTTAACCCCTCCTTACTGTCAAAAACTGCACAATGAAGGGAAATTATTTAGTCTTTATAGTTTATGATAAGAGAACGAATCAGTGCGTGTTATTAGATAAAATAGTCGATTTAAACATTTCATGTATAAGACGAACGTTGAACATGAACTGTTCATAACATACAAGCACCTTTCTCATTAAAACAGACAGCTCATATGCCGATTTGATAAAAATCCTGAATTCGTCTTATTCAGCAAGATTATGTTACGATAGGTTTAAATGCATGATAATATAAGGGGGTATTTTATTTGAAAAATGATGTTTCTAACGAATCTGTAGTTGAACTTGAAAAAACACTACGTTATATTTCGGGAATCATTAAACGGAAAGGTAGACAAATATTACATAACTATCCCATTACATCTCCTCAATTTATTGCATTACAACTGTTGATAGATGGTGGTGATTTAACCATTGGTGAGCTTTCGAACAAAAACGGACTGGCCTTTAGTACCACAACGGATCTTGTCGATCGCCTGGAAAAAAACAAGCTCGTTGAACGCTTCCGTGATACCAATGATCGTCGTGTCGTTCGTATACATGTACTGGATAAAGGGAAACAAATTATAAAGGAAGTCATTGAAAAAAGACAAGAGTATCTGAAAAATGTGCTAAGTAATTTTTCAAAGGATCAATCGGAACATTTAAATGAATTGTTGCAATTATTACATACTGAAATGGATGCTCATCGTCATAGCAAAAAGTAAACATAATTTAAATATGTGTGTATTAAAAAAAGAGTTGCCTATAGTGGTACGATCAAAAGTTAGTGGTTTATTTTAAACGTTTGGTGCGTATCTTGGACAGGAACTCTTTTTTTATTGGGTAGATTTTGAAAGGTTGGTCTAATTCTATCGCTTAGCTCGTATATATAATATTGACAACCATCGGAGGAGGGGAAAACATGAAAAGGCAAAGGACGCTTATATGGGTCATAATGATATGCGTACCAATCATTTTGGCGGGGTGCTTTAAAGGAGAACAATCGATGGAGGAGTCAGATCCACCCCCGGAAAATGCGATTGGAGAGGATGACAATGCAAATGGAAACGACGAGACTTCACTGGAGGACGAGGCGAATGTAGAAGAAAATGACAATGACACTGAAGAGAACATGGGTGATTCCGATGACGGGGATACGGAAGATAAAATGACGGAACGTGAATTATATTTATTGGACGCCGATGGAATGGTCGCTTCTCAAACATTGGAGTTACCAGAAACAAAGGAAGTAGCAACTCAAGCTTTGGAATATTTGGTGAAGGGTGGCCCTGTTACATCGGTTTTACCAAACGGTTTTGAGGGGGTTATTCCAGAAGACACAGAAATATTGGGATTGGATTTGGAAGACGATGGGACGATGATTGTTGATGTATCGACAGAATTTGAGAACTATGAGCCTGAAGATGAATTAAAAATACTGCAAGCCATGACATATACATTAACACAGTTTGATAAAGTTGATCGGATCGGATTGTGGATCAATGGTTATCCACAAGATGCCATGCCTGTTGATGGAACACCGATCAAAGAAGGTTATTCCCGAGCAAATGGTATTAATTTAGCTAATTCCGATACCATTGATTTGATTGATAGCAAGTCGGTAACATTATTTTATCCGGCGACATATAATGATAACCACTATACTGTTCCAATGACACAACATGTTTCAATGAAAGAAGAGGATGAAGATGTTTATAGTGCAATGGTCGAAGCACTTATTGATGGTCCGGGATACGGAAGTGATATATCCCATGTATTCAACAGTGGGACAACACTGGCAAGCTCCCCTTCACTCAATAACGGAACATTGGAACTTGAATTTACAGAGGACATTTTAGAAGATGTGGATGAAGCTATGATCTCTGATGACGTCATGAAGTCACTGGTGCTCAGTTTAACAGAGGATGAAGATGTCGATGCCGTAAACGTCACGGTTGAGAATGTAGAAACATTGCATAATGAAAAAGGTGAGTCTTATGATGAACCTGTAACAAAGGATACCTTTACTCCTTCCGAAAAGTTATAAGGTGTGTGAGGCGATTTCGAAACCGTTATCCTCCTCAATGAAAGTACGATATATTATAAACTAGGACAGTGCATGGAGAATGTGATGTTTCCATGCACATTTTCTTTTTTTTATGAAGCGTTTTGGGTATAGGACAAAGAAACATGCTACAAATAAAAAAATATGTTACGATAAACCTTATATATGAAGGAGTTATGATATATGCGAAATGAAACTGAACGAAAAAACAATGAACTACGCCCGATTACAATCATTTCCGAGTTTGTGATGCATCCAGAAGGATCAGTCTTAATCCAAGTCGGTAATACAAAAGTGATTTGCAATGCCAGTATTGAAGAGAAAGTACCTCCATTTATGCGTGGACAAGGGAAAGGTTGGATTACAGCCGAATATGCGATGTTACCAAGGGCAACAGATAGACGTAATATCCGAGAGTCCTCAAAAGGAAAAGTGAGCGGGAGAACGATGGAGATCCAACGTCTCATCGGGAGAAGCCTTCGATCCGTTGTCGATCTAGATGGAATAGGAGAGCGCACAATCTGGATTGACTGTGATGTCATTCAGGCAGATGGCGGCACCCGAACAGCTTCAATTTCAGGTGCGTTTGTAGCCCTAGTTCTTGCACTTGAACATTTACATAAAAAAGAACTAATAAGTAAAATACCGGTCACCGACTGGTTGGCAGCCACATCAGTAGGAGTCATGCCTGATAAAGAAACAGTGCTTGATTTGGATTATGAGGAAGATAAAATGGCTGAAGTGGATATGAACGTTGTTATGACCGGAAATGGTGAGTACGTTGAAATCCAAGGGACTGGTGAGGAAGCTACCTTTTCGCCAGCGCAATTACATGACATGCTTCAACTTGCTGATAAGGGAATCCGGGAAATTTTTGAAAGCCAAAAACACGTGTTGGGTAATTTAACATTTTAGAATATCGCTTTAATGTTATCCATTATAAATGAACCCATTCAACAAGGAGCTGTCTTATGGAACAGATTATCATTGCCACAAAAAATCAGGGAAAAGCGAAGGAATTTCGTACTTTTTTCGATGAATTTGGTATACAAGCCCTGTCGTTAAATGACTTTGGAGAGCGAATCCCTGATGTAGAAGAAACCGGTGAAACATTCAAAGAAAACGCAGCTTTAAAAGCAGAACAAATAGCTTCACTCATGAACCAGCCGGTTATAAGCGACGATTCCGGTCTGGAGATTGAGGCTTTGGACGGAAGACCGGGGGTATACTCAGCGCGATACGCAGGAATGGATAAAAATGACCAGGCTAACATCGACAAAGTTCTGACTGAGTTAAAAGACATACCCGAAGGAGAGCGTCAAGCCCGTTTTGTATGTATGTTGGCTGTTGCCATTCCGAATCAACCAACACATTTCGAACAAGGATCCTGTCATGGGAAAATCGCTTTTGAACAGAACGGGGTGAATGGATTTGGTTATGATCCGATATTTATACCAGAAGGTTATACCGAAACATTAGCACAATTGACCCCTGAAGAAAAAAACCGGATCAGTCACCGGAGGCACGCTTTTGCCAATATAGAATCATGGGTGAAAGAAATCAAAAAAAGGGGGGAACAGGATGGCTGATGTGCTCATAATAAGTGACAGCCACGGATTAAGAGAAGAGATACAGATGATTAAAAAACGTCATAATGCTGATGTGTTGATACACTGTGGTGATTCAGAGTTGCCTGCAGACGCCAAGGAATTAGATGATTTTGTTAAAGTGGCAGGCAATTGCGACTTGGACAGGCGTTATTCAAATGAGGAGTGGCACGTTATAGAAAATTTTAATTTTTTTGTGACACATGGTCATCTTAATCAGGTGAAATCAAGTTTACTTCCACTCACATACCGCGCCAATGAGGTCAATGCGCATGTGATTTGCTTCGGTCATACGCATATTGCCGGATCTGAAAAGATTGATGATAGATTATATGTAAATCCCGGTAGTATCAAAATGCCGAAAGGGGAATATGGGAAGACATACACTGTTTTAAGTTGTTCGCACGTCAATGAAATCGATGTAACGTTCTATTCTTTAAACGGTGAAAAAATCAAAGCATTATCAAACCATTATACTTTAAGGTAAGAAAAAGAGACCTATTTATAAATAGGTCTCTCAGCTCTAACGTCCCAAGCAGGATTCGAACCTGCGACCTACAGCTTAGAAGGCTGTTGCTCTATCCAGCTGAGCTATTGGGACATATGATGTAATTGGAGCGGGTGATGGGAATCGAACCCACATCATCAGCTTGGAAGGCTGAGGTTTTACCACTAAACTACACCCGCTTTTTCAGCAACAAAATTTATTATAGGCAAGAAAGAAATATTTGTCAACATATTTATCACTTTACATATCAGTTAATGTCCCTATACAGGTCAAATAATCTGTACAAAAGGTTACGTTTGACGGTCAATCCGTTGAATGGAATGAAAATCATACATTAGCAAACATCTTAAAGATATATTATCCGTACATAGTATAAACTGGGCTCAAAAAATGATAAGAAAGGCGTTCAAATATGGAGAGAAAACCCGACAAAGTTATTTTATTTCCAAAATGGAAACATACATTAGAACAGGAAAGCCTACTTGCTTTAGAACAACAAGAATATGAAAAAGCATTGGTAAAGCTTAATCTATTACTAGATTATAATTATCAGACACATGAAATACTGATGGGGAAAATAATCTGTCTGATGGAACTCAATCGATATGATGAAGCCCAAGATCTTTGTGAGTGGTTGTTGAAAAATAAAGATGAAAATGCGAATTATTATCATTACCTACATATTTATTTAACGATTCTTTTTCAAACAAATCAATATCAGTTATTAATGGATCAGGTTGAGATGACATTCATGGATGATTCTGTACCTGAAGAAATGGTCGATATGTTTCAACAATTATACGATATGAGCAAAAGTATGCAACACGAAATTCATTTGGACCAATCACGTGATTTTCTTAAAGAATTTTCACAGGCTGTAAGAGACAATGATCACCGAAAACAATGGCATTTGATTGAAAAACTGAAGTATCGAGGAATAACCGCGCCGAAAGATGTTTATACATATTTGAGCAATGATGACATACATCCAGTCGTAAAAACCAATTTATTTGAATGGTTGCAAGAGAGCAAGGTAGACGAACGGGTGGATGTCCAAAAAGAAAGCGGCCATGTATCTGTGGAACCCGCCTCATTTCCTCTTTTGAATGAAAATAAGTTTTTGAAACAAATGACATTATTGCTCAGTGAACAGGAACAGAAAAACCCAAGCCAATTTCATTTAATGGAAAATTTATTGTATCGTTATCTCTATGTTTGCTATCCCATAGTTCCCGATGATTCCGAACTGGAACCCCTTGCTGAGGCCCTGAAATATTTGGGCGAATCCTATTTGCCAGGTGAATCGGTTGAAAATGGGCAATCGTTGGACGTCATTGAACATTATATTCATGACTTGCAGTTATGTGACACACTTTATTTGAGTATTCTCGATGACTCTTTTTGATGATCCAAATGCTTGAATGCCTTTAAATATATGTTATAATGAATAGGTTCTAAATTTGCTTAATGTCGATAAATGTGATTTTATGCTAATCTACATAAAAATGAATTGATTTTGGAGGTATTAATATGTCAGCAAAATGGGAAAAACAAGAGGCGAACAAGGGAGTATTGACTTTCACAGTTTCTCCTGAAGATTTTGATGGAGCATTAGACAAGGCATTTAAAAAAGTCGTTAAAGATGTACAGGTGCCAGGATTCAGAAAAGGAAAAGTACCACGTAAAATCTTTGAAGGCAAATTCGGTGTTGAATCACTTTACCAAGATGCTGTTGATATTGTATTACCAGACGCATATAGACAAGCGGTTGAGGAAACGGAAATTGTTCCTGTTGATCAACCTGAAGTAGACATCGAACAAATTGAGCAAGGCAAAGAATTGGTTTTCACGGCTGAAGTAACCGTCAAACCAGAAGTGGAACTGGGTGAATATAAAGGTCTGGAAGTGGAAGAAGAAACCGTTGAAGTAACAGATGAAGATGTAGAACATGAACTGGAGCATTTAAGAGAAAACCATGCCGAGTTGATTGTTAAGGAAAACGGGGAAGTTGAAGAAGGCGATACGGTCGTCATCGATTTCGAAGGCTTCAAAGATGGGGAAGCATTTGAAGGTGGTAAAGGTGATAATTATTCTTTGGAAATCGGCTCCGGCCAATTCATTCCAGGATTTGAAGAGAAATTAGTCGGACGTAAAGCCGGGGAAGAAGCAGACATTGATATCACTTTCCCTGAGGAATATCATGCTGAAGACCTTGCAGGAGAAGATGTGACTTTTAAAGTAACCATCCATGAGGTGAAAACAAAAGAATTACCTGAACTTGATGATGAATTTGCAAAAGATGTGGATGATGAGATTGAAACACTTGAGGAATTACGTACTAAAAAGAAAGATGAATTGACAAAGCAAAAAGAACAAGATGCAGACAATCAAATGCGTGAATCACTTGTCAATCAGGCCAGTGAAAATGCATCCGTCGATATCCCGGAAGCAATGGTTAATACCGAAGTTGAGCAAATGGTCAAAGAGTTTGAACAACGTTTGCAGCAACAAGGGATGACGATGGAAATGTATTATCAATTCTCTGGACAAGATGAAGCAGCATTCAAAGAGCAAATGAAAGATGATGCCGAAAAACGCGTCAAAACCAATCTGACTTTGGAAGCCATTTTTGAAAAAGAAAATCTCGAAGTAACTGATGAAGAGGTTGAAAATGAAATTTCCAAGATGGCGGAAATGTATAATGTTGAAGTGGATCAAATCAAACAAATGCTTGGTGGCAATACAGATATGATGAAAGAAGATCTTAAATTCAAGCAAGCCATTGACTTTTTGGTTGAGCATCATAAAACAGCATAGGCTGCCATATTCAATGTTAAATTGACGACATAGATACGGATATTTTTCCGTTCATTTTAAGGGTTCATTTATATTTATGCTGAAAAACAAGGTTAGATATACGTCTACCTTGTTTTTCATCTTTTTGTCTGTAAGAGTAACGTTTAAAATTGTAATGTAATACGTATCCTAAACATAGGATGTGAAGTAGTAGGTGGCGAAAAGAGGTATCGTCCCGAAACGTCATTTGACAAGAGGTCTTTATCATAAGGCAATGCTTGATTATAAGAGTGTTTTATTTTGTTTTCCATATTCATTCTGATATGATGTCTATGAATAGCAATAGCCTTATAAAAATAAAACCTGATTTGCAGTAACTATTAGGGGTGAAATGAATGTTTAAATTCAATGAAGAAAAAGGTCAATTAAAATGTTCTTTTTGTGGAAAAGGTCAGGAACAAGTCCGTAAGCTTGTGGCTGGACCAGGCGTTTATATATGTGATGAATGTATTGAATTATGTACTGAAATTGTTGAAGAAGAATTGGGAACCGAAGAAGAAACCGAGTTGAAAGAAATTCCCAAACCTAAAGAAATATGCGAAATACTGGATGATTATGTCATTGGCCAGGGAAAAGCGAAAAAGAACTTGTCTGTGGCTGTATATAACCATTATAAACGTGTCAACTCACCTAAACAGAATGACGATGTAGAATTGGCAAAGAGTAATATCGCCATGCTTGGTCCGACAGGAAGCGGGAAAACGTTGCTCGCCCAAACGCTTGCACGAATATTGGATGTCCCATTCGCCATGGCCGATGCGACATCGTTGACTGAAGCTGGTTATGTTGGTGAAGATGTGGAAAATATTCTATTGAAACTGATCCAAGCGGCAGATTACGATGTCGATAAAGCGGAAAAAGGCATTATCTATATTGACGAAATTGATAAAGTGGCAAGAAAATCAGAAAATCCTTCTATTACAAGGGATGTTTCCGGTGAAGGTGTCCAACAAGCCCTGTTGAAAATCATTGAAGGTACAGTTGCAAGTGTACCGCCACAGGGTGGACGTAAACACCCACACCAGGAGTTCATTCAAATTGACACATCCAATGTCTTATTTATTTGTGGAGGGGCTTTTGACGGAATCGATCAAATTGTCAAGCGCCGTCTGGGAAGTAAAGTCATCGGGTTTGGAGCTGATGATAATAGCCAAGAGGATCTTGAAACTGGTGAGCTATTGTCCAAAGTCCTTCCAGAAGACTTACTCCGTTACGGTTTAATCCCGGAATTTATCGGCCGACTTCCGGTTATAGGTGCTCTCGAACCTTTGGACGAAGATGCTTTAGTGGAAATTTTGACCAAACCGAAGAACGCGCTGGTCAAACAATTTGTGAAGCTGTTTGAAATGGATGACGTTGTCTTGGAATTTGAAGAAGATGCATTAAGGGAAATTTCCAATAATGCGATTGAACGTAAAACAGGTGCACGCGGCTTGCGCTCAATTATTGAGTCCATTATGCTTGATGTCATGTTTGAATTACCTTCACGGGATGATATCGAAAAATGCATCGTAACGAAAGACACTGTCATGAAGGAAAACGGTACACCTATTCTTGTATTCCAAGACGGCACTGTCAAAGAAGGAACCAAGACGTTGCCAAAGGAAAGTGCATAAACGAATAAAATGCGTTTCGATGAACCATATATAGCAACATGAACATACAACTATTTTGTCTATAAAAGAGACTGGCTTGGCTACCTATAGGCTTCTGTTGGAAGTTATAGATTGTCTTAAGGTCAGTCTCTTTATTTTAAATAAGAAATTTCAGGGTAAAATATAGATGCCTTTCACTTTCGCTCACATTTTACAAACAAACGGGTTTTATATAAAATTCAAGGATGAGGAATAATTTTATTTGGAGGTACATGGAATGACGTCTACTGAACAATTTACAACAATCCCACTTCTGCCGTTACGCGGTTTGCTGGTGTTTCCATCCATGGTACTGCATTTGGACGTAGGAAGGGAAAAATCCATTGCCAGTATAGAAAAAGCAATGGTTGAGAAGAAAATCATATTTTTGACCGCTCAAAAAAAAGTTAGTGTGACCGAACCAAAGAAAGACGATATTTTTGCAATAGGTACTGTCGCGAAAATAAATCATATGATTAAATTGCCAAATGGAACGATACGGGTTCTTGTTGAAGGATTGTACCGTGGAGAAATGACTCGATATATACATAATGATTCTGATAGTGTATCGGTTGAAGTGAAAAAGTTAATCGAAGAGCGTGGGGATGCTAATGAAGAAGAAGCATTAATGCGATCTCTATTGGAACAATTTGAACGATACATAACAGTATCCCAAAAAATGACAAAAGAAACATTGGAAAGTGTTTCCGATATCGACGAGCCGGGCCGATTTGCTGATATGATCACTTCACATTTATCCTTGAAATTAAAAAACAAGCAACGGTTATTAGAGACATTATCTGTTACGGATCGTATGAAGCATTTGATTAAGGCGATCTCCAATGAAAAAAAAGTGTTAGATCTTGAACAAAAGATCGGTAAACGTGTCAAAACCTCCATGGAACGCACTCAAAAAGAATATTACTTACGGGAACAGTTAAAGGCGATTCAAAAAGAGCTGGGTGAACATGATGGTAAAACAGGCGAAGTAGGTGAACTACAGGAGCGTATTGATCAGTCTGATATGCCTGAACGGATTATAGAAGTAGCGACGAAGGAACTGAACCGTTTTGAGAAGGTGCCGCAATCATCAGGGGAAAGTTCTGTCATCCGCAATTATATCGAATGGTTGCTATCGTTGCCATGGACAACAAAAACAGAAGACACCATTGACATTGATAAAGCCAATAATATTCTCAATGTAGATCATTACGGCTTGGATAAAGTGAAGGAGCGCATATTAGAATATTTAGCAGTTCAAAAATTGACGAAAGAAATTAAAGGTCCGATTCTTTGCCTTGTCGGCCCTCCTGGTGTCGGAAAAACATCACTTGCTAAATCGATTGCTAGGTCCATTAATCGGAATTTTGTACGAACTTCCTTAGGAGGTGTCCGTGATGAAGCTGAGATACGTGGGCATCGACGGACTTATATCGGAGCAATGCCCGGGCGAATCATTCAAGGAATGAAAAAAGCTGGAACACGTAATCCTGTATTCTTATTGGATGAAATCGATAAAATGGCAAATGATTTCCGTGGAGATCCATCTTCTGCCATGTTAGAGGTGTTGGATCCTGAACAAAATAATCAGTTCAGCGATCATTTTATTGAGGAAACATATGATTTGTCCAACGTCCTATTTATTGCAACAGCCAATTATATCAATAACATCCCGGCCCCATTGATGGATCGCATGGAAGTCATATCAATTGCAGGGTATACAGAAGTTGAAAAACTTCACATTGCAAAAGAACATCTTTTACCAAAACAATTAAAAGAAAATGGATTACAAAAAGGAAAACTGCAAATTCGAGATGAAGCATTGTTACAACTTATTCGAACATATACACGCGAGGCTGGTGTAAGGGGACTTGAAAGGCAAATTGCAACCTTGTGCAGAAAAGCAGCCAAAATCATCATTTCCGGGGAACAGAAGCGTGTAGTCGTTACGGAAAAACGATTAAAAGAACTACTTGGAAAACCGTTATATCGTTATGGAATGGTTGAAAAGGAAGATCAGGTAGGCACTGCGACAGGTCTTGCGTATACAACAGCAGGCGGTGATACCTTATCCATAGAGGTCACGCATTATTCCGGAAAGGGAAAGTTGACACTTACCGGTAAACTTGGTGAGGTGATGCAAGAATCCGCCCAAGCCGCATTCAGCTATATCCGTTCCCGCGCAAAGGAATTGGATATCGATCCGAACTTCCATGAAACATATGATATCCATATTCATGTTCCCGAAGGCGCTACACCAAAAGATGGACCTTCAGCGGGGATTACGATGGCGACGGCACTTGTTTCGGCATTAACGAAACGACCAGTGAAAAAAGAAGTTGCCATGACGGGTGAAATTACACTTAGGGGACGCGTGCTTCCGATCGGTGGCTTGAAAGAAAAAGCATTAAGCGCCCATCGGGCCGGAATAACAACAGTAATCATACCTGAAGAAAACAAAAAGGATATTGATGATATCCCTGAAAGCGTTCGTGAACATTTGACATTTATACCTGTCAATCATTTGGATCAAGTACTTCAATATGCGTTGGTGGCCCAATCATGAATATTAATCAAGCTAAATTATATATCAGTGCTGTCAGTCAAAAACAATATCCACAAAATAACTTTCCAGAAATTGCATTGGCAGGAAGATCTAACGTCGGAAAATCGTCATTTATAAATTGTCTTATACGACGGAAAAGCCTAGCCCGTACTTCTTCCAAACCGGGTAAAACACAAACATTGAATTTTTATGTGTTGAATGATTCATTTTATTTCGTTGACGTGCCAGGATATGGCTATGCGAAAGTATCAAAAGCTGAACGGAATAAATGGGGGCCGATGATGGAAGAATATTTTGAAACACGTGCCCAGCTACAACTTGTCATCCTTATAACAGATTTACGTCATGAACCAACCCAAGAAGATATACAAATGTATCGGTATCTAAAGTATTTGGATTATCCTGTCATCGTCATGGCGACAAAGGCTGATAAAGTAAAACGAGGAAAACGACAGGCCTATTTAAACCGATCAAAGCAATCGATCCAATTACAGAAAGATGATGTGATCATCCCCTTTTCTGCTGAGACAGGGGAAGGCAAGGAACAAGCTTGGAAAGAGATCAAACGATATGTATAGCAAAAAAATTAGGCTGATATGCAAATCCAATTGCATATCAGCCTTCTCTATTTACGCCTTAATAAAAAAATGCCGAATATGATAAATATGACGGGCCAAAGCTTTTCGCTCCATGCAACAAGATCAGCTGACCAATGGTATTTTTCAGCTATCCGGTCATTGAACAACATGAACAATGCCAGCAGAGTAATGATGAAAGCAGGAACAAAGCCGCTTTTAGTCCATATCGATCGTAAAATAAGGGCAACGCCTATCAAAAGGACATATACAGCCCAATGATCAAACCAGAAAGAATAGTGTTGCAGACCATGGAAATGAATGCCCAGACCCAAGAGAAAAACACCTGTAAAGATATTTTGATAATCTTTATTGGCAAAACTATGGAGCAGGAAAACAACTCCCAATATCATCAAAATAGTTGGCCATCCATAAAAATCATCAAACATTTCTATATCCAGTTGTTTCAGTAAATAAAACAAACCGATCCCGATTAATAAATATGCAATAAAAGTATGTTGTTTTCGCATTAGCATCCCTTCCTTTTTCCTCGGGTCATTTATTCCTCATATCTTGTATTATAGGATGAACAGATTTTCTACTATCAATATTACATTATACATCGTATCATATAAATATATTTAAACGTACTCATGAATCGTGAAGCAATCTACTAGAATCTCTAAATGGAAAAATCGACTGCTATAGCTGGTGATCATCCGAAGACGACGCATATGATTTTACTTAAGCTCCTTCAATCCACGATAGCTATTTTAATGGTTAATAAAGCATATACATATCAAGTCACACATATAAATAATGATGACAAAGCCTAAAGGAAGTTAGAACCGAAAGGAGGAACTGATTTGTCGGAAGAAGGTGTTTTTCGTTTTGAATTGAATGAGACACTCTATTTTGAAAGCGGACAGGAAGTTGCGGAGATCATAGGTATATCACTGGATCCTGAAATTTCAATCCAAACATTTCATGAATACATCTCGATAAGAGGTGTCATTGAATTATCGGGTGATTATCATAAAGTGCCATTACCTGATGCATTGGATGAAGATCCATTAGAAATGAATGGGTATCATGAAAAAAGTTTCATTGAACAAGTGGTGGATAAAACAGACACACATGCTGCTTTTGTTCATCGTTTTCCAGTCGAGATATCAATCCCGTCATACAGGGTTCATGAGTTGGAAGACGTAACGGTTCAAGTTGCATCTTTTGACTATGAAATCCCGAACCATCATCAAATGAAACTTATGGCAACGATCGAGATTGATGGGCTTATCGAACAGTATATGGAAACAAATGATGAACCAGAAATCCATACTGATCAAGAACAAACGGTAGATGAAACACAACCAGAGACCCATGATGAGGAACCCCAACAAAGAGAAGAAAATGATCGTTTCCAAAACGATGAGACAGAAAAAGAAAGTGCAGAATCGGATAAAAATAATTCAGCCATTGGAAAGACGGAAACAGAGGAAAATACGACAGTAAATGTTTCTGTTGATACAGATGAGGATGTAACAGGAGTAAATGACAATACGGAGATAACGGAAAGTGAGAGTATTGAAGACGAAAATGGAGCAAACGATCATGTGAACGAAAAGGAATCATCACCTGTCCAAAAAGATGAAAAAAAGTCCAAAAACGTATTGCCACTATCCGATTTTTTCAAAACAAAAGAAACGGCAGAAACAGATCATGATGATTCGATGCAACAGGATACTCCTGAGTCTGATAATACATCACACGTAGAAGCCAATATGGAAGAAGAAAATACCATTAAAACAAACGAACAAAGTGTTGAAAACGAACAAAATCAAACCCCAATCCATTCATTATCTGATATGTTTGAACATGATTCAGAAGATAAATATACAAAAATGCGTCTGTGTATTGTCCAAGATGATGACACCATCGAGACCATTGCAGAACGCTATGAAATAACGGCTAATCAGCTTATTTTAAAAAACCGTTTAAATGACGAATCGATATCTGAAGGACAACTTCTGTATATACCCGTAAAAGAGAGCAAATAGCATGGCCCCCTTTTTGTTTCGCAAGGGGGGGATTCTCTCAATTTTTATAATATTCACTTTGGCATAAAAGGGGGTGATTTTGTCAAACCCATTCTAAATAAAACATTATAAAAATCCCGATTAAAATACCTAAAATAAAAATGTCTAGTGTGGATGGAAATAATAACGTGCGAATCAATTGAAACACAAGTATAGGTAGTGTCGCTTTTTCAATTATAAAAATACAACGTCTTGCCCAATTAGGCATTCTATAGCGTGTATGTCTTGACACAAAATCACCCCTTTATACATATATCGATCATTATGTAATATTCTATGTATAAATTAGTTTGACGTGTATACAATGGAAATAATACTTGCTTTTTAGATGCTATACCGTTATCATATAATTAATTAATGATGCAATGATTGGGAGGAGTAAGAAATAATCTCCGGCCAGAGAGGGAAATGGTTGCTGGAAATTTCCTTGGATTATTATTTCTGAACGTCGCCCATGATGCAGCTACGCTGAAATAAAGTAGGAGTAGCCGGTTAAAAGCCGTTATCATGAATGAAGTGTATAGATATTTATGTCTATAAACAAAGGTGGTACCGCGATAAGTAACCCTTTTCGTCCTTTTTGAGGATGAAGAGGGTTTTTTGATGGATTAAAATGGAAATGGAGTGATGAAAAGTGTCAGAACAAAACAGTCTATCGGCAAAATACCGACCACAAGATGTTGAACAAAATCGTTATCGATTCTGGATGGATGGAGAATTTTTCAAAGCGACAGGTGATGGATCAAAAGAGCCTTTCAGCATTGTCATCCCACCGCCAAACGTAACGGGGAAACTGCATTTGGGACATGCATGGGATACAGCAATGCAAGATACCATTGCACGCATGAAACGTATGCAAGGCTATGATGTACTCTGGTTGCCTGGAATGGACCATGCTGGGATTGCCACACAAGCTAAAGTAGAAGCAAAATTAAAAGAGAATGGTCAATCAAGATATGATTTGGGCAGGGAAAAGTTTTTGGAAAAAGCGTGGGAATGGAAGGATGAATATGCTACGTTCATTCGCTCCCAGTGGGAGAAATTAGGGTTAGGGCTTGATTATTCCCGAGAACGTTTCACGCTTGATGAGGGACTTTCAAATGCAGTTAACGAAGTGTTTGTAACGTTGTATGAGCAAGGAATCATCTATCGAGGGGAATATATTATCAATTGGGACCCAGACACACAAACTGCTCTATCGGATATTGAGGTGATTTACGAAGAACGTGAAGGTGCTTTTTATCATATGAAGTATCCGTTGAAGAATAGCGATGAAACGATAGAGATCGCAACGACACGGCCGGAAACAATGCTAGGCGATACGGCAGTTGCGGTACATCCAGATGATGAACGATATCAGCATTTAATTGGGAAAACAGTCATTTTGCCGATTGTCGGCCGTGAAATACCGATTGTAGCTGATACGTATGTTGATATGGAATTTGGTTCAGGCGCTGTCAAAATCACACCTGCTCATGATCCAAATGACTTCGAAGTGGGTAATCGCCATAATCTGGAGCGTATCCTTATCATGCATGAAGATGGGACCATGAATGATAATGCCGGAAAATATGAAGGAATGGAACGCTTTGCCTGTCGAAAAGCCATTGTCGACGATTTAAAGGAAGAAGATGTATTGTTTAAAACGGAACAACACATCCATCAAGTCGGTCATTCTGAAAGAAGCGGTGCGGTTGTCGAACCCTATTTATCGACCCAATGGTTTGTGGATATGACACCTTTAGCAAAAGAAGCGATACAATTACAACGTGACCATGATAAGGTTCATTTTGTTCCTGACAGATTTGAGCACACGTATTTACATTGGATGGAAAATATCCGTGATTGGTGTATTTCCAGGCAATTATGGTGGGGTCATCAAATACCTGCATGGTACCATAAAGAAACTGGCGAGATATATGTTGGCAAGGAAGCACCTTCTGATCTTGAAAATTGGGAGAGGGATGAAGATGTTCTAGATACATGGTTTTCATCTGCATTGTGGCCATTTTCTACCATGGGATGGCCAGACATGGATGCACCTGACCTAAAAAGATATTTTCCAACGGATGTCCTGGTTACAGGTTATGATATCATTCCTTTTTGGGTAGCACGGATGATTTTCCAATCGAAACATTTTACAGGGAAACGACCATTTAAAGATGCACTAATCCACGGAATGATACGTGATGCTGAGGGCCGCAAAATGAGTAAATCACTTGGTAATGGCATCGACCCAATGGATGTTATCGAGAAATATGGCGCTGACTCATTGCGCTACTTCCTGATGACTGGTTCAACACCCGGTCAAGATTTAAGATTCCATTGGGAAAAGGTAGAGTCGACATGGAACTTCGCAAACAAAGTATGGAACGCTTCACGATTCGCATTGATGAATCTTGAAGATTTCAAACATGAAGATATTCATTTATCTGGAGATAAATCAATTGCCGATAAGTGGATATTAACAAGATTGAATGAAACCATTGCACAGGTGACGGCTCATTCTGAACGCTATGATTTCGGTGAAGCTGGTCGGTATCTGTACAACTTTATCTGGCATGATTTCTGTGATTGGTATATCGAAATGGCGAAACTTCCACTATATGGTGAGGATGACACGCAAAAGCATATGACAAAATCTGTTCTGGCATATGTTCTCGATAAAACGTTGCGATTGCTTCATCCGTTTATGCCATTTATTACGGAAGAAATTTGGCAACAGATACCACATGAGGGTGATACTATAACGCTTGCAGCTTGGCCTGAAGTTCAATCCGAATTTCAAGATGAAGTTGCTTCAAGGGAAATGAAAAGACTCGTATCCATTATTAAGGCTGTTCGTAATACACGTGCAGAAGTCGATACGCCTTTATCAAAGCCAATAGAGCTTCTCATACAAGCTGAAGATGAAACGGTGAAACAGGAACTTGCTAAAAACAGGGTCTATTTGGAACAATTCTGCAATCCAGGTAAACTTGTTTTAAAGACAAAAGTAGATGTTCCTGAAAAAGCACTATCACACGTTGTCACCGGTGCAGAATTATTTTTTCCATTAGAAGGTCTGATTGATATCGAGAAAGAAATACAACGACTTACCAAACAACGTGAAAATCTGCAAAAAGAAATCGATCGTGTACAAAAGAAACTGGAAAATGAAGGGTTTGTCAAGAAAGCACCTCAGGCTATTGTCGATGAAGAGAGACAAAAAGAACAAGACTATAAAGACAAATTTGCAAAGGTTGATGAACGTTTGAACGAATTGAAACTCTGAGGGAATAGGCATCATTTATAGTGATCAATAAAAAAGGACCTGGTCGAATGGCCAAACAATAATGTGCTTGGCGGTTAAAAGCTGCGTGGTTGTTTGTTGCCATCACGGCCAGGTTTTATTGGTTTTGAGTTGTTATTTTTTGTTTTATATATGTCACGTATTTCCGTAAAATATTGATGTCGCTGACTTTACTTAAACTTCTGGAACCGACGATGTCTTCCATTTCATTAAAACGGAATTCACCCTTTTCATTGATGAGAAAGTCAATACCGACCATACCGAACTCACAGTGCTCCACAATACGTTCAACTATTTTTCTTTCAGCTGTTTTCAGGTCATACCATGTGACCGTTCCACCCAATGTATAATTTGCGCGGAAATCATTTTTATTTTCACGTTTGACAGCTCCGACTATTTCTTTTCCGACGATAAAAACACGAATATCAATTCCATGCAATACATTGCATCGCTGGACAAGTAAATCGCTTCCTTGTAATTCTTCTTTTTTTTGAATCCATTCTGTTTGATCATGAATAAGAAAAACATGTTTTCCACTTCTGCTTCTGGCATCTTTCAAAATGACCGGATAGGAAAAGGGAGCTTCTTTTGGATATGCAGAAGCATTTAAGTAAATCGTATCAACCATTGGTATGTGAAGGGAATTCATGAAGTCGTGGGTCCGCAATTTGTCGTTTGCCGTGAGTGATAACCATTGGTTGTTGAATACGTGAATACCACAGCCGTGCAAATGCTTACTCAACATCGGTTCCATAACACGGACAACTGCAAATGTCGGTATCGGCATTTGTTTTCCCGAATAGAATATCTGTTTTTCATTATTGATGATGCCCACCGTCAATAAATCCCTATAAATCAGTTGCAGATGTATGTCCTGACGTGCAGCTTCATCGATAAACCAATCAATGTAGGCACGATTTCTATGAGCATCTTCCCGAACATAGATTAACCAACCAATCATTTATATCCCGCCTGTGTATTCAATGTATGTAATATATGTTCAATCATGAAATCACTGACATCGATCCCTGTTGCTTCATACATATTACGTATATGTGCATTGGAATTGACTTCACAGATGATAGGAGCCTCATCCGGTCCAAACAGAATATCCACACCCGCGAAATCGGCACCGATAGCCTTTGCTGCTCTAACAGCAAAAGAGATTTCGTTGTCCTTCGCCGTATATGCTTCCATCGAACCACCTGAAGTGATATTAGCACGAAAGTCATTCGTGTTATATCTTTTCATAGCTGCCACAACGTCATCCCCAACAACATGTAATCTCGCATCCATTCCGTAACTGGATGAAATAAATTCCTGGAATACATAGCTTTTTTCACCCAGGTCTTGCATTTTTTCTAACATCTTCTGTTTGGTATGAATCAAATAGACCTGTTCTCCAAATGACCCGTAAGCTTCTTTTATAATCATGGGGAACGATAATTCATCTATGATATGTTCGATATATTCTGGATGATGTTCATTATAATGGAATATTTTCGGCTGAATCATTGTTTTGGGAATAGGAATTCCGCCGGATGCTAGCGCTTGGTATGTAGCTATCTTATCATCGCTCAACTCAATAGATCGAGCACTGTTAAACACTGGAACACCCATTAATTCGAACTGTCTGGCCAAATAAATATCTTTATCTGTAAACAGAACGAAATCAGGTAATTTATCTTCAGCTGTCTGCAATAAGGTGATTTTATGACTATTTAAATAACTGATTACCTCATCATTTCGATAGATGATCGTATCAATTTGTTTGCGCGATGCTGCTCTTTGCAGCCAAATCGCAAAGTCGATGAATTTTTTGCCTTGCAATTGTCCATTGTAGATAATCCAACCATGTAATTTCACGTTTTCATTTCCTTTCTATTGGCATACTGCTATACTAATTTTTATAATCTGACGAAAAAGTGGTGTGTTTATGTTTAGGCATTTTGACGAAATAAAGACATTTATTTCAAACAGAAAATCGTTTGGTATCAAACCCGGTCTAGGACGCATGACGGATCTACTTTCTTTATTGGGTCATCCTGAAGAACGGTTTAAATCAATTCATATCGCTGGAACTAACGGAAAAGGTTCTACCATTGAATTCATGAAAAATGCATTAAAAGCCAATGGCTATTGTGTTGGTGTATTTACCTCCCCAAGTATATCAGGTTTGACAGGTCATATATGGCATAATGATCAAAAAGCTTCGAATGATGAATGGATCGATGTTATGAATGAGATGTATCCGATTATCCGAAAATTGGATGATGAGAATAATCACCCGACAACCTTCGAAATCATAACGGCTATTGCTTTTATGTACTTTTCCAAACATGTCGATATCGCTCTCGTTGAAACGGGAATGGGAGGCCGTTACGATACTACGAACTGTCTTCAACCAATTTTATCTATTATAACAAATGTTGCCATGGATCATACAAACTTTTTAGGAAATCGTTTAGAAGAAATCGCCTATCATAAAGCTGGCATCATCAAAAAGGGGGTACCGGTTATTCTAGGAGACATTCATCCAGAAGTCCTTCCCGTTTTTGAGAAAGAGGCCGCGAAGCATCAGGATAATATATACCGACTGCATCATGATTTTGATTACGAGGAACCAAAACGAGGCAAACATGGGCAGACATTCATATGGCAATACGATGGACACCGTTTTAATGTCAGTATATTGATGAAGGGAATGCATCAAATCGAGAATGGTTCGTTGGCAATGATGGCTTTACGTTTACTATACGAAAACGGCTATGTAATCAATTGGACGCTATCACTTCAAGGTCTCCATGATACTGCCCTTCCCGGAAGGTTCGAAAAAGTTCATGCGCATCCAACCATTATTGTGGATGGTGCACATAATCCGGCAGGTGCCAAATCATTTGTTGAAACAGTCCAAACTATATATCCTTCCGAGGAAAAGCATCTCATCTTTGCAGCCTATAAAGATAAAGACATCAAGACAATGTTAGATATGATAAGTCATCCTTTCAAGACCATTACATTCACCTCATTTTTGGATGACCGTGCAGCCACGTCAGAGTTTTTATATCAATTATCCGCACATGACAATAAACGACAAATAGCGAATTGGAAGAGGGTCGTAGAGGAGGTCGCTTCAGAACACCAGAACACAGAAAGCATATATTTTATTACTGGATCCTTAGCATTTATTTCAGAGGTACGTTCGTTTCTTCTAAACAACTGAAATTATTTACATATTATGTTGAAAGATTTTTTGTATAGCCGACAAAACTCGTCTTACTTTTTATAGCACTTATGCTAGTGTTTAACCAACACGTAAACGGGAGATGAAATTGTGGCTAATAATGATGAAATCGTAATATGGATGAACGGTAAAAAAACAACCATCGAACGTGGCAAGGGAACTATGAGATCAGAAGAATCAATTACAAAGGCTGAGCATGCAGCTACAGTGGACAAACATCTTTATCAAAATGCTGACAAATTGGAACTTCCCGGTAAAAACAATCAAACAGGTCATCAGCAGCAACCCCCCAAAAAAAGAAGATATAATTGGAAACCCGTTATCATAGCCATTATATCCGCTGTGTGTATCGGCGGTCTTTTTGGCTTGGTTATGTTAAAAGTAGTCGGGACGCTTGATGATTATGGAGCGCCACAGTCAAACGCCAGCAGCATTTCAGATAATATCAATGACGGTGATAAAACATCAAGTATGAATGACAGTCAAGGAGAATCAGATTATCAATTACCCGAGATAAAAAGTTTTGTCATACAAGGAGGCGTATTTGAAGAAAAGGCCAGTGTCAAGGAGTGGAAAGAATCGTTTCAGGATGCTGCTTTCTCTCCTGTTATTTGGCCAAAAGAGGATAATTATTATTTGTTTGTTGGAATAGCACCTGCAAAAGAACAAGCAAATGACATTGTCAAAGAGATCAATGAAACTTACGGACTGGATGTATTTGCAAAAGAGTGGAAAACAGTCGGGAGAGACCTGGCACTTTCAGAAGATGAACAACAATGGATAAGTTCAGCTGTCGAGCTTTGGAATGATTCTTTGGAAAATATCCATGACGAATCCGGTCTCCCTGTTGATGATTGGAAAAAGCTCATTGAAAATTCACCTGATCAAAAATCTGATATAAGCTCATTTATCGAAGAATTGACTGAGCGGGTAAGTAAACTGGATAAACCTTCTGAACAAGAGGCCTCAGGGTTTTTAATGCATATATGGTATCTGATGGATCATTTACAGGAAAAATAACGGCGACATGAAAATAAACGCGGATTGATTTATATATAATAACATTTTCGTTCAATTCCATCTGCTATAATCACGTTTTTCCAAGGCCTAAAACAGATGATTGCCAGAAATAAATGATCGTGAAATTCAAAAATAGGCATTTGTGGATTTAAGTCTCACCCGTTATGATACAGATAGTTGATAAAGGAGGAAATGATAAATGGAAACATCTGGTGTCATGATCAAAAATGTCCCCAAAGAAGATCGACCTCGGGAACGTTTGCTGAAGTATGGTTCCCATTATTTATCGAACCAGGAATTGATGGCCATTTTATTAGGTAACGGTACTCGGAATGAGTCTGTCATGGTACTTGCCAATCGTCTCATTATCCATTTTGAAGGATTGAATTTACTGAAAGATGCCACTATAGAAGAATTGACAGCTATCAAAGGAATTGGCGAAGCGAAGGGTGTATTGGTATTAGCCGCCATAGAACTCAGTAAGCGTATGAACAAGCATAGACATGAAGAACGCTACATCATCCGTTCACCCGAAGATGGTGCAGATTACGTCATGGAGGAAATGTGTGGACTGAATCAGGAGCACTTTGTCGTTTTGTTTTTGAATACCAAAAATCAAATCATCCATCGACAGACCATTTTCATCGGTAGTTTAAATGCCTCAATTGTCCATCCTCGCGAAATCTTCAGGGAAGCGGTTAAAAGATCTTGTGCTTCGATCATTTGTGCTCATAATCATCCCTCAGGCGATCCCACACCTTCACAAGAAGATATCAATGTTACAAGACGTTTGGTAGAATCCGGTAAAATGATCGGAATTGAAGTTCTAGATCACCTCGTTATTGGTGATCGCAAATTTGTTTCACTAAAAGAAAAAGGATACTTGTAAAAAATACTATCTATTTTTGTCTTTTTTTCGTATAATTATATAGAGTGAGTAACATATTTAGCGCCAGTTTTTCGTTTTTCAGGAAATTGGCGCTTGTTGTCATTATCTATCATGGTATGTCAAACATTTCAGTGTATAACCATAAATTTGGCAATATAACCATTTCAATATTGCATCACATAAAATATATCGATATAGTAAAACTACATACAACGAATGAAGTTGCATTGGAGAGGGAGATATTTTTGGGCAGATTTAGTTTTTCACAAGATTTGGGAATTGACTTAGGGACTGCAAACACACTGGTGTTTGTTCATGGTAAAGGTGTCGTTTTCAGAGAACCCTCAGTGGTAGCGCAAAATAAACAGACGGGGGATATAGAAGCGGTTGGTCACTCCGCACATAATATGATCGGCAGGACGCCGGGCAATATCTCAGTCATCCGTCCAATGAAAGATGGCGTTATTGCCGATTATGACACGACGGCTAAAATGATGACTTATTTTTTGAAGAAGGCGATGCGTTCACGATCAATATTTGCACGTAAGCCAAATGTGATGATTTGTGTCCCATCAGGCATAACGATGGTTGAAGAAAGAGCAGTAATCGATGCCACCAGACAGGCAGGGGCAAAAGATGCATTTCCGATAGCGGAACCTTTCGCAGCTGCAATTGGTGCCGGACTTCCTGTATGGGAGCCAACTGGTAGTATGATTGTTGATGTCGGAGGTGGAACAACAGAAGTGGCTGTTGTTTCTCTTGGGGGAATTGTATCAAGCAGGTCTGTCCGAACCGCAGGTGATAATATGGATGAAGCGATTATCCAATATATAAGAAAAAAATATAAGCTGTTGATTGGTGAGCGATCAGCAGAAAGCATCAAATTTGATATTGGATCAGCAGGCGACAGCAGTGAGCGGGGGGAAATGGACATCAGAGGACGGGATTTATTGACTGGATTGCCGAAAACAATCACGATAACGTCCAAAGAAATATCGGATTCATTAAAGGATAGTATAGATACCATTCTGAAGGCAGTAAAAGATACACTTGAAAGCACGCCACCTGAACTTGCCGCAGACATTATGGATCGCGGCATCGTTCTATCAGGCGGTGGAGCCTTGCTCAAAGATTTAGACAAAGTAATCAGCGATGAGACAAAAATGCCTGTATTCATTAATGACAATCCACTAGATAGTGTGGCGATTGGAACAGGTAAATCATTACAATACATTCAACATTTCCGTTCCCATCCGAATGTATCTGCTCATCCTTTTACAGAATAAGCGGGTGTTTGTATGTCATTTTTTCGAAAAACACGATTTTTTATCATATTAATAGGGATTATCGTTCTTGTCGCATTGATCGGTTATTCACTGAACGATCGCGATAAATTGTCATTGCCGGAACAATTTATAAATGATACTGTTGGATGGGCACAACGAATTGTTCACACACCTGTTAAATATGTCAGTAATTTTTTCTCGAATATTGGAGATATAAAAAACACGTATGATGAAAACAACATTTTAAAAGAACGATTAGCACAATATAAGGGCTTGATTTATGAAGTACAAGAGCTGGAAAAGGAAAATGAAGAGCTGCGAAAATCAATCGATAAACGTGAATCCTTAAGGGATTTTAATGCCATTCAAGCTAGCGTCATAGCGAGATCTCCAGAAAGATGGATGGAACAGATTCGTATCGATAAAGGGACAAGTGATGGTGTCGAAGTCAATATGGCGGTGATTATCGCGGATGGTATGATCGGTAAAGTCCAATCAGCCTCCAATTCCACTGCAACCGTCCAATTATTGACAGGGTTCGACGAGTTCAATCGGATTTCTGGCATGATTTCCCGTGAAGAAAAGGATGATGTGTTTGGCTTGATCGAGGAGTATGATGCCGACTCGAAGTCACTTTTATTCCGTATCATAGATGAATCGGATAAAGATATTGAACCTGGCGAGCTCGTGTTTTCTTCTGGTAAGGGAGGGGTATTCCCGGCTGGATTGTTAATTGGGGAAGTAGAAGAAGTCATTCCTGACAAATACGGCCTTACCAACACGGCATTGGTCAAACCGGCGGCGGACATGTATGATATAGACGATGTGATTGTTGTCGATCGCAAAGTGGATGATGACCCAGATGCAGGGGATGAATCAAAATGAAACATCTCTACTTGCCGCTTATTCTATTTATCATATTGATAACTGAAGGAATCGCATTGGAAATTTTACCATCACGCATTGTATTGAGCGATACCTTGGTTGTTCCACATTGGGTATTTATATGTCTTGTGTTTATAGCTGTTTTTTATGATAAAGAGAACACATATTATAGTGTCTTATATGCACTCATTTTCGGCCTCCTTATGGATGTCGTCTATACAGGAGTCTTGGGTGTATATATGTTCAGCTATGCTGTGGTCATATATGTCGTACATGGAGCTAAAAAAATGTTTCATTCCAACATATATGTCACGATGTTTTTAGGGATTATAGGTATTGTGCTCGCTGAAATAATAATTAATATCGTTTTTTCAGTTGTTGATATATCGGTAATGACCTGGTATGAATATACCATTTATCGTTTGGTTCCTACCGTTTTGGCAAATCTTATCTTCTTAGTGGTGGCGTATCCTTTTTCACAAAAATGGTTTTCTAAATGGAGCCAAGAACAGCTTAAATCTTAAATCTATTATTTGAAAAATGTTCAACTTTACTATAGAGTAAGATTCTTTCCATAATTGGTAAGTCATTAAAAGAGAGAGATTCGGAGAGGTGATTGCTCCATGGATGATAAAAAGCAAAAAATAACGATTAAAGGTACGAAAGATGGTTTGATTTTAGGAATGGATGATACATGTTCATATGATGAGGTGTTTCGTGAACTTCAACAAAAATTAAAAGAAACCCCTCCCCAAAATAACGAACCATCTGTTCCCGTAACGATAAAATCCGGGAATAGGTATTTATATCCCGAACAAAAAAAAGAAATCGAGGAATTGCTCGACTCCGAAAGCAATTTTACGGTTCACAGTTTTGAATCATCTGTTGTTCGTAAAGAAGACGCACTATCCTGGAAAGACGAAACGGATATCAAGTTAGTGAACCGTATCATAAGATCTGGACAAGTTCTGGAAATAACAGGGGACCTATTGCTTATCGGAGATGTCAATCCGGGCGGAACGATACAATCAACAGGAAACATATATATCATGGGACAGTTACTCGGTATTGCCCATGCTGGTGCAGATGGAGATGAAGATGCAGTCATTGCTGCATCATATATGAAGCCCAGTCAATTAAGGATTGCTGGTTACATCAGCCGTGCACCAGATTATGAATCTGATGGTGTATATATGGAATACGGGTACATCGATAAAAGTCAAAATAAAATCATGATTGATCAATTGAAAGTTCTCTCCAGGAAAAGAGTAGATGTAAGCGGGTTCGAAAGGAGAATACAAAATGGGTGAAGCAATTGTCATTACATCGGGAAAAGGTGGCGTAGGTAAAACAACAACGACTGCAAACATCGGGACAGCTTTGGCATTAATGGACAAAAAAGTTTGCTTGATTGATACGGACATCGGTCTCCGGAACCTTGATGTCGTTATGGGACTGGAGAATCGGATCATCTATGATTTGGTTGACGTGATTGATGAACGGTGTAAATTATCACAGGCTCTTATCCGGGATAAGCGGTTTAATGATCTATCATTGCTTCCCGCCGGTCAAACAAGTGATAAAAATGCAATTACCATGGAAGGTATGCAAACGATCATCCAGGAATTGAAACAAGACTATGATTATATTGTCATCGATTGTCCGGCAGGTATTGAGCAAGGGTTTCAAAATGCTGTTTCCGGTGCAGATAAAGCCATCGTTGTTACTACTCCGGAAAAATCCAGTGTCAGAGATGCTGATAGAATCGTAGGTTTACTTGAAAACGAGGATATTGAAGCACCTTCCCTCGTCATTAATCGGATTCGCAATCATATGATGAAAAATGGCGATATGATGGATATCGATGAGATTGTACAGGTTTTATCAATCGATCTGATCGGAATTGTTGTAGATGATGATGACGTTATTAAAGCATCCAATAAAGGAGAACCAATCGCATTCCAGCCTAACTCAAAAGCCTCCATAAGTTACCGGAATATTGCGAGGCGAATACTTGGTGAAACAGTACCATTACAATCATTGGAAGATAAAAGGGGTGTCTTTCAAAAAGTGCGACGATTTTTCGGTATGCGTTCTAAATAGGTCATTCAAATGATGTTTTCAAATTGAAAACATCATTTTTTACGTCTAATTTCTATCTCATAAACATACATTGTACAAAGTATGTAGAAGGATTGTGATAGGAATGAGCAAACATGTAGATAAAGTACGGAAATCAATTGGAGAGCGCAGGAAGATGCGTCGGCTTACAAACAAAGAACAAACAAGCCCCCGTTATATTTATCCCGGATTTCCGTCGGAAGAGGAAAAACACGGATATTTTCCGGAGGTCGCACATGATGTTGAACAGGGAAAACGTGGAAAACAAACTCATTTTTCGCAATTTGCCATAAAAGGTCTTTTGGCACTCACCTTATTTGTGGGTACAGCCTTTGTACTCAAGACGGATGGTGATATATTAACTTTACCGAAAAAATGGACGAGACACGCAATGACTGAAGAGTTTCCTTTTGCTCGCGTACATGATTGGTATCAAACAACGTTTGGTACGCCGATGGGAATGTCTCCAAAATCAGATGCTGCAGTCGGACAGGCAGCATTGGCTTTACCGGTAAATGGTGATGTTACCGAGTCATTTCATACGAATGGGACAGGAATTAAGATCATGCCGGAAGAGGCGACTGAAGTAACAGCCTTACGTGACGGAATTGTAATCTTCGCGGGTAAAGATAAAGACACAGGCAACACTGTTGTCATACAACATTCAGATGGCAGTGAATCAACATATGGACAATTGGATGACCTTAATGTTCATGTATACCAAATGATTGCCACAGGGGAGGAACTCGGCAACTTCAAACCTACAGAATCTCATGAAAATATTTACTTCGCCATTGAAAAAGACAATAAGTATATCGATCCTGTAAAGGTTATTAAAGTTGATGAATCTTCATAGGTTTATTCCCCCTATTCATATCCATCCCGTTTTAATCATATTTATAATCATTTCATTTATGACGGGTACTTTTATTGAACTGATAATCATTTTGGCGATTGTCTTATTTCATGAATTGGGGCACTTTATGATGGCAACTTATTTCAAATGGCGAATCAGGAGTGTCATGTTGTGGATTTTTGGAGGTGTGATGGATACGGATGAACACGGGAACAAGCCGTTATTTCAAGATATACTCGTTACGATTGCGGGACCTCTTCAGCACATTGTGTTATTTATACTTATACTATTGTCATCATCTTTAAACATACTTTCGCCTTCTGTCATGGAACTTGTCCTTTACTATAACACAATCCTTCTTGTCTTTAACCTATTACCAATTTGGCCATTGGATGGGGGAAAGTTACTTTCAGCGATATTATCATTATTCCTACCCTTCAAAAAGGCTTATGATATCGTTATCCTTTTTTCAATAGCGGCAGCTCTGGCTTGTATATTGGTACAACTATTTTTAATTCCATTCAATTTAAGTGTTTTATGCATTATGTTGTTCTTGATGGTGGAAAATAAAACAGAGTGGAAACAACGTTTTTATGTATTTATCCGATTTTTATTGAAGCGCTATGAAGGTAATCCATCCATTCGAAATATAGAACCTATTATTGTGCCATCGCAAGCAACGATGATGGATGTGTTTGAACGGTTTAAGCGGGATAAGTCACATTCCATTTATATTATATACCCGTCCAGCATTCGCAAATCAATCGATGAGAATGAATGTTTACACAATTATTTTTACGAAAGGCATTATTATAAGTCAATCGGGGAAGTAGCTGACTTGCACACGTGACTTATTATATATATTAAGATCATAACTGCTTGACAAATATTGATACAACATGGTAATATCAATACGTTAAACGTAGCACACCAATGCTACAACCGCACAGAATAGGTCATAAACCGTTAAGGTGCCTATAATGGCGAGTCTTTCATAGGAGGTGCAAAATATGTACGCAATCATTGAAACAGGTGGCAAGCAAATCAAGGTTGAAGAGGGACAAGAAGTGTTCGTTGAAAAAGTAGATGCACAAGATGACGAGAGTGTTACTTTTGATAAAGTGCTTTTTGTTGGTGGAGACAGTGTAAAAGTTGGCGCTCCATATGTCGATGGTGCTTCTGTTACTGCAAATGTTGTAAAACACGGTCGTGCGAAAAAGATTACCGTGTTTAAATATAAACGCAGAAAAAATTATCATCGTAAACAAGGCCACCGTCAACCCTATACAAAAGTTGTCATTGATAAAATCAATGCATAAAGAAGGATTACCAATATGATACAGGTAACGGTATCCCGTGATCATAACAACATAACTGGCTTTGAAATAGCAGGACATGCGGATAGTGGTCCTTACGGCTATGATTTGGTATGTGCCGGCGTTTCCGCTGTTTCATTCGGAGCGATAAATGCGATTGAAGAATTGTGTGATATCGAACCCCATATTCATCAAAGTGATGACGGGGGATATATTCGAGTCGATGTACCGTCATCATTAGCAGATACACAGTTTGACAATGTACAGATATTACTTCAAGGTATGCTTGTTTCATTAAAGACCATTGAACGTGAATATGGAGAGTTTATACAGATATATTAATAGAGGAGGTGCATGATAATGCTTCGTCTTGATCTACAGTTTTTTGCTCAGAAAAAAGGTGCAGGTAGCACACGTAATGGACGTGATTCACATGCAAAACGTCTAGGCGCTAAGCGTGCCGACGGACAATTCGTCACAGGAGGGTCCATTTTATATCGCCAACGTGGTACAAAGATCTATCCTGGTGAAAATGTTGGCCGCGGTGGAGATGACACACTTTTTGCCAAAGTTGATGGCATTGTGAAATTTGAACGTTTAGGGCGCGATCGAAAAAAAGTCAGCGTGCAACCACAACCACAATTACAAGAAGCATAATATATAAAAAACTCCAATCCAAAGCTAGATTGGAGTTTTTTATGTTCGCATGAAAATATTCTTTTTTTCTGCTATAATTTTTGTCATTGGAGGGATTGTATGGAAGATCGGGAAGTTGTTCAATTGCTTCGTCTCTATCGACATGATGTCATGAATCAACTGCAACTTATAAACGGATATATAAGCATGAACAAACCAGAAATGGTCCAGGAAAAAATTGCTGACTATAATACGTACATACATGAGGAACAGAAATTGATGAATTTGAACGCCCATTCATTTACATTATGGCTCATCTTTTTTAATGCCAACCATGCAAATATGCATATCACCTATGAAATCAATCTCCGCGATGCTAAATTAAGTGATGTGGATACACTTTTAAAAACACAATGTGAAAAAGTCTTCGATTACTTCAATGACCATGTACCCGATACAAATTATTGTGAAGGTCATTTGTCATTGGGGGTCGATCAAGAAACTTCTTTGTTGAAAACGAGTATTGCTATAAACGGGGAGTTTCAGGCTGTTGATGAAAACCATGTTAAACAGCTGCAAGGTATTTCCCGGTTACAACTAAAGAAAACAAATTCAGGGATGCAATGTGATTTTTTGCTTCCTTTGCATAATGAGGTGGAATAATTGTTTGTCGATCAAGTAGAGATTTACGTGAAATCCGGAGATGGCGGGAATGGACTTGTGGCATTCAGACGTGAAAAATATGTCCCTAAAGGAGGTCCTGCCGGAGGGGATGGTGGGAATGGCGGGGATGTTTTGTTCGAGGTTGACGAAGGTCTGAATACCTTGATGAAATTCCGTTATAATCGCCATTATAAAGCTAAACGTGGAGAAAACGGGATGAGCCAAACACAGCATGGTAAAAATGCTGTGCCGCTTATCGTACCTGTTCCACCCGGAACCATCATAACGGATATGGATACCGGTGAAACAATAGCCGATTTAACCGTTCATAAACAACGCGCATTGATTGCCAAAGGGGGGCGTGGCGGGCGTGGAAATACGCGTTTCGCGGGTCCGAGAAATCCTGCACCGGATATTGCTGAAAAAGGAGAACCTGGAATAGAAAAAACGTTGCAAGTGGAGTTGAAACTTCTTGCTGATGTCGGTTTGGTAGGATTTCCAAGTGTAGGAAAATCAACGTTATTATCGGTTGTTACCGCAGCCAAACCAAAAATTGCGGATTATCACTTTACTACAATTGCACCAAATCTTGGTGTTGTATCGACGGAAGATCAGCGTAGTTTTGTGATGGCTGATCTTCCGGGATTAATGGAAGGTGCTCATACGGGAGTGGGATTGGGACATCAGTTCTTAAGGCATATTGAACGGACAAGGGTCATTGTTCATGTGATCGATATGGCAGGAACGGAAGGAAGAGATCCATTTGATGATTTTTTGAAAATCAATCATGAACTGGAAACGTATGAATCAGCTCTCATTGACCGTCCCCAAATTATAGCGGCCAATAAAATGGAAATGCCGAATGCAAAAGAAAATCTAGAAAAATTTAAAGCACATTTAACACAAGACATACCTATTTTTCCAATTTCGGCATTAACAAAACAAGGATTGCGAGATTTGTTATATGCCATTGCAGATGTATTGGAGAAAACGGATATAGAACCTTTGGAAGAAAAAGAATTGGATGAAAAAGTGATTTATCGACATGAAGCGACTGAAGCCCCTTTTTACATTTCAAGGGATTCCGATGGAACATATGTCATCACCGGCAAAAAAGTAGAGAAATTATTCCAAATGACTGATTTCGGGCATGATGAATCCATACAACGGTTTTCAAGGCAACTGCGTGGTATGGGAGTAGATGAAGCCCTCCGGGAGAAAGGAGTCGAAGATGGTGACACGGTTCGCCTCCTGGATTATGAATTTGAATTCATCGAATAGAGACACCTCAAGAACTGTTCTTTACCTTTAATGGCAAAGAACAGTTCTTTGTAGTCTCTATAATGAACATTTTATAAGAAGGTGCATATGTTATTGAGTAATTGCCCAGTCGATGGAAAGGAGAATGGATCCATGAAAATTCATAGGACTCAAGAGGTGGAATCACTGACAACAATTGCCGAATATAATAATGTTGACATAGATGTCTTGATACAAGCGAATCCACATATAAAAGAAACAAACAGAATATCACACGGAACGAAAGTAAAAATACCGCAACAAAGAAAATCGGTCATAAGCGCTCAACGAAAATTGAAATCAAATGCAAAAGAAAAAAAGAAAGTACACGAGGAATCAAATAATACACGCTACAATCCGGTTATCAAGGAAGATGACACTTGGCAACCTCAGCCTACAGTAAAAGAGCGCATTCAGCTTGAAAAGAAACGTCATGCCATAAACCATAAAAAAGAAAATCCAAAAAAAAGTAATCCTAAACGACACAAACAGAAAAAGTCAGGTAAAAAACAAATGGAAGGGAATCGTTATTGTTCTTTACGCGAAAATCCTGTTGACAAAATACGAAATATCCCATATGACACAATCCCCGATGTTAATTTATTACAATTGATTCCATAAGTTTTCGGAATTATATTGGAAAATGTGTTTCTTTTCATACAACGTGGTTAATGCTAATATGAAGAGTATAGCATATAAAAAAGGGGCACCAATTATGGAAACAGAAGTAGAACATATTATTGAATGGTTACAACAACAAGTTGAAGAAGCGAATGTAAATGGGCTTTTGGTTGGCGTAAGTGGGGGACTTGATTCAGCCGTTGTTGCCAATCTTATTAAACACGCTTTTCCAGATGAATCGCTTGGAATCATCTTGCCGTTGAAAAATAGTGAGGCGGATATACAGGACGCACATGATGTCGTCGATAAATGTGACATTGAACACATGACAATTGATTTAACCAAGACACATGAAACATTATGGTCAGAAATCCAGCCACATTTTACCAATCGAAAAAATGAGGAAAATCCCTTAACAGATGCGAATCTGAGGGCACGACTAAGGATGGGCGCATTGTACACTGTTGCCACTGATCGACGCTACCTAGTCGTGGGGACGGATAATGCTTCTGAATGGTATACCGGCTATTTTACAAAATATGGTGATGGCGGAGTGGATATTCTTCCGTTAGTACAATATACTAAAAAAGAAGTACGGGAAATGGCGGCTTATTTAGGCGTTCCGAAAAATATCATCAAAAAAAATCCAAGCGCTGATCTATGGGATGGACAGACCGATGAAACGGAAATGGGTACAACTTATGATAAAATTGATGCTTACTTAAATAATGATGCAATCCCCAAAAAGGATGAAGATCTTATTGAAAAAATGCATCAAAAAACAGAACATAAACGCCGCATTCCACCAATTTATCAGCGAACGCGATGAGATTCCTATATTTTACAGTGTAAGAAAACCTTCTTGAAGCACATTATTATACAAAAGGAGGTTTTTTTATGCGTATTAAAATATTTATGATCGGTGCTGTGGTTTTACTGTTGATAGGCTGTACAGATAAAGATGAACAATTTCAAAATGATAATGGACCCGAAACAAATCAGGAACGGTATACGCCATCAGATGATCAGTCGAACCCAATGACACAGAACACAAGAAACAAGCAAAGAAATCAAGGTCATTTTGATGATGATAAAGATATTTTCACAAATGAGGCATCCGAAAAGATACAAGATATGTTGAACAACAGACAAGATATAAGAAATTCACAAGTTGCGATAACGGATACCAGAGCTCTTATCGCAGTTCAACTCAGCAAAAATGCCGACAGGGAAAATATACTGGATTCAATCGAAAACGACATCAAACATATCGTCCCTAAAAAAGAACTTGTCATCTATACAGAAGACAGTTACTATGATCGGATGAAAAATCTCGGGTCACAACTTAAAAGGTTGACCGATCATGATGATATCGATAAATTTATTGACGACTATTTTAAAGAATAACTTTATTCTTAAATATGAGAAGGCTGTTTTTCGATAAAATTTCTTTATCAGATATACTATTTTTGATATAGTAAAAGAGAGACATGACAGAGAGGAGAATGTCCATGGCAGGTCATTCTAAATGGAATAATATACAACGAAGGAAGAATGCACAAGATTCAAAACGCGGGAAAATATTTATGCGCCACGCTAAAAAAATATATACGGCTGCAAAACAAGGTGGCGGAGATCCAGATATGAATCCGCAGTTACGAACAGCAGTCGAAAAAGCAAAAGCTGAAAACATGCCGAATGATAACATTGATCGTGCCATCAAAAAAGCGACAGGAACATTGGATGGGGCTCATTATGAAGAACTTACCTATGAAGGGTATGGCCCAGGGGGAACAGCCATCATCGTTCATGTTTTGACGGATAATAAAAATCGTACAGCGAGTGAAGTGAGACATGCCTTCAGCAAACACGGCGGCAACTTAGGCGAAAGCGGGTGTGTTGCTTTTATGTTCGACCGTAAAGGCTACATCCTTATACTTGATGAAGACGGTAAAGTCGATGAGGAAGAATTGACACTTTTGGCCATAGAAGCCGGGGCGGAGGATATTCGTGCTGACCAAGGCGGTTATGAAATATATACGACTCCTGATGACTTCAATGAGGTTTGCAAATATCTGGAGGCATCCGGATACACATTAAGTGATGAGGATGTCACATTAATTCCGCAAACGTACAGTCAATTGAGTGAACAAGATGAAGAAAAAATGGTGGCATTGATTGATACACTTGAGGATAGTGAAGATGTTCAAGACATCGTTCATAACTGGGAGAAATCGAATTAACCGAATATGACATCATGTATATACTTCCATTCGCACTACATCATAGAATGGAAGTTTCGCTTGTGTAATAAAAACCACCCATGAACGAATTGTATGTTAAAATAGATGATAATATAATTTACCTGTTTTGTTTATAAAAAGGAGAAAAAAATGATAGCATACATAAAAGGTCAACTCGAATCCATTCAGGAAGATGGAGTCATAGTGGATGTAGGTGGGATTGGATATGAAGTTGTCTGTTACAACCCATTCATTTTTGAAAGTTCATTGAATCAAGAAGTCAAAATACATACCTTTCATCATATACGCGAGGATGCCGAAGTTCTATACGGCTTTAAGGATGAAGAAGCGAAGTTTTTATTCATGAAACTCATTTCTGTCTCCGGTATTGGTCCTAAAGGAGCGTTGGGTATCCAGGGGAATGTGCAAATCAATGAATTTGTGGGTGCTGTTGAAAGAGAAGATGTAGCTTTTTTATCCAAATTCCCAGGTGTCGGTAAAAAAACAGCCAGACAGATTATTTTGGATTTGAAAGGCAAACTGCAAACATTCCTCTCGGTTTCCACTTCTGATGAAACGCATGATAATGGAGGAAGCCCCCTAGACGATAACTCGTTGACAGAGGCAAAAGAAGCGTTGAAAGCGTTAGGTTATACGGAACGAGAAATGAAAGCTATACTTCCTCAACTACAAAAGGAAACAGACCTTTCAACTGATGAAATAATCAAAAGAGCGTTAGCATTATTGATGAAAAATTAGAATAAGGTGGTAAATCTCTATGGATGAACGAATGGTTACAGGTGAAGAACAGTTTGATGATTCAACTGTCGAACTGAGTCTGCGCCCGACATCATTAAAGCAATACATTGGGCAGACGAAGGTAAAGGATAATTTAAGCATATTCATACAGGCCGCAAAAATGCGCGAAGAACCTCTTGACCATGTATTATTATACGGTCCTCCAGGGTTGGGAAAAACAACACTTGCAGCTATCATAGCAAATGAAATGGGTGTCCAATTTCGTTCCACGTCTGGTCCGGCAATTGAGCGCTCCGGAGACTTGGCTGCCATTTTATCGTCTTTGGAACCTGGAGATGTACTGTTTATTGATGAAGTTCACAGGCTGCCACGTTCAGTGGAGGAAGTATTGTACCCAGCCATGGAAGATTTTTTCCTTGATATTGTTATCGGCTCTGGGCCAAGCGCGCGTTCGGTCCGCATTGATTTACCACCATTTACATTGATAGGAGCGACTACAAGGTCGGGATTGCTTTCAGCACCATTACGTGATCGTTTTGGGGTGTTAAGTCGTCTCGAATATTATGAACACAAAGATTTGTGTCAAATCGTAGAACGGACATCTGATATCTTTAATACAGGCATTACCGAAGAAGCAGCCAAGGAGGTCGCCAGCCGCTCAAGAGGTACGCCAAGGATTGCCAATCGTTTGCTGAAACGTATCCGGGATATCTCCCAGGTAGAAGGAGAAGAGGAAATCAGCCTGGAATCGACAACCAGAGCGTTGAAAATGCTTCAGGTTGATGATGCTGGGCTGGATCATATCGATCATAAATTTCTTAAACGGATCATTGAAGATTTCAAAGGGGGGCCAGTCGGATTGGATACGATTGCAGCAACGATTGGCGAAGAAGCTCAGACGATTGAGGAAGTGTATGAACCTTTCCTGCTGCAAATCGGTTTTATCCAACGGACGCCCAGAGGACGTGTGGTTACACCAAAAGCATACACGCATTTTGGTCTGAAAATGGATGATAACCCATGAATATCGGTAAAGTATTTATAGTCATTGGGATCATTCTTGTTTTAATTGGGGTCATATGGACTTATATCGGAAAACTACCCGGAGATATTTCATTTAAGAAAGGAAATGTATCATTTCACTTTCCGATTATGACGTCAATTGTCGTCAGCGTTATTTTAACGCTTGTATTTTATATCATTGGCAAGTTTCGTTAATGTTTAGGAGATGAAGTTATGGACACCGAAGATTTTGATTTTTATTTACCGGAAGAATTGATTGCACAAACCCCTTTAAAAAGTCGATCATCTTCTCGCCTATTAGTTCTCGATCGACAGACGGATACTATCCACCATAAGCGTTTCACAGATTTTAAATCGTATTTGCATAAAGGAGACTCCTTAGTCTTAAATGACACGCGTGTTTTACCTGCACGGTTATATGGTATCAAGGAAGATACTGGGGCGAAAATAGAAATATTGCTTTTGCATCAGTTGAACGAAGATAATTGGGAAGTACTTGCAAAACCAGCTAAAAAAGTTAAAATAGGTACGACCCTTCTATTTGGAGAAGGATTGCTTGTGGCAACATGTGTCGATGTAAAAGATCACGGTGGACGCGTGCTGCAATTTTCATATGAAGGTATTTTTTATGAGTTGCTTGATAAATTAGGGGAGATGCCACTTCCTCCCTATATTACCGAACAACTTCCTGAAAAAGAAAGATACCAGACGGTATATGCTAAAGAAGAAGGATCTGCTGCAGCACCGACGGCAGGATTGCATTTCACCTCCGATATGCTTGAGGAAATCCAGAACATGGGCGTAAACATTGTATTCATTACGTTACATGTCGGACTCGGCACTTTCAGGCCGGTGCAGGTAAATGAAATCAGCGAACATGAAATGCATGCAGAATACTATCACATGTCCGAAGAAGCGGCAAATATATTAAACCAGACAAAAGAAAGCGACAGACGTATCATTTCAGTCGGGACAACATCAACGAGAACATTAGAAACGATCATCAGGGATAATGGTAAATTTGTAGAAACAAGTGGATGGACAGATATATTTATTTATCCCCCATATGAATTTCAAGCAATAGATGGTCTGTTGACCAATTTCCATCTGCCAAAATCAACATTGATTATGCTAATCAGCGCATTCAGTAATCGTGAGTCGATACTCAAGGCTTATAACGAAGCCGTCAAAGAACGCTATCGATTCTTCAGTTTCGGAGATGCGATGTTATTATTATAGAAAAAGGATATTAAAATGAAACCTATCACATATGAATATATTAAGACATGTAAACAAACAGGAGCCAGATTAGGGAAAATCCATACACCACACGGTACATTCGATACCCCAGCTTTTATGCCTGTGGGGACATTGGCAACAGTCAAAACAATGAGCCCGGAAGATTTGAAGCAGATGAATGCCAACATGATTCTTTCGAATACGTATCATCTTTGGCTACGCCCCGGTGCCGATATCATTGAGGAAGCGGGTGGGCTTCATGCATTCATGAACTGGGACAAATCGATATTGACGGATTCCGGGGGTTTTCAAGTTTTCAGTTTAAGCAAACGAAGACATATTACTGAAAAAGGTGTCCATTTTCGTAGTCATCTAAATGGGGAGAAATTATTCCTTTCCCCCGAAAAAGCGACTGATATCCAAAATAAGCTTGGTGCAGATATTATGATGGCATTTGATGAATGTCCACCATATCCAGCCACACATGATTATATGAAAGCATCTGTTGAGAGAACATCAAGATGGGCGGAAAGATGTCTTGAAAATCACCAGCGAAAAAGCGATCAAGGTTTATTCGGGATTGTACAAGGTGGTGAGTTCGAAGATTTACGTAAGCAGAGTGCAGAAGATTTAACGTCGCTTGACTTTTCAGGTTATGCAATTGGTGGATTATCTGTTGGAGAACCTAAACCGCTTATGAATCGGATGTTGGAATATACAACACCATTTTTACCAAATGACAAACCAAGGTATTTGATGGGAGTCGGTTCACCTGATTCATTGATTGATGGGGCAATAAGAGGCATCGATATGTTTGATTGTGTTCTGCCAACACGTATCGCTAGAAATGGGACATGTATGACATCTCATGGACGTCTCGTTGTCAGGAATGCAAAATATGCCCGTGATTTTACCCCGATTGACGATAATTGTGAGTGTCATGTTTGTCAAAACTATTCACGTGCGTACATTCGACATCTTGTGAAATGTAATGAAACATTTGGATTCAGGCTTACCACTTACCATAACTTGCATTTTCTGTTAAAATTAATGGAGCAAGTACGAGCAGCGATAAAAAGTGATCGACTTGGTGACTTTAGAGAGGCATTCTTTGAAAAATATGGATTTAATCAAGTGAATGCTAAGAATTTTTAATGAAAGGAGGGATTTGAATGGGTGCAGAAGGTGGTATTCTGGGAATGTTGATCCCGATCATATTGATGGTTGTCATTTTTTACTTCTTGCTGATCCGCCCACAGCAAAAACGACAAAAGCAAGTGAGACAAATGCAATCAGAATTGCAAAAAGGTAATAAGGTCGTTACTATTGGCGGATTTCATGGTACGATTCATGCTATGGATGAAAACACGGTTGTCATTCAATCAGAAGAAGGTACAAAATTAACGTATGATCGTTCAGCGATTAAAGAAGTAAAAAGTGAATAAAAATGGCACTTGAATAAACGTAGTAACGTAGATTTTTGGTTACACAACTCATTTTTTTGTTTACATAAGTGCTAAGGAGTCATTACGATATCGTAATGACTCCTCTCTTTCATTTAGTACTTATGTTTTGATACTTATGCTTGTTTTGGGGCGCTGGCATTAACGCCGATGACACCCCCAACTGATGCCGCCATTATATACCCTGCATGATGTAATAATTGATTGAAAGAGAAACCTTCATGATAGCCAAGGTACTGTGCGATAAAGGTTAACAAAGTAAAGCCAAGTCCAACAGCGCCTCCGATAACCCATCCCTTTTGTTTCCCTTTTACCCCCGCTACCAAGCCGCCCGCAAACAAACTGCACAACCCGACTGCCAAACTTATCCATGTTAGACTCGCATCGCTGATTGTTGTCATTTTCAATATGAATGTAAGTATGATACTAGAGATGAAAATGGCGGCCAATATGACGATCCAACCGTACAATATACCGACAAAAGATTTATTTTCCATAACATATCCCTCCTATAAGTTGTCCCTTTGTTGGGAGTTTATTCAAGTCATCATGGATTTAGACTTATAATCTGATTGTCTGTTATTTCCTCTGAAAGGTGTATTCAGTCAATCAGTTTTTGCAGTAAAGGGATCTGCTTCAACTCATCTTTGGTAATGAAATGAAGCAAGAACAGGATAAAAATATAGATAAGTAGAAACAAAAGAAGGACACATGCAAAAATAATGATATTTGGCTGTACGGATTCATACATGTTTTTAAGGAATAAACCTAAAATCCAAGTGATAATGCTTAAACTGATCATTTTCCCAATATCTTTAAAGGGAATGGCAAAGTGAATGATTTTAAACAGTGACCTTAAATGCAGGAAGGTAACGAGTACAACACCTGTAATCATGGCAATCGCAACCCCGTTTATACCGAATTCACTTCTGGAAGCCAGCGTAATGAGAACCGAAAATTTAAATATGGCTCCGATCAAGCTATTCCACATGGCTGGCTTGGCTAAATCCAAAGCTTGCAATGTTGCTTGTAAGGGTGATTGTATATATAGTAAAATAAAAAACGGAGCCATTAAAACAAGAAAATGACTTGCATTTGCAGTCCCATACATATAGGTTAAAATTTGGCTCGCAAATAGTGATAGTACAATCGTCGCAATCGCGCCGGATGCAAATGAAATCCGTATTGATTGATGAATGCGGTAGTGGATCAACTGCTCACTTTTTTTTGCTTCTGCCTCAGCAATGGATGGGACCAATGCAATGGAAAGTGAATTGGTAATGAATGTCGGCAGAAACAATAATGGAAGTACATAACCTGTCAATTCGCCATATTGCTTTGTGGCAATCGTACCTGAAACTCCCGCTATAAGAAGACTTTGTGATACTAAAATGGGTTCCAGGAAGTGGGATATGGATCCGATCATCCTGCTTCCTATACTGGGGAGTGCGATTGAGAACAGTTCGTTTAATGTGTTTTGGCTTGATTTTAAATATGGCATGATTTTATGACGTAGCTTAAATGTCTTTTTTTGCTTGAAATGGTACATCATGTATAATAACGATATGAACTCTCCCAATATCACGCTTATCATTGCACCGCTAGCGGCATATTCCACACCAAAAGGGAGAAGGAGATAGACTAGAGCACTAACAGATGAAATACGGACGACTTGTTCAATAACGAGTGCGATACTTTGTGGCTTCATGTTTTGTTTCCCTTGAAAATAGCCCTTCAAAACCGAAGAAATCGATACAATCGGTAAAATGGGACTGATTGCCATTAAAGGATATAATGTTCTTTCATCTGTTAATAATGTATGCGCGATAAATGGAGCGAGTCCAAGAAGTAAAAATGTTAAAATGATGCTTGATATCCCGGTCAGAAATAGGGATACGATGAGAATTTGCTTGATTTTATGATGATCTTGTCTGGCATTAGCCTCGGCGACACGTTTAGAAATGGCAACAGGTAGCCCAAGGCTTGCTACCGTCATCACCAAAAATAAAGTAGGGAGTGCCATCATGTATAACCCGACTCCTTCTTCACCCATAAGACGAGCAATCACGATACGGTTTATGAAACCTAAAAACCGCGTTATCATACCAGCTCCAATCAAAATCAAAGTCCCTTGCAAAAAAGTTTGTTTGGTCATATCGAAGACCTGCCTTCTCAAACAATAATTTTTGATATACAATGATATATATGCAATCATATTGGCCAAGCATGACAAGATGTAAGATTATTTAACAGTAAGCCGGAATAGGGGGAAGTGCTGTGGAAGAAATCAAGACGGTTAATGAGTGGAGGTCCATGACAACTCCCGCTTTAGAAAGCAAAAAAAATGAACTTTTGGAAGCTGGTTATACACAGGCGTCACATGATGATGTATGGAACTGTTTAGTGAAAAAAGTATGGCAGGGAAATCCGTCTAAACGTTTATATGAAGTCATACAGGATATTCTCCATTTGAGCACTGGCATTTACATAAGTTATTTGACGGTCAATGCCTATCAAGAAGATACTGATTTGATGGAGTCAATTGCGGCATTAACCAAAAAGGAATGATGAGATAGTTATTTTAAGATGGACAGATGAAAGACTTTAGGGAGGCGAAAAAAATCGATGAAAAGTAGAGGCAAGATTGTTGCCTTTTTTCTAATCGTTTTATTACTTTTAGGATTGGTTGGAACAACGGTAACAGGAATAGCAAAAAAGATAAATTTAGGCTTGGACTTGCAAGGTGGCTTTGAAGTTCTGTACGAAGTGTCACCGGTCGATGATAGTCAAGAAGTCACACAAAAAACATTGGAATCCACTGTGAAGATATTAAATGATCGTGTCAATGGGCTGGGTATCAGTGAAACCAGTATCGACATTGAAGGATCTGACCGCATCCGGGTTCAATTGGCAGGTGTAGAGGATCAGGAACAGGCAAGGGATATGTTGGCAACTTCAGCACGCTTATCCTTCAGGGATGTCAATGACAAAAAATATCTGGATGGATCCGATATAAAGGAAGGAAGTGCCAAACAAGATTTTGACGGAGAAACAGGCGAACCGATTGTGACCGTTAAATTGAAAAGTGCCAGCAAATTTGCAGATGTCACAAGGGAAATCAAAGATATGGGAGTGCCGGATAACCGCCTTGTCATTTGGATGGATTATGAAGATGGTGATTCTTTTGAAGAGGAAGCCAAGAAAGAAAATCCTAAATTTGAATCTGCACCGACGGTTGGAAAGGTTATCAACTCACCCGATGTGCAAATTGAGGGCTACACTGTCGATGAAGCGAAGGATCTGGCCAGTGTCATAAACGCCGGTTCACTTCCTGTCAATATGGATGAACTCTATTCTAATTCGGTCGGTGCCCAGTTCGGTGAAAAGGCTCTTAACAAGACAGTTATAGCAGGAATCATCGGCATTGCGGCCGTACTGCTATTCATGGTTGCCATATACCGATTCCCTGGGGTTATCGCCTCAATCAACTTGATTGTTTATGTGTTTTTGATCTTGCTTGTATTTGAATTGATGAATGGTGTCTTGACATTGCCGGGCATCGCCGCTCTGATACTTGGGGTCGGGATGGCAGTCGATGCCAATGTCATTACGTTTGAGCGGATTAAAGAAGAATTGCGGGAAGGAAAATCGGTGTTAGCTGCTTTTAAAACAGGAACAAGTAATTCATTGCGTGCGATTATTGATGCGAACATCACAACCCTACTCGCTGCCATTGTATTGTTTATTTTTGGAACGAGTTCGGTTCAAGGGTTCGCCACCATGTTAATCGTCAGCATCTTTGTAAGTTTTGTAACAGCAGTATATGGCACAAGGTTACTGATGCAATTATGGATAAAAACCGACTTTCTGAAAAGACGTGTCACTTGGTTCGGTGTGAAGAAAAAAGACATAAAAGATATCAATGATACGACAGAAACGATTGCCAAAGTATTCAATAAGCCTTTACAGGTTATCAAACATCGTAAAAAGTTTTTCATTGCATCTACATTGATGGTTATATTGGGTATTATTTGTATCGGTATTTTCAGGCTGAATCCAGGTATCGACTTTACAAGTGGTTCGAGAATCGAAGTGTTAGCCGATCAGCCCATTACAACCGATGAAATAGAAGAAGATTTAGATGAGCTGGGTCTGGACGCAAAATCGATTGTCATATCCGGTGAAAATGATGAAATGGCTGTTATGCGTTATGATTCTGTAATCGATGAGGATAAAGCCGATGAATTGAAATCGTATTTTGAAGATAAATACGGTAATAAACCGAATGTAAGTGTTGTTTCACCTATCGTCGGAAAAGAATTGGTGAAAAACGCATTGTATGCACTGGGTATTGCGTCAATTGGAATGATTATCTACGTTACATTCCGATTCGAACTCTTTTTCGGGATCACGGCGATCATAGCCTTGATACATGATGCTTTCTTTTTGGTTGCCATTTTCAGCTTTACTCGACTTGAATTTGATCTGACAATAGTTGCAGCGATACTGACGATAATCGGGTACTCAATCAACGATACCATTGTGACGTTTGACCGAATACGTGAGAACATACAACGGCAACGAAAACGGATCAAGTCCTTCAAGGAGCTTGCTCATATCGTCAATCGAAGTATCGTGCAAACAATGACGCGAAGCATCAATACAACAGTGACAACATTGATTGCTGTTTTAGCATTCTTATTCTTCGGGGCGGAATCAATCAAAACCTTTGCGATTGCTTTGACAGTTGGGTTGATTGCCGGTACTTACTCGTCGCTATTCCTTGCTTCACAGCTATGGTTGATTTGGCGTGGTAAGAATTTGAAGAAAAAACCTGTCTCATTTACAAAAAAGAAAAAAGTCGAGGGACCACAAGTATAGAATGAATACATTTGCACGATAATATACACATTTTTCAACAGATAAAACAACCCAGACATTAATTATTAATGTTTGGGTTGTTTTCATGAAAATGCATAAATCATATTTAAAAAGGGTATAGCATTAAACGTAGTATTATAAGGAGGATGATTATGAAGGGACAGACATATGTTATTCTATCGATTATTTTTGTCATATTGGTAGCGGTATTTGCAGTGACCAACGTCGATACGGTGCAAGTGAATTATTTATTCTGGGACGGACAAGCACCTTTGATTCTTGTTATACTTTTTTCAGTTTTGATGGGGTGTGTCATTACAGCTGCTGCAGGTGTTGTTAAAGTGTTTCGTCTGCAGAGAGAGTTACGTGCATCTCACACAAAAAACCAAAAGATGGAAAAGATACTCAAAGAAAATGGATTGATGCCAGAAAAAGAAGATGCGTATACAACAGAAGAAGAACACAAAAACAAAACAAAATAATATTGACATCTTTTCTGATTGCTACTTATGGCGTATTTTGTGTATAATAAATTCATCTGGGGTGAATTTATGCTACATACGAAAACAAGATGGAATTTTTTGAATGAATCAATGATAGAAGACAAAGGAGAAACAGCCTTTGAACGATCGCCTATTACATTAGAGCTGTTGCATCAGCGTGGCTTGATACATAAAGAAGATATAGAATCGTTCTTATCACCCGATTTGATAGATTTGCATGACACTTCTGACTTACATATGATTGATATCGCTGCTCACCGCGTCCATCATGCCATCGAAAAGGGAGAAAAAATCCTTGTCTTCGGTGATTACGATGCTGATGGGGTAAGTTCCACAACACTCATGATGGAAACTTTGCAGGAACTTGGTGCAATATGCGACTTCTATATACCCAACCGTTTTACGGAAGGTTATGGACCGAATGAATCAGCCTTCCGTGATGCTGTAAATAATGGATTTTCCCTGGCCATTACAGTTGATACAGGAATTGCAGCTAACCATGAAATTGACATCGCTAATGATATCGGACTGGACGTCATCATAACCGATCATCATGAAATCCAAGAACATGTACCAGATGCTTATGCGATTATCCATCCAAAATGTTCTCCAAATTATCCTTTCAAAGAATTGGCGGGGGTAGGTGTTGCTTTTAAGTTCGCAGCACATTTATTAGGTTATTTCCCGAAACAATTTTTGGATATCGTTGCTATAGGCACGATTGCCGATATGGTTCCTTTACTGGAGGAAAACAGAGTACTTGCGCATTTCGGTTTACAATCGCTCTCAAAAACAAAACGCCCAGGATTAAAAGCGTTAATGCAACTCTGCCAGATTAACAATCCTGTAACAGAGGAAAACGTAGGCTTCATGATTGCCCCTAGGTTGAATGCCGTAGGCAGACTCCAAGATGCGACATTAGCTGTTGATCTATTGGTGACAAAAAATCTGGACGAGGCTACAGACTACGCTGAAATGATCGATAATTTAAATAAGGAGCGTCAACAGATCGTCCGGACCATGACTGCCGAGGCGGAGGAAATGGTTACCATCACACCGGAAACCGGCATCATCGTTGTCGCGAAAGAGGGATGGAATGAAGGCGTACTCGGCATTGTCGCCTCAAGACTCGTTAAAAAGTATGACCGTCCCGCGATTGTTCTTGCTATTAAACCAGATACCCATACTGCTAAAGGATCGGCAAGAAGCATACCCGCTTTTGATTTATTTCAGGCGTGTCTGTCGACTGAAAATGTATTTACGCATTTCGGTGGTCATGCCCAAGCTGCTGGGATGTCCCTTCCGATTGAGAATGTTGAGTTGTTGAAAGAACAACTGGACAGTATTATATTGGAAAAGTTGAAACCAGAGGATTTTACTCAAGTCATCGATGTGAATTATACATTAAATCTATCCGACATCGACGAGCATTTAATCCAGGATATTCAAAATCTGGCTCCTTTTGGCATGGGTAATCCAAAACCCATATTTCATATCGAGGAGGTACCAAAATCCCTAAAGCGGATAGGCAGTCAAAAGAACCATTTGAAGATGGAATTCAATCAAGACTCATATTCACTTAGCGGGATTGGTTTCGGAATGGGTGATTTGTTTCCGTTTATATCGGAACGATCTCCTGTATCCGTCATTGGTGAATTGGGAATAAATGAATGGAATGGTAACCGGAAGTTCCAAATCGTCATGAAAGACCTAGGTATCAATGACTGGCAATTGTTTGATCACCGTGGAAAAAAAGAACTTGATCTACATACTATAACGAGTGATGTTTCGGAGCTTCTGGCCCTTGGGAGGAATGGTGCAAATGCTCGCTGCTCAGACGATATCCCTTTTTTGACATATGACCAAGAAGTCGATGCGTTAACTCCGGTATCAACATTACTTATTTTAGATATGCCAGAATCACTTGAACAATTGGAGAAGATTGTTGCAAAAACGAAACCAGGTAATATCTATGCATGTTATTTCGTGGAACAAGGCGTTTATATGCAAACATTTCCTTCAAGGGATGACTTTATATGGTTTTATGCATTAGTTCAAAAACGGCAAGCCTTGGATTTGAGAAAAGAACTGCGTCAGATAATGAAACAAAAAAATTGGACAAAGGAACGTATTATTTTTATGTCACAAGTGTTTCAAGAGCTCGGATTTGTTAAACTGGATAATGGTGTCGTTCACTTTGTATCCAATCCCGAAAAAAAAGATCTACAAGATTCACGGATCTATCAACATCGGATCGAGCGTGAAAGAGTGGAAAAAACATTATATTATTCTACATTTGATACGTTAAAAAATTGGTTAGAACAAAGTATGGAAAAAGGCGATTTGCCAAAGGAGGAAATGGTTTCTAATGGATTATAAAAAGTATGTCAAAATTGTTGAAAACTGGCCAAAAGAAGGTATTGAATTCAAAGATATAACACCACTGATGGATAATGGTGAAGCATTTAAATCAGCTGTGGATGAAATAGTCGGTTATGCAAAAGAAAAAGAAATCGACATCATCGTGGGTCCGGAGGCAAGAGGGTTCATTATCGGCTGTCCTGTTGCCTATTCATTGGGAATCGGGTTTGCACCGGTACGTAAAGAAGGAAAATTGCCACGTGAAGTCATCAAAGTTGATTATGGCCTGGAGTACGGTGAAAACGTGTTGACACTGCACAAAGATGCCATTAAACCGGGTCAACGTGTTCTCATAACAGATGACCTGCTTGCAACAGGTGGTACAATAGAAGCAACCATCAAATTAGTTGAAGAACTAGGGGGTATTGTAGTTGGTTGCGCATTTTTGATAGAACTATCATATTTACACGGAAGAGAAAAATTAAACGGCTATAGTTTACAAACACTTATGCGTTATTGATGAAAATCTGCTTCTCGGTAAGGACGAACACGTTATGAACGGTTGAATTGAAGTAAGGAAAAAAACTTCTGACATATTTCGGTGTTTTTTTCTTTACTTTTTCCGTATTCTTTTCAATACTAATAGCAAGCATATGATTAATAAAATTCATTCGAGTGGATTTAGGTGATGTTATGGCTAAAGATGATATGTTATCAATTGAAGATGTAATCAGTAAAGCACGTGAATATTTAACAAGTGATGATGCTCGATTCCTGAGACGTGTTTATGAATTCAGCAAAAATGCACATAAAGGACAAGTGCGTAAGTCTGGTGAGCCTTATATCACTCACCCTGTCCAGGTCGCGGGTATATTGGTCGGGTTAGAAATGGATCCGGAGACAATCGCCGGTGGACTGCTTCACGATGTAGTGGAAGACACGGATGTGACGCTGGAGGAACTAGAAGAAACATTCAACCATGAAGTGGCTATGCTAGTAGACGGTGTTACAAAATTAGGTAAAATCAAGTATAAATCCAAAGAAGCTTTACAAGCGGAAAATCATAGAAAAATGTTTGTCGCTATGGCGCGGGATATACGCGTCATTTTAATTAAGCTCGCAGATCGTCTGCATAATATGCGAACCCTTAAATTCATGCCTCCCGAAAAACAAAGGCGCATTTCAAATGAAACATTGGAAATTTTCGCGCCACTTGCGCACCGTTTAGGTATATCTACGATTAAGTGGGAATTAGAGGATACAGCTTTACGATATTTGAATCCTCAACAGTATTATCGCATTGTGCAACTCATGAAACAAAAGCGTCAACAACGGGAAACGTATATCAACGATGTCATGAATGAAGTCAATGAACAATTAAAAGAGGTCAATATACACGCGGAAATGTCCGGCAGACCAAAGCACTTATATAGCATATATAATAAGATGGTCAATCAAAACAAACAATTCAATGAAATATATGATTTATTGGCAGTCCGGATTATCGTCGATAGTATCAAGGATTGTTATGCTGTACTTGGGATCATTCACACGTGCTGGAAACCGATGCCAGGCCGATTCAAAGATTATATAGCCATGCCCAAACCGAATTTATATCAATCTTTGCATACAACAGTCATCGGGCCCAAGGGTGATCCACTTGAAGTCCAAATACGAACCAAAGAAATGCATGAAATAGCGGAGTATGGAATTGCCGCACATTGGGCTTATAAGGAAGGGGAACGTCCAGGTAAACATAATAAATCCTTCGAAGAGAAATTGACGTGGTTCAGAGAAATACTGGAATGGCAAAATGATACACACGATGCCCAAGAATTCATTGAATCTTTAAAAGTTGACCTGTTTTCGGATATGGTTTACGTATTTACACCAAAAGGGGATGTCATTGAACTCCCCAGTGGTTCTGTTCCATTGGATTTCGCCTATCGGATCCATACTGAAATCGGGAATCAGACTGTCGGGGCAAAAGTGAATAGTAAGATGGAACCACTCGATTATAAACTGAAAAATGGGGATATTGTAGAGGTGATGACATCCAAACATTCTTATGGACCATCACAAGATTGGCTGCATATTACCCAAACTTCACAAGCTAAAAGTAAAATCAAACAATTTTTCAAAAAACAGCGCCGTGAAGAAAATATCACAAAAGGAAAAGAATTGGTTGAAAAAGAAATCCGCGCGCTTGATATTGAACCAAAGCAGGTTTTAATACCGGAAAACATGGAGCGCATTTTCGAAAAATTCAATTTCACAAACGAATCTGATATGTATGCCGCCGTCGGATACCAAGGCATAAGTGCGGCTTTGGTCGCAAATCGGCTGACAGATAAGATAAGACAAACAAAACAAAAAGAACAAGAATTGGAACAAACCATTGAAGATGTCAAAAAGGAAAGTGCGCCGAAGAAGAATCAGAGAAAGGACTCCGGTGTCAAAGTCAAAGGTGTCGATAACTTATTGGTACGCCTGTCGAAATGTTGCAACCCTGTCCCAGGTGATGATATTGTCGGATATATCACGAAAGGGCGAGGCGTTTCCGTTCACCGAGTCGATTGTCCGAATGCACAAACAAAAGAAGCTAAAGAAAGACGGCTCGACGTAGAATGGGAAAAGAACCAAATCGAATCCAAACAGTACCATGTAGACTTGGAAGTTTCAGGCTATGATAGACGAGGCTTGGTCAATGAAGTCCTTCAAGCTGTCAACGAAATGAAGACAAACATTACACAGGTAAACGGACGATCGGATCGTAATAAAATGGCACTTATACAAATTACCATTCTCATTCATAACAAAAGCCATTTGCGGAAGGTCGTTGAACGAATCAAACAAATAAAAGAAGTGTATACAGTAACAAGAACTTTGCAATAGGAGTTGAAATTATGCGAGCGATCATTCAGCGTGCAAAAGATGCAAGCGTGACGGTTGATGGTATAGTTACCGGGCGTATTGAAAACGGTGTTGTCGTCTTATTAGGTGTCACACATGATGATACGGCGGATGATGTTGATTTTATTGTGCGCAAACTCATCCACCTCCGTATTTTCTCCGATGAGAACGATAAAATGAATCTTTCATTAATGGATGTAGGGGGAGGTGTCCTTTCCATTTCCCAATTCACATTATATGCGGATACAAAAAAAGGAAGACGACCGAGTTATCAACAAGCGGCTCATCCTGAACAAGCAGAATCACTTTATGAACAGTTTAATGATACCATTAGGGCTTCAGGTGTAGATGTTGCGACAGGGATTTTTGGTGCCATGATGGATGTCCGTTTTACAAATGATGGTCCAGTAACGATAACATTGGATAGCAAAGAACAAAAAAAGGGCTAAAGAGCCCTCTTGTTATTCACTAAAATATTGTTGTAAACCATTTACGATTCCTGTCACTATTTTTTGTTGATAAGGAGCTCCTTTCAGTCGACTTTCTTCATCTTCATTTGATATGAACCCAAGTTCTATCAGAATGGAAGGCTTGAAAGATTGTCTGATGACATGGAAATTCTCAAATGCAACTCCTCGATCATTTGCCTCGGTAGTGTGAATGACACCGTTTTGAACTGCCTTGGCCAGCTCTTTGTTTTGCTTATGATAATAGTATGTACCGATTCCGCTAACTTGTGGTAAGTCAGGTGTGCTGTTGTAATGAATGCTGATAAGAGCATCCGTGTCCTTTATATTGGCTAGGCTCGTTCTTCCCCCCAGGGAAATATATTCATCAGCATCTCGGGTTAGAACAACATTTGCCCCGAGCCATTCAAGTTCCTTTTTCAATTCCGTTGTCGTGAGATAGGTGAATGTTTTTTCGTAACTGCCACTTGTACCGATTGCACCTACATCGCGACCGCCATGACCGGCATCCAAGACGATGGTTTTATTTTCCAATCCAGTTACTATATTGTTTTCATCATCATTATCAACCAGCAGGTGATGTACAAATCCCTTGCCGTTATCATGCTCGATTTCATACCATTCATCGTTTTTGGACACTAGATTGAATGTTTCATTTTCTGACGCAAAGAAAAGAATCTGGCCGTCCGTCGAAGGTTCATCTCGTATTTGTGTATTATCATTTTGTATCACCACTTCTTTTTCAGTGGTCTGTTCTGGTGAATCTTGGTCATTGTTTTCCGCTTTATCGGCTCTTTTCCCATCATCCATATCGCCTGAATCGGTTAGTGTAACGTATTCGTCGGTGACCCAACCCGTCTCATCACCAAAATCAATTTCAATCCAATCATCTTTTTGACTCATGACAGGATATACATCGTCAGTATTAACCTGGCCGATTGTATCATAATCCGTTCCAGGTCCCGATCGTACATTCAAGTGGTCGGCTTGTATAATGGCTTCAGTTGCATCGGCAGATACTGGACCAACCATGATAAAGAACAATAGGCTGATGCAAATGAGTGCTGTACTTCTTTTCATGTGGGATTTTTCCTCCTGACATGTGTTTAACAATATATTCATTTTATAGAAAAAGGTGGAGAGAAGCAATGGGAAATACACAAGAACGCATCAACTAGGAATTAAATGCTTAGTATAAGTATATTCGAAGCCACTATGCTTGACAATATCAAAAGGAGCACTTATTATTATAATCATTCTAATTGAATTTACATGAATCACCAATGAAGGAAAGAGTAATTAGTGATATATGGAAAGAGAAAAAATGCCTTAGGCTGAAAGCATTTTACCATGATGACCTAATGAACGACATTCCAGAGGTTCCGTAATGAACTCATTAGTTATGGACGTTTACAGGCGTTAACTGTATATGAGCGAATGTATATTGAGATACATTAATCAGGGTGGCAACGCGGGTAAAATCTCGTCCCTTCTATATTTATGGGGGTGGGATTTTTTTGTATGGAATTTTTTATCTGGAAGACATTGAAACATATATTGAGCAATTGAATTTTTGCTGGCACCATCACATTCGGATATTTGAATGAACATTAATTATAGGGGGTTATCTCAATGAATATGAAAGCACCTCGTGGTACAAAAGATTTATTACCAGGTGAAACGGAAAAATGGCAATACGCGGAAAAGATTTTAAAAGAAATATGTGACACGTATCATTATTCCGAAATACGCACACCTCTGTTCGAGCATACTGAAGTTTTTAAACGAGGGGTTGGCGATTCAACCGATATCGTACAAAAAGAAATGTATACTTTCACTGATCAAGGGGGAAGAAGTATTACATTACGCCCTGAAGGAACAGCAACTGTTGCACGAGCTTTTGTTGAAAACAAACTTTACGGCAATCCCGTACAGCCTGTGAAATTATATTATTTCATGCAGATGTTTCGCTATGAACGTCCGCAGCATGGTCGCATGCGGCAATTGAACCAGTTTGGTGTTGAAGTATTGGGAAGTGCCAATCCGCAAGTGGATGCGGAAGTGATCGACCTGGCCATGTTATGTTATAAAAAGCTAGGTATTTCCTCTTTGAAGCTTGTGATTAACAGCTTGGGAGATAAAGAAAGCAGGGATAACCACCGTCAAGCATTGGTAGAATATTTCACTCCGGTAAAAGATGAGCTATGTTCCGATTGCCAGAGGCGCCTGACAGATAATCCATTACGGATTCTTGATTGTAAAAAAGATCGCGATCATCCATCAATGTCAACAGCTCCATCTATTTTAGATTATTTGAATGAGTTTTCCCGTTCTTATTTCGAGGATGTCAAACAATATTTAGAAATGATGGATATTCCTTATACAGTTGATAAAAACTTAGTCCGCGGACTTGATTATTACAACCATACAGCATTTGAAATTATGAGTGAGGCGGACGGATTTGGTGCCATCACAACTTTGCTTGGTGGAGGAAGATATAACCATCTGACACAAGAACTCGGCGGCCCTGATGTACCTGGCATTGGTTTCGGGATGGGAATGGAACGTCTTATGTTGGCAATGGAAGCCGAGGGCGTTGACATACCTGTCGATAGAGAATTGGATACGTTTATCATCACTATGGGTAATGATGCCGAGAATGCCGCTGTCGCTATGATGCATAAACTTCGTAAAAATGGTATACAAGTTGATAAGGATTATCAAGGACGTAAAATGAAAGCACAATTCAAGGCAGCAGACCGTTTGCAAGCCAAATATGCCATTATAATCGGTGAAGATGAATTGGATAAACAAGTCGTCCACATAAGGGAAATGGCAACAGGTGAACAATTTGAAGCAGCGATAAATGATGTGTTGTCAATATTGACAGAAAGACTTTCAGGAGGAAAAAAACATGGCAGAACGTAAATTTGCAAATACTTTAAACGAAAATAACGTAGATGAAACAGTTCTTTTAAAAGGATGGGTTCAAAAACGACGTGACCTCGGCGGACTCATTTTCATCGATTTACGTGATAAATCAGGTGTTATCCAAGTCGTTTTTCATCCGGAAGCCACCGAGGCGCTTACGGTAGCCGATTCAGTGCGTAGTGAATATGTCATACAAGTATATGGAACAGTCATTAAACGCGATGAACAAACCGTTAACCATTCAATGAAAACAGGAAAGATTGAAGTAAATGCCTTAGACATAACAATTTTGAATAAAGCTAAAAACCCTCCTTTTCTGATCCAGGATGGAAAGGAGGTATCTGAGGATTTACGTCTCAAATATCGTTATATGGATTTGCGTAAAAGCTCCTTACAAGCAACATTTAAATTAAGACATCGAACAACAAAAGCGATTCGTGATTTTCTTGATACAAACGAGTTTTTGGAAATGGAAACGCCGATACTTACAAAGAGCACACCTGAGGGAGCACGTGACTATTTAGTGCCTAGCCGGGTGCATCCCGGTGAATTTTATGCACTCCCACAATCACCGCAATTATTTAAACAATTGATCATGATGAGCGGTTTCGAACGCTATTATCAAATTGCCCGTTGTTTCCGTGACGAAGATTTACGTGCGGATAGGCAGCCGGAATTTACGCAGATAGATATTGAAACGTCTTTCATGTCAACAGAAGAAATATTGGAAACCACAGAGAAATTGATGCAATATGTCCTTAAAGAAGTAAAGGGGATCGACCTTCAGACCCCTTTTAAACAGATGCCTTATCAAGAAGCCATGGAACGCTTCGGCTCGGATAAACCGGATACACGTTTCGGCATGGAATTAATACACGTATCCGACATTGTATCGAATTGTGATTTCAAGGTTTTTTCCGGAGCAGTCAAAGATGGTGGCAAAGTAAGTTTATTGAACGTCAAAGGTAAAGCTTCTAACTATTCCCGGAAAACCATTGACGGATTGGAATCATTTGTGAAGGTTTATGGTGCCAAAGGACTCGCATGGATGAAAGTAGAAAATGATACACTGACCGGGCCGATTGCGAAGTTTTTGTCAAATGAGGAAAAAGAAGCCATCAAGGAAAGAGCATCTGCCGGTGAAGGTGATCTATTGTTGTTTTGTGCAGATAAATCCACTGTTGTTTATGATAGCTTGGGAGCGCTTCGTTTAAAATTAGGGAAAGAACTCAATCTTATCGATCAAGAATCTTTTAATTTTCTTTGGATAACAGACTGGCCATTATTAGAATATGATGAGGACTTGGAACGTTATTTTGCAGCACATCATCCATTTACAATGCCAAGGGAAGAAGATCTGGATCTATTGGAAACACAACCTGAAAAGGTCCATGCTGAAGCATATGATCTTGTATTAAATGGTTATGAACTAGGCGGAGGTTCCAAACGTATTCACAAGCGCGATATCCAGAACCGGATGCTTAAAGTACTCGGATTTAGCGAAGAAGACGCAAATGAAGAATTCGGTTTTCTTTTGGAAGCTTTGGAATATGGTGCTCCACCTCATGGAGGGATTGCGCTTGGATTGGATCGCATTGTCATGTTACTGGCTGGTAAAAATAACCTACGTGATACGATTTTATTCCCTAAAACAGCTTCCGCAACGGATCTATTGACAGATGCACCAAACCATGTGACACATGCACAATTAAACGAATTAGGTATCCGTTTGAACGATAAAAAGAACGGTAAAACCAATAAATAGCTATCCGTGCAGCTATTATATAGCGATATGCTGAATCATATTGAATTAGGCGTGATCGTATGATATGCTGAACATAATCAAAAAAACATATCCTGATGTGTCCGTTTATTATATTTGTTTTGACCGAACATCTATTTATAAGGGAACTTGTATCGTTTCTTTGTGGCGTGCATGCCCCCAACGATAAGGGGAAGCATTAAGGAAAGAACAAAGTACCCACCTGCAGCGAGCGGGTTCAAAACCTTTAATCCATAGACGGCACAATCGGGACTACATATGAAATGAAAAGGATGCTTACCATTTATGGCAAACATCCTTTTTTCGTTTCTGTCGTTATCAATTGGATCCTTCAGCAATCTGCTGTAAATTGCCGTTTTTATCCATACGGAATGATGGAGACTTTAATGTTCCCTGATCTTCCAAAACGGTCATCTGCCGTGCGCGATCCATGATTTGCATAAATACTTGGTATTCTTCCTGGATTGCTTTTAATTGCTCTTCCTTTTTCATCACGCCATTCTCCAATTCAAGTATTCGTTCATTGAGTGAACTATTTTCAACCTTTAGTTCTTCTAATGTTTGATTGGACTGTTTGCTAGTGTGATAGTCTTTTTTTAACTGCTCTAAGTATTCAATAACCATATCCAGCGAAAGGGAATCCGTTTGTTGGAGTGGTGCATGATTTACGTTATGATTATCTTGTTCTAGATCGGTCTTGCCCGAAGATGAAGTGGAAACCTCTTCAAATCGATTCATATTCTGTATATGGGAAGTTTCCGTTTGGCCGGTTAAAGGGTATGGTGGTTTTTTTCCAGCTGCTGCCCTTTTTTTCTCTTTCCGCTGTCTTTTTGCCAAATCAATTGCGTTATCATATTTCATACGTACTTCTGCATTCCAACGAAAACCACACGCCGCAGAAGTCCGGTTCAGAGCGTCTCCTACTTCTTCAAATGCATTAAGCTGTGTGCTTCCTTCCCTGATGTGACGTAGAACTGTCTCTGCCAATAGTAGGTCATCTTCATGTGACCATGCGTCTTGTCTTACTTTAACCACTAAGTTCAACTCCTTTTTCGATTACACGCATACAATATAATGATTTTCCTATTTATCTTCTATTGTAGCCGTATGAAAAAGGTTTTATACTATAGACTTGCAAAATCATTTATCATTCTGTATTTTGTCATATACTTGTTTTATGGCTTGTTCAAACTTACCCGTCGCCTTCGGATCATAATATGATCTGCCTTTTAAGGAATCTGGCAAATATTGTTGCTTGACCCACCCATTTTGATAGTTGTGTGGATATTTATAGACAGCGCCTTTTTTCATTTTGTCTGCTCCAGGGTAATGCGAATCTTTCAAATGAAGTGGGATGTTGCTGTTGACGCCTTTTTGTATATCGGAAATGGCAGCATCCAAAGCTTTGTAGGCGCTGTTTGACTTCGGTGATAGAGCAAGTTCGATGATACTTGTTGCTAGAGGGATGCGCGCTTCTGGAAAGCCGATCCTTTCAGCAGCCTCGACAGCAGCAATCGCACGAGGACCAGCTTGTGGATTGGCGAGTCCGATGTCTTCGTACGCGATAACGATCATTCTTCTGGCAATACTATCCAAATCTCCTGCTTCAATAAGTCGCGCAAGGTAATGAAGACTGGCATTGACATCACTTCCCCTGATTGACTTTTGAAAAGCCGATAGCACATCATAATGCAAGTCGCCATCCTTATCATGTGAAAAGCTTTTCTTCTGCATGCATTCTTCGGCAATTTCAAGTGTAATCATTTTTTCATTTTCTTTGTTTTTGGGTGTGGAAGAAACGGCGAGTTCCAGTCCATTTAATGCAGCACGTACATCGCCATTTGCACTTCCCGAAAAATGATCAAAAGCATCATCTGATATAGAAACAGCTTCCTTGCCGAAACCATTTTTTTCATCATTAATGGCACGTTTTAAAACAGTGACGATATCCTGTTCAGTCAGACTATGTAACTCGAATAGATGACAGCGGCTACGGATGGCCGGATTAATAGAATGGTAAGGGTTGCTTGTCGTACAACCGATTAACGTTATTAAATTACTTTCGATATAGGGCAGCAAGAAGTCTTGTTTCGCTTTATCAAGTCTATGGACTTCATCGAGAACCAAAACCATTTTTCCTGTCATTTTCGCTTCTTCAACCACGATCTCCATATCTTTCTTTTTATCAACGACGGCATTCAGTTTTTTGACGGGCAAATTCAATGTCTTGGCGAGAGCAAAAGCCATAGATGTTTTGCCGGTGCCGGGAGGTCCATATAATATCATTGACGCAAGTTGGTTTGCTTTAATCATACGATAGATGATTTTTCCTTCTCCGACGAGATGATCTTGACCGATGATATCCTGGATATGAGTAGGTCGCATTCTATATGCTAATGGATTTTGTGTCATTTATACCTTCCTTTTTAAATCATTTAAATGTACTTTTAAGGGTAAGGCTGATTCCGATAAAATGCAAGACCGGCTCTTTTCATGCTATAATATAATACAAATAATACGGAATAGATTACATTATTATGGATTTACATTGGTAGACTGAGGTGTATAATGAAAATTACAACAAAAGGCCGTTACGGTTTAACGTTCATGTTAGAATTAGCTAGGAATTATGGTAACGGTCCATTATCATTAAAATCAATTGCAACAAAAAAAGGATTATCGGATGCCTATTTGGAACAGTTAGCTACCCCGATGCGTAAGGCATCATTGATCATGAGCTCACGGGGGGCATATGGTGGCTATATGCTGAGCAGACATCCTAAAAATGTGAAAGCGGGCGAAGTCATCCGTGTTCTGGAAGGACCGATAACACTTGTTGAAAATATCGAGGATGAAGAAAAAGCAAACCAAGCATTATGGCTCAAAATGACTGCAGCCATCCGTCACGTGCTCGACACAACATCTTTGGAAGATTTATTGAATCAGGAGCGTTCGGGAACAGATAAACAAGAAGCATATATGTTTTATATATAAAGAAAGGAATCAATGGAATATGGAACACATTTATTTGGACCATGCTGCCACAACACCGGTCCATCCAACCGTTTTAGATAAAATCAATGAACTGACACTAGATATTTATGGCAATCCTTCAAGCATCCATCATGCTGGACGTAAAGCTCGAAAATATTTGGACGAAGCCAGGAGAGTAATAGCCCGCAGTATCCATGCAACGGAAAAAGAAATTATTTTCACAGGTAGCGGAACGGAAGCGGATAATTTAGCGATCATAGGCACGGCATTGAAAAATAAACATAACGGGAAACATGTTATTACAACTGAACAAGAACACCATGCCGTTCTCCATGCATTTGAATTATTAGAAGAGATGGGATTTCAGGTTACGTATTTACCTGTGGACGAAAAAGGACTGCTCCATCTCGAAGATCTGGAACAAGCATTAACGGATGAAACAATATTGGTCTCTGTCATGTTTGTAAATAATGAAACTGGCGTTATTCAACCGATAAAGGAGATCGGAGAATGTTTGGCTGATCATCAAGCATATTTTCATACCGACGCTGTTCAGGCTTATGGTTTGCTTGATGTGGACGTTAATGATCTGCAAGTGGATTTACTCACAACTTCCGCCCATAAAATATACGGACCCAAAGGTATCGGATTTTTATATATCCAGAATGATGTTCCGATTAAATCATTGGCTGTTGGGGGCAATCAAGAACATGTACGACGAGCCGGAACTGAAAACATGATGGGTATCATCGGTTTTCAAAAGGCGGTAGAACTTATTGAAGACGAACGGGAAGAACGCATGGACGAATTTAAACATTATAGGAATGTGTTTTTACAAAGTCTAGAAGAAGAGGGTGTGTCCTTTACAATAAATGGAGACATCACACGCAGCATCCCATCGATCATAAATATAAGTTTTCCCGGCATATCTGTTGAGCCACTATTGATGAATTTGGATCTTGCTGGTATTTCAGCTTCCAGCGGAAGTGCGTGTACGGCGGGATCCATTCAGCCGTCACATGTTTTGGTCGCGATGTACGGAGAAAATGATAAACGGATTGCAAATTCCGTCCGTTTCAGTTTTGGAAGCTTAAACTCAACAAGTATTAGCCAGGAAGCAGCTGAACGCATTTCTGAAGTGATCAAACGAATGCAGCAAGGAGGTGCAACAAATGAAAAATAAAGAAAATACACGCGTTGTGGTAGGAATGAGCGGGGGAGTGGACTCTTCTGTCGCTGCCCTTCTATTAAAACAAGAAGGTTATGATGTTGTCGGCATTTTCATGAAAAACTGGGATGACACTGACGAATTTGGTGTTTGCACAGCAACAAATGATTACGAAGATGTTGCACGCGTATGCAATCAAATCGATATACCTTATTATTCGGTAAACTTTGAGAAGCAGTATTGGGATAAAGTGTTCACCTACTTCCTTGATGAATATAAATCAGGCAGGACACCAAATCCGGACGTTATGTGCAATAAAGAAATCAAATTCAAAGCATTTTTGGAACATGCGCTTTTGCTGGGTGCGGATTACTTGGCCACTGGACATTATGCCCAGATCGACCATTCAGATGGCCAATCAAAACTGTTACGAGGTGTCGATAATAATAAGGATCAGACCTACTTTTTGAACCAATTGGATGGTACAGTATTGAATAAGGTCATGTTCCCGCTTGGTCATTATCAGAAATCCGAAGTTCGTGAAATAGCAGCAGAACATAACCTTTCCACGGCAAATAAAAAAGATAGTACGGGGATATGTTTTATCGGTGAACGTAATTTCAAAGAATTCTTGAGTTCTTATTTACCGGCACAGCCTGGCACGATGGAAACATTGGACGGAACCGTCAAGGGAAAACACGACGGTTTGATGTACTATACGATTGGACAACGCCAAGGACTTGGTATAGGAGGAGCCGGTGAACCATGGTTTGTAACCGGCAAAAACCTTCAGGAAAACATTTTATATGTAGGGCAAGGCTACAATCATGAAGCACTTCTGTCAGATGGATTGATTGGCACCGATATGAATTGGATTAATGGTAAACCCGACGCAGACAAGTTCACTTGTACGGCTAAATTTCGCTATAGACAAAAAGATAGTGCCGTTAATGTAAAAATACTCGATGACACAAATGTAGAAGTCACTTTTTCAAATCCAGAACGTGCCATAACACCAGGACAATCCGTCGTATTCTACGATGGTGATGTTTGTTTAGGTGGAGGGACGATCGAAACCGTTACAAAAAATAATGAAGAACTGAATTATGTCGGATAATAATGGAGGGGTTGAAGTGGAATTACAAGAAGAAGCAATCGCCAAGATGAAGGCGCACGATTATGAAGGGGCAGCGAAATTGTTCAACGATATCATCGAATCCCGACCAAAGGACCCGATTGGTTATATCAACTTCGGAAATCTATTGCTTCACATGGAAGATTATGAACGGGCCGAGCGTTTTTTCCAAAAGGCAATCGAATTAAGCCCCCATGTTGCAACAGCATATTATGGATTGGGTAACATGTATTTTGAACAATCCATTTATCCGAAAGCACAAGAAAATTTTGAAAAAGCGATGAAGCTAGGATTGGAAGAGGCAGACGTTTATTACATGCTCGGAATGACATTTTATAAGCAAGAGCATTTTAAACTTGCTCTTCCGTATTTATTGCGAGCAACCGAATTGAATCCGGATGATTCGGAAATTATGTTTCAATATGGATTGACGCTGGCACAAAGTGACCATATAGTCGATGCGAAAACAATTTTTGAACACGTACTCAAGCTGGATGATTCCCATAGTGATGCATACTATAATTTAGGTGTCATTGCACTTTATAATGATCACCCGAAGGAATCGCTAAACAATTTTGAAATGGCCTTGAAGATTCAACCTGAACACATGCTTGCTGCAAACGGGAAAAAGGAAGCGGAAAAAAGGCTGAGAGCGTCGGACGAAACCAAGTAAGTGGAGGGGTTGGACATGGCAATGACTCAACCAAATGAATCAGAACAAGATGTATATGTGAAAGGAGAAGTGCTTTTTACCATTTTCGAAAATGAGACAGAGCATTTTTCGATTGCCAAAATTAAGATCCAAGACACAAATACATCATATGAGGAAAAGGAAATTGTCATCAAAGGTCATTTCATTCACTTGCAGGAGTCGACTCCCTATTGTTTTTTTGGAACGTTGAAGAATCATCCTAAGTTCGGTACGCAATTTCAGGTAACTTCATATCAGACTGTCATACCTGATACAGAAGACGGATTGATTGCCTATTTATGTAGTGATCTATTCTACGGTGTGGGCGAAAAAACCGCAACAAGGATCGTTACAACATTAGGAGAAAATGCCATTGATATTATTTTGAAACATCCTGAAAGTCTGGATGATGTTCCTGGTCTGAAAAAAGATAAAGCGCAAAAATTTGTAGAAACACTCAAGGAAAATCAAGGATTTGAACATGTTGCTGTCTATCTTTCCAAATATGACATCGGGCTGAAACTAGCACAAAAAATTTATCAAGAATACAAAGAAGAGGCTATTGACATCATTCAAGATGATCCATATAAACTGGTGTTTGATATTGAGGGGTTCGGCTTTCGAACAGCGGATCGTATGGCACAAAAAAATGGATTGTCATTGACTCACCCGAACCGTATCGGTGCAGGATGCATTTATATATTGCAAAAAAGTGTACAGATAGGGCATGTTTATTTACCTTTGGAAAATTGTATTGAACAGGTAATGGACCTGTTATCAGACGGTATTTCAAACTTGACAGCAGATATGATCCGTGATCAGATACGTGAAATGAACGCAAGGAAAACAGTCATCATGATGGATGAAAATGTTTATCTTCCTTCATTATATTATGCAGAAGATGGGTTTGTCTCTCATATCCAACGGTTGATGAAGCAAAAATCAGTTCAGGAAGTACCGCTTGCTGATTTGATGAAAATTACAGGAGATATCGAGGAAACCGAGATCCTCAGTTATGGAAAGGACCAATTTGAGGCGATCAGAGCATCACTTCATTCCAAAATAACCATTGTAACTGGGGGTCCCGGAACAGGCAAAACAACAGTCATAAAAGGTATTCTACATGCATATGCACACATTCATGATGTTGCGTTGGATATTCGTGATTATAAAGATGAATCAGAATACCCATTTGTTTTAACCGCCCCTACTGGACGTGCGGCCAAACGCTTATATGAATCAACTGGCTTACCTGCAGTAACCATTCATAGATTGCTTGGTTGGAATGGACACCAGTCTTTTGAAAAAAATCACCATGACCCTTTAGATGGTAAATTTTTAATCGTAGATGAGTTTTCCATGGTTGATATATGGCTCGCAAACAGTTTATTCAAAGCCATACCAGATGACATGCAAGTCTTGTTGGTCGGTGATGAAGATCAATTGCCTTCCGTCGGGCCTGGCCAAGTTTTATCTGATTTACTTGCGTCAGAAAAAATTCCCTACATCCGATTGAATGAAGTATACAGACAAAAGGAAGGCTCAAAGATAATTGACTTGGCACATCATATCAAGAATGATTCATGTACACATGATGTATTGAAAAATGACCATGATTTTAGCTTTATCACTTGCTCTGAACAACAAATGATCCATGTAGTGACAACAATTATCAATAAGGCTTTCGATCGGGGTGTCGATATAAAGGATATTCAGGTATTGGCGCCCATATACCGATCACGTGTAGGTATCAATGAACTGAATAAACAGCTTCAGCACGTCATCAATCCGAAGTCCGATCAGAAACGGGAGATTGTTTACTTTGACACCATTTTTCGTGTCGGCGACAAAGTCATCCAACTCATCAATCAACCTGAAGATGGAATATATAACGGAGATATCGGCGAAATTGTAGCTATTTTCACAGCTGATGAAAACAAAGAAAACGAAGAACAACTCGTTATACTATATGAAGACAAGGAAATCGTCTATTCTAAAAATGAATACACAAATATCATGCACGCTTACTGTATATCGATACACAAATCACAGGGAAGTGAATTCCCCATCGTTCTTATGCCCGTTCTACATACATATAATCGTATGTTACGAAAAAATTTGTTATATACAGCTATTACACGTAGCAAACAATCGCTGATCATTTGTGGTGAAGAAACCTCTTTTTTGGAGGGGGTACAAACACTTGATACAAATAGACGTTACACGTCGTTATGCCCACAACTCTCGGAAAGACTTGACAGTAACACCGAAACGCTGAATCAAATGGATGAAGATGTCGAGATATCCCCTTATGATTTTATGTGATGATAGGTTTTGTTAATAACGCTAAGATGCAGGTATGTATAATTTTCAGCAATTGGGTCAATATAGCATAGTACATAATGCTTTTAAAAGGAGCTTTAAGTATATGCGGTGTCCCAATTGCAACGGTAAAGATATCGGGAAAATCGGTATGGATCAATTTTATTGCTGGAACTGTTGTGTTGAAATGACAGTCAGCGGTAATGCTATGACGATCCAACAGGTGAAAAAAGATGGATCATTACAGTCCATGAATGATTTGTTTACAGAACAGGAAAGAAAGATACAGTGATGCTCTTTAGGTACAAAGCAGTTATGAACAATAACCTAGGGAGCATTATCTATGTTTGAAAAGAAACCACATACACGATTTTTATTTTGGTTAATCAGTGGCATCTTTATTTTTTTATTCATTTATTTGCTCATGAAATTATTTCCCGCATATAGTGTTATCCTTTCTTTTTTATGGAAACTTCTCGCACCATTCATAATCTCTGCCTTTATCGCATACTTGCTGCATCCAATGGTCGATAAAATGAACGAGATGCGCATGCCCAAAGCTATCGCGATTTTATTGATCTATATTTTGTTTTTCGGCGGGATCGGTTTTGGTGTATATCGTCTTTATCCCGTCATTGTTCATGAGTTACATGATTTGAATGATCAATTACCTGAACTTATGCAAATGTATAGTGATTTCATATATAAAGTATATGAATACACCTCATTTTTACCAGAAACGGTCCATGACAAAATGGATGGCTTATTAAATCAAATGGAAAATAAAGTAGATCAATTCATCGGTAAATTGGTAGGTATGTTGACGAAAGTAGTTGACATGGTCGTTCTTCTTACCGTTATTCCTGTACTGGTATTCTATTTTTTGAAAGACTTTGAACTCATTAAGGAATATGTTAAAAAATGGATTCCATACTCCTATCAAAATGATACACGCAGACTTGCCGAATCGATTGATGATCGCTTAGGCAAGTATCTACGAGGATTATTTATCGTCAGTTTATTTGTGACCGTCAGTTCATTTATAGTGTTGCATTTATTGCATATTAAGTATGCCTTGCTTTTAGCGATTATTATGGGCATTACGAATATAATACCTTATTTTGGCCCGATCATCGGATTGATTCCAGTTATATTTATAACGATAACCGTTTCCGTGAAAAAAGTGGTTATCGTTGTTATATCATTTTTTATCATTCAACTCATTGAAGGAAATTTATTATCACCCTATGTATATGGTAAAAGTATTCACATCCATCCCATTGTCATCATTTTTGCTTTATTGTTAGGGGGGGAGATCGGCGGAGTGATAGGGATGGTTTTGGCAGTACCATTACTTACAATTTGTAAAGTAGTCGTATCTTTTTTTATTCAGGTAAAACAAAACCGTTGACTTTCCGTTCAACATCTTCTATACTTCGATTAAATTAGTTATATCATATAATATGTTGAAGGTTCCAAAGTACAGGATAAAAACGTATCAGAGAGGAATTTTTATGGGCTGCGAGAAATTCCAACGTCAATGATCCTGGAAAGCTAAACTGGAGTGCGACTCATACTCGCCGGTATCATGCCGTTATCTTATAAGTGGTGAATACGATCAATATTCACAAATTAGGGTGGTACCGCGATGATATCTCGTCCCTGCAACGTTGCAGAGATGGGATTTTTTATTTGCCGAAAAATAACCATGGTTATCCTGACATTGATGTGAAGAGTCATGACATCATGCGCTACTTTAACAGTCAAGGGTCCATACAATACAAATAATGGAGGGTACCAGAATGAAGCCATTAACGTCTAAAGAAGTAAGAAATATGTTCATAACGTTTTTTAAAAAGCATGGACATGAAGTGGAGCCCAGTGCATCACTCGTTCCAGTTGATGATCCATCATTGCTTTGGATTAACAGTGGAGTCGCCACATTGAAAAAATATTTCGACGGAACCATAAAACCAAATAACCCCAAAATAGTACTTGCCCAAAAATCGATCCGGACGAATGATATCGAAAATGTTGGTTATACCGCCAGGCATCATACATTTTTTGAGATGCTGGGTAATTTTTCGATCGGTGATTATTTTAAAAAAGAAGCGATCATTCTCGCATGGGACCTGTTGACGAATGAGGAATGGTTGGATCTTGACCCCAATCGTCTTTTTATAACGGTCCATCCTGAAGATGATGAAGCATATGATATTTGGAAAGATGAAATAGGTTTGGGTGAAGATAAGCTCATTCGTCTTGAAGAAAACTATTGGGATATCGGTGAAGGACCAAGTGGACCAAATACGGAAATATTTTACGACCGTGGCCCACGGTTCGGTGATGATCCGAATGATCCAGAATTATATCCCGGCGGGGAAAATGAACGTTATCTCGAAATATGGAATCTGGTGTTTTCACAATTCAACCATAATCCGGATCATACTTACACACCTTTGCCAAGTAAAAATATTGATACGGGATTAGGACTGGAACGAATGGTTTCCATTCTGCAAAATGTTCCCACCAATTATGATACAGATTTATTTATACCGATTTTGGATAAGATAGGGGAACTCTCAAATAAGGTGTACGGGAAAAACGAAAAGCAGGATATTGCGTTCCGCATTATCGCCGATCATGTCCGCACAGTGACATTCGCAATAGCTGACAAAGCTACTCCTTCCAACGAAGGACGCGGATACATCATTCGGAGGTTAATCCGGAGAGCCGTTCGATTTGCCAAAGAATTAGGTGTCAATGACCCGTTTATGTATCGGTTGGTTTCCACAGTCGGAGATATCATGAAGAGTTATTATCCAGAAATCGAAACAGAACAAACGTATATTGAAACAGTCATTAAACGGGAAGAAATGAAATTCCATGAAACGTTACAAGATGGGTTAAGTATTTTGACAACGAATATTAAAAATGAAAAAGAAAAAGGAAGCACCGTGTTCCCTGGTGATATTGTGTTTAAATTATATGACACGTACGGTTTCCCGAAAGAATTGACTGAGGAGTATTTACTTGATGAAGGATTTAAAATGGATCATGACGGTTACGAACAAGAAATGGAACAACAACGTACACGTGCACGCCAAGCACAAAAGAAAGCAAATTCAATGCATGTACAAGATCCTGTTTTCAGTTCTCTAGATGTAGATACAGCATTTATAGGTTATGATCGAGGCACGACACAAACCAAAATCGAGAAAATCATACAGGATGGCCATGTGCATTCATCTGCAAGTAAGGATGAGGAAATATATATATTATTGAAGGAAACCCCGTTTTATGCAGAAAGTGGCGGTCAAGTAGCTGATGTCGGTAGAATTTATTCCGAAAAAGCAACAGGCTATGTACAAAACGTTCAAAAAGGACCAGAAGGCGATCATATCCATCAAGTGGTGGTTACTGAAGGAACATTTCACGAAAAAGATGACGTTAAAGCAGAAATCGATTTTGGAAAACGTCAATTTATCATCAAAAATCACTCTGCAACCCATTTATTGCATCAAGCCTTAAAAGATGTATTGGGAAATCATGTGAATCAAGCAGGGTCACTTGTCGGTCCGGAACGGTTGCGTTTTGACTTTTCACATTTTCAGTCGTTGGACGCTGAGTCTTTACATCAGATAGAACAATTAGTGAATGAAAAGATTTGGGATGCCATCCCTGTGCATATCAGTGAAAAAAGTATTGAAGAAGCAAAAGCAATGGGTGCTATGGCGTTATTCGGTGAAAAATACGGTGACATTGTACGCGTGGTGCAGATGGATGATTACAGTATCGAATTATGCGGCGGCTGTCATGTACAAAACACGTCTGAAATTGGTTTATTCAAAATTGTCTCTGAATCCGGCATTGGAACGGGTACAAGGAGAATTGAAGCAGTAACAAGCAGATATGCCTATTTCTTTGTCCAGGACAAATTGAATGTGCTTAATACAGCTGCTATCCAGTTAAAAGCAAGTGCTGAACAAGTTCCCGATAAAATAACACAGCTGCATGAGGATATGAAAAACCTGCAACAAGAAAATGAATCAATGAATTCCAAATTGGCGCAGGCAGAAGTGTCCACACTGGTTGATAAAGCACAGAAAGTCAATGGTATAACCGTATTGGCTGAAGAAGTCAATGCAAAAGATATGAACCAGCTCAGGAGTATGGTTGACGATATGAAACAAAAACTCGGCAGCGGTCTTATCCTGCTTGCATCAAGTCAAAACGGAAAAGTGCAACTGGCGGCAGGGGTGTCAAAAGACTATGTCGAAAAAGGATTACATGCCGGAAACCTTATCAAAGAAGCAGCACGTCTTTGTGGCGGAGGCGGTGGTGGACGTCCTGACATGGCACAAGCAGGAGGCAAAAATCCCGATAGGATCCCTGAGGCACTACGATATACCACTGAATATATTGAACAAAATGTGACAGACTAAGTTTTTATATCAGAAATCGTTAAAAAGATATAATAAATGATCCAAACATGTTAGAATGAGTAGAGTAGGTAAAACTTGTAAACGAGGTGTCACTATGAGCTCAATTGATAAAACAATGAAATTTAACTTTTCAGAGGAACCGTACGATCAAGATATAAAAGAAATACTATGGACGGTTCATGATGCACTGAAAGAAAAAGGATACAATCCAATCAATCAAATCGTTGGATATTTATTATCTGGTGACCCTGCTTATATTCCAAGATATAATGATGCCAGAAATTTAATCCGTAAAATAGAACGTGATGAAGTCATCGAAGAACTCGTCACATTTTATTTACAGCAACAAAAGGATGAATAAATGCGGATTGTAGGATTGGATGTTGGAACAAAAACAATTGGTGTTGCAATTAGTGATATATTTGGGTGGACGGCTCAAGGGTTATCGACCATCTATTGGCGGGAAAAAGATATAACGTCGGCGGACGAAAACCTGGCTGAGATCTTCGAAAAATATGAAGTGGATAAAGTTGTCGTCGGCCTACCGAAACACATGAATGGAAGTATCGGTGAACGTGGTGAAGCATCACAGGTTTATGCTGAACATATCGAAAAAACACATCATATCCCTACTGTGTTATGGGATGAACGGTTAACGACTGTTGCAGCGGAGAAAGTGTTATTAGAAGCAGACGTCAGCCGAAAAAAACGAAAAGACGTTATTGATAAAATGGCAGCTGTTATGATTTTACAAGGCTATCTCGATCAATATTCTTAAAAAAGGGGTGAAAAGATGGCACTGGAAGAAAAGGAACGTATCATTATCCCTGATGAAAATGACGAAGAACACTTATTCGAAGTATTATTCACATTTGATCTAGATGAAACGAACCAATCGTATATTGCAGTTGTCCCTGTAGAACAAGAGGATGAAGAAGAGGTGGAAGTGTATGCTTTCCGTTATGAAGAGAAAGGTGAGGATGATAACGATCTAGCCCTTTTCCCAATTGAAACCGATCATGAATGGGATATGGTGGAAGAAATGTTGCACACATTGGCGGATGAAGAACAAGTATAAAAATCAATCCCATGCTATGTATTTAAATATTTTTGGCTGATGTCGGCTGATGGCATCAGCTTTTTCAATGTATTATGACAGGATATTTTTGTTCTGGATTATCGTTTTCGTTTTTAGTATAATATAGCGGACGAGGGGGGTAGCAACATGCCGAAAAAAAACAAAGACAGTAAATTTAAGAAGAACTTATTTTCACGTGCAAAGGAGGCAAGTACTGTACGGAAAATTGTGCTCATCATTATTTTTGCCCTTTTGCTTATTTTTGTTATAGGAGCTATATCGGGGTATATGTATATAAAATCATCACTGAAACCAGTCGACCCAGATAACAATAAAAAAATTGAGGTAGACATTCCGATGGGTGCCTCCACTTCAGAAATTGCCACAATTCTGGATGAAAATGATATAATCAATAATGCTTTGATATTTCGTTTTTACATAAAATTTAAAAATGAGTCGGATTTTCAAGCAGGCGACTATACGTTTACAAAATCAATGACATCCAATGAAATTATCCAATCGTTGCAAAGCGGTAAAATCATAAAAGAGCCTGTTTATACTGTTACAATACCTGAGGGGAAAACAATTCAGGAAATCGCGGAAATATACGCGGATAAAATGCCAATAAAAAAAGAGACCTTTTTGGATAAAGTCAATGATGCAGATTATATAGAATCCTTAATGGAAGATTATCCCGATGTGCTAACTGAAGACATACTCGATGACGATATTCGAACGCCCTTGGAAGGTTATTTGTTTGCCGCCACTTACGATTTTTATTACGATGACCCGAATGTCGAGGAAATAGTGGGTAAAATGCTGGAAAAAACAAATAATGTGGTTGTCCAATATCTTGATGATATGACAGATTTAGATTTAACCGTTCATGAAGCATTGACTTTTGCGTCATTGGTTGAGAAAGAAGCCAGCGACGAAGACCAACGAAAGAAAATTGCCGGGCTATTTTACAATCGTTTAGACGAGAATATTAAACTGCAAACAGATCCAACAGTCCTATATGCATTAGGAGAACATAAAACGAAAATAAAAGAAAAGGATCTGAAGGTTGATTCGCCATATAATACGTATCAAATCGACACACTCCCTATTGGTCCTATATCCAATTTTTCCGAGAGTTCATTAGAAGCCACGATACATCCAGAGGAATCGGATTATCTTTACTTCCTCCATGATGATAAGGGAGATATTCACTTCTCGGAAACATATGATGAACATATTGAAAAGAAAAAGAAATATATTGATGACTGATTGGTTAGATTATGTGCATCAAAGAGGTGTTGTATGGTGAACAAGGAAACAACTGACTATTTAAGATGGACTTTACCTGGAAAAGAACCTTGGGAAGAAATGTTGGAACAAGAAGCCAAGGAAGAAAAGGTTCCTATCATGGAGCCTGAAAGTATGAACCTGGTTAAACAGCTTATCCGATTGAAAAAGCCAATGTTCATATTGGAGATCGGTACAGCAATCGGATATTCGGCATTGGAAATGCTTGATGCATATCCGGAAGCCACAATCATTACAATTGAACGAAATGATGAAAGATACAATCAAGCCCGACATAATATACACATTCAAGAAAAGGCGGATCAGATCCATATCATTCATGGTGATGCATTGGAAGTTTTGACAGAACTGGATGAATACAAGTTTGATGTTATTTTCATCGATGCCGCAAAAGGTCAATATAAACGGTTTTTTGAGTTGGTCCAACCACTGCTGAATGATGAGGCTCTCATCATATCCGATAATGTATTATTCAAGGGATATGTAACGGGAGAATCACAGGCGAACCAACGTTATAAAAAGCTTGCAAAAAAAATACATGAATACAACATATGGCTAACTGAACAAACAAATTATAATACATCCATCATCCCTATTGGAGATGGGGTTGCTGTCAGCTTGAAAAAATAAAGGGAGGTACTCTTTTGGTTAAAGAAAAGCCAGTAGTAATCGGTGTGGCAGGTGGAAGCGGAAGTGGTAAGACAACCGTAACGCGTTCTATTTGCCAACGGTTTACTGATCAAACCATTCTGGTGATAGAACAAGACTATTATTATAAAGATCAGTCACATTTACCTTTTGAAGAACGTTTGAACACCAATTATGATCATCCATTGGCATTTGACAATGATTTATTGATCGAACATATACACAAACTGATCAGTCATCAGCCCGTAAGTAAACCTGTTTATGATTATAAAATCCATACACGGTCTGATGAAACCATTTATGTAGAACCAAAAGATGTTATTATATTGGAAGGGATACTCATCCTAGAAGACCCCCGATTGGTTGATTTGATGGATATCAAAGTGTATGTGGATACGGATGCCGATATCCGTATCATCCGCAGATTGATGCGGGACATCAAAGAACGAGGGAGAACGCTTGATTCGGTCATTGAACAGTATGTGAATAATGTCAGGCCGATGCATTTGCAATTTGTTGAACCAACGAAACGTTATAGTGACATCATCATCCCTGAAGGTGGTCAAAATCAAGTGGCCATTGATATCATGGCAACCAAAATAGAAAATATACTTACTAAAAGATCCTAAAATAAAAGGATTGAAAAATATTTATAAATCTGCCATAGTATTTAATTAGAATATAATCATCGAAGCTAAGGAGCATCGAAAACAAAAACATACAACATGTTCCCCAGACCAGCACGCATTCGTTACAGATAAGAAAGAATAAAACCTTGATGACACGAAGACACTGCAAGTCGAAAATAGGTATAATGACAGTCAGACCGTAATATATAACAAATTAAAGGAGTGTTTTAATAAATGGCAACAGAAAAAAGTTTTTATATGACTAAAGAGGGGAAAGACAATTTAGAGGACGAACTGCACTATCTGAAAACAGAACGTAGACAAGAAGTTGTTGAGCGTATTAAAGAAGCAAGGGCATTTGGGGATTTGTCCGAGAACTCGGAATACGATGCTGCCAAAGATGAGCAAGCATTTGTTGAAACGCGTATTGCTCAAGTGGAAAAAATGATCCGCAATGCTGTTATTATTGAAAATGACAATGAAAATCCGGACATTGTAACATTAGGCAAATCCGTCACATTTCAGGAATTACCCGATGGAGACAAAGAAACATATACGATTGTCGGCAGTGCAGAAGCCGATCCATTTGAAGGGAAAATCTCCAATGATTCACCGATGGCAAAAAGTCTCCTCGGTCATGAAAAAGGTGAAGAGGTTACAGTGTCGACCCCCGGAGGAGATATGCAGGTCAAGGTCGTTCATGTCGAATAGATGTGGTTCGGTGAACGAGCGCACCTATTGGGATGTCAAAGCTGCCAATCGGTATCATCAATATAAGTATTATAAAAAGCGGAGGGCCCCCGCTTTTTTCTTTTCTTGAATTCGATTTAAGATGTAACATTCCAAAAAGCAGTCTGTGCAATTGATTTGTAAACAGAAATTCATATTATGTTATATTCATTCCTATAAATAGTATGCTATATTAGAATACATAGGGAGGTAACTATGATGAGCGATCGATTCAGTCGAGTAAACAAATTTGAAAAACGCAGAAAAAACACAAAATCCATTTCAATATTGATTGTGATCGGTATCATATTGATTATTATTTTGCTTGGTTTTTGGCTGTTTGGCGGAAGCAGCGGTGACGATGCCGATAACGCCGAGCCGGACACCAATCATGAAAGCCAAAATAATGGCGATTCTGAAACGTCCACGAATGATTCTACCGCAAATGAGGACAAACAGAATAATGATGAAAATGAAAACAACGATGATAATAATGAGTCAGATGATAATGACGAAAACAACGACGATAATGACTCTGATGATGTATCGATACCTTCCGATGATGTCGATATAGAAAAAGTAGATGATCCAGATGATAATAATGTCGAGGAAGCTTATACCGGCAATTGGAAAGCTATTGGTACATCTCAATCCGAACCACATGAAGTCCAATATGACAAAGAATCACAGGATTGGAATGAGATGGAAGAAGCTATTAAGTATGCAACAGGTTTAAATGACATGACAACCCATTGGATAGGAAATGATGGTGATCAAAAGGTAGTCGGCACAGTTGCAAATCCCGACAATACAGAAATTTACCGCGTATATTTGTCTTGGCAGACAGATGATGGATGGCAACCGACAAAAGTTGAAAAACTAAAAGAACTTGATCAAGGTTAAACAATCGGTTATATCGATTTTGAGTGGGGGTTATTGTTTTGACGATAGGGATTATTGGAGCAATGGATGAAGAAATAGCATTATTAATAGAGAACATTGAGCAAAAAAAATATGAGAAAGTTGCTCATTGCGAATTTATTCAAGGTCAAATGTGCGGTATAGATGTTGTTTTGCTGAAATCGGGCATTGGAAAGGTCAATGCAGCCATGGCGACAACAATTATGCATGAACGATTTCACCCCGAATATGTGATCAATACCGGGAGTGCAGGTGGATATACAAGTGATTTGAATGTTGGTGATATCGTTATATCCGAAGCGGTTGTACAACACGATGTCGATGTAACGGGCTTTGATTATGAATATGGTCAAATTCCAGGTATGCCTACCTATTTCAAAGCGGATGAGAGGCTTGTCGATCAAGTGGAATTCGTCATCGATTCAATGCAAATAGCGTACAGAAAAGGAATCATTGCAACGGGGGATATGTTCATGAGTGATCCGAAACGTGTATCATTCGTAAAAGAAACCTTTCCCGATATGGTAGCAATGGAAATGGAAGCTGGCGCAATTGCACAAGTATGTTATCAATACAGTATACCATTTGTCATTATACGCTCCCTATCAGATATTGCGGGAAAAGAAGCCCCCATGTCATTTGATGCATTTTTGAATGTTGCGGCCAAACATGCGACAGAGGTCATTGTCGCTTTCGTTGAACAACTGAAGTACTAGGGAAACCTTATTAAATCACATAATGATAGCATTGAAGAGATTGGGATACGAAACAATTGACCCAATCTCTTTTGTCATTTTTATTATTTCATATTGTTTTTACCCTCTTTTTTATAATATCTATGGAAAACTTTCATTAACGCACGTTTTTCTATCCTGGATACATAACTGCGTGATATCTGCAATTTCTTGGCAATTTGGCGTTGGGTCATTTCATTATAGTTGTTTAACCCATAACGATAAACGATGACTTCTCTTTCGCGACTGTCCAGTATGGATAAATAATCCTGTAGCTTATCAATTTCCATATTCAATTGGATATATTCGATGATATTTTGGTTCTCTGCCTCAAGGACATCGATCAGGCTTATTTCATTTCCTTCTTTATCTTGACCGATCGGTTCGTGCAATGAAACATCCTTTTTAACTTTCTTCAATGCTCTTAAATGCATCAATATCTCATTCTCAATACACCTCGCAGCATATGTTGCCAGCTTGGTTCCTTTACCTACCGAGTAACTTTCAACACCTTTAATCAATCCAACAGTACCGATGGATATGAGGTCTTCCAGATCTTCTCCGGTATTTTCGAACTTTTTAACAATGTGTGCAACAAGTCTTAAATTATGTTCGATCAATTTATCACGTGCTTCCTTGTCACCTTTTTGCATACGTTGGATATACTTTGATTCTTCTTCAGCGGAAAGAGGTTGGGGAAATGCTTGATTTTTAACATATGATACAAAAAAAAGCGCTTCTTTGATAAGTACCGCCAATGCACTTAATACTCCTGCCAAACAGCTCACCTCCGTGTGATTATTATGTAACGAGCCATCATTCCAAAAGCTGGGCAATTGCCTATATCCTTATCATATGTACTGATTGGTGTATTGTGCTTGGTCATGGGATATTTTCAAGAAAAATATTTATTGACGGGATCCTGAAGTAAGATGGAGACACATTAAGAGATGTTTCCATCAAAAACGACATAAAAAAATCCCTCCTGAGTAGAAGAGAGTGTGAGTTAGTTGGAAATATATACATTTGATTTTCGAAATATCTTGTATTTATGGAATCGATATCTTTGATCGAATCGTTTAACTGGTATACTGTGCCGTCTCCAGTGATAGATTTCTTCTATTCAATTCGCGTTCGATAAGACATAAAAAATCAGGGCTCAACTTTAATCTTTTTGCTTCATAATACGATTCTATAAGCAATTCATCAGATATATGTTCCATCTTGCAGCCCCCTTCATTAAATATTGATTGAATCGAAGTATTTATAACTTATCACGAATAGAATGCGCAAACAAGTGGATAGTTATCTACAAGTACCTGTAGATAAGTTGTTGATAAAATCATTTTTTATACAGTTATGCCCATCATGACAATGTGGATACTGTTGACAATGTTATCCACAAGTCGATAAAACAAAGAATTTGTCGAACGATTTCTTGAATAATTGACATGATTAATCCATTTTCGTCTCTTTTAAGCAAATTATATTATTATTTTTTGCTTTATTATTATGTGCAGATACTATACGATGGTAATATGCATTCTTATCGACATATTTATATGATCAATCTGCTTTATTCAGTTGGAATATTTTCGTTACTAATAATATAAAGAGGTGTATTTGGTGCTGAATCGTTTTATACCAAATGAATATGTTAAAAATATCTTTGAAATACATGCAGATGCATTGCAATCAAAAGGAATCAAAGGCATCATTACGGATCTAGACAACACACTCGTACCATGGAATATAAAGGAGCCAACCGATAAAATCCAAAATTGGATAGATGAAATGCGGAAAAGTGGTATTCAAGTTACCATCATTTCCAATAACAATCATTCACGTGTAAAAACATTCTCAGATCCTATAGAAGTACCTTATGTTGCCAGTGCACGTAAACCTTTGAGCCGCGCATTTAAACAGGCTACTAGAAAAATGAATCTGAAAAAAGAAGAGGTTGTTGTAATCGGTGATCAGTTACTGACAGATATTCTTGGCGGGAATCGGGCAGGATATTATACAATATTAGTTGTGCCGATCGTACAATCCGATGCTACCATAACTAAATTCAATCGAAAAATCGAACGCAAAATTTTAAACAAACTACGCCGTAAAGGTAAGTTAAAGTGGGAGGATAAGTAGTGGAAACTATATATTGTCAAGGATGTGGAGCCCGTATTCAAACAGAAAATCCAGATACCATAGGTTATGCACCAACATCGGCACTTAACCGTTCTGAAGTTTTGTGCAAACGATGTTTCCGTTTAAAACATTATAACGAATTAATGGATGTATCAATGACTGACGATGATTATTTAAAGATGATCCAGCAAATCCACAAAAAACAAGGATTGATTGTCCATGTTGTCGATCTTTTTGATTTAAACGGATCTCTGATCACGAGTTTGAATCGCATTGCGGGAGATAACCCCGTTTTAATCGTTGGAAACAAACTGGATTTGTTACCACAGTCCACGAACCTTCGAAAATTGGAACAATGGATTCGTTCCACCGTGAAAGAAGCGGGTATAAAGGTAGAAGACGTTTGCAACATCTCCTCTATTAAGGGAGGTGGGTTCGATATCCTTAAGGAAATGATAGATACTTACCGCGCACAGCATGATGTATATATCGTCGGGACGACCAATGTCGGGAAATCAACCCTCATTAATCGATTGATCCAGGAAACAACCGGTGATAAAGATATCATAACAACTTCTTATTTTCCAGGTACAACACTCGGGTTTATAGAAATCCCGCTGGATGATGAAAACGTGTTGGTAGATACGCCTGGGATAGTCAACCGACATCAGATAACACATTACTTATCTGAAAAGGATTTAAAATTAATCGTTCCAAAGAAAGAAATCAAACCACGTATATATCAATTAAATCAAGATCAGACATTGTTTTTCGGAGGATTGGCACGAATTGACATAATAGCGGGTAACAACGGTTCCTTTGTCTGTTACTTTTCAAACGACCTACTGATACATCGCACGAAATTAGAAAAAGCGGATGTTCTTTATGACAATCATAAAGGTGAATTATTGTCGCCACCTGATGAAAATTCCCAAAAAACATTAACCCCATTTCAGGAACACACATTTAAAATCACAGAAGATGATACAGATATTGTATTCGCAGGGCTTGGATGGGTACGTGTGCCTAATGGGAATGTCACTGTACGGACCCATTATCCAGATGGATTATCGGTGTCGGTCCGGCCATCCATTATTTAATATCTTCAAAAAGGAGATGGGTAAGGGTGAAACTTGGACTGATTGGATATCCGATCAAGTATTCCTTGTCGCCATGGATTCATGAACAATTTTTACAGGCTTCCGGCATAGAGGGGGAGTATGAATTATTCGAAATCAAGCCAGATACTTCTCTCAAAAAAGTAATAAAGGACATGAAAAAAAGTGGTGTGAAGGGGGTTAATGTCACAGTTCCTTACAAACAACAAATCATTCCATATTTGGATGGATTGGACCCCGTGGCATCTTCGATAGGGGCCGTTAATACAATCATGGTTCAAAACGGGAAAATGATTGGTTATAACACGGATGGAGTGGGCTATATAAAAGGATTGAATGACATATATCCCGATTTTCTTTCAAGACAGACAAAATGTTTAATCATCGGCGCAGGTGGAGCAGCCCGGTCCATATATGTAACATTGAGCAAATATGGAATAAAACATATGGACATTGTGAACCGAACGCAAGAATCTGCAGAAGATATAGCGCTATTGGGAGAAAAACATACAGCGACAAATGTGTTATCATGGAGAGAAGCTGAGAATAAGGCAGGCTATTATGATATTCTTATTCAAACGACTTCAATTGGAATGAAGCCGAAGATTAATGAGATGATAATGTCTTTAGATAACGTCAAAGAAGGCAGTGTTGTGAGTGATATCATATATCAACCCATACATACTACTTTTCTAGAGCATGCCAAACGAAATAATGCATTGATTTTACCTGGTCATGTGATGCTTTTATATCAGGCTAAAGAAGCATTTGAAATTTGGACAAACCAAAAAAGAAACGTGACACATTTAATCGAACCATTACAACACATTTTGGAAGGAAGATAACATGTTGACAGGAAAACAAAAACGATTTCTTCGTTCGAAAGCGACACAATTGAAAGCTATATTTCAGGTCGGAAAAACATCTGTAAATGAAAATATGTTAAAACAAGTCAATGAAGCATTGGAAAAACGTGAGCTTATAAAAATAGCTGTACTGAATAATTGCTTGGATGATAAGGATAATGTAGCCGAACAGCTTGTGCAAGGCACAAACGCCACTCTTGTACAAATAATCGGACATAATATCATATTGTATAAGGAATCTGAAGGAAACAAACAGATCGATTTACCGTAAAGGGGAATGTGAGTTGAAAAATATAGGGATTTTAGGAGGGACATTTGACCCCCCACATATTGGCCATCTTATTATAGCTGAAGCCGTCCGTGAACGTATATCGTTGGAAAAAGTATGGTTCATGCCATCATATGAACCACCACATAAACAAAACGCTTATTCCTCTGTGGGACATCGTCTGAATATGTTGGAGCTTTCTTTACGGGATAATCCGTATTTTTCCATCAATGAAATCGAAACAAAGAGGCATGAAAAATCATACACGGTTGATACGATGGAGGAACTCACGAAACAGGAACCCGATTCCCGATTTCATTTTATCATAGGTGCTGACATGGTGGAGTATTTACCACACTGGAAAAATATTGATCGAATCATAGAACTTGTTACTTTCATCGGCGTCAAACGTGCAGGATATCATATCCACACACATTATCCGGTCAAAGAAGTTGAAGTTCCCATGGTGAATATCTCATCTACAATGTTACGCAACCGAATACACCAACAAAAAAGCGTTAAATACCTTATACCTGACAAGGTTCAGGAATATATAAAGGAGCATCATCTTTATGAATGACAAAAGAGCTCTATCTATTGTGGAGCCTTTTTTAACAAAGGAAAGATTCGATCACACCCTAAGGGTGGCAGAAGAAGCAAAAAGACTCGCACGTATATATGAAGTGGACGTAAGTGACATTGAAATTGCATCCATATTTCACGATTATGCCAAATATCGCCCGTTGGATGAGATGAAACGGATCATAGAGAAAAGTTATCTGCCGAAAGATCTGTTAACATATCATCACGAATTATGGCATGGACCTGTTGCCAGCATCATGATTGAACAAGAATACGGCATTACCGACCAGCAAATCAAACATGCCATTTACTATCATACTACCGGAAGACCACGTATGAGTCGTTTTGAAATGATTTTATTTATAGCAGATTACATTGAACCCGGCCGTGACTTTCCAGGAGTCGACAATGTCCGTGAGGCTGTACAGCAATCTTTGGAACAGGCAACTTGGAAATCACTTCAACAAACCATCCAATTTCTAAGCGGTAAAGGCAGGGAGATATATCCCGATACATTTCATGCATATAACTATTACACGAAACGAATAAATGGAGGGCATTGATTGATGGAAGAAAAAGAACTGATCCAGATTATTGCAAAAGCATGTGATGACAAACTTGCAAAAAATATTGTAGCTCTTGATATGAAAGAAGTTTCCTTTATGGCAGACTATTTCCTGATATGTCACGGGAACAATGAAAGACAAGTTCAGGCTATTGCAAAAGCGATTAAAGATGGCGTATCAGCGTATGACTTTGAAATACAGCGAATGGAGGGGTATGAACAAGGTAGATGGGTTCTCGTCGACTTTGGGGGAATTGTATGTCACGTTTTCCATGAAGAAGAACGACAATATTACAACTTAGAGCGACTATGGGGAGATGCTCCAGAAATAAAATTAATGGTTGATTGAGGGGTTAAACAAATGGTATATCAACAAATGGCGTATGTATATGATGCATTGATGGAAAATGCTCCCTATGATAAATGGCTCACAGTGACGGAAATGATTTTTAAAAAGGAAAATAAACCGATCCAGTCGATTCTTGATATCGGTTGTGGGACAGGTCAAATGACGATCCGTCTTGCCGAAAGCGGCTATCAGACAGTAGGTGTTGACATATCTGAAGACATGTTGGCCTATGCTCAGTTTCAAGCACAAGAAAAGCATCTACCCATTCAATGGATTCATCAAGATGTCCGAACATTGGAGGTCTTGAACGGTTTTGATGCGATTGTAAGTTACTGTGATGTCATGAATTATATTACAACCGAGGATGAATTATGTGCCGTTTTTCATAATATATACAACGCTTTGAATGACGATGGGATCTTTATATTCGATGTCCATTCGGTGGCACATGTGCATAACAATATGATCAATCAGACATTTGCCGACGTGCGGGATGATGTGGCATACATTTGGTTTTGTGAGTCGGGAGACAATCTAGGAGAGATGTATCATGATCTCACCTTCTTTATCCGGGATGACAACAATACATTCGAAAAGTTTTCCGAAGAACATCATCAACGAACCTTTAAAATCAATTCATATATAAATTTATTAAAAGAAGCAGGTTTTGAAAAATGTAAAGTGTATGCTGATTTTGACGTAAATAATCATTTTGAGGAAGGTTCGGCTGAGAGAATTTTCTTTTCCGCCATGAAAACATCTGAAAAATGACGTTTTCCCGACGGATTCATTCAGTAACGGGGTTTTTCTATTTCGAATATACCTGCTATAATATGGTCAATACATATTTTATCCACGAAAATACCCCATAAAGGAAGTGCCCTCATGAAAGAAATCAAGAAAAAAGCATTATTCCTATCACCTCTTCTTCTGTTCGTCATCGTTACATTCTTTTTCTATAAAAAAACGGATGATGATTTGGATACCCAATTCAGTCAAGTCAATGCAAATGATTCTCAAACCGATGACACATCAAATGAACCTGATGAAAAAGAGACTGATGAAACTGCCATTGTCGATATTAAAGGGGCGGTTGAACAGCCTGGCATTTATGAAATCACATCGGATATGCGTGTTGATGATGTACTTGACATGGCAGGTGGATTTACAAGCTCAGCAAACACATTATCGGTAAATTTAGCTGAAAAAGTGTACGATGAAATGGTTATTGTAGTGCCCGAGGATGGAGAAGATACACAAGCTTCTTCGCCTGATGGCCAATCCGCTAAAGTTCGGATCAATCAGGCTTCACAAGAAGAAATCGAATCGTTGACGGGGATCGGCCCTTCAAAAGCAGAAGCCATTATCCAATACCGCGATGAAAATGGCCCGTTTAAAACAGCTGAAGATTTATTGGACGTATCAGGTATAGGTGAGCAGACGTTGGAAAGCTTTAGGGAAGACATCCTCGTTCCATAATCGAACGATATATTTTAAATGTATTATATTTACATATCCATAATTTTTTATAAGGTGGTCAATCCTATGGAAAGAATATCATGGAATCAATATTTTATGGCACAAAGCAGTTTACTGGCTTTACGCAGTACGTGCACAAGATTGATGGTAGGTGCCACCATTGTGCGTGATAAACGAATCATAGCAGGTGGTTATAACGGCAGTGTATCAGGAGGTGTCCACTGTATAGATGAAGGATGTTATGTCATAGATGGACACTGTGTGCGTACGATACATGCAGAAGCGAATGCTTTGCTGCAATGTGCGAAATTTGGCGTACCGACCGATAACGCAGAAATATATGTCACTCATTTTCCATGTTTACAATGCAGTAAGCAAATCATCCAAAGCGGTATTAAAGCGGTATATTATGCTGATGATTACAAAAACCATCCATATGCCATTGAGTTGTTTGAAAATAGTGGGGTAAAAATGGAAAAGGTGCCATTAACGGATTTGGCTTTAGACACCAACTTTACAGAAAAAAAAGCCTTCGTCGAATCATTATTGCAACAAATGGAATCTGTCTCAGATAGTAAGGCAGATTTAAAGAAGTTAAAAGAAGAAGCACATGAACTATTTCATTTACCCTAGTTCATATAAACCTTTAAAGTGATTGGAGGTATGCTTACTTATAATGAAAGGATATTGGCATTTTATAGCACTTTCGGCAAGTATATCTGCACTTACCGTTATATATGGCCATTACTGGTTCATATTCGGTTATTTTGCGTGGTTGTTCTACTTATATCTTTTTCGGGGCTTGAAGTGGCAGGTTATATTATATTCGAGCCTCACCCTCCTGATTTTTATATTTTATATTCCTTCTGTTGATCACACCTCATCATCTGTAACCACAGAATCATCCCACTCTCAACTTTTAATGACCGGCACAATTATAAGTCCTCTGAAAGAAACTCCAACCTATATACAATTTTCTTTTGAAAAGGATTCTGATGCACAGAACCTGCTTGTATATTATTTTAAAAATGATTCCGATTCCCGATTACTATCCGATATTAATGCCCAATACGGACAGACTTGTCAAATAAGTGGAAAAACTGATAGGGTCCAGCATGCTACCAATCCCGGACAATTCGATTTTAATGATTATCTGAACCGACAAGGGATTGACATTCAAATGATTGTTGAGTCACTCTCCGATATAAATTGCACCGGAAAAAATGCCTTATCATTTATCCATTCCCTCCGCAGGGGTGTTATGTCATATGCACAAGCACATTTAAGTGACTATTCTTTTGGGTGGGTATCTGCACTTATATTCGGTGAAGATTCTTTTATATCGGAGGATACGATTGAATTATTCCAGTATTGGGGGTTGTCCCATTTACTTGCTATATCGGGGTTACATGTTGGATTGATCGTATCACTTATATATTTTCTCTTAATAAAATTAAATGTACTCACTAAAGAACGGACACAGACTTTAATGTTGTTTTTCCTGCCGTTTTATGCAATGCTTGCAGGCGGAGCTCCTTCAGTCTGGCGGGCAAGCCTAATGGTGTTGTTCGTATTGATATGCCATAAACTTAAAATCCGTATGAGTATGACAGATATATTCAGTTTGGTATTTATTGGATTGGTATTCATGGATCCCATGCTTATTTATCATATCGGGTTCCAGTTATCTTTCATTGTTACGTTTGGTCTATTACTATCCAAAAAGTGGCTTAAGGAAACAACACACCCATTATTTCTCATCATTAAAATCAGTTTTGTCTCACAAATGATGATCGTCCCACTTCAGGTTGGATATTTTTTGGTTTTTCAGCCACTTTCAATCATCTTGAATATCGTTGTTGTTCCATACTTTTCTATGTTTGTCATTCCATATATGTTCATTTTATTGGCTACATCACCGTTGCCATTAATCGGCAAGGGATTCGATTTCGCTTTTGAAGTTGTTCACAAAGGATTTGTTCAATGTATCCAGTTCGTCGATAAGATAGCAGATTATCCATTTATTCTTGGTTCCTTTCCCTTATTGTTTACGCTCCTGTATTATCTTTTTTTCTTCACGATGATGCAGCGAATGGAATTAAAAAAACAATTACAAGCTTTTTTTTATGGATGTCTTGTAGTTGGCGTATTAGTTGGGATCTCCTTAAAACCTCACTTTTCCCCCGAAGGTCGTATCACGATGCTCGATGTAGGACAGGGTGATTCATTTGTCATAGAATTACCATATCGAAAAGCAGTGATTTTGTATGATGCTGCTGCGACCGTTTCCTTTACTGACTGGACCCCTTCGGATAAAGTATATAAAAATGTGATTAAACCTTATCTATATCACCGAGGCATCCAAAAGATCGATGCTATCGTATTATCACATGAAGACATGGATCATATGGGGAGTGTCCAATTTTTATTAGATGATTTTCACGTTGACCGAATGATCACAAATCGTTTTTATGAAAATACAAAAGATATACAGAAGGAATGGGATAAACATTCGATACCGATGAAAACATTCCAGAAAGGTGATGCATTCACGATTGGTTCACAGGAGTTCCTCGTCCTTTCACCAGGATATGAAAAAAATTCACCTAACGAAAATTCGTTAATTTTGTATACGGTTCTCGGTGGTAAAAGGTGGCTACTGACAGGTGACATGGAAAATCAGACGGAAAAAGATATAAGAGAGGATTTCCCGGAACTTGAAGTGGATGTCCACCAAGTTGCACATCATGGGAGCAATACATCGACGAGCGAAGAACTCATGGGTTGGCTTAGGCCAGAATATTCCTTGATATCAGTGGGTAGAAACAATATGTACGGTCACCCCAATGCTGAAGTAGTGGAATTGATTCATCATTTTGATTCAACATTATTAAGGACGGATGAACATGGAGCCATTACATATCGATTCACAAAAGAGGGGGGAGATTTCTTCCGTTTCTTGCCGAAGTGAAACAATCCCTGCCGACTATTGAGATTAAGGCAGGGATTGTATTCATATTCAATCATCGAATTAAATATGTATATGTTGTTTTCAAGATGTTGCTACATTGATGACGACGCCAATGACAAAAATTAGGACAAAGAAAATAAACGAAAAGGTAAAACCCTTGATGGCACCAGGAATGTCATTTTCTTTGGATTGTGGATCTTGTTCAAATTCGTTCATGTTAATCCTCCTATTCATAAATAGTATATATCATATGTTGATAAAAATCCAGTTTGATTCCACGCGAGCTATTCTCCAAAATTAGCAAGAGTTAACACCCATACTTTAACGAAAATAGGCTATTCTAACACATACCCGCTTGAAAGACAGTTGCTAGTGCTGTTTTTCAGCGTTCATATAGATTTTGCAGGGGGATAATCCTATTTTATCTCCCTGTTTATTGATTTATCCTTGCTAAAGTTTATTGTACAATTTAACATTGATAATATCAACTATCGGGGTGGAAGAGTATGTCATACCAAAACGTTTTAAATCAAGTCAAGAAGAAACAAATGGCACCAGTATATTTATTATATGGCACAGAAACTTATTTCATACAGGATCTCAAGGAGAAAATAACAGAAACAGTCGTGCCTGAACAAGATAGCGAAAACATCATTCATTATGATTTGGAGGAAACTCCAATTCAGGAAGTGGTTGCTGATGCTGAAACGTATCCACTTTTCAGTGAACAGAAATTGATCATTGCAAGTAATCCAGTGTTTTTAAAAGCAAAGCCTCCTAAAATATTATTCGAACACCATGTAGACGTATTATACGATTACCTTAATGATCCGGTCCCATTCACAACCCTGGTCTTTATTGCACCATATGAAAAAATCGATGAACGGAAAAAGATAAGTAAAGCATTAAAAAAACATGCGACTGTTGCCATATGTCAGCCATTGCGTGAAAAAGAAACGGCCAGATGGATTAATGATTATTCTGCCGAGTTGGCCATAACCATTGATCCTGATGTGATAGAGATGCTTGAGGCTGAATTTTCCGGTAATCTTGATATTTTAAAAAATGAATTACATAAATATGCTTTATATGTCGGAAAAGGAGGATTCGTTTCATCCGATGTCGCCAATAAGTTGACTTCACATTCCATCAATCACACCAGTTTACGACTGGCAGATGCTGTCATGGAACAAGATTTATCTCTTGCAGTCAATATCAGCAAAGATTTATTGAAAATGAAAGAAGAACCTATTGCAATCATCGGTTTATTGGCATTCCAATTCCGTGCTGTTTTACGGGTTAAATTATTGAGACAATCAGGGTATACACAAACACAAATACAACAACAATTGAAAATGCATCCATTTGTCGTTAAAATGGCGATGAAACGAGAAAGAAGATTTTCATTTCATCAGCTAGAGCGTGTCATCGGTATTTTGACCGATGCAGATGAGACGATGAAACGTGGAAGAATGGAAAAAGACTTCGCATTTGAATTATTGATATATGATTTAATTAAAACAGCATCATCTTCATAAAAAAACGATCCATTGAAGGATCGTTTTTTATTATGATGCGCTGACCTCGTTCAATCTCCTGGAAAGACGGGATTTTTCACGATTGCCATGATTTTTATGGATAGCGCCTTTCTGTACAGCCTTATCAATCTTCTGAACGGTTTTATGATAAGCCTGTTTTGCAGTCTCAAGTTCATTTGCCTCCAGCAAATTTTCTACACGCTTGATATTCGTACGCATATCACTTTTACAGGATTGATTTAGTGCACGTTTTTTGTTGTTTGTATGAACACGTTTAATAGCTGATTTTAAATTAGCCAATTTTTTCACCTCCTAAATCAAGCCCAGATTCAATATCTGAACATATGTATTTTATCAAATCAATGTCATGATTACAATTTCTTTGTCAAAATTTTAGTAAACTGCATGATTTCCCTCAGTTGTGTACACGCTAAAAAGAAATGTACTTATTGATTGGGAAGGATGTATGAAATGACAAATAAAAGCAAAAAACAGGTGAGAACCGATTTGGCTGTTGAAGCGAAGGATATGTATATCAAGGAAAACCATAAAAGCGAAGAGACTGTAAAAAAAGGAATACGGACCAGTGAGCGGACAGAAAATGATATAACTATTTCATATGTAGAAATTTCTGATGAAGGCGCCGATACCATCCAAAAGAAAGCGGGCACATATATAACCATCTATGCTGATGGTGTTAAAAAGCAGGATACAAAAAGCCAAGAAAATGCAGCTAAGATACTGGCTGATGAAATGGAAAAGCTTATACAAAAACACCATATACCCCGTGATGCAGTCTGTCTTGTGGTCGGTTTGGGAAATTGGCATGTCACCCCTGACGCATTAGGACCCATGACGGTTGACAATGTTCTGGTAACAAGTCATTTATTTCAATTGGAGCATGAAACGGTTGCCGATGGGTATCGATCGGTTTCGGCGATTACGCCTGGCGTGATGGGGGTGACCGGTCTGGAAACAAGCGACATCATTTTCGGTATTTTAAAGCAATTTAAACCAGACTTTGTGATTGCGGTTGACGCGCTTGCATCCCGTTCGATAGAGCGTATAAATGAAACCATCCAATTATCTGATTCAGGGATTCATCCCGGTTCGGGCGTAGGTAATAAACGGAAGGAATTGAGTGAAGAAACGTTGGGGATACCTGTATTTGCAATTGGGGTACCTACTGTTGTGGATGCAGTTACCATCACAAGCGACACAATAGATTATTTGCTGAAACATTTCGGTAAAGAATGGCGGGAAAAAGATGCCCCTTCAAAAGCGATCACCCCTTCCGGCTTATCGTTTGGAATGAACAAATTAACAGAGGATGACCTTCCCAATGAAGAACAACGTGAAACGTTTTTGGGCCTAGTCGGTAATTTATCGGAGGAAGAAAAAAGAAATTTAATCAACGAGGTACTCAGTCCCACTGGCTATAATATGGTAGTCACGCCTAAAGAAGTGGATGAATTCATGAATGATATGGCAACCCTTGTAGCAAAAGGCCTTAACGCAGCACTTCATGAAACAGTTGATGTTGATAACGCTGCATCCTACACAAGATAAACTCTATCCGCGTCTATCAAAATTTCATCAAATGAGTTCTACTTTTGAAACCATCGACATAGAATTTTCCAAGAAGACTTATTTTTGGAAAGGGTGGAGAGATGGTTTCAAAAGCGGAGAATCACAATCCTTCTTACCGATGGTATAAAAAAGGAAGTCTGTATATCATTTCAATCATTATTTTGTTTATCACCATTGGCGTATTAACAACCATAAAACCTGCATACAGATTATCATCACAAGCTATCTCAAAGTGGACGAGCAATATAGACAGTTCCACCTTTTTATATATCATGGGACTTGAAAATCGCACATTCAATAATGCATTGCCAAGCGATGAATCGTTTCCGAATCTATCAGGAACATTATTTAATATGATTATGCAAATGAAACCGAATGATCCAAGAAGCTTTTTAGGAACGGAATTACCTGGGTTCTCTATATTTGATAGAGAAATATTAATCGCCGGTGAAGGGACCAACTATACAAATTTACCAAATGAATCATCACCACCCTTAAAAGAGGTGCTAAAGGAACATAAAGCTGTTACAGATGAAAACGATGAAGAATCAAGCAATGATGATAGCAAGGACCCCACACCTTCGACTGACGGGAAAAAAGTGGTTTTTATATACAACACCCACAATCGAGAGTCATTTTTACCACATTTACCCGATATCACTGACCCTGATCAAGCTTTTCATCACAAGGTAAATATAACAAAAGTCAGTGATTACCTAGCGAAAGCGTTGGAAAATGAGGGGATCGGAACCAAAGTGGATGATACTGATATCGCGGAATTGCTCAGCGAAAATGGAATGGAGCACTCACAATCATATGAAATGTCACGCGATGTTGTCGAAAAAGCATTCAGCGAAAATGACGATGTATCATACTCATTTGATATACATCGTGATGCGATGGGAAGAGATGTCACTACAAAAGAAATCGATGGAGATGAATATGCACGAATAGCCATTGTTATTGGGGAAGAATACGATTCATATGAAAAGAATCTTTCTCTTGCAACGGAAATCCATAACAAGCTCGAAGAAAAATATCCCGGTTTAAGCAGAGGTGTTCTACCGAAAAAAGGAGCAGGAACCAACGGAGTGTTCAATCAGGATTTATCAGACAATGCGATTCTTTTCGAATTCGGTGGTGTTGAAAATACTTTGGAAGAATTGTATCGGTCTGCGGATGCTTTGGCGGATATATTCAGCACATATTATTGGGATGCGGAAAAAGTCGATGCGGATTCTTAGGAGGGATGTTTCATGGTTCGTTCATTTATTGGTTTTCTGATTATCATTGCCATTTTCCTGACTGGCATGGTTGTTGGAATCGGGAAAGATAGTCAGCAAGCAGATCATGATTCTATTAAACTGATTGACTTTAATCTAGATCATCAAAATGAATCAGAACAGATGAAAAAAGAAAATGAATATGAAGACACATCACATGCCAAAGACGAATATGAAACACCCAGGCATTTAACGCAAGTGATCGCTTCTTCATTGGAGTCCATTGTCAAGGGCGTATGCGATATGATTGTTCAGCTTTGCTATGCGTTTGCAAACTTATTTTTCTGATGCCAACTAAGGCTAGCTCGTTTCTATGAACATATCGGTGCAATGTTCACAACCAAAAAGCATCTCATGATCTGTATATAACGAATAAAAAGCTAATGAAAAAAGAGTTATGTTTGAAACTATTGGCCCTGATTGCTATAATCAATCCTAGTCAATGTCTTTCGAAACAGACATGTAGGAGTGAACATAGATATGGTAAAGAATAAGAATAATGTACGTAACTTTTCAATCATTGCACACATCGATCATGGGAAATCAACCCTTGCGGATCGTATTTTAGAAAACACACGTACGCTCACACAAAGAGAGATGAAAGATCAATTTTTAGATGCCATGGATTTGGAACGCGAGCGTGGTATCACGATTAAACTGAATGCGGTTCAACTCCATTATCGAAGTAAAAATGACGAAGAATATACATTCCATTTAATTGACACCCCGGGACATGTCGATTTCACTTATGAAGTATCACGTAGCCTCGCTGCATGTGAGGGGGCCATATTAGTAGTCGATGCCGCGCAGGGAATTGAAGCGCAAACACTTGCAAACGTCTATCTCGCATTGGATAACGAATTGGAAATTATCCCGGTCATCAATAAAATTGACTTGCCGAATGCTGACCCTGACCGGGTAGCGAAAGAATTAGAGGATGTCATCGGAATAGATCCCGAAGATGTCATTTTGGCTTCCGCTAAATCAAATATCGGTATAGAAGATATATTGGAACGGGTAGTTGATGCTGTGCCACCTCCTTCAGGTGAAGATCATAAACCATTGAAGGCTCTCATTTTCGATTCATTATATGATTCCTACCGTGGTGTCATTACGTATATTTGCATAAAAGAAGGTTCTGTTAAGGTTGGCGATAAAATTAAATTGATGGCGACGGGCAAAGAATTTGAGGTCAATGAAATCGGTGTGTTCACACCCGCCCCAGATCCAAAAGATGAATTGACTGTAGGGGATGTTGGTTATTTGACAGCGTCGATTAAAACGGTGGGAGACACCCAGGTCGGTGACACGATTACATTAGCAGATAATCCTTCCGAAGAGCCACTTGAAGGATATCGACCGTTGAATCCAATGGTCTTTTGTGGATTGTTTCCAGTAGATTCAAATAATTACAATGACTTACGTGAAGCACTTGAACGCCTTGAACTCAACGATTCAGCCCTACAATATGAAGCCGAAACATCTCAGGCGTTAGGTTTTGGGTTCCGTTGCGGATTTCTGGGTCTATTGCATATGGAAATTATCCAAGAACGTATTGAGCGAGAATATAATATATCACTCATTACAACAGCCCCAAGTGTTGTTTATGAAGTCGAAAAGACAGATGGTGAAGTGGTGATAGTGGATAATCCATCCTTTATGCCTAACCCTCAAATCATACAAGAGGTAAATGAACCTTATGTACAAGCAACCATCATGGTACCGAATGATTATGTCGGTCCAGTTATGGAAATAGCCCAAAAAAAACGCGGCCAGTTTATGGACATGCAATACTTGGACGATATCCGTGTTAACATCACTTATAAAATACCGTTATCTGAAATTGTCTATGATTTTTTCGATCAACTTAAATCTCAAACAAAAGGTTATGCATCCTTTGACTATGAATTGATAGGTTACCATCCTTCCGATCTTGTAAAAATGGATATCCTGCTAAACGGTGAGACGATTGATGCCTTATCCTTTATAGTACACCGGGATTTTGCACATGAGCGTGGAAAACATATTGTGAATAAATTAAAAGATCTCATACCAAGACAGCAATTCGAAGTTCCAGTACAGGCGGCCATTGGAAATAAAATAGCCGCACGTTCAACCATAAAAGCCGTTCGAAAAGATGTAACCGCAAAATTGTATGGCGGCGATGTTACCCGAAAAAGAAAACTATTGGAGAAACAAAAAGAAGGTAAGAAGCGGATGAAAATGGTCGGTTCTGTTGAGGTACCACAGGAAGCATTCATGGCAGTGTTGGAAATGGATAATGATTAACACCATATAAATACGACCAGCTAATAGCCAGCGGAAAACACTTTCCACTGGCTATTTACATTTCTAAGGCACGGCTTTCATTTAACTATTTCATACAATATAAACATCTATATTGACAAAAATATACGGATTTGATAATTTATTATTAGAATTAGCACTCGGGAGTTATGAGTGCTAACAGAGGTGAACATCATGTTAACGGAAAGGCAGTTATTGATTTTACACGTCATTATTGATGACTTCATTGAAACAGCACAACCTGTTGGTTCAAGGGCAATAGCTAAAAAGCACCATATTCCTTATAGCCCGGCCACCATCCGGAATGTCATGGCTGACCTTGAAGACATGGGATTGATTGAAAAAACGCATTCGTCATCAGGAAGAGTTCCTTCTGAAAAAGGGTATCGTTATTATGTTGATCATATCGTTTCACCGTATATTTCAACAGCTCATATCAACCTTTTTCAGCACCTACTCAAGGATGATTTCCTGGAGATGGAACAGGTTATCGAACAATCAGCCGAAATATTATCGGAATTGACAAATTATACATCGATTGTTTTAGGTCCTGAGGTATTTGAAGCAAAATTAAAGGAGCTGCAAATCGTGACTCTCTCATCACAAGCAGCTGTCGCCATTTTGATTACAGATACAGGGCATGTTGAACATCGTGCATTTACCATCCCTGAGGAAATCCAATCGTCTGATTTGGAGAAAATGGTCAATATCCTGAACGATCGTCTGCATGGTATCCCTATATTTAATTTACCTCAAAAATTAAATAAAGAAATAATCACAATGATGAAAACATATGTCAATGATGTAGAAAAATCCTATGATTATTTAAAAGGGGCTTTTTTCAACCAACATCCGGTCACAATGCATATAAGCGGAAAGACCAACCTTATCATGCAACCGGAGTTTGATGATGTCGAAAAAGTGCGTTCCTTTTATGAACTGATGGATAGGGAAGACGAAATCGCAAACCTGTTAAAAACCCATACAGAAGGTATCCAAGTTATGATAGGAAGTGAAAATGAAGTTGATGAAATCAAGGACTTCAGTTTGATTACGGCTTCTTACCAATTAGGTAACAGTCAACTGGGTACAATCGCATTACTCGGTCCAACGAGAATGGAATACAGGCGGGTCATTAATTTACTTCATGCCTTATCCTCTGAAATGACCGAGACATTGAATATATGGTATAAGAAAAAGTAGTTAATATGGTCATACAAAAATATTTGGATAACTGTTCCTTTGTGTTGGTTTTCGTTTGTCATTCATGATATAGTCTTACGTGGTTATTGTTTTGGAGGAGGTGCAAAAGATGGAAAAAAAGAGCGATCAAGTCATGGAAGAAGAGAAAAATGAATCGATAGATGAACAAGATATCGAAATTATCGACCCCGAATCCAATGAGGGAGAAAATCAAAACCAAAATGAATCCGAAAAAGAACAACCTGAAGAGGATTCAAATGAAAATGAATTGGATGCATTGAAAAATAAAGTCAATCAATTGGAAAAAGAAAAAAAGGCTGCTGAGGATAAAATGTTGCGTATCCAAGCAGAATTTGAAAACTTCAAGAAAAGAAACAAGAAAGAAAAAGAAGCGATCCACAAATATAAATCACAGGATATTGCTTCTGAAATACTGCCTGCTCTGGACAATTTTGACAGGGCACTTCATGCGGATAACACAGATGTAAGTGATGCTTATGTCGAAGGCGTGTCCATGGTGTACAGACAACTCCTGGATGCACTGAAATCACATGGTGTTGAAGCGATTCAAGCAGTTGGCCAGGAATTTGACCCAAATCTTCATCATGCCGTCATGCAAGTGGAAGATGAAGATAAGGAATCAAATATGGTTGTTGAAGAATTGCAGACAGGATATATGCTAAAAGATAGAGTCATTCGACCTGCAATGGTTAAAGTAAATAAATAAAGAAGTTGTCAAGGAGGATTTTTGAAATGAGCAAGATAATTGGTATCGATTTAGGAACAACAAATTCATGTGTATCTGTAATGGAAGGTGGAGAATCTGTTGTCATTCCAAACCCGGAAGGAAATCGTACAACACCTTCTGTTGTTTCATTTAAAAATGGGGAGCGTCAAGTAGGTGAGGTCGCTAAACGTCAAGCCATAACGAACCCTAATACAATACAATCTGTCAAACGTCATATGGGTACAGATTTCAAAGTGAAAATTGAAGATAAAGAATTTACGCCTCAAGAAGTTTCCGCCATTATTTTACAGCATATCAAATCGTATGCTGAAGATTATATCGGTGAAAAAGTGGAGAAAGCAGTCATTACTGTACCAGCTTATTTTAATGATGCGGAACGTCAAGCTACAAAAGATGCCGGTACAATCGCTGGACTTGAAGTAGAACGTATCATTAACGAGCCAACTGCTGCAGCACTTGCGTATGGTATCGATAAAGATGATCAGGACCAAACGATTTTAGTTTATGACCTTGGTGGAGGTACATTTGATGTATCCATTCTGGATATTGGCGATGGCACATTTGAAGTTGTTTCAACAGCTGGTGATAACCGTCTGGGTGGTGATGACTTTGATGAACTTATCATTGACCATATGGTCAGTGAATTCAAAAAAGAAAATGGAATCGACCTTTCCCAAGATAAAATGGCAACACAGCGTTTGAAAGATGCGGCTGAAAAAGCGAAAAAAGAACTTTCCGGTGTTAGCCAGACACAAATATCATTACCATTTATCACTGCGGGCGATGCTGGTCCACTTCATATGGAAATGACTTTAACACGTGCTAAATTTGATGAGCTTACCAATGAGCTCGTTGAAAAATCGATGGTTCCAACTCGAAAAGCATTAAAAGATGCAGACTTATCCGCCAATGAAATCGACAAGGTAATATTAGTAGGTGGGTCAACACGTATTCCTGCGGTTCAAGAGGCAATTAAAAAAGAAACTGGAAAAGAACCTTCAAAAGGAGTCAATCCAGATGAAGTTGTTGCTTTAGGTGCAGCTATCCAGGGCGGTGTACTCCAAGGGGATGTCAAAGATGTTGTATTGCTTGATGTTACACCATTGTCATTGGGCATCGAAACAATGGGCTCTGTTACGACAAAACTGATTGAAAGAAATACAACGATCCCTACAAGTGAATCACAAGTTTTCTCGACAGCTGCAGATAATCAAACAGCTGTGGACATTCACGTCCTGCAAGGTGAGCGTGAAATGGCAGCCGACAACAAAACACTTGGTCGCTTCCAATTGACGGATATCCCACCAGCACCAAGAGGTGTGCCACAAATTGAAGTGTCATTCGATATTGATGCAAATGGTATCGTCAATGTTCGTGCAAAAGATAAAGGAACAAATAAAGAACAATCGATAACGATCAAATCCTCTTCCGGTTTATCAGATGATGAAATCGAAAAGATGGTCAATGAAGCTGAAGAAAATGCCGAAGAAGATAAAAAACGCCGTGAAGAAGTCGATTTACGCAATGAAGCAGACCAACTTGTATTCACAACGGATAAAACATTGAAAGATTTAGGCGATAAAGTATCCGATGACGAAAAAGAAAAAGCAGAATCAGCAAAAGATGAACTCAAAAAAGCACTTGAATCAGAAGATATGGATGATATCAAGTCCAAAAAAGAGGCTCTGGAAGAACAGGTCCAACAACTTTCCACGAAGTTATATGAACAAATGCAACAAGATGCCGAAGCACAAGGTGGAACAGACGATGGAAATGATGACTCCGAAGATGTAGTAGACGCGGATTACAAAGAAGTTGATGATGAAGAAGATAAGTAATACGTAAGCAATACGTTCGATTACAAAAGTCAAAGTCAGGGGTTTCTTGGCTTTGACTTTTCTTCTTTAACTTGTTCACTTAGATATAATATTTAATAAAGTGATAAGATGAACGACTGAATATGATATCAAAAACAATGTCATCATTGTTGAATGTATATTTTGAACCTTATATTTAGGTATTTGCCAACGATTAAGTTAAAATGGTAAGATGAAACCGATGTAAGTGAGTATGGGAGAGTGAATGATAAGTGACGAAGCGAGATTATTATGAAGTGTTGGGTGTATCAAAAGATGCTTCCAAAGATGAAATAAAAAAAGCATATCGTAAACTAGCGAGAAAATATCATCCTGATGTAAACAAAGAAGAAGGATCTGAAGATAAATTCAAAGAAGCAAAGGAAGCTTATGAAGTACTCAGTAACGAACAAAAACGGAGTCAATATGATCAGTTCGGACACGCAGGTGCACAAGGCCAAGGCTTCTCAGGATTCGGTGGTAGTGGCGACTTCGGTGGTGGCTTCGGTGATATTTTCGACATGTTTTTCGGTGGCGGGGGTGCCTCACGTGACCCGAACGCTCCGAGACAAGGTTCCGATCTCCAATATACCATTACACTTGATTTTGAAGAAGCCATTTTCGGGAAAGATACGGAAATCCGTATCCCGAAAGATGAAGAATGTGAAACATGCCATGGTTCGGGAGCAAAACCCGGTACAAAAACAAAAACATGTACACATTGTCATGGGTCAGGTCAGCTGAACACGGAACAGAATACACCTTTCGGTAAAGTTGTAAATCGTAGGGTGTGCCATTATTGTAATGGTACAGGAAAGATCATTCCTGAAAAATGTTCAACTTGCGGTGGTAAAGGTACTGTCAAGAAACAAAAGGAGATTAAAATCAATATTCCTGCGGGTATTGATGAAGGACAGCAAATCCGCGTTTCCGGTAAAGGGGAACCAGGTATCAACGGAGGGCCACCAGGAGATTTATTTGTCGTCATACAAGTGCGCCCGCATGATTTCTTTGAGCGTGAAGGGGATCATATATTTTGTGAACTACCTGTTACCTATACGCAAGCCGCACTTGGCGATGAAATAGAAGTGCCGACGGTTCACGGAAAAGTCATGTTAAAAATACCAGCGGGAACCCAAACCGGCAAGATATTTCGTTTGAAAGGCAAAGGTGCCCCAAGTGTTCGTGGACATGGGCAAGGTGATCAACATATTCAGGTTCGGGTTATCACACCAACAAAATTAACAGACAGACAGAAAGAAATCTTGCGTGAGTTCAATGAGATTGACGGGAAACAACCGACAGATGAAAATGAGGAATCTTTTTTCCAAAGGTTTAAAAAAGCTTTCAAGAATTGACCATAGGTGTTGCCACTCTGCAACACCTTTATATATATTGTCAAAAAAGACTTTCACAGGTAAGGTGACAGAAAATGAAGTGGTATGAAGTTTGTGTCCATACATCAAACGAAGCTAATGAAGCAGTTTCCAATGTCCTACATGGATTCACTTCCGGAGGTGTGACCATAGAAGATCCTCTGGACATAACAAAAGAGCATCAAACAACATTTGGGGAAATATACGATCTGAATCAAGATGATTATCCAAAAGAGGGTATTTTTATCAAAACATATCTATCGGAAGATCCAAGAAGGAACGGAACATTAGCGGAAATCAATCAGGCCATCCATAATTTGAAAAACCATCAACTTGAAATTGGAAAAGGCGATGTTACCGTTCGTGAGGTGGATGAAGAGGATTGGGCGACAGCATGGAAAAAATTTTATAAGCCTGTTAAAATATCTGAAAACGTCATGATAAAGCCAACTTGGGAAACACTTGATTCCACAACGGACTCCCTTGTTATTGATATTGACCCTGGTATGGCATTTGGAACAGGAACACATCCAACAACTGTTTTATGTGTCCAAGCATTGGAAAGATACGTAAAACAAGGAGACTTGGTTATTGACGTAGGATGTGGATCGGGTATTCTCAGTATTGCTTCGGGTTTGCTAGGTGCTAAAAATGTTATGGCATACGATTTGGATGATGTAGCTATATCAAGCACAAACTATAATGCCTCGCTCAATGGCCTGGAGACAACCATTCATGCTCAACAAAATAATTTATTGGATGGGATAAATGAAACAGTTGATGTGATTGTATCTAATATACTTGCAGAAATTATCGTCACATTTGTCGATGATGCATGGGAATGTTTAAATCAAGAAGGGTACTTCATTACCTCAGGTATCATATCCGAGAAAAAAGAAATGGTCGTATCAAAATTGAAAGAATCTGGGTTCAACATCATAAGCAGTCATGAACAAAATGATTGGGTAGTCATAGTTGCACAAAAATGAATGAATAAAGGAATGTTAGCCATGCAGCGATATTTCGTTTCCGGAAGCCAATGGTGTGAAGAGAATGTACATATCACCGGGGAAGATGCACATCATATCACAAGAGTCATGCGTTTTAATGTTGGCGATCATATTATTTGCAATCACCCGGGAGGATCGGTTGCGGAATGTGAAATAGATAGCTTATCACATGATAGTGTCATTGCGACAATCATTCACTGGAAAGAGGAATCAGCAGAGTTACCTGTCGATGTTACGATTATTCAAGCCCTTCCAAAAGGGGATAAAATTGAGTTCACAATGCAAAAAGGAACAGAACTTGGTGCATGCGAGTTTATTCCCTTTACAGCTGATAGAAGTATCGTCAAATGGGATGACAAAAAGAAGGATAAAAAACAAAGGCGTTTTTTAAAAATTGTCAAAGAAGCGAGTGAACAATGCCATCGTAACAAAATTCCCGATGTTCAACCTGTCATGTCTTTGGAAGATGCTATCAAGTTTGTTGAAGGATATGATGTGAAATTATTCGCTCACACCGATGAGGCAAGAACAGATGATTTCCAATCACTGGCACACTCATTAAAGCAAACATTTCATAACCATCGGATTGTTATTTGTGTTGGCCCTGAAGGTGGATTTTCCGAGCAGGAAGTGGCATTATTGAAAAAACAGGATTTTTCACCGGTTAGAATGGGTCCTCGTATTCTACGTACGGAAACCGCAGCATTATATGCGCTCGCGAGTATATCTTATCACTTTGAAGAATTGAGGTGGAATTTATGCCAACAGTAGCTTTTCATACGTTGGGGTGTAAAGTAAATCATTATGAAACAGAAGGTATTTGGCAAATGTTTCAAAAAAATGGCTATGAACGCGTTGAGTTTGATAGGCGTTCAGATGTTTATGTCATCAACACGTGTACAGTAACGAACACAGGTGATAAAAAAAGCAGACAGATCATCCGGCGGGCCGTTCGCAAAAATCCCGAGGCTGTGATCTGTGTAACTGGATGCTATGCTCAAACCAGCCCTGGCGAAGTTATGGAAATACCAGGTGTAGATGTTGTTGTTGGAACACAAAATCGAACAGAAATGATTGATTATATTAAAGAACATCAACAGACACGAAAACCTGTCAATGGTGTATCAAACATCATGAAAAACCGTGTGTTTGAAGAAATGGATGTCCCTGCCTTTACCGACCGCACACGGGCATCATTGAAAATCCAGGAAGGATGCAATAACTTCTGTACGTTCTGTATCATCCCTTGGTCCCGTGGATTGTTGCGTTCACGTGATCCGGATAGTGTCATAGCGCAAGCACAGAAGCTGGTAGATGCCGGTTATAAAGAAATTGTTTTGACAGGTATCCATACAGCGGGATATGGTGAGGATATGCCTGATTACAATTTCGCCAAGTTGCTTCGGGCACTGGAGAATGAGGTCAATGGCTTAAAACGGATTCGGATTTCTTCGATTGAGGCGAGTCAAATTACGGATGAGGTCATTGACGTATTGGATCAATCGGAAAAAATCGTCCGACATTTACATATCCCTCTTCAAGCTGGTTCAGATACAGTTTTACAACGGATGCGAAGAAAATATTCTTGTCGTTACTATAAACAAAAAGTTGATAAAATCAAGAAGGCACTACCCGGGCTAGCAATTACTTCCGATGTTATCGTCGGTTTTCCGGGTGAAACGGATGAAGAATTTATGGAAACATACCAGTTTGTCCGTGAAATCGGCTATTCAGAATTGCATGTATTTCCATATTCACAACGTACCGGAACACCAGCAGCACGAATGGAAAACCAAGTTGACAATGATGTAAAAAATGAACGTGTTGCAAAGATGATTGATTTATCAGACCAACTAGCCAAAGAATATGCATCAAGGTATGAAGGTGAAATCTTGGAAGTCATTCCTGAAGAAATCCATACAGAAAATGACGACTCAACGAAACTTGTCGGGTATACGGATAATTACATGAAAGTCATCTTAGAAGGCAGCAAAGGCTTAATTGGTGAAATCGTTCGCGTGAAAATCACCAAATCCGGTTACCCATACAATCAAGGTGTATTCGTAATGACTGTAGATGAGGCCACAAATAAACAGATAAACGTCATCACCTGAAAAGAAATTTTGAATGAAAGCGTAAAGGGAGGTTTTTAATATGGTTAAAGATTTAGCCGCTTATATCGATCATACGCAATTAAAGCCTGACACAACAGTTGAAAAAGTCGATCAAACGATTGCTGAAGCGAAAGAATATACATTTGCATCCGTCTGTGTGAACCCTTATTGGGTGTCACATTGTAGCGAAAAACTAGCGGACAGCAAGGTGAAGGTATGTACAGTCATTGGTTTTCCATTAGGTGCATCATCTTCAAAAGTTAAGGAAATGGAAACCAGACAAGCTATCAAAGATGGTGCTGAAGAAGTCGATATGGTCATCAATATCGGTGAATTAAAAGCCAATCATGATGATTCCGTCAAAAAAGATATTCAAACAGTCGTTGCTGCCGCTAAGAACAAAGCTACGACAAAAGTGATCATAGAAACAGCATTACTCACGACTAATGAAAAAATCCGTGCCTGTATGTTGGCAAAAGAGGCGGGTGCCGACTATGTGAAAACCTCCACCGGGTTTGCAAATGGCGGTGCAACTGCAGAAGATATTCGTTTAATGCGTGAAACCATAGGCGATAACATGGGCATTAAAGCGTCCGGAGGCATTCGTGACTATCAAGCGGCTCAGGAAATGATTAAGGCAGGCGCAACGCGGATTGGCGCCAGCGCAGGTGTAGACATTATGAAAGAAGCGTATAATAGTTGAATCATCGGGATGTTAAAATGAACATCATAAATGCGTATAAAAGATATTTTATGCCAAGGCAATTTAATGAAAGTTTAAGTTGACCAGATTGGCAGCTTATATTATAATAAAAAAAGGCATGTAATAACATTTATGTGCTGTAACTATTTTGTTTTATGCTCCGGAGGGAGGGAAATTAGCATGTCAAATACAACTCGCGTTCGTAAAAACGAGTCTCTTGAAGATGCTCTTCGTCGCTTTAAGCGTAATGTATCAAAAAGTGGTACATTATCCGAATATCGTAAGCGGGAATATTATGAAAAGCCTAGCGTGCGTCGGAAAAAGAAATCCGAAGCAGCAAGAAAACGGAGATAACAAAGAGGGTGTAAATATGTCTTTATTGAATCAGCTGAATCAAGATATGAAACAGGCGATGAAACAAAAGGATAAGGCAACCCTAAGTGTTATCCGAATGGTAAAGACATCGATGCAAAATGAAGCAATTAAACTTGGTAAAGAAGAGTTATCGCAAGAAGAGGAACTTACAATTTTAACGAAAGAACTTAAACAGAGAAAAGATTCCCTCCAAGAATTTAAAAAAGCGAATCGAGACGATCTTGTTGAAAACTTGGAAACTGAAATTCATATTTTGCAAGAATATATGCCTGAACAATTAACAGATGATGAACTTACGGAAATTGTTCAAGAAGCTATTGAGGAAGTCGGGGCAACTTCCGTCAAGGACATGGGCAATATCATGAAGATAGTTATGCCCAAGGTAAAAGGAAAAGCGGATGGGTCCCGAGTCAATAAGCTAGTGAAACAATATATATCATGAATTATGAATACAGAACTAAAAGGCCTTTGTCAAAGATGATTTGGCAAAGGTCTTTATCACATACGCCAATCTTTTCGACCACATGACCTATCAAGATCGCAAAATGAAGCCATTCATATAAAAATTCACCACATTTTGAAACCTACAATAGATACCCATCGTATGAAATACATAAGATCAATAGATAGGGGGTGAATGAATGGATAGACATAGGCTTGGAAAATACATATTATTAAGTCTTTTCCTGTTTTTTCTCATCACGGTTGGTCAACCAGAATCCCATTCGAATGCGGTTACAAATGGAGAAGGTAAATTAGTATATATCATACCTGTTAAAAATGATGTAGAACGTGGACTGGAATCTTTCATCATGCGAACGACGAAAGAAGCCATCGAGGAAAATGCCGATCATATTATTTTTGAAATTAACACACCTGGAGGCAGAGTTGATTCAGCGGGTGAAATAGCAACTATTCTCCAAGATTTGGACATTCCCACCACAGCATACATCAAAAACAAAGCCTTATCTGCGGGATCTTATATCGCTCTTAACACAGATACCATCTATATGAATTCACATGCTACAATGGGTGCCAGCGGGGTCATAAATGAGGATGGCACGGCTGCAGATAAAAAAGCACAATCTGCCTGGATTGCGAGTATGAAGGAAGCTGCAACATCAAAAGGGCGAAATCCGATATATGCAGAGGCAATGGCTGATGAAGATGTCGATCTTCCCGAATACAACGCCCCTAAAGGCAAGTTCCTTACACTCGGGGCCTCGTCTGCAGTGGATGTGGGCTATGCAGAAGGTATCGTCGAACATCGTTCTGATCTTTTGAATGAACTGAACCTATCAGATGCGACCATAGTTGAAACAGAGCCCACCGCTTCCGAAGAATTAGCTAGGTTTCTAACCAATCCAGTCGTTATTCCAATTCTTTTATCTGTTGCCAGCTTGGGGTTGATTGTCGAATTGTATTCACCTGGATTCGGTGTGCCTGGAACAATGGGAATAGTAGCACTTATCTTATTCTTCTACGGTCACATTATAGCCGGCTTAGCTGGGATGGAAGCTGTTATCTTGTTATTGATTGGCATTGGATTGATCATAGCTGAATTTTTTGTATCAGGTGGCATATTGGGGTTGTTTGGTGCCGGTGCAGTCATAGCGTCCTTATTTCTTGCAGGCTATGATATCACTCATATGTCACTCAGTATAAGCATAGCATTTATTCTGGCAATCATCGTCGGATTTATTCTGTTTAAATTCATCGGTTTGGAAAAAGGCATATTCAATAAAATTGTTTTACGTGACAGGACGACAACTGAACTTGGCTATGTGTCATCCGTCAATCGATTGGAGTTAATCGGTTTGGAGGGAATGACATTGACGGCACTCCGACCTGCTGGTACCGCTTTATTTGATAATGAAAGGCTGGATGTTGTTTCAGAGGGGGGATTCGTGGAGAAAGATACCAATGTTAAAATTGTCCAAGTAGAAGGGGCTCGAATTGTGGTTAGAGAAATACAAGATATAAATATTGGAGGAGATTAAATGGAAATGGATATCATGCCGATTATCATCATTGCCGTTATACTGATTGCATTAGCAATACTTTTTACGTTTGTACCCGTTATGTTGTGGATCAGCGCCCTTGCGGCGGGCGTTAAAATAGGTCTGTTCACACTTGTCGGAATGCGGTTGAGGAGAGTTATCCCTTCCAGGGTCATCAATCCGCTCATCAAAGCATACAAAGCTGGTTTGAATGTCAAAACAAGTCAATTGGAAAGTCACTATTTAGCCGGAGGTAATGTTGATAGGGTTGTCAATGCTTTAATTGCTGCACATCGTGCAAATATCTCTTTGCCATTTGAGCGTGGAGCAGCGATTGATCTGGCTGGCCGTAATGTTTTGGAAGCCGTCCAAATGAGTGTTAATCCGAAAGTCATTGAAACACCATTCATTGCTGGTATTGCAATGGATGGGATCGAAGTAAAAGCAATGGCCCGTATTACCGTTCGAGCCAACATCGACCGATTAGTCGGTGGTGCAGGAGAAGAAACCGTTATAGCACGTGTTGGTGAGGGTGTAGTCAGTACAATCGGTAGTTCGGAGTCGCATAAAAAAGTATTGGAAAATCCGGATTCTATTTCACATACTGTACTTGCTAAAGGACTTGATGCAGGAACCGCATTTGAAATTCTATCCATTGATATCGCGGATGTGGACATCGGCAAAAACATAGGTGCCATTCTGCAATCTGATCAAGCTGAGGCAGATAAAAACATTGCACAGGCAAAAGCGGAAGAACGTCGTGCCATGGCTGTCGCACAAGAACAAGAAATGGTTGCTCGGGTGCAAGAAATGCGGGCACAAGTTGTGGAAGCAGAGGCCGAAGTTCCAAGGGCTCTTGCTGAAGCTTTACGTTCAGGTAATCTAGGTGTAATGGATTATATGAATTATAAAAATATTGACGCTGATACAGATATGCGTGATACGATCGGTAAATTATCTGATGAAAACCATCATGATAACGATGATAAAAAGTAAATGATTGGTCTGACTAGAAAGGAGGACTATTATGGCAGATTTCATTGCTGAAAATTTCATTATCATTGTTATTATAATCGGGGGGCTTTTAAGCCTTTTGAAAAACAAATCCATTTCAGATGATGATGAACATCAACAGACTGGGAACCGTACTGCAAGCCAACCGCAAAAGAGTGGTCATACGCCCTCGAGACGAAGCGGTGCAGCAGAAACATCTGTCGATCAAGCACAATCATCTTCCTATGATTCGGTATCAATCGGGGAACAGCAACAAAAACAAATGGAAGAACTAAGAAAACGTATGGGATCGAGCTCGAAGGCCGTTATCACAGAAGAAGGTCAAGGCTCTCATGAAGCGGGGCTTCATAAAACATTGAGAAGTCCTGAGATCCAATCACCATACCATCACTCTGAATTTAAAAAAGAAATAAAAAGCAAATTAAATCAAAAAGGCCTGATTGATAGTATCGTGATGGCCGAGATACTTGGGCCTCCCAGGGCAAAGAAGCCATATCGCAGTATTATAAACAATCGAAAGTAAATCTTTACCTACCCATTTATCACTTGTTGAGAGATTCGCATGAATTCTCTTGGCAAGTGGTTTTTTTTGTTCTTATATACAGGTTAAATTCATAAATATGATGATGAGAGGGGGTTGGCATTGTGAGCAAATGGCATCACCGAATCACACCATGGTTTAGTAAACACCTCCAACTAACACCCGATACCACACTCGGATTACCAAAAATAACAATCATCGGTCAAATTCACATCTACATTGAAAATCATAAAGGGCTGAAAGAGTTTACGGATACAGAATTGCAACTTGCCTCACAAAATGGGTCCATCCGTATACAAGGCTCAGACTTTGTGCTGAAACTCATGCTTCCAGAAGAAATTCTCTTGGAAGGGAAAATAGATAACGTTTTGTTTATACCCCATTGATTGTGAATTTGATGCATCGTTATCTATTCAAAAATCTACAGCTTTATAGTGTCATTTTTTACAGATCAAAAACGGACAAGTATACATCATACATATATCAAATCTACCTAAACTCCGACAACATGACAGAAAAATAAAAGGAGGACAAAATGAAACACATACAAGGGACATCTTTCACCGGAAATGTAACTGTTTCTATAAAGGGAAAACAACCTGAACTATTTTTTCAATTATGTATTGATGAAGACATCCCGACGTGGGATATCAAAAAGATATCAAAAAATGAATGTCAGGGAAAAGTACGGTTAACAGATATTCGCGACGTAAGGAAATTGCATCGTAATACGGATTATAAAGTCTCATTTTTGGACCGGAAAGGATATCCTTTCATATGGCGAAGATTCCTGAGGAAAAAGGAAGTCGTCATCAGTATCGTGTTCGTTTTTTTGTTTATCTTTTTCTTATCCAATATTATATGGAAAGTTGACATCAAAGGGGTTCCGACAGATATGGAGGCGGAAATAACCAAGCAATTGAAAAAATACGGCATACATTCAGGGGCATGGATTATTTCATTGGATGAGCCGAATGTCATTCAGCAGAAGTTGATGAATGATATACCGGAATTGTTGTGGATAGGTATTGAGCGAAAAGGTACGACCTATTCACTTGAAGGCGTGGAAAAAATTATAGTTGAAAAAGAAAAAGTAGAAGGCCCGAGAAACCTCATTGCTACAAAAAAAGGCATTATTACATCAATGTATATTTCTAAAGGGATACCTCAGGCAAATATACATGACTATGTTGAAGCTGGTGATTTACTTGTGTCAGGGGTCATGAGGAAAGAAGAAGAGGATGATGAAGATGATAACGAGGACCCGGAACCTAAAAAGAAAACAGAAGTCGTCGCAGCCGATGGTGAAGTGATTGCAGAAACATGGTATGAATCTTCCGTCACGGTTCCCCTGAAGAGTCATTATGAAATGATTACAGGAGAAAAAAAACATAAGTATTACATTTCATTCGGCAATCTAGCCCTACCGATTTGGGGTTTTTCAGACCCAGATTTTAAGCATATTCATCGTGAGACTTCCGAAAAACCACTTTACTTTTTTAAATGGAAGCTTCCGTTTACTGTAGATAAAACAACACTTAATGAAAAAGAATATAAAGATTTGCGCCGAAATAAACGGCAAGCAAGAAAGGTAGCTATTGAACAAGCTGAACAAGAATTGCAATTACGCCTCGGCCCAGAAGCCAGGATAACTTCTCACAAAATTTTGCATGAACAGAAAGAGAGTGGTAAAGTTAAACTAAACATATATTTTACAGTTGAAGAAGATATTACGGAGACACAATCGATAAATCAAGGAGATTAAATATGTCAGAGTCATTACAGGCAATTGATCTGCAACTAATGGATCCAAATGAAGCATTAAGTTTATTTGGTACGAATGATAAACATTTAAAATTATTGGAAGAAAAATTAAATATATCGATCGTAACACGCGGGGAAGGAATAAGCGTTTCCGGGTCACAGGAAGACATCGCCTGTGTACAAGATGTATTATTCGCACTTTTGTCAGTCATACGAAAAGGGTTAAACGTTGTTGACAGAGATGTCGTTTATGCTGTCGATTTAGCCCGCCAAGGCAAGATCAATCAATTTATAACATTATTTGAGGATGAAATCATCAAAAATGTTAAAGGAAAAGCCATCCGCGTTAAAACATTAGGACAAAAAGAATATATTTCAGCAATCAAGTCAAACGATCTTGTTTTTGGAATCGGTCCCGCGGGTACAGGAAAAACATACTTGGCTGTGGTAATGGCAGTTAAGGCTTTAAAAGATGGTACCATTAAAAGGATCATTCTAACCCGTCCAGCAGTTGAAGCAGGGGAGAGCCTGGGTTTTTTACCTGGGGATCTGAAAGAAAAGGTCGACCCTTACTTAAGACCTTTATATGACGCATTACATGATGTATTAGGTGTTGAACATACAAACAGGTTAATCGAAAGGGAAGTCATTGAAATAGCCCCTTTAGCCTACATGAGAGGTAGAACACTCGATGATGCTTTTGTCATACTGGATGAAGCACAGAATACAACCCCAGAACAAATAAAAATGTTCCTGACACGATTAGGCTTCGGGTCAAAAATGATCGTAACTGGAGATATAACCCAAGTAGATTTGCCTAAAGGTGTAAAATCCGGCCTTCGAGTCGTCACCCGGATTTTATCAAATGTAACAGGCGTATCGTTCATTCATCTGAAAGAATCCGATGTTGTACGACACCCACTGGTCCAACGCATTATTCAAGCTTATGAGCAAACAGAACTATAACAACTCACTTTCATGAAAATTGCCTATAAAGAGATAATTGGATTTCATCACATGAGGTGAAAATATGAAAAACACATTGAAAAATATCATCCAATCCCTACGTAAAATTGAAACGAGATGGATAACGATTTTTTTGCCTGTTCTTTTATTAGGCATTTTTTTCTTTTGCATGACATTGAATAATGTGTTCACAGAAACATACGATTTAGATCGCTTTAATAAATCAAAAGAAACGATCCGTTCACCGATTACAATCGAAAATGAAGAAGAAACAAACCGGAAGACACAAGAAACATATCAATCCGTCGAAGATCGCTACACCATTCAAGATGAAATTACCGAAGAACAAATATCATACGTCAATGAAATTTTTGACGCTGTAACGAATATGGAAGAAGAGCAAGAAAAGGAAAAAAACGACGATAAACTTTCCAATCAAGAAAAAGTTCAGCATTTGAAGCAAATATTATCCGAAGATATTACTGAAGTTGTCAATGATGGTATATTATTTGAATTGATCGATATCCCTGAAAAAGAACGTGAAGCGGGGGAAGCATTATTTATTCCGTCGGTTAAAGATGCCATGGAAAAAGGTGTACGCCAAGAGAACAAAGAAAGTGCACTGACTGAAGTGAAACAAAAAATTCAGTATTCATCCCTTTCTGATCAGATGAAGGATGTATTGAATGATTTAAATGATTTTGCAGTCATTGAAAATTCTTTTTTTGATCTGGAAAAAACAAATGAAGCCCGTAAAGAAGCTGCGAATAATGTCGAGCCTGTCATCATTCGTGCAGGCGATGTCATTGTAAGAGAAGGACAAACGATAACGAATGATATATATGAAAACTTAAAACTGGTCGGTCTGTTAAATAAAGAACGAAATATTTATCCGATTGTTGGTCTAGGATTGTTCATATTACTCATCATCGGATTCATAGCTTATGAAATGAATATACTGAAAAAAGATCATAAGCTTGATAAGGGAAAAATTATTTCAATAATATCCGTCAGTATTTTAGTTGTATCATTGATGAAAATCGTCAGCTTGTTTACGACACAGATCAATCATTTGTTTTATGTTGTCCCCGCTGCGACCGGTGTATTGCTGATTAAACAAATCATCAATGAACGGCTGGCGATTGTTTTTGCAAGTATTTTCGCCCTAATGGGTTGTATTATTTTCAATGGGGAAATACCGGGTTCTTTGAATGTGGAAGCCGGGATCTATTTTTTCTTTTCACAAGTAGCGGGCATTATTCTCTTGATGAATGTAAAAGATAGGCTGACCATTGTCCGGACAGGTCTAGGTATGGCCGTCATTAACTGTGTGATTGTCGTATTATTTTTATTTCTTTCATTTGAGAAGTTTTCGATGAGTGTATTATTTACAGAATCCAGTCTTGCGGTAGCTGCGGCTTTACTGTCCGCCATCTTGACCATTGGTTTGCTGCCATTTCTGGAAACAGGTTTGGGAATTTTATCAGATATGAAATTGTTATCACTTTCCAATCCCAACCAGCCATTATTGCGTAAAATATTAACGGAAGCCCCTGGAACATATCATCATTCCATAATGGTTGCCAATTTAAGTGAAACAGCCTGTGAAGCCATTGGAGCCAATGGTCTACTGGCACGTGTCGGAGCGTACTATCATGATTTGGGTAAAACCCTCCGTCCACATTATTTTATAGAAAACCAAGTTTCGATTCGGAACCCACATGATACAATTGAACCGAAAGAAAGCGCCGATATTATCATAAGTCATCCATATGACGGTGCAAGGATGTTGAAAGAACATCATTTACCCAAAGAAATCATCGATATCGCCCTTGAACATCATGGTACAACCCTATTGAAATATTTTTATTATAAAGCGAAAGAGAACGATGAGAATCAGGATATCGAGGAAAATGACTATCGTTACCCGGGCCCAAAACCCCAAACAAAGGAATCAGCGATAGTTAGTATTTGCGATTCTGTTGAAGCTGCGGTACGCTCATTAAAAGAACCTACCGAAGAAAAAATCGAAGAAATTGTTTCGTCCATCATCAATGATCGGATGATGGATGGACAACTGAATGAAAGTCCGCTCACTTTAAAGGAATTAGAGAAGATTCATACGGCGGTTTGTGAAACCTTGAAGGGGATATTTCATTCCAGAATACAATATCCTATGAAGGAGGCTACATAATGTATATCGACTTTCATGACAAAACCAAGAGTGTGCCTGCAGAGACAATTGATTTATTACAACGTCTTCTATTATTTACAGCGAAGGAAGAAGGTATTACCCTTGAAGCAGAAGTGTCCGTTAATTTTGTTTCCGATAGAGAAATCCAGGAACTGAATCGGAATTACAGGCAACAGGATCGACCTACCGATGTCATATCATTTGCTCTGCAAGAGAGAGTGGAAGGAGAAACACCTATAGTGGGTGAAGATATTCCACTTGTTCTTGGCGATATTGTCATATCGATTGATAAAGCGTGGGAGCAATCAAAAGACTATGACCATTCTTTTGAAAGAGAATTATCTTTTTTAACCATTCATGGCTTTCTTCACCTTCTTGGCTATGATCATATTCAAGAGGAAGATGAGAAAATCATGTTCCAAAAACAAGATGCCATTTTAGGTGCTTTTGACATTGAACGCTAAAAAGGGGAAAAAGTCGATTGGGTTTTCATATGCATGGAATGGTCTTGTTCAATTAGCCAAATGCGAAAGAAATTTTAAAATCCATATATTCGTTATGGTACTTGTTATAATAATCAATATTATTTTGAAGATATCAGTAACCGAATGGGCAATCGTTATGCTTACAATCGGAAGTGTGCTTATTACAGAAACTTTCAATACGTGTATGGAATGGTTGATCGATTATGTCAAACCCGATATACATCCAACGGCCAAACGTATAAAAGATGTCGCTGCCGGTGGTGTGTTAATCGCCACGATCATTTCAGTCATAATCGGATTTTTAATCTATTTACCGAAAATCATATCATTTTTTTAGCAGTCACATCTGGTTGGGTGTGACTGCTTCATTATGCCCGCATTAATTATCGATACCTCTGTGTCGTAAATGAAAACCTTTTTAAAGCTTTTGTCGAAAGCATGAAATAGTCATCATTTTATAGTATCATAAAAGATATCATTAAATTGAATTCTCGGAGGAGTCACATCATGCAGGAAGAATACAAATCAGGATTTATTGCGATTATAGGAAGACCAAATGTGGGAAAATCCACTTTTTTGAACCGTGTTATCGGACAAAAAATAGCGATCATGAGTGATAAAGCCCAAACAACAAGAAATAAAATCCAAGGTGTTTTAACGGATGAGGAGTCACAGCTCATTTTCATTGATACACCAGGTATTCACAAGCCAAAACACCGTCTGGGCGATTTTATGGTAAAAACAGCCGAATCAACTTTGAACGAAGTCGACATGATCATGTTTATGATCAATGCTGAAGAGGGGTACGGAAAAGGTGATCAATATATAATCGACAGGTTGCAAAAAGTTAAAAACCGCCCTGTATTTTTAGTCATCAATAAGATTGATTTAATTCATCCCGATGATATATTTCCTTTAATCGAACAGTATAAAAACATGTATGACTTCAATGAGGTTATTCCTGTTTCTTCTTTACAAGGCAACAATGTCAACCATTTACTGGAAATTCTGAAGGATAACTTGCCGAATGGTCCCAAATATTACCCTGACGATCAAGTTACCGATCATCCCGAGCGATTCATTATCAGTGAATTGATCCGTGAAAAAGTGCTTAGACTGACTAAGGAAGAAATACCACATTCCGTTACAGTTATCATCGAAAATATAAAGTCACGTGAAAATGGCTTGCTTTTTATACAAGCGGTCGTTATCACTGAACGGAAGTCACAAAAAGGGATTTTAATCGGCAAACAAGGACATATGTTAAAAGAAATAGGAAAACAAGCACGTGAAGATATTCAACAGCTGCTCGGTTCAAAAGTATATTTGGAATTGTGGGTTAAAGTACAAAAAGATTGGCGTAATCGCATCAACATCCTTCAGGAATACGGGTACAAGCAGGAAGATTATTGAACATGGTAAATTTTTAAAGACATTGTTTCCTGATGAGTGGCAATCCTAATACGTGAAAGATGCTTTTTCAAATTCATCAGAAAGGTGGGGTTTCTTGTGCTCGACTTAACCTGGAAGATATTTAGTCAAACAGGAAACATTGAAACCTATTTATTGTTGAAAGAGTTGGAAGATGACCGAACCATAGAGGGAACAAACATGGAATTGGACAAACAAAATGCATCACCCCTTGATTCGAAATAAGCTTAAATATATGACAAGTGAGGTGACGGTAGTGTGCTTGAGAAAGTCGAAGGTATTATCATTAAAACACTTGATTATGGTGAAACACACAAAATAGTAACGCTCTTCAGCAAAAAACACGGAAAAATTTCAGCGCTTGCAAGAGGGGCTAAAAAAACACGGAGTAGAATGGCTGCCGTTACGCAGCCATTCATACATGCTGAATTCTTCATTTATTTATCAAAAGGATTAAGTACCATTCAACAAGGTGAAGTGATCGATTCCCTCAGGTCGATTCGCGAAGATATCATGAAAACAGCCTACGCGGCCTATATTGTGGAATTGACAGATAAGCTTCTAGAAAAAAACGATCCGGATGTGTTTCTTTATGATCAGCTGATCCAAACACTTAAATGGATTGATGAACATGAAGACAGTAATATCCCGATTATGATGTATGAATTAAAATTGTACAGAAAAGGCGGGTTTGAGCCAACGTTGGACAAATGTGTAAATTGCGGCAGACAACAACCTCCATTTTCGTTTTCTATATCGGAAGGCGGCTATCTATGTAAATCATGTAAAGCGATTGATGAGTTCGCCGTCGACTTACCTGATGTACTTGCAAAGTGGTTATATGTTTTCCTTGGCATAGGGCTTGAGCGTATTGGTACCATATCAATGAAACCAGAAAACAAACAATTATTGCGACAGATTCTTGATGCCTATTATGAGCAACACGGTGGATTTTACCTTAAATCAAAAAAGTTTTTGAAACAAATGGAACGTTTATCCTGATTCACTTGACATTTGAGCATTTATACAGTATTGTTTGTACATAATTCACAAATAAAATTTGTGCTGAAAGAGAGAAGTACTTTTTAATCATCTATATCAAAGTGAGTCCGGGATGGTGAGAACCGGATAATAGACTGAAAAGGAATGGCGCTCTGGAGCAAACTTTACATAAAAGGGGCTCATATATTATGAGCAAATAGGGTGGAACCGCGATTGAAACTCGTCCCTATGTCTACTTTGAAAAGACATAGCGACGAGTTTTTGCTATGTACATGACATAATTTCAATGATTACAGGAAGGGATGATTTAAATGACCATTCAAGAAATGATTTTAACATTGCAGTCTTACTGGTCAAATCAAAATTGTATTTTGATGCAAAGCTATGATACCGAAAAAGGAGCTGGAACAATGTCACCGATGACATTGCTTCGTAGCCTTGGACCCGAACCCTGGAACGTCGCCTATGTAGAACCGTCAAGACGTCCTGCGGATGGTCGCTATGCCCAAAACCCGAATAGATTGTACCAACATCATCAATTTCAGGTTGTCATGAAACCATCACCAAGTAATATCCAGCAATTATATCTAGATTCACTTGTGGAATTAGGAATTGATCCACTTATCCATGATATACGTTTTGTGGAGGATAATTGGGAAAACCCCACTCTGGGAGCCGCTGGGCTTGGTTGGGAAGTATGGCTTGATGGGATGGAAATTACCCAGTTTACGTATTTCCAGCAAATCGGTGGATTGGAAGCAAACCCCGTAGCTGTTGAATTGACATATGGTATCGAACGTTTGGCATCTTATATCCAGGATGAAGATAATGTGTTTGATTTAGAATGGACAAAAGGCGTCACTTATCGCGATATATTTTACCAGCCTGAAGTGGAACATTCCACATATACATTTGAAACGTCTGATACATCAATGCTGTTATCGTTATTTTCAATGTATGAAAAAGAGGCCCTTAACACCATTGAAAAAAACTTGGTTTTCCCTGCCTATGATTATGTCTTGAAATGTTCACATACTTTTAACCTGCTTGATGCGAGAGGCGTCATATCGGTCACTGAACGTACCGCATATATTTCAAGAATCCGTAAATTAGCTAGGATGGTGGCTAAACAGTATATTGCCGAACGTGAACGATTAGACTTTCCTATGTTACAAAAGGAGGGAGAACAATGAAACATAACGTATTATTCGAAATCGGCATGGAAGAGTTGCCGGCACGTTTCATCGATGATTCGGAAATGATGTTGAAAGATCTTACGATTCAATGGTTGAATGATCTACGGATTTCTTATTCAGATGTTCTTTCATTTTCAACACCCAGACGATTAGCCATTCTTATCGAGGATATTGCCGAAAAGCAATCGGAATTGTCTGAGGAAATAAGAGGACCGCAACTGAAAATAGCTCAAGATGCTGACGGAAATTGGACAAAAGCTGCCATCGGATTTACAAAAGGACAAGGTTTAAGTCTGGATGCCGTTTACACAAAAGAAGTGAATAATGTTCCATATATATTTGTTACCAAAAATATTACAGGCAAAAATACGTATGAGCTATTGCCTTCGTTCCAAAACGTCATAGAAGACCTTTCATTTCCCAAGACGATGCGATGGGGCAATGAAACCATGCGGTATATACGTCCAATACGGTGGCTAGTAGCCTTATATGATACAGAAATCATCCCTTTTGAAATCGCCGGCATAAATACCAGCAACAAAACATACGGACATCGCTTTTTAGGTGAAGAAATCACAATACACAAACCGGATGAATACAGCCATAAATTAACGGAACAATATGTGATCCCGTCTGCTGCAAAAAGACAATCGATGATTTTAGAAGGCATAGAACAATTTGAGATGACAGAAAACCTTCACGTCATTCCTAACCAGGATTTATTGAATGAAGTATGTAATCTGGTTGAATACCCAACTGTTTTTTCTGGGAGGTTCAAAGATGATTTCCTTCTATTGCCTAAGGAAGTATTAACTGCTTCCATGATTGAGCACCAACGTTATTTTCCGGTAGAAGACAGCAATGGACAGCTTGCGTCTTACTTCATAGGGGTACGGAATGGGGACGATACTTCCATAGAAACAGTCATTCGCGGAAATGAAAAAGTATTGGATGCCAGACTTGAAGATGCCAGGTTCTTTTATGAAGAGGATCAAAAACACCCATTGGATCATTATCAAACCAAGCTTGAATATGTTGTTTTCCAAGATAAGTTAGGTACAATGAAAGACAAAGCAAATCGTGTGTCAACATTAGTTGATGACCTGGCACATACTTTGGACTTTCATAATGATACAATCAATCGCGCATTACGTGCTGCGTCAATCTGTAAATTTGACTTGACGACGGATATGGTCAATGAATTCACTGAATTACAAGGGATCATCGGCGAAACATATGCCTTACATTACGGAGAAGATAAAATCGTTTCCCGTGCAATAAGAGAACATTATTTGCCCGTCCAGGCAAATGGTCACTTACCTGAAACAGATGTCGGTGCTCTGGTGGGCATCTGTGATAAATTAGATACGATTGTTGGATGTATCGGTGTTGGTTTGATTCCGACAGGTTCACAAGACCCATATGGACTTCGAAGAAAAGCTTTAGGTATTTTGAATATATTAGTGGATAGAAAATGGGATATCGATGTTGAGGATTTACTGGCCTTAACAGTGAAAATGTATCAGGAACTAGGATTAGATGGGATGAAAAGTGAAGGCTTAACGAAAGAAATCGAATCTTTCTTCAAGTTACGCGTTTCCTATATATTACGCGAATTAAAAATAGAACCCGATATCATTGATGCTGTATTGCATCATCATATTGGCAGTCCCAAGTACGCCATCGAAAAAGCCGAAATCCTATCTGCCAAACGTCAAAATAGTGCATTCAAAACAGTTCAAGAAGCCTTATTACGTGTGTTGCATTTAGCTGAAAAAGCAGATGGTACAAATGTTGATCCGGCATTGTTCGAAACGGATTCAGAAGAAAATTTATTATATGCGTATAAAGAAGCCTATGATTCATTTAATCAAGCTGATCAGAATAAAGATGCTGAATCATGCATGGAAAGCATTGCTTCACTCGCCGAACCGATTCATGTTTTTTTTGACGAAAATATGGTCATGGCCAAAGACACGGATATCAGGAATAATCGCCTTGCTCTGATCAACCGAATTGCAATGATGGTCCAAAAGTTTGCGGATTTATCAGTCATACAATGGAAACAACATTTCTAAAAATACAGGTGATGACATAACACCAGATATCTGTTTTAACATGTAAACTTCTTAAGTGAAGAATGTTCTTTCTACAAGGGGTGACAGTATGGATTTGTCCAAACGGCAAGAAAAGATAATTGAAATCGTAAAAACGAGTGGACCGATAACAGGTGAAAAAATAGCTGAAAATCTAAGCCTATCACGCGCAACATTACGACCTGACCTAGCCATATTGACAATGGCAGGCTTTTTAGACGCCCGGCCCAGGGTCGGCTATTTTTATACTGGTAAAACAGGCTCTGAGCTATTGACCGAAACAATAAAGAAATACAAAGTATCCGAATATCAATCCATTCCCGTTGTTGTGAAAGAAGATGCATCTGTTTATGATGCGGTTACCACAATGTTTTTGGAGGATGTCGGTACATTGTTTGTCGTCAATGATAATGCCTGTCTGATAGGCGTTCTATCGCGAAAGGATTTGTTGAGGGCAAGTATCGGCAATCAAGATTTAAATGTTGTCCCCGTTCATATTATCATGACGAGGATGCCAAATATAACAATCTGTCGACGCGACGATTTACTGGTAGATGCTGCAAAGAAATTGATTGATAAACAAATTGACGGTCTCCCTGTTGTAAAAGACACGGAAAATGGATTGCAAATGGTTGGACGGATAACAAAAACGACCATCACGAAAGCATTTGTAGAACTTATTGTAGATGATAACATTAGGTAAGGAGTGAATCGATTCATGGTCAGAAAACCATTGGTATATGTGCTGAGTGATTCGGTTGGAGAAACAGCGGAACTGGTCATTAAAGCAGGCTTAAGTCAATTCAATAACGGCGAATACAAAATCCATCGTATCCCATATGTTGATGATAAAAAAATCATCGATGAAACATTAGAATTAGCAAAGGATAATTCGGGCATAATCGGTTTTACACTCGTTGACCCCATATTACAAAACTATTTAAATGAACAGGCTGATACTATGGGAATTGAAGCAATAGATATTATGGGACCAATGATGAAATCGATGGAACGGGTTTTTGACCGCACACCACGATTAGAACCTGGTCTTGTTCATAAATTGGATGAAGACTATTTTAAGCGTGTCGAGGCAATCGAGTTCGCTGTAAAATACGACGACGGAAGAGATTCAAGGGGGATCGCGCGGGCTGATATCATTCTTATTGGTGTATCTAGAACGTCAAAGACGCCATTGAGTCAATACTTGGCCCATAAACGCTTGAAAGTTGCGAACGTACCTATTGTCCCTGAGGTCGATCCACCCGAGGAATTGTATGAAGTCGACCCCAAAAAATGTATTGGACTGCGTATCAGCGCAGAACAATTAAATGAAATTCGCATCGAACGTTTGAAAGCCCTTGGCCTTGGTGACCAAGCGACTTACGCGAACATTGAACGCATCCATCAAGAACTGGCTTATTTTGATGATATTGTAAGTAAAATCGGCTGTACAGTAGTCGATGTATCCAATAAAGCTGTAGAAGAGACCGCCAATCTTATTTTACAAAAGATAAAATGTGGTTAACCACTTTTGACATCACATTGTTTGCTATATCTTTAAGCATCCTGTTTTTTCTGTTGAAGACAGGATGTTTTTTAGATGACATAAAAACAAATTCGTTTTACTAGTAAAATACTGACATATATATTATAATATAAATTTGTGTTTGATAGAATCCATGTATAAGTATGTTTAGCTTTCATGAATAAGTAGAATGTGTATTCAGAAAAGTAAAACATTTGTTTTTGAGAAGGATTCTCCATGAGACATGTAGAATAAATACAATATAGCCATAAAGTTGGCGCACTTTTGAAATGTTTAGATTATCATTTTGAAAGGTACAATATTAATAATTGGATTATAATTGCTTTTATATTTATAAGTACATCAATGAACTCCTTCTAAACGACAAAATTGATAGAAGGAAATTTTTTTCGTAATCAGTAAGAATATTGTCGAAAAAAGTAGTTTTTTAGGCATCATGAATATAGGGATCGTGGTGGTATATGGTGCAAAGAAGAATACCTGAGGAAGTTATCAGGGACGTACAGAATGCAAATGATATAGTAGATGTCGTTGGAGAATATGTACAATTGAAAAAACAAGGGAGGAGCTATATTGGTTTATGTCCTTTCCATGGGGAAAAAACCCCATCCTTTTCAGTGACACAGGAAAAGCAGATTTTTCATTGCTTTGGATGTGGGAAAGGTGGAAATGTCCTCACATTTTTAATGGAAATAGAAGATTTTTCTTTTCATGAATCATTATCCACTTTAGCTGAACGTGGAGGTATTACGTTACCGGACATTCAACCTAAAGAAGAAAGCTCACTTTCAACAGAAGACCAGCAGATTCTGAAAGCCTATGAATGGCTTGGTAAGTTATATCAACATCTTTTAAAGCATACGAAAGATGGGAAAGATGGATATAACTATTTTAAAGACAGAGGCATTACAGACGAGACAATCGATTTATTCCAACTTGGCTTTGCACCACCCATCAAAGATTTTACAGCTGAGTTTTTAACAAAAAAAGGGTTCCATCAGCAATTGTTGGTGCGTGCAGGTTTACTTTCAGCACAAGAAGACGATAGTGTTACAGACCGTTTTCGAGATCGGACGATTTTTCCCATTCGGAATCATCTAGGAAAAATCATTGGATTTGCAGGACGTTCCATCACAAATGAACAACCGAAATACCTTAACAGTCCGGAAAGCGAACTGTTCCAGAAAAGTAAACTACTATTTAATTTTGATCTAGCCAAGAAACATATTCGCAAAAAAAATGAAGTTATACTGTTTGAAGGATATATGGATGTTATTTCAGCTTATCAAGAGGGTATAAAGAATGTGATTGCCACTATGGGAACCGCCTTGACAGAATTCCAGGCAAATTTATTACGCCGATATGTCGACAGTGTCGTTATTTGTTTTGATTCGGACAATGCCGGGTTGGATGGTTCGTATAAAGCAGCCCAATTGCTTCGTAAAGCCGGTTGTCATGTAAAAGTCACCAAAATGGATTCAGACATTGATCCAGATGGCTATATTAAAAAATATGGATCGGATGCATTTAATAAAGAAGTCATCCAGGCAAGCGATACTTTCATGACCTTTTATATGCGTTACATCCGGAAAGATTTCAATCTAAGCATAGAAGATGACCGTATGCGTTATATTGCGGAAGTATTAAAGCAAAATGCAATGATTCAAAGTCCGGTGGAAAGGGAATATTACCTAAAGGAGCTGAGTCATGAATTTGATATATCCATGGAAACATTAACGTTGGAAATGGATACTTATATGAAAGAATTGGCTTCTAATAAGGATAAGAGCCGGAAAGACAGATATACTAATAAAACACGAAATCTGTATACAACGAAAAGGATCTTACCTGCCTTTCATAACGCAGAAAGACATCTGATTGCATATATGTTTGCCAATAAATCCATTGCTGATAAAGTACAAGATGAAATTGGCGCTGCATTCAATGTCGAAGAACATAAAGTTATCATTACACATTTATATGCTTTTTATGAAGAAGGGTATGAGGCAGATGTCAGTTTGTTCATTGAAAAAATACAAGATGACAAAATAAGACAATTAGTGACAGAAATAGCGATGATTCCGATTACGGAAAATATTTCGGAAACCGAAATCAATGATTATATACGTTTGATTCAATCCGAGAAAAATGAAGTGTCCGATATAAAAGAATTAAAAGAGCAACAAAAAATTGCCGAGCAGCAAAGTGATCATATAAAAGCCGCAGAAATAGCGATGAAAATAATCGAGATCAATAAGCAACTGAAAGGTACTAAATGAATATTGGAGTCTGGAAGGAGTGGATTTCATGGTTGAAAACAGAACATCACAAATGAAGGGTAACGAAAATGAGCTTACCCTTGAACAAGCGAAAGAGCAACTAATGGAAATGGGTAAAAAACGCGGTGTTCTTGCGTATGAGGAAGTGGCAGATCGGCTGAACAGTTTTGAAATCGAATCCGAACAAATGGATGAACTCTATGAACAATTAAATGAACAAGGGATAGAGGTTATAGGAGAATCCGAAGAAGATCCTAAAATGAAGGAAATTGCCAAAGAAGAAGAATTTGACCTGAATGATTTAAGTGTCCCGCTCGGTATTAAAATAAATGACCCGGTGAGAATGTATTTAAAGGAAATTGGCCGGGTAGACTTGTTGTCAGCTGCCGAGGAAATCGAATTAGCCACACGTATTGAAGAAGGGGATGAAGAGGCCAAAAGAAGGTTGGCCGAAGCGAATTTGCGACTCGTAGTAAGCATTGCCAAACGTTATGTCGGAAGAGGCATGCTATTCCTTGACCTTATACAAGAGGGTAACATGGGATTGATCAAGGCAGTGGAAAAATTCGACCACCGAAAAGGCTTCAAATTCAGTACCTATGCAACATGGTGGATCAGACAAGCCATTACGCGTGCAATCGCCGACCAGGCAAGAACGATTCGAATTCCTGTCCACATGGTTGAGACAATCAATAAACTGATTCGTGTGCAAAGACAGTTGTTACAGGATTTGGGAAGGGAGCCGACACCTGAAGAAATCGGTGAACAAATGGAACTATCCCCCGATAAAGTCCGTGACATCTTGAAAATCGCTCAAGAGCCAGTCTCTCTTGAAACACCTATCGGGGAGGAAGATGACTCACATTTAGGTGATTTCATCGAAGACCAGGAAGCTATCTCACCTTCCGATCATGCATCATATGAATTGCTGAAAGAACAGCTTGAAGATGTCCTGGATACGTTAACCGATCGTGAAGAAAATGTATTAAGATTACGATTTGGCTTGGATGATGGGCGCACACGGACATTGGAAGAAGTCGGACGAGTATTTGGCGTAACCCGTGAGCGTATCAGACAGATTGAAGCCAAAGCACTGAGAAAATTAAGACATCCTAGCCGCAGTAAACGTTTGAAAGACTTTTTGGAATAACCTTTGTGACCCAATATGATGTTGTCATACAAATAAAAGCACAAATGACGAACAATGCTTGACATTAAAGTGCTTCAAAACGGAGTGACTGTGACAAAGCATGCAATTGATTGAAGAATGTTGTTCAGGTATTTAATTGTGGTCATGGGTATCACTATTCACTTGACGTATATATTGGTCATTTTTTGGCATCATAAGAAGAGAGAACACGAGTTGAACCCGGGCTTAAACAGTTTACATCAAGGTGCAAACTATTTTAACCGGCGTTCATCTCATTTTATTGTTGTTTACAATTCCGATTTTTCTTTTACAATGGGCGTCTTTTTATGAAGCTTGGTTTTTCATCCATTACCATTTGTAGGATGAAGTGGACACTAAACGATACGTCGTCATATATTCCAGATATGCCTTTATCCAGCTGATGGACATAATGTAACGCATGTCTTATTATCACAAATATATGTGGCATTTTTATGACAAAATTGTTTTGATTAATGGCATGTTATCCCATTTCTCTTTAAACTTTTCTGTATTTCGAGTAAAATGTAATTGGTTATGGAAAACATGATAACAATTACATAAGGAGGTAAAAACATGAAAAATCCAGTTCTTCCATATTTGGTTATAGCAGTTATCGGTGTTTTATTAGTTATGGGTGTTTCATATGTTGGCATTGGTCAACGTGATGCCATTCAGAATGATGATGACAACAATACTGAGGAAAACGCCAATGAAAATAATGACAATGAAGGAGCGGCCGATGACCCTGAAGCAATATTCGAAGACAATTGCGCCAGCTGCCATGGCAATGATCTTGAAGGCGGTGCCGGTCCGGATTTAACTGAAGTTGGAGGCAGATATTCAGCTGATGAAATAGAGGATATTATCACGAACGGTAAAGGTGATAGTATGCCAGCAGGTCTCATTGATGGCGATGAGAAAGAAGCAGTTGTTGAGTGGTTATCTGATATGGAATAGAAATATCACTTGAAAAAGCTTTCTGATTAATTTCAGAAAGCTTTTCTTGTATAATGATGAATGAGCGGTTGAGGACGCTTAGGAGGTTATTTATGCAAACCCTTAATTTATCAGAACGGTTGACACATATTGCAGCTTATTTGCCCAAAGGTGCCGTATTTGCGGATATTGGTTCCGATCACGCCTATTTACCCTGTCATGTCTGTAAAAACGATCGTGATGCCTTTGCTATAGCTGGCGAAGTCAATGAAGGACCATATTTACATGCCAAAGAGACCGTTCAGTCATATCATTTAACCCATCAAATCGATGTCCGTTTGGGAGATGGATTACATATTTTAAACCCCAATGAAGTGAAACAAATCGTCATGAGCGGAATGGGTGGCAAGCTTATGTGTGATATACTTCTGGAAGGGATGGATAAGCTGGGCAAAACAGATCGCATCATTGTCCAACCGAATATCGGAGAAAACATTTTGCGTAAAGTTCTTTCGGAACATCACTATGAACTATCCGCTGAGGAATTGATAGAAGAAAATGGTCACGTATATGAAATCATTATCGCTGATAAATCAAATCATGTGCAGCCTTACTCGAAAAAAGAGCTTTTGTTCGGCCCCTTTTTAAGTCGTGAACGCACACCTTTGTTTTATAAAAAATGGAAACATGAATACCGCAAACGTCAAAAGATAGTCGAACAAATGAAAAAAGCCGCCATCAAAGATGAAGACAAAATGAACCGATATTTATTGGAATTAGCGTGGATAGAGGAGGTACTGAACCATGATTAACAAAGTAACTGCAGAAGACATCTTCAAAGTAATGGAGGACTGGGCACCAACACATTATGCCTATGATTGGGATAACGTCGGATTGCAAATAGGATCCTATACAAAACCTGTTAGCAAAATCATGATTACATTGGATGTTTTAGACTCCGTTGTAGATGAAGCAATCGCAAATGATGTTGATTTAATCATCGCTCACCATCCTTTATTATTCAAACCATTGAAAGAATTAAATTTGCAATCACCACAAGGACGTGTCATACAAAAGCTCATCAAGCATGACATCACTGTTTATGCATCACATACAAATCTGGATGTGACAAATGGCGGCGTTAATGATATGCTTTGTGACGCTTTGCAAATACATTCGCGGGATATTCTTGTCGATGAAAAAACAGAAGCGCTATATAAAATCGTCTTTTATGTACCAGAATCACACGAGGATACATTTCGCGAAACAATAGGCAATAGCGGTGCAGGTCATATAGGTAATTACAGTCACTGTACATTTCAATCGAGTGGACAGGGAACGTTTAAACCACTGGAAGGAACAAACCCTTATATTGGATCAACGAATGAATTGGAAAAAGTAAATGAACTGAGAATGGAAACGATTGTTAAACAAACAGACCTTGCTAGGGTAATCGATGAATTGATCACAAAACATCCATACGAGGAGCCTGCATATGACATTTACTTATTGGCCAATAAAGGTGATGCGTATGGTTTGGGGCGAATTGGTATACTTCAGGATCCAATGACACCCCAGGCATTTGCAGATCATGTTAAAAACAGTTTAAATGTACCTTGGGTGCGGATGACACGAGGTCATAAAGACAATATCAAAACGGTTGCTGTATTGGGTGGAAGCGGAGAAGGTTATTTTAAAGCGGCATTAAATAAAGGTGCCGATGCCTATATAACAGGTGATGTGACCTTTCATATTGCACAAGACGCTGATGAGCTAGGTCTATCCATCGTCGATCCAGGACATCATGTTGAAAAAGTGATGAAGCAAGGCGTAAAAGATTATCTCATGAACCACTTAAGTATGGATCGGATAGAAATAATAACATCAACAGTCGATACAGAACCATTTTCAATCCAATAAAAGCAAGAATTTAAGTTGAGGAGTAAATATATGCAAACAAACGCATTCAAGTCTTTTTCCTTTCAGTCGCATATGGATAAAGTCATTGAACAACTACAGTTTAAAAAACCAACTGACATCCAGGAAAAGGTCATTCCACTTGTATTGGATGGAAAGAGTGTTGTTGGACAGTCACACACAGGATCCGGCAAAACCCATGCCTATTTATTGCCATTGTTCAGTCAATTGGATGCAGAGGGGACAGGCGTTAAAATTGTCATTACGGCACCTACTCGAGAATTAAGCAAGCAAATCCACGACGAGGTCAAAAAAATTATTCAATATGCCGGTCGGGAAAGGACCTGGACATCGAAATTGGTGATTGGTGGCACAGACAAGAAACGGATGGGTGAAAAACTACAATCCCCGCCAGATGTAATTGTCGGCACTCCGGGACGCATACTGGATTATGTTATGGAAGGAACGTTATCTATATATAACGCTTCATCATTTGTTGTTGACGAAGCGGATTTAATGCTTGATTTAGGATTTATAAAAGAAATCGATCAATTATTGGTCAGATGCAAAAAGGATATACAGACATTGGTTTTTTCTGCCACCGTACCACAACGGCTAAAGCATTTCTTTAAAAAATATTTAATTCATCCGACCTATATCCAAGCCGGAGATTCCTTATCACCGGAAACCATCACACATCAATTGATCGATAGAAAACATCGTGCTGATGCAGATACAATTTATCAAATAAGCGAAGGCATCCAGCCATATTTGGCACTCATTTTTACAAATGGAAAAGAGATAGCCGACACACTCCAAGCCGATCTATTGAAAAAAGGGCTATCAGTGGGAATTCTTCACGGAGGATTATCACCACGTGAGCGTAACCGTATCTTAAAAGAGATTCAGCAGCTAAGATATCAATATATAGTCGTAACGGATCTTGCTTCACGGGGGATTGACATAGAAGGCGTCAGTCATGTCATCAATGCTCAACTGCCTCATGATGAAGAGTTCTATATCCATCGTGTCGGAAGAACCGCGCGTGCAGGACTTGAAGGGACTGCAATCAGCCTGTATGATGCCAAAGATGTACCGGTTATCAAAAGATTGACAGAAAAGGGTATAACCTTCAATTTTGTTGATATCAAAAATGGTGAGTGGAAGGAAGCAAAGGCTTGGAATGAACGGCATTTACGTACCAAAAACACGAAAGATACCGATAAGGAAGCATGGAAATATGTCCGCAAAAATAAAAAAGTAAAACCTGGATACAAAAAGAAAATGAAAAAAGAACATGATCGTATCAAAAAGAATTTAAACAAAAGAAATGGAAAAAAACATTAGGAAGAGGGGAAGTAAATTGTTAAAAATCGGTTCACATGTTTCAATGAGTGGCAAAAAGATGCTTTTAGGTTCAAGCGAGGATGCAGCTGCATACGGAAGCAATACATTCATGATATATACAGGGGCTCCCCAGAACACACGTCGTAAACCCATTGAAGAATTAAATATCGAAGCGGGATTGGAACATATGAAAAAACATGGAATGTCAGATATTGTTGTACATGCCCCGTATATTATCAATATCGCAAACACGACCAAACCCCAAACGTTTCAACTGGGCGTGGACTTTTTAAGGAGTGAAATTGAGCGAACAGAAGCCATTGGCGCTAAACAAATTGTGCTTCACCCGGGTTCACATGTCGGTGCCGGAAGGGAAAAGGGCATCCAAAAGATTATCGAAGGACTGAATGAGGCCTTATCTTCCGAACAAAATGTACAAATTGCCCTGGAAACAATGGCAGGAAAAGGAACTGAAATCGGCAGGGAATTCCAAGATATTGCGGAAATCATTTCCGGCGTCACACACAATGATAAGTTGTCTGTCTGTTTGGATACATGTCATATTCATGATGCGGGTTATGATGTTGTAAATGATTTTGATGGTGTATTGAATACATTCGATAAAGTGATTGGTATGGACTATTTAAAAGTCATCCACGTCAATGACAGCAAAAATCCCATCGGAGCTCATAAGGATCGTCATGAAAATATCGGTTTCGGATATATTGGATTTGATGCCTTGCATTATGTGGTACACCATCCACAGCTTGAAAAGTTACCAAAAATATTGGAAACGCCATTTGTTGGAGAAGATAAAAAGAATAAAAAACCACCCTATAAATTTGAAATCAACATGCTAAAAGGGGATACCTTTGACGCCAATTTAAAAGAAAAAATAATCGAGCAATAAAAACGCCGACCCAAAGTCGATTCTGAAACCGAATTGTCTTTGGGTTTAATAAATCATCTAAAGGGTATCTATATATGATCATCCATTATGGAACATCTTCCATTTGGGTCATTTCCTGTTTAGTTTTGATTTATAAGGAGCGGAATGAATGAACACACAATTGATAAGAGAAAGAATTGCATTTATTTTAATTATCCTTTTGCTAATGATATTTATAGCCATATTTTTCCTCACCATCAGATCCCATATCTCTTCTCTAAAAAAAGAAAACAATCAATTGCAACTGGAGAAAAGCAGCCTGCAATTGGAACGTGATGTAACTCAAACAAATGGTGTTTTGAACACATCCGATAATGGTTACTATCAGTGGTTGAATCTGGATGAGAAAGCAGACGCATTCGTTGATGACAGTGATGGAAAATTTGACAAGTCATGGGCATTATACCTCGTCAATGAGTCATATAACTTTGATATCGATCCCCATATTCCGTATGAACTCTTAAAGGTGGAAACAGGAGGTACATTCGATCCAACGTTGATTGGACCAAAAACAAAGTATGGTCGTGCCTACGGTCTCGGTCAGTTCATGAAAAATACAGCACCATGGATAGCTGACATGTCTGATGTCGAGTATGATGACGACCTCCTGTTTGATCCATATTATTCCATTCATTTAACATACGTATATTTAGACTTTTTGCACGAGCAATATGATAATTGGCATCAAGCCCTGACAGCATACCATAGAGGAATTAATGGTCTCGATAAATATATGGAAAAAAACGGACATGCCAAAAGTGAATATGCTACCGAAATTTTGCAAGGTGTAAAAGAAGATTAGAAAAACTTTTTCGTATATAATTACCATTATGTTACACCTTTAAATCAAATTTATACCCATATACTATTAACGTACCTCATTAATGAAAAAGGAGGTTATGTCATATGGGTAACCATTCAGATAATCATCGTGACAATGAACATGATGACTCTTCATTAGATTTAGATGTGGATGGTAAGGAAAATGACGATATTGGACCTGCAGTTGGTTCGCTCGATCCAATTCAACCGACGTTAGACCCTGACATTGATCCAAAAGTTGACTTGGATGATTCCAGAGACGAGGAGTTTGCGGATGAAATAACCGCAGATGACTTCGAAAATGACCTTGATGATTCGGATGATGGAGCCATCCGAAATGCTGTCGGATGGGTAGCGATCGTTTTGGCGGCTATTTCTTTTTTCATAATGCCAATTATATTTGGTGCAGCTGGTATTATCGTTGGATTCATCGCCAGAAACAGGGATGCCAAAACATTGGGTACCATCGCTATTATTGGAGGAGCTGCCGCCATTTTAATTTCACTTTTCGTAAGGCCATATGTTTAGGAGAAAAAGGACTGTGCACCAGTCCTTTTTCATTTATTCAAATTATTATAATAGACTCTTTACATGCTTTTTGACATAATGGTATTTAATAAGAACAATCACATATCATCGTATCGTAAAAAGTAATAATATTCATTTACATGCAGGTTATTGGGATCAGCGTTTGGATTCTTCTGTTTAAAATCAGCTAATATGTGTTCAATATTCACTTGTTTATTCGAAAATGTATTTATTTGTTCCGTTATCGATAAAACGGTATCGCCGGGTTTTACCTTTATCTTGACAATGGAGACATCATCACGATGTGACTGTTCTTCCGCTTTCCTAGGCTGATAAGGCGATGAATCCCCTGTTATATCGCTATAAATACTTATACATAATAAAACAATGAATATATATAGAATCAAACGTTTTAAAAAATCCATTTTAAAGCTCCTTTTTTTGAAACACTAGAAGGATTTAGCACGTATAAATAAATAGGGGGGATAGGGATGGACATTTTTGCATATGATTGGATCGGCTTTTTCATTATTGGATTCGGGACTCTTTTTCTTATTGGTGAAATATTGGTTAATATGCGTGGTTTATTTGCAATACTGGGTATAGGTTTTATCACTGTTTATTTTGGTGCCTATCTTGAACCAAATAGCTTTACACTAATGGTTATTATTTATTTCATAGGATTATTACTTATTATTGTTGATGGCAAAGTCGTCAATGATGGTACCCTTGCAACACTTGGGCTTGGCAGTATGATAACTGCAGTCGCTTTAGCGGCTCCCAACTTCAATGCTGGTTTATATGCTGTGAGTGGAGTGCTTATTGGCGGTGTTTTATCATTCTTCTTTTTGAAAGTGTTCAAAAGACGTCATATGTGGTCCAAAATGACGCTTCTAGATCGATTGACAAAAGAAGAAGGCTACAGCTCGTTAACCACTGAGTTTGAAAACCTCCTCCATAAAACGGGCAAAACATTAAATGATATGCGTCCTGTCGGGACAGTCAGCATCGATAACAAACAGTATAGTGCTGTATCAAATGGACAATGGATCAAAAAAGATACTCCCATCAAGGTTGTCCATGTTGATGGGACCAGAGTGATGGTCGAAAAAACAGACATTGATACGAATAGCAAAATCGATGTATAATAAAAAACTTAAGGTAGAAAGTAATTTCTATTCTTAAGTTTTTTATATTCCAACTTCTTGGTGTGAATGTAAACTTATTGTAAATAATGTCGAAAAATCCTTTACAAATATAAAATGTTTATCAATAATGAAAGTGAATACGACATTCAAGGGGGATACCTGTGGATATAAACATCCAAGAAGTATTATTTAATTTTATAGGCGGTTTGGGAATATTTCTTCTCGGGATTAAATATATGGGCGATGGACTCCAACAGACGGCAGGCGATCGATTGAGGGATATACTCGATAAATTTACAAGTAATCCCTTTTTAGGTGTATTGGCTGGAATTGTCGTTACAGTGCTTATACAAAGTAGTTCTGGAACAACCGTGTTAACCGTTGGTTTGGTTAATGCCGGTTTCATGACTTTGAAGCAAGCAATCGGTGTTATTATGGGAGCCAACGTAGGTACGACAGTCACTGCATTTATCATCGGTTTTGATTTAGCCGAATATGCATTACCTATTATGGCAATAGGTGCTTTTTTATTGTTTTTCTTCAAGCATAAGAAATTAAATGCCATTGGACAGGCCGTATTTGGATTTGGTTCATTATTTTTTGGTCTAGAACTAATGGGAAGTGGCATGGAGCCATTGCAACATGTCGATGCATTTCATCAGTTAACAGTAGATATGAGCAGTAATCCGGTTCTCGGTGTTGTTGTTGGAACATTATTTACTGTCATTGTACAAAGCTCAAGTGCCACAATTGGAATTCTTCAAGGGCTTTATGCACAAGGAGCTATTGATTTGAATGCGGCACTCCCTGTTTTATTGGGAGATAATATAGGAACGACAATCACTGCTCTACTTGCATCCATAGGGACTTCCATTGCAGCTAAAAGAGCAGCATTGACGCATATCATATTCAATATAATTGGAGCAACTGTATTTTTAATCATTCTAGGTGTTTTCACACGATTTGTCGGCTTTTTACAATCTTATTTTCAACTCAATCCAGAAATGACACTTGCATTCGCACATGGTAGTTTTAATATCGCGAATGTCTTGATGCAAATTTCATTTGTTGGTACGCTGGCTTGGGTTGTTACAAAACTCATACCTGGAAAAGATTCAACCATTGAATTTAAACCTAAACACCTTGATCCAATATTTATCCAACAATCTTCAACGCTTGCACTTGATCAAGCAAAAGCTGAAGTGGTGCGAATGGGTGAATATTCTTATCAAGGAATGGAGGAAACAAACTTATTTTTGATTACACAACAGCAAAAGCATGCTGAAACCGCGAAACAGATTGAAGGGGCTTTAAATAATCTGGACAGGAAAATCACGGATTATCTTATAAATATTTCAAGTGGCTCGATGTCGGAATCGGAAAGCGAATTACACACTATCTTAATGGATACTGTCCGAGATATTGAACGAATCGGTGATCATTTTGAAAATGTGATTGAACTGATTGACTATAAAATATCGAATAAAGTCAGCTTAACCGATCAGGCGCGCGAAGATTTGAACAATATGTTTGATTTAACTATAATGACTGTTAAGCAATCCGTATCCGCATTAGAAAATGGTGATAGGGAAGAGGCGCTTGACGTCATTCAAAAAGAAGATAAAATCGATAAAATGGAAAGAGATTTCAGGAAAAAGCATATCATTCGCATGAATGAAGGAACGTGCACAGCATCCGCAGGAATTGTATTTGTTGATATCATCAGCAATCTTGAACGTATCGGTGACCATGCGGTTAATATTGCAGAAAGTATTTTGGAATAGCACGTGATGTGTATAAATCACGTGTAGTGGTTTAATTTGTAATATGAGTACGTAAATGCTATAGTTATGAATGGTAATTGATCAACTGTTTAAAAAAAGTTTGTTGAATTAAATAAAATTATATTGACATATTTCAATGGACATGATAAATTATATCTCGTCGCGTTATTTTGCTTTTGTATTACAATTCATTACATAGAATCATGCTGAAACGGATTGTAGACAAAAGCAATATAACTTCGAGAAAATATTTTATAGAACATTCCACAGTAGCTGGCGTAAACATCACTGAAGAATCATCCATGTGTAGCCTGCGAGGAGTGGAACATCGTCGAAACATCATACAACACGACGAGCACAGGCAGCACCAAAACAACGTATATACTAAAAATCATTATATTATTCCACAGTAGCTCAGTGGTAGAGCAATCGGCTGTTAACCGATCGGTCGCAGGTTCGAATCCTGCCTGTGGAGCCATTTTATGGCGGCGTAGCTCAGCTGGCGAGAGCGTACGGTTCATACCCGTGAGGTCGTAGGTTCGAACCCTACCGCCGCTACCATTAACTAAAAACATGATGGCGATCGTGGCGAAGCGGTCAACGCACCGGATTGTGGCTCCGG
>DATGUN010000091.1:0-3516 GCA_035301285.1 Virgibacillus sp.
TCATCCCCTGTCGGATAGTCAAATTCATCAACTTTTGAATTAACAATGACGTTCGGATATTTTTCCTCTCCAAAGTAGATTTGCGGACGAGTAACATCCAGCACCCCTTCGGAAGGAATATTTTTCATCATGTATTCCGGCTGTCCTTGCTTGGTTACTTTATTTACATGACTCATCGCAATACCGTATCCATGCGTATAGCGCAACGTCCTGTTCACCCATGTCTTGGCCTGTGATGGAAGATCATCTGTGCTCAGTTCTCTTGTGCCAAGAAAAACTTGTTCATACTTTCCGTCAATTTCATACCGGTCAATATCCATATCATTAAAATTATAATACGTCCTGAACGTCTGCAGCTGATTATAAATATCAAGCAGTGGTCGCGAATCATTGAGCCTGATATTATCAACTGTAAACTCATTTCGCTCAATCATCTCTTTGCTCAAGGTGTCATTTCCCGGATTTTCTTTTTCTTCTATATTATCTAAATCATAAGCAGCCCTTGTGAACATCAGGTTATGCTCCAGGTAAGGCTTTTCCCTTGAGAATTCATTAGGTGAAACGATAAAACTTTGAGTAAGTACAGATGCTCCCTGACCAACGATTACAAATGCAATATAGACAATCACCGTAGTCGCAATGGCATTTAATTTTCCTCGCTTCAAGTTAATGATCATCCAAATCGTGGCAAGAATAGCTACACCAGCAAGTATATAGGATTTCGGAATGTTAATTATTTTATCCGTGAAACTTAAACCTGTTACGACACTTTTCTGAAAAATATTTACGCGATCGGTCAAAAGTGTGTCATATGGTGCAAGCACATGCAACCCTGCCAAAAGAATACCGATAATAGCGAGTGTTACCCCCATATGCAACTGTGCAGACCGATTCATGCGGTACATATGAAATGCTGAATAAGCCCCAATTTCCAATAGCAGGAAAAATATACTAAGCCCAAGCAAAACATACATCGTGAATTTTATAAATGGTAAAACAAACATATAAAAGGAAATGTCCATACCAAAATACGGATCTTGCTTACCGAACGATGCGTGCTTGAGCATTTTCAAAGCCGGCTCCCAACCAACTCCCTGAACAATACTACTGCCAAACGCTCCAATCAGAATAGCTGCAGCAAGCATGAGCCAATTACTGATTTTTCGATTCGGAAAAGCCGGTGGCAAATTCTGGCCACCACCGAAATGAGCCACATAAGAACGGCGAATCCACCATAATGTGATATAGGTAGCAATTGCAAACAGAATAAATCCGCTCGCACCGAGGACAACCTTACTGGTGAAAATAGTAAGGTATACATTTTCGAAATCCAATGTATTCATCCATATGTAATTCGTAAACCAGCGGAACCCTGTGAATGCTATTAGGAGGAGTACAAATATAATTCCTGCAATCACTCCGATTGGTTTCCCGAATTTCTTCAGTTTTCTTTTCTGTTTATTTGTAAAGATCGTTCTATTATCCAATAAGTCACCTCCAAAGAATATCTACTAGTTCTTTACTCATGATAACAGATTTAGAGAATACTTTCCTTTCATAATATAATATTTTTCTAATAAAATAGGTTACTCGTGTCTAGGTGAATCATATGCTGTTTTGCACAAAAAATGCTGAATTCGAGAAGTATCCTGAATTCAGCATTTTTCCATCCTTTAATGCTCACTAACATTGGCATCGATAGTTTTTTCCGCGTCCAAATAGCCCGCTCCTTCTACATAGGGCGGTAGTTTTCTATCGACAGCAGCCTTTAATAGTTGTTGTTTCACCTCATCGGGACTATATTCCGGGTGTTCTTGCAGAATAATCGCCGCTACACCAGCACAAATTGGCGTCGCCATCGATGTACCTGATAAAGAGATATAATTTTCTTCAACCCGATTGGATTTTAATGTTTTATCAAGGCGGGATTTGGGAGATCTTAATGAAATAATGTTGGCGCCAGGAACTAATAAATCAGGTTTTGCTTCCACACCACATGCAGGGCCGCGACTTGAGAAGAGGGCCACCTCATCATCCGAACGATCGACCGTGTTTTTGTCATCCATAGCCCCGACGGTCACAACTTTCGAACTGTTTCCCGGGGTGCCTATCGTTCTTTTATCAGGACCAGAATTTCCTGCTGCAACACAAATAACCACCCCGATTTCCCATGCCTTTTCAACGATTTGCACAAGTGGGTCATGACAGTCAGATTCATTTGCCTCAGCCCCAAGTGATAAAGAGATCACATCGATTTGATGCTCCTCTTGATGATCTATACACCACTGGACCCCCGAAACAATTGTAGAAAGAGATCCTGCTCCTGATTTATCGAGTACCTTTACGCCTACAATACCTGCTTCTGGGGCAGGCCCGCTGTATTTTCCGTCGGACATGTAGCCATTACCGGCTGCATCACCTGTACAATGTGTTCCATGTCCATTATCGTCATATGGTTTCTTGCGGTTATTAATAAAATCCTTAAAAGCTACAATCCGGTTCGTTGGCTTTGTTAAATCTTCATGCGGATAAACGCCTGTATCAACAACGGCAACATGAACTCCTTTACCTGTTAACCCCTGTTCATTTAATTGTTGTGCATGAATGGATGGCGTTGCAACATCGAGCAAGGCCGTTACTTTTCTATCATAATATATTCTTTTTATATGACAATCTCCATCGACAACTTTTTCAATAGTTGATGCGGTCAAAACTGCTGAACAGCTGAACGTACTGGAAAAATGACGACCTATCTTAGATCTCCTACATGATTGAATCAATTGGTCCGTTTTCGTTAAAGCAGCAGATAGAGAAACATCCTTATTTTGTTCAAATTCAATAATGACAGGGATTTTCTTTCTTTTTTTCAACATACTTTCTATGGGACGGTGCAACAAACAAGGGATTTTTCGAAAAAGACGATATATACTGACAAGCCTTTGCCGCAATGCCTTGTCAAACTTATCATGATGCTTTTTGGAAAGCTGAACCATAGAATATTGTAACATTCTACCATCTCCTTTTTCGTGATGGTGTATTCTATGAACGTATGAAAGAGGTTTTGGCGGTGTTTGTCTGGTAATCTTCTGAAAAAGGCGCTTGTCTCATAGATTTCTAAAGCTGCATGAGGCATGGTAATTCAGTTGCGATACATCTGAGAACCGGCTTTCCTCCTAGATAAAACCTTTCTTAATTGGCTCTTTTCTCAAAGATGAGAACTTCAGTTACCGTCCCACCAAAAGATTGGGACTGCGATTACTCGTCTCATCGAAAAGAGCTGTTGTTTTTGACACAACATCCTTAAACTGCGAAGTAAATGCATTGTTTTCCGCTACGGACCGTTGCTTTCCGCGGGCACGGCTTCAGCCTCCTCGAGAAACCCACTCTGCGGGGTCTTCAGACACGTGCTGTTCCCGCAGGAGTCAACGGTCCTTCGCTCCAAACAAGCATCGTAATAGTGAAAGCGAGCTTTATACTACTGTTGCCAAACGCCATGTTAGCGAAGGAAATACACGA
>DATGUN010000092.1:0-17025 GCA_035301285.1 Virgibacillus sp.
TTCATGTCTAACACTCCTTTTGCCCTGAATCCTTTGCGGAACAGAGTTATGATAGGGAGCTCTCAATCGGTTATTTACCGTATTTAAACTCACATAAGAGATTATAACAGTGTCTGGCTCTGATTGCAATAGCTAGAAATAGTGAACGCCTTTCCACCACTTACCACCTTTACTCTGTGCTTGAAGTGGGGCCCACCGACATCATTCTTTTCCTTATCACTTGACTAAGACCTGCACCCCTTTGAAGAAGCGGAAACCTTCTTCTTTCGGAATAAAAAAACACTGAACCATTTTTTCCTGACTTTCTCACCCGTGCCCCGCTATAACAGAGACATAGGCTTTTCGATATCCTGATTTACAATAAAAGGATGTTTATTGTTATCAAAACTTTCAATTTACTTCTTGATTTGTAAGCGTTGTCATGTTATCTTGGGTCTTATCATACAAAATACACGATACTGCCAAAATGATTTTTTACCCATATTCCAGTTTAAATAATCGGAAACACCTTCACATTGCGAAACCAGCATGTGGGGGTTTTCTATAATCAATCAAACTTAATGTACAAGGAGGCATTACATGCAAAAAGTAAAGAACAGATGGTTGATAGCGGCTTCAGCAGTCGGGCTGCATATTTCAATCGGTGCGGTCTATGCTTGGAGTGTGTTTCAGAATCCCATGGCAGAGGAATATGGCTGGTCAACGACTCAAATATCATTTGCATTCAGCCTGGCCATTTTTTTCTTGGGTTTTTCAGCTGCATTTTTGGGAAAGTTCGTGGAAAAACATGGCCCAAGGCGTTCCGGTCTTGTGGCGGCGGTGTTTTACGGAATTGGCATCGCCGGTTCGGGACTTGCAACCTATGTCGAATCGCTAGCACTTTTATATGTGTTCTATGGTGTCATCGGTGGTATCGGACTCGGCATCGGTTACATCACACCCGTTTCAACATTGGTTAAATGGTTCCCTGACAGACGCGGACTTGCAACAGGAATGGCTATCATGGGGTTTGGGTTTGCTGCAACGATAACCAGTCCGATAGCTGAAAACTTGATACGAAACGTCGATATTCCCGCTACGTTTGCAATACTCGGGGTATGTTATTTCATCATCATGTTCCTGGCATCCCTTTACCTTTCACCACCCCCGAAAGATTGGTTGCCAAAAGGGTACGTCCCTCCCAAGGACAGCGAAAACTCAGGCGGAAAAATCAAGAAGGATCTTACTCAACTGACAGCCAAACAGGCCATCAATACGAGCCGGTTCTGGATGTTATGGTTTATGCTGTTCATCAATGTCACCTGTGGCATCGCCATTTTATCCGTAGCTGCAAAAATGGGAGAAGAAGTGACCGGAATGACATCTATAGCCGCCGCATCCATGGTGGGTATCATGGGTTTCTTCAATGGTGGGGGCCGCATTTTTTGGGCGACGATATCTGACTATATCGGTAGACCTAATGTCTATACGACGTTCTTTGTAATCAGTATTGTGGCCTATTTCATATTGCCTTTTGCAACAAGTGCCATTTTGTTTCAAATCTTATTATTTGCGGTCATGTCCACGTATGGAGGTGGATTCTCATCCATCCCCGCCTATCTCAGCGACGTATTCGGAACGAAGGAAGTCGGCGCGATCCATGGCTATATATTAACAGCTTGGGCGATGGCTGGGCTTGCCGGACCGCTTTTATTATCAACGATTTATGATACATCCAAAAGTTATACATTGACTATGAATATATTCGTTGTATTATTCATCATTGCTTTTGTATTATCTATGTGGATCCGTAAAGATATCAAACGATTGAGTGAAAAGAGGAAAGCGGCTTAACGAAATAATTCGTTTATAGGGAGGATATGATTTCGGCAATTTCGTTCGTCTCACAGAGGATGATATGGATTGCGTCAACGATTTTGGGGATTTCGCTGATTTCTTTGACGATTAACCGAGTTGCGTCAAAGGATTTTCGGTTTCGTTGATTTCTTTGACGATTATCCGAGTTGCGTCAAAGGATTTTCCGGTTTCGTTGATTTCGTTGACGATTAACCGAATTGCGTCAAAGGATTCCGCGACTTCGCGCATTTCTTTGATGATTAACAGATTTACGTCAACGATTTTGCCGTTTTCGATCATTTCTTTGACGATTAGCGGAGTAGCATTGCTGATTGCGTCTGGTCGCCGCCGGTTCAATGTGCGTCGGTTTTCCCGACATTTACCTTCGTTCGATAGCAGCCGACAGTGGGACACAAGCTAAATATGACCTCTGCACCAATGCTTGCACACCCACAGACCTCTTGCCATAGCATGTTTCCGATGGAATGAAAATCAGTGGGGTATCTCGCATCCCCACTGATTCTAGTCTCACTTTATTTCTGTCCTGCATCACATAGCATACAGCCTTTCCGCTGATTCCTCCCCAGCACGACACACGACTGTAACATCTCAATCCTGTTTACCTGGCCTTTTTACACATGTACACGATGCGACACGCTGAAAAAATACTATCTTTTCGTTCCTTTTCGTTTCATTTCTTCATCCATCTGCTGGAAAAATTCCTCGTTGTTTTTCGATGCGCGTAAACGACGTAAGAAGCGGTCGAGGAAGTCAGGTGAATCTTGCATTGTTTTGCGGATGGCCCACATTTTATCCAAGTGGCCCTTAGGTACGAGCAACTCTTCTTTCCGTGTGCCTGATTTCAATATATCAAGTGCAGGGAAAATACGACGTTCAGCCAAGCTGCGGTCAAGATGGAGTTCCATATTGCCCGTCCCTTTAAATTCTTCATAGATGACATCATCCATCCGTGAGCCGGTATCCACCAAAGCTGTCGCCAAAGTCGTAAAGCTTCCGCCCTCTTCGATATTACGCGCAGCACCGAAGAAACGTTTCGGACGATGGAATGCAGCCGGATCGATACCACCCGAAAGCGTTCGTCCACTCGGCGGAATTACCAAATTATAGGCCCGCGCCAACCGTGTGATACTATCCATCAATACAATGACATCACGTTTATGTTCGACAAGACGCATGGCGCGTTCCAAAACAAGTTCAGATACTTTAATATGATTTTCCGGTATTTCATCGAACGTCGAACTGACCACATCAACATCCTCATGGACAGACCGCTCAATGTCTGTCACTTCTTCCGGACGTTCGTCGACCAATAAGATAATCAACTTGGCATGTGGGTGATTCACTGAAATACTGTTGGCGATCTGCTTCAACAGAACCGTCTTCCCCGCCTTGGGAGGAGCGACGATCAGACCACGCTGTCCAAACCCGACCGGCGTCATCAAGTCCATGATCCGTGTCGACAATGTCTTTTTTTCTTCCGTTTCCAGTTTCATCAACCGATCGGGATAAAGTGCTGTCAGCGCTTGGAAATATACCCGTTCTTTGGATGTCTCAGGATCTTCGCCATTCACTGCATCAACATGTAACAATCCATAATAGCGCTCATTTTCCTTCGGCGGACGGACTTTCCCGGATACTTTATCTCCATTCCGCAAATCAAAGCGACGAATCTGTGATGCCGAAATATAAATATCTTCAGCACTTGCCGAATAGTTAATCGGCCTTAAAAAACCAAACCCTTCTGAAGGAATGATTTCCAAAATACCATCCATAAATAAAAATCCGTCTTTTTCAGCTTGTGCTTTTAAAATCGCAAAAATCAGTTCCTTTTTTGTCAGTTTTGCATAGTACGAGACTTTATACTCTTTTGCAAGCGCATAAATCTCTTTTAAATTCAGTGTTTCCAATTGTGAAATTGTTAATGCCAATCAAATCACCACGCCTATTCATTTTTCTCTTCATCAAGAGTGTATTGTTTGATTTTTATGTTATTTTTAATACGCCAGATTCAGCTAACATGCAATCAATGATTCGTTCTACGTTGTTCATATCCATTAAATGGGCTGCACATGGCTGCAAAAGTCAGATTGAATTCGTTCTGTTCATGGGGTAATTTTTATCTATTGTCTTAAATGATTCATATTGTTTGTGATAGATTTCAACTTCTTTGGTAGGTCATCCTCGAAGAAATGAAGATTGATTGGAAGTCATATAGAAGTTTTTGTTCTAATACCATTGTACCTTATTCTCGTATCTTTTAAAAATGAACCTGAAACGACCTTTCTTTACTGTAACCATTAATCATATATACTAAACATTTACCATAATACCTTTTTCAAGTGAAAAATACAATACTATTTTTGAAATTCAAATCAAAAGGCGATTGAAAAAGGAAGCGTATGTCTCCGCTTCCTCATCAAAAAACGAATATCCATCTATTTTATTCCGGGTCCATGACGAGATTGGGTTTCTTTCTCAGGCTGTGATTACCATCGATAAAACGGACTGTGCCACTTTTTGCCCGCATGACGACTGTTTGGGTTGTCGCCTTGGCGCCCTTGAACTGGACACCTTTCAAAAGTTCTCCATCTGTTACACCGGTCGCAGCAAAAATCGCATCGTCACCTGGACAAAAGTCGTCCATGCGAAAAACTTTATTGATGTCTGGAATCCCCATTTTACCGCACCGTTCGATTTCAGCATCATTTGTCGGATGTAGTTTGCCCTGAACTTCGCCACCAAGACATTTTAACGCGACGGCACTGATGACACCTTCCGGGGCACCCCCGATTCCAAACAGGATATCGACCCCTGTATCGTCAAAGGCCGTATTGATGGCTGCTGCAACATCCCCATCCGAAATCAGTTTGATACGTGCTCCGGCTTCACGTATTTCTTCGATAAGGTTGTCATGGCGCGGCCGATCGAGAACGACCGCAACAACATCTTCAATGGGTTTGTTTTTTGCCTTTGCGACAGCTTCCAGATTTTCACGGGGGGAACGATTGATGTCGATTGTACCGACCGCTTCCGGACCGACGGCGATTTTCTTCATGTACATATCCGGCGCGTGGAGCAACTGTTTCTGATCGGAAATCGCAATGACTGATAATGCATTCCAAGTCCCTTGTGCAACAATATTGGTTCCTTCCAGTGGGTCGACGGCGACATCAACGAAAGGGCCTGACCCTGTTCCCAATTTCTCGCCTATGTAAAGCATAGGGGCTTCATCCATTTCACCTTCACCGATCACTACCGTCCCTTGCATCGGAATGGTATCGAACACATTGCGCATGGCTGTTGTGGCTGCATCATCCGCTTCGTTCTTTTTCCCCCTGCCCATCCATCGTGCACTGGACAAAGCTGCTGCTTCTGTAACACGCACCAATTCCATTGTTAGGCTTCTTTCCATTTCGCCACTCCCTTAAAAAAGTAAAGTTGTAGATGTTAAATGCTATAAATGGTACCGACAAAAACACGTAAGAAGAGACGCACTGAAATACGGCGGACAGAACGTCTTTTCCATGGACTCTTCATACATTTCCCGTAAAGCAGCACACTGTTCATCTTTTTCCTTGAATGTTGATGACGTCCCAGCTAAACATGGCAACGATCCTTTAACTGTTTTGGAACTGCCTGATTTCTTCGTCGTTCATTTTTTCACGCCAAATATTCGCACCTAGGCTCGTAAGCTTTTCGACAATTTTTCCATAGCCACGTTCAATATGTTCCAATCCGGTTATTTCGGTGACACCATCTGCAATCAAACCAGCGATGACCAGAGCGGCACCAGCCCTCAGATCGGTCGCTTTGACCTTGGCCCCTTCCAATTGAACAGGGCCCGATACAATCGCCGAACCACCTTCTACTTTGACATCCGCATTCATCCTGCGCAATTCATCAACGTGCTTCATCCGTCCAGAATATATTGTATCTGTCACAACACCGGTATTGACGGCTTTTGTCAACAATGTTGTGAAAGGTTGCTGTAAATCTGTTGGAAAACCAGGGTATACAAGTGTTTTGATATCAACACTTTTCAAAGCCCTTTGCGGAGAAATATGTAATTGTTCATCCGTTTCTTCGATTGTGACTCCCATTTCCCTCAGTTTTGCCAAAAGGGACTCCAAATGCTGTGAAATCACGTTGTCGATAACCACTTTTTCTCCGGCAGCCGCCGCAGCGATTGCATACGTCCCCGCCTCGATACGATCTGGAATAATGGTGTGCTGGCACCCGTTCAGAGACGATACACCCTCAATTCGGATTACATCTGTCCCCACACCTTTGATATTGGCACCCATACTGGTCAGAATGGTTGCCACATCGATGATTTCGGGTTCCTTTGCAGCATTTTCGATAACGGTCTTCCCTTTGGCCTTGACAGCCGCCAGCATAATGTTGATGGTAGCTCCGACACTGACCACGTCAAGGTATATACGCGCACCGACAAGTTCCTCCGCCCGGATATAAATCGCACCCTGCTCATTCGTGACCTCTGCTCCCAGTGCCTCGAACCCTTTGATATGCTGGTCAATCGGGCGTGGACCCAAGTGGCAGCCACCTGGCAGCCCAATGACCGCTTTCTTGAATTTGCCAAGCATGGCTCCCATAAAATAATAGGAAGCACGCAGTTTCTTGACTTTACCGTTCGGGAGCGGCATGGAAACCATTTGCGACGGGTCGATGTGGACGGTTTGACCATCCCAACGCACACTCCCGCCGATTTCTTCAAGCAAATCCCCAAGGATGTAAACATCGGAAATGTCCGGAAGTCCTTCGATCATCACATCTGAATCTGCCAACATGGCTGCAGGCAGAAGTGCAACGGCACTATTTTTAGCACCGCTGACCCGTATTTTTCCATTTAACTTATGCCCGCCTTCAACTAACATCTTTTCCATTTCGAAAACCTCGCTTTAAATCTATACGATACCGACTTTTGTTTTTCGCTCTTATCATATATTATGGTTTTCATTCACTTTACCTTATCTTGTACGCTTTTTCCAATTTCATGCCGTTTATGCACGATTATTCCAATCAGCAAGGAACTTTTCGATCCCTTTATCCGTCAATGGATGTTTGACTAGTTCACCTAATACTTTGTACGGGATGGTTGCGATATCTGCACCGTTCAACGCCGAATCGATCACGTGTAACGGATGACGGATGGAAGCAGCGATTATTTCTGTTTCGATGCCGTGGATGTCAAAGATCTCTCTGATTGTTGCGATCAGATCCATGCCATCATGGCCGATATCATCTAAACGTCCAAGGAACGGGGAGACATATGAAGCCCCGGCTCGTGCCGCAAGCAGCGCCTGATTGGCATTGAATATCAATGTCACGTTCGTTTTGATGTTCAGGTCGCTGAATGCTTTGACAGCCTTCAAGCCCTCTAATGTCATCGGGACTTTTATCGTAATGTTCGGAGCGATCTTCGCGAGTTCTTTCCCTTCTTCAATCATACCTTCCGCATCTTCAGCCACAACCTCGGCACTTACAGACCCAGTCACTTCATCGGTTATTTCAGCAAGGCGATCTTCAAAGTCGACACCTTCCTTGGCCACAAGACTTGGATTGGTCGTCACGCCTGCAAGAATCCCTAAAGCATTCGCTTCTCGTATTTCATCAATGTTTGCTGTATCAATGAAAAACTTCATCACAATCATCCCTTTCCTGATTATATATTGAATGTTTCCTTGAAATGCAAAACTCATGTTCGAAACGTTTCAGGAGAAAATAATCCCTTCTATAAGAATACCAACAACTCCTGAAAGTCGCAATAAGGGATGACGCATATTTTATTAAGTTTATGTGAAGAAAATGACATTTGAATGGTGTTGTATACATATGGATGGTCCATAACAGTGGCTAAGGAGAACGGATAGGATAGAGGTTTTTACCGAAAGCAACAGCCAAGGGACACCGGTTCCACAGCTCCTAATTGACTTTGTCCTTAACGATCGTACATAAGTCAACGATGTTAAATGGCTTCCCCAGTACGTCTACTTGTATACCTGTTTTGGAAATCTCGTTCTTGGCCGCGTCCTCCATTCCTGTCATCACGATGACAGGCGTATCAATCGCTCGTTCCTCCAACCATTGTAAGATATATATCCCGTTATACACCGGCAACCTATAATCCAAAACAATCATATCGAAAACATGCCTTTCTATAAGTTCCAATGCTTCTTTCCCTGTTGCTACAGTCTTCACTTGATAACCCTCATTCGTCAACACATCTTCCAGCAATAATCGTATGCCAGCTTGATCATCAACCACTAATATTTCTTTCGCCATCTTTACAGAAATCCCCCAATTATGAAACAACTTAAATGTCACACTTCCAATATATTCGACATAAGCTCTTAAAACTCCTTCTTATGTTGCCTGGAAAATGGGTTTAATTTTGTTAAAAATTATATAAAACGCAGTCAGGGAAAAAATGAAATCTTTCCTTAAAATGATCATTTGTTGCGTGAAATGCCAAAAAAGAAACATCGACACAAAGTGCCCTTTTCATTCCTGGAAAAAGACTATGCGATGTTTCCTTTATATCAAAACTATTTTACCGTTGTCTTCTCACTTACAACTGAATTAAAGTCTACTGATGCCCCGATAAACCCTTTTATAAGTGGTTGGGCATTGGTCGGACGTGACTTGAATTCAGGATGGAACTGGCATGCCACAAACCAAGGATGGTCTTTCAACTCCAGTATTTCCATCAATTGACCGTCAGGACTTTTTCCCGAGAACACCATTCCCGCTTCGGTAAATGCCTTCTCGTAATCCCGATTGAATTCATAATGATGACGATGACGTTCATTGATGTGAACTTCCCCATGATAAGCGGTATGAGCCAACGTATCTGGTTCTAACTCACACGGATATGAACCAAGCCGAAGCGACTCATCTTTATCCCCATCCGCTTGATTATATAGTAGATCGATGACAGGACTGGCTGTGTTCGGATTGATCTCAGTCGAATGAGCACCCTCTAACCCTAAAACGTTCCGAGCAAATTCGACAGCCGCTAGATGCATCCCCAAGCCGATTCCCAAAAACGGCACCTTATTTTCGCGTGCATAACGGATGGCCTCGATCTTTCCATCTATCCCTCGACTGCCAAACCCACTTGGGACGACGATTCCATCAACATGCGACAGTTCTTTTTTGATTTTTTCCTCAGTCAATTCTTCTGAGTTGATCCAGTGGACGTTAACATCGGTATCATAAACAAATCCAGCATGTTTCAGGGCTTCCACAGCCGATAGGTACGCATCGGGGAGTTCAACGTATTTTCCAACCAGACCGATATTGACTGTCCCTTTTAAATGGCGTACTTTCTCCACCAATTCATTCCATTCAGTCATCTGGGCCTCTTCCGGTTCGAGTCCGAAGTGATCACAGGCGATCTGATCCAAATGCTGCTCCCTCAATGCAATCGGAACTTGATACAATGTATCGGCATCACGCATTTCAATCACGGCATCCTCATTGATATCACAAAATAACGCAATTTTTTCTTTCATCTCTTTGCTGATCGGTAGCTCTGTCCTCAGTACAATCGCATCTGGCTGGATGCCCAGTGAGCGTAATTCTTTCACACTGTGCTGGGTCGGTTTTGTCTTCATCTCACCCGCAGCCTTAATATATGGAACAAGCGTACAATGGATATACATCGCCTGGTCTCTGCCGATATCACTTTTGATTTGGCGTATAGCTTCAAGGAACGGCAACGATTCGATATCCCCTACCGTACCCCCTATCTCTGTAATGACCACATCCGCTTTTGTCGCTTCACCGGCACGGAAAACCTGTTCTTTGATCTCATTTGTAATATGTGGGATGACTTGGACAGTCGCACCGTCATAGTCGCCTTGCCGTTCTTTTTTGATGACACTTGAATATACCTTTCCTGTCGTAATATTGCTGTATTTATTCAAATTGATATCGATAAAGCGTTCATAGTGTCCCAAATCGAGGTCTGTCTCAGCCCCGTCCTCTGTCACGAAAACCTCACCATGTTGATAAGGGCTCATTGTCCCGGGATCCACATTGATATACGGATCAAACTTCTGCAATGTCACCTTCAACCCACGGTTTTTCAAGAGCCTTCCAAGTGATGCTGCCGTAATTCCTTTTCCCAATGAAGAAACAACACCACCGGTTACAAAAATATACTTTGTCACAATACATCTCTCCTTGTTAGGTGTATCCATTGCCATTTGCTAAGCAATCATGCTACACCCGTCATCTTATGCCTATTTATAAACAAAAGCGCTCCCCCGTTCACATCGGGGAAACGCTTATCATTTCGGAATTTATAGTGCCCAGTAAAAATTGTACTCCACCCGTCTTGAAAAATCAAGTCAATCTCACATGATTGTTTCATAAAAGAGAGATGGCTGTTGACAGAACACGGACAGAAGAGAAAAAGATGTTCATGAAATAATACATTTACCTTATGTTTTTCACTTGATCTCTTCTTCTTCTTCTTCGTATTCATCCTCATCTTCTTCATCATCGAAACCTTCATCGATTTCATCGAGCTCATCGGCAAAGACATCAAACTCTTCCACGTCTTCGTCAACATCGTCCTTGCCATCCAAGCTGGAAAAGTCACCCGTCAATTCTTCTAGACTGTCAAGATTTTCTTCGGTTTCATCTTCCTCTATCGATTCAGGTTTTTGTTTTTTGGCGGCCTTCTTTTTTGTTTTTTGCTTCGGGGTCGGTTGTGTTTCCTTGATCACTTCTTTAACCGGATACCACCGTTTAAGCCCCCAATGATTTGAACCTGTATTGACAAATCGTCCGTCAATATTTATGTCTGTGTAGAACTGGGCGATATAATCTGTTTTCTGATCATCTGTAAATTCTTTTAATGATGCTATTTCATCGAATAATTCCTTGAATGGAATCGTCTCTTTCTTGTCCGATAATACAAGGTTCGAAATCTCAATCATTGACATTTTCTTTATGTCCTCGTGGCTATAGTTTTTCAAGCTCACGGCACTGCACTCCCTTTTTACCTTTGATAAACGGTCTACAATGTGTTCCCCTCATAAACCGTACCCTACATTATAAACAAATATTATCAAAATATGCTAGGAAAACATACAAAAAAGCTGCAAAAGACCCATTTGCCCTTTTAACAACTTTTTTGCATTCATATTAAGTGCGCGTTTTTGGCGATAAATTCGCATTATTGAACGTTTTTGGGCTTGACGGTTCATATATCATGCCGACATTGCCGTTAATTTTCATGCTGAGACTGAATCGATCTGGATATTACATGTTTCGGCGATATTGTCCACCGACTTCATATAACGCATTCGTAATTTGACCTAAACTTGCCACTTTGACCGTTTCCATCAGTTCCACAAAAATATTCCCACCGGAAGCGGCTGTTTTTTTCAAGCGATCCAGTGCATCTTTCGTTTGATCGGCATGTTTTTCCTGGAAGGCATGCAGTTCGTTTAACTGATGTTCTTTTTCCTCTTGTGATGCACGTGCCAGTTCCATCGAGTCAATTTCTTCATCCGACATTGGATTCGGATTCAAAAAAGTATTGACACCGATGATCGGAAGTTTACCAGAATGTTTCTGCCCTTCATAATAAAGGGATTCCTCCTGGATTTTACCGCGCTGGTATTGACGTTCCATCGCTCCCAGTACACCACCACGGTCATTCATGTTTTCAAATTCCTGAAGAACCGCTTCCTCGACAAGGTCTGTCAGTTCCTCAACGATAAACGACCCTTGGATGGCATTTTCCGTCTTCGTCAATCCGAATTCTTTATTGATGATCAGCTGGATGGCCATTGCCCTTCTGACTGATTCTTCGGTTGGTGTTGTGATTGCTTCATCATAAGAATTCGTATGCAGCGAATTACAATTATCTTGTATCGCCAGCAATGCTTGTAATGTCGTACGGATATCATTAAAGTCAATTTCTTGGGCATGTAAGGACCGTCCGGATGTTTGCACATGGTATTTCAGTTTTTGACTGCGAACGTCTGCCCCGTATTTGTCGCGCATTGTCACAGCCCATATCCGCCTTGCTACACGACCAATCACCGTATATTCCGGGTCCAGTCCATTGGAAAAGAAGAATGATAGATTTGGCGCAAATTTATTGACATCCATTCCACGGCTTAAATAATACTCGACATATGTGAACCCGTTTGCGAGTGTAAAAGCAAGTTGTGTTATCGGATTGGCACCCGCTTCAGCGATATGGTAACCAGAAATCGATACCGAATAATAATTCCGGACATTCTTGTCGATGAAATACTGCTGGATATCTCCCATCATCCGGAGTGCAAACTCGGTTGAAAAGATACATGTATTCTGCCCTTGGTCTTCTTTTAAAATATCCGCCTGGACCGTTCCCCGGACAACATTGAGCGTTTCATTCTTAAGGGATTCATATTCTTCATCGGTAGGTGTGCGTCCATTTTCCGCTTCGAATCGATCCACTTGCTGGTCGATCGCTGTATTAAAAAACATGGCCAGAATGATCGGCGCCGGTCCATTGATCGTCATGGAAACGGATGTTTTCGGATCAATCAAGTCAAAACCATCATAAAGCTTTTTCATATCTTCCAACGTACAGATATTAACACCGCTTTCGCCCACTTTTCCGTAGATATCCGGGCGTTTATCGGGGTCTTCTCCATACAATGTCACCGAATCGAATGCCGTCGACAAACGCTTGGCCTCCGAATCTTCGGACAGATAATGAAAACGACGATTCGTCCGTTCAGGTGTCCCTTCCCCCGCAAATTGACGGGTCGGATCTTCCCCTTTTCGCTTAAATGGAAATACACCCGCTGTAAACGGAAATGATCCGGGAACATTTTCTTTCATCAACCACCTCAGCCGTTCGCCCCAGTCCACAAACTTCGGAAAAGCGACTTTGGGAATCTTCAAGCCAGAAATCGATTCCGTGACAATATCCATTTCAATATCTTTATTCCGGATTGGAAAAGTCATGGTTTCCTGAGCATATTTTTCTTTTGTGTCATCCCAGCTATCCAATAATTGTTTCGAATGGGCATCAAGTTCACTCTCATGTGTTTCGATCGCATTCTCAATCGCTCCAGCCGCATTTTCATCATCAACGATATGTTTTGTCCCGATAAGTTGATAAAGTTTCCGCGCAGTGTCACTCTGTTTTTCCGTCTTCTCGTGATAATTTCGGATATACGTACTGATTTCCCTTAAATAATGGCGGCGTTCATTGGTGATGATCATGTTTTGTTTCTGTGCGATGGTATGTCTATCAAAGTCAATGTCGATATCCCATCCATAACGCTCATTCATCGTATCGACAATGGAAGCAAACAACGCATTTGTACCGGCATCATTGAACTGGCTGGCAATCGTCCCAAAAACAGGATACGCTTCTTTATTGCCGCCAAAGAGCAAGTGACTTCGCTCATATTGTTTACGCACTTGATTGAGTGCGTCTTCAGACCCTTTTTGTTCAAATTTGTTGATGACAATGAAATCAGCATAATCAATCATGTCGATTTTCTCGAGTTGCGACGGGGCACCGAATTCAGACGTCATGACATACATGGACAAATCGGTTATGTCGGTTACAGCTGCGTTCCCTTGGCCGATACCACTCGTTTCAACAATGATGAAATCATATCCTGATGCCTGCACCACTTTGATCACATCATCGATCGATTTTGATAATTCGTCCCGTGAATCTCTAGTAGCGAGCGAGCGCATAAAGACACGATCTGTGAATATCGCGTTCATGCGGATCCGATCCCCGAGAAATGCCCCACCCGTTTTCCGTTTCGTCGGATCAATCGAGATGATCGCCACTTTTTTATCTGGAATCTCGTTCATGAAACGGCGAATCAATTCATCGGTAAGTGAACTTTTCCCGGCGCCCCCTGTCCCGGTCATCCCAAGCACGGGGGTATCCGTATTCCTTTTTTGCAACTCATCAAGCAGTTTCTTTTTCTCATCGTCATCGACTTCATTATTTTCTACATATGTCACCAGACGAGCCATCGCCTGCCGGTCGCCCTGATACAGTTTCTCCGTATCTTTCTTCAAATCGACGGGCGGCAAAAAGTCCGCGGCTTCCATGATTTTATTGATCATTCCTTGCAAACCATACTTCCGGCCATCTTCTGGTGAAAATATCCATGCGACACCATAATCATGCAGTTCCTTGATTTCCCGTGGTAAAATCGTTCCGCCACCACCACCGAATACTTTGATATGATCAGCACCTTGTTCTTTCAAAAGATCCACCATATACTTAAAATATTCCACATGCCCGCCTTGATAAGAGGAAATGGCAATCCCTTGTGCATCCTCTTGAATCGCAGCATGGACCACTTCTTCAACCGAGCGATTATGCCCCAAATGAATCACTTCCGCACCCGTCGATTGTAAAATGCGGCGCATGATATTGATGGATGCATCATGTCCATCAAACAAGCTTGATGCACTGACAAAGCGAATAGCGTGTTTCGGATGATAAACGTCTACTTGTTGCATGTTTATACCTCCATTTTAAATTCTTTAATCGCTGTTAGGCGTTTTTAAAGCGTTATCATTCAAATGTCCTTTTCATGACCGGTTATGTCGTTTAAGTCCTTATTGACTTAACCGCAGACGGCCACCTTTTTAGTTCTTCGGAATCGACACGATCAGGATGTAGATGTCTGTTGTTCTTTCACGGCTTGTGTCAGAAACTTGATCTGTCGTTCACTGTATTCTTTCAAGGTGAATTCCTTTTGCAGCATCCAGCGTCTAAACCCCCACATTTGCCCTTGGACAAAAATGTTATTCGCCAAAAGCATTGCATCTTTATCCATTATTTTATAGGGCAGACAAGTGACGATGACCTGTTTCAAAAGTTCCACCATGTCACGCTCTTTTTCCAGCACATATTCTTTTGTATCATTTTTGAGAGACTTTACTTCCTGATACATGACAACCACTTCATCTTGCATTTCATCCATCAATTGAAAATAGGATTCCATCACTGTTCCCAAACTTTCCAATGATGCACATTCCAGATCAATGACTTTTTCCAGTCGTGAGCGAACTTGTTCATAAATGGCATCACAGACAAGGAACAACACATCTTCCTTCGTCCGGATGTATTCGTACAGGGTACCGATGCTGAAACCGGATTCTTTGGCGATCTCGCGTGTTGTCGTTTTATGGAAGCCTTTTTGCTTAAAAAGTTGGATGGCCCCTTTAATCATTTGATTCCGTCTTTTTTCAATCAATGCTTTATCTTTTACATTTGTGACAACTTGGTTTTCATTCATTCCGGTTTCACCCCTTCCTGTTTCCATCTTGTATACCAATCCAGAGCAAGTTGATAGGGATCGCTATCTGCTTTGATTTGCCACTCGTTGGTCGTATCGATAAAGTGCCTGACATCGCGCCAAATTTCTTCGCGGATAAGTTCATATACTTCCAACGTTTTTTGATCTTGCTTGCGTGCTGCGCCTTCAGTTGATTGCTCGAGCATGGTATGGTGCGCTTTCAAATGTTCCCATAGCTTATCGATTCCTTTATCATCGGTGGCAATCGTTTTTATGATAGCTTTGTCCGCTTCATTTTCAGGAAGCATCATCACGAGCTCTTTCACAAGCGCCTTTAATTTCCCGAACCCAGGCAGATCCGCTTTATTAATGACGAATAAATCCGCTATTTCCATAATGCCGGCCTTGAAAATCTGCAAGACATCACCACTGTTTGGTGTAAGTACCACTGCTGTCGTATCGGCAATTTTCATGATATCAAGTTCTGATTGACCGACGCCGACTGTTTCAACGATGATACAATCAAATCCAAACGCATCACATAACCTGATGGAATCTTTTGTCGCCCGTGCCAGACCGCCAAGACTCCCGCGCGTCGCCATGCTGCGGATAAACACGCCATCATCAGTGAAATGCTCATTCATCCGAATCCGATCCCCCAGAAGAGCACCCCCGCTGAAAGGACTTGTCGGATCGACAGCAATGACCGCTACCGTCTTCCCTTCCTTCCTGATGGTTGTGATCAGCCGATTGACAAGTGAACTTTTCCCTGCCCCAGGTGAGCCCGTTATGCCAATGTAATGCGCATGGCGATCTAGTGAAAAAACATCACGCAGCATTTCCAGCTTTTCAGGGGTATCATTCTCAATGGTTGTAATCCCCCGAGCTAGTGCACGAATATCTTGATTGGCAATTTTTTCGACGAGTGGATGCATGTAGTGATGTCCTTTCTACAACTTGTCAAAGGAGAATTCCCTCTCTCCATGTGACTTTCGTTGGCTTTAGGATATGGCTGCCGATGTGACTTCATCTTGGCTTTAGGATTCGGAGGCCGGTGTGACCTCATCTTGGCTTCTGGATTCGGAGGCCGTTGTGATCTCATCTTGGCTTCTGGATTCGGAGGCCGGCGTGACCTCATCTTGGCTTCAGGTTCGGAGGCCATTGTGACCTCATCTTGAAATGGGATTTGACTTGATTATCGACTAATTCTTCAGCAATGACCTACACTGTTTGATTTACAACTGCCCTTTTCCGACAGTAATTAGATTTAACCTAATTAGTGCTCCGTTTTGGACTTTATTTAACTTTAAATTTGAGTTGTACCTAATTAGCGATCCATTTCGGGCCTTATTTAACTTTAAATCACATTTGTACCTAATTAGTGCTCCGTTTCGGGCTTTATTTAACTTTAAATCTCATTTGTACCTAATTAGTGCTCCATTTCAGGCCTTATTTAACTTTAAATCTCATTTGTACCTAATTAGCGATCCATTTCGGGCTTTATTTAACTTTAAATCTCATTTGTACCTAATTAGCGATCCATTTCGGGCCGTATTTAACTTTAAATCTCATTTGTACCTAATTAGCGATCCATTTCGGACTTTATTTAACTTTAAATCACTTTTGTACCTAATTAGTGCTCCAATTACGGTCTTATTTAACTTTAAATCTCATTTGTACCTAATTAGCGCTCCAATTACGGTCGTATTTAACTTTAAATCAGAATTCTACCTCATTAACGTTCCAACCAAAGCTTTATTTAACGTTAAATCGTATTTGCATCTCATTAACATTCCATTCGAGAAGATCATGCCGATTCGCGCACATCGTTCAATCGAAAATCTTTCAAAGT
>DATGUN010000093.1:0-33831 GCA_035301285.1 Virgibacillus sp.
AGTAAGTCAGCCTCAAGCGGGGCCAAAGCCATTTTTTCAAAGTTGCGTGTCGTTTCGAAGATGAATTTTCCCATGAGTATACTTCCGAATTATACGATCTTTTCAAAGTTTATGGTTCACGTTGTCATGGTCGGTATAATCATCGTGATATTGCAATTTGCCGGGTATCCGATTAATATCTATTATTTGCAGATGCCTTATTTCATGATTGCAACCTATTTTTTTACCTTTTCATTTGTGTTGATTTTTTCGACTTTATCGACGCTTGTTCGGGATATTTATAAACTGTTGACGTCCACGATGCGAATAGGTATCTATATATCACCGATTTTATGGGACGTCACTGAAGTGAAAGATGATGGAACAGTGGCGACGGCGGTCATCACAGCCATTGTAAAACTAAATCCATTAACATATTTGATAGAGGGGTACAGGGCAAGTTACTTCGGTGTTGAATGGTACTTCATAACGGAATCAGGAACAACGCTATATTTCTGGACGCTCACATTGATATTATTTGTCATTGGTTCGGTTTTGCATATGCATTTCAGGAAATATTTCATAGACTTTCTGTAATATGAAACAGGCAGCATGTAAGTACATTGTTATTTATCCGATTTTTGGAACGATTGGTTATCTAAACACATAAAACATATTGACATATAGGAAGTGATGCTTATGGCAGATAAGACAAGTACGCAGAATATAGACGTGAGGCAATCCGAAAAGAAATCAGACATGCATGTAACGGTAGGAGAGCCGTACCATGATCTGTTAGATACGACTGAACTCAAACTGCTCTGGATCAGTAATGTGAACACGTTCAGTCCAAAACATTTCCATGAACATAAGGAAGATTATACAACAGCATTCCAACAAAAACAGGGGCTCCCGGTCACAAAAGAAATCGATAAACAAACAGCTGGCGAAATCAGAAAAACATTCGAGTCCACCCTTGATCAACCTAATTTATATCCCGAAAGTATCAAGACGTTAAAAAGAAGCTTGAATCGTCTCGGGTTTGCAGGTATTACAGTAACAGGAAATATGGGCTCTCATACCATGAAACGGGTAAATGAATTTCAATTGTTTTACCGTTTATCGATAACAGAGTCCATGACTGCCGAAACGTTAGGTAAAATCATAGAAATCGAAACGACGCCGATGCAGTTGGGAAACAGGCACCATGATATGGTCGCCTTGAAGGAAATATTGAATATGCTTGGATTCGGACCGATTACACTGACTGATAAATATGGTAAGCGGACACGGACGAAAGTGAAAGAATTTCAAAAAGCATACAACTACCCAGTCAATGGCATGATCGATAAAGCAACTGAGGAAAAAATCAGGGAAGTCTTTTTCCTGATTGTGAATACACCGAAGCGTGAGCATAGGGCCATACGTGAATTAAAGAAAAAGCTAAACCGCTTAGGTTTCGGGAAAATAACCGAATCGAAAAAGTTAGGCCCCTTTGCTGTTAAAAAAATCGAGCAATTCCAAACACATTACCAGTTGAATGTGACAGGCGACATGGATAATCAAACGTTTGATAAAATGATGGCGTTATGGATGAGCCCGCTCAGGAACGGTAAAAGCCATGCATCTGTTCAGACATTGAAGGAAGATTTAACCGAACTTGGATATGGTCCGTTTAAATGGGGAGATACATTTGACGTTGTCGTGGAAAAAAAGGTGAAGCAGTTCCAAAAGACCTACCAACTCCCTATAAGCGGGATTGCAGATGATGATACGTTGGAAATGATCAGGGAAGCTCTCACGTATAAAGAACGCATTATCAACCGGCAATATAGTATTTCCATCGATGAGGCCTTGGATATGCAAATGGATGATGAACCTGTTGTCATTGATGATTGTGGCAAGAGAAGTGCAACACGTGAAGAGATGGAATGGTACTTGAATCCGTCGAATCTATTAAAATCAAAGAAAGATAGACTCCAATTTTTGAATTTGACACTGCCTGAGGTAGCCAATGTATCGACTTTAGATCATTTTTTGAAAGATAAAGGCGCGTTGGCGGGTAAGGGTCAACAATTTATCGATGCCGGGAAAGAGTATGGAATCAATGAAGTTTTCTTGATTTCCAAGGCATTGCAGGCAACGGATGACGGGGCATCTCCACTCGTCAAGGGAGTGTCACTCGATGATGATGGCCAGATTATTTATGATAAACGTGTAACGGAACAAGAGAGTCATCCGTCTATAAGACAAAAGGTTTATAATGTATATGGGTTAAGTGAAGGGACTGAAAAATCACTGGAGTCTTACGCCCACAAAGCCACTGTCGAAAAATGGTATACAATCGATCGGGCGATTGTAGAGGGCGCATTACTATTAAAAGATAAACATATTTCAAATGGATTGGACACATTTTATAAAATGCGTTGGAATCCAGAATACATGGCAGTGTACAAAAAAGCGGCCGATCCATCCGACAAAGACGTCGCATGGGCCGTGAAACAGTTGGATTCCTTGTATGACATCTATGAACAGTTGGATGGGTATACGTTATATTTAGATATCCCCAATTATGAATGATACGTGTTTTTATATTTCTTTTAGTGGTAAACACAATAAAACTACCATTATCGACATATTATGCTAGAATATATAATAGAGTAGTAATCGGGACGGGTGAATGACATGTGGAATGTAACGGAATTGGTGATTGCTTTTTTCATATCGACGGTGACAGCTTTGTGTGTGACGCCACTTGTGAAAAAGGTAGCCTATATGTTCGGAGCGGTTGACGTGCCGGATGGGCAACGTAAAATGCATACATGCAATAAAGCGAGTATGGGTGGCTTATCCATTTTCATTGGGGTTGCTGCTGGCTTTATCTATCTGCAACCGATGCATGCACACATGAATGCCATCATTATCGGCGCATGCATCATGGTCATCACAGGCATGCTGGATGATATATTCGAGTTGCGACCGCTGTATAAGTTGGCTGGACAAATAACAGCTGCGGTTGTCGTTGTATCGTCTGGACTTGTCATTGATAAGTTGACACTGCCTTTTGCTGGGACAGTTCATTTAGGAAATATAGGGATTATATTGACGATCTTGTGGATTGTAGCGGCATCCAATGTCATTAATTTTATAGATGGGTTGGACGGGCTTGCTGCGGGCGTTTCGGCTATAGCGATAACGAGTATCCTGGTCATGGCAGTGATGGACTATCGCATCCTGGTTGTATCACTCTGTGTCATTCTTGTCGGAAGTTGCGTCGGTTTTCTGTTCCACAATTTCTATCCGTCGAAGATTTTCATGGGTGATACCGGAGCACTGTTTTTGGGCTATGCGATTGCGATTGTTTCGATGCTCGGGTTATTTAAGAATATTGCCTTTTTCAGTTTCATCATCCCCGTCATTGTCATTGCGATACCGGTTTTCGATACGGCCATCGCCATTATACGCCGAGCGATCAATAAGCAAAGTATCGCATCGCCGGACCGGAAACATATTCACTATCAGCTGATGAACATGGGATATTCGCACCGGGCATCAGTCTTGATCATTTATGGGTTCAGCATCTTTTTCGGTGGTATGGCGATCATCTTTAACAGTGCGACATTGTTGGCATCGCTTGTCATATTCGGTATTGTTATATTAGGCATTCAGCTCATTGCTGAGATTGCCGGGATTACCATGTCAGCCAGGAAACCGTTGCTGGATGGAATACGCCGAGTATTCGGTGCAGAAAAAATAAACCGTATGAAATAAATGACCGGTCTATTGAGTATAGATAGAAAAGGCTGCTTATCTCTTAAATGATAAGCAGCCCTTTTTGGATGTTCCTTATTCGACTGTATTCTGAGTGTCATCGTGGTCTTCACCGTTAGGATCTGTATCTGCTCCAGTGTCACTCAAGTCTAATTGCTTCCGCATCATTTTACTTTTTTCTGCCAGATCTTCTTCATCAAGTTGGTAATAATACGTTCCTGCAGGTTGATAATCGTAACCTTCCAATGTATAGAAATCCAAGTCTACACCGCCGTCGCCCAATCCGTATGAGATAAAGCTTTTCATTTCAGAAAAGGTCATATTCGTTTTCATATTACTCCCGACCGCGTCGATGATGTTATCGATTTTCAGCACCGAACCGATGGATGTTGCTTTTTTCATTGCGGCCTTCATGATTTCCTGCTGGCGTTTCCCACGTTCTATGTCATTATCATGTTTTCGTGTCCGTGCCAGAGCCAGTGCTTCCTCACCGTTCAGTTCTTGTTCACCCGGCAGGAGATGAATGGCATCACGTTTATCATTTGAATCCGACTCATAGAACTCATACGGAACATCGGCCTCGATACCATCCAGTGCATCCACAACTTCGATAAAGGCATCGAAATTAACTTTTACCCAGTAATCGACAGGAACGTCCAGTAGGTTCTCAACCGTATCGACGGTTGCACTAGGACCGCCATAGCCATGTGCATGGGTTATTTTCGTCATTTCGTCGACTTCAGGGACGTACACATAAGAATCACGTGGAATCGAGAGTAATTTAACACTTTTGTCTTTTTTGTTCAATGTCGCCAACATTAAGGAATCGGTCAGTTGGCTTTGGTTATTATCTCTTCTTTTTTCATTGGAATCGACCCCCATCAGCAAGATGGAGACGTTATCGACTTTGGGATCGACAATGTCATCTCTCAAATCAGACTTCTCACGACCGTCATCAACATGTGAACCGGATAGTGCCGATTCTGCCTTTACATATAAGTATGTCGCAAAGCCTCCAACCGTCAATAAAAGAATGAGCGGTATCAGTATGAAATAGGCCCGTTTTTTCAGCCTTCGTCTTTTCCGGACAACCCGACGGTTCTGAGGGTAGTTTTTTGGGTTATTGTATGACATATGATCATTTCTCCTTTTTTTAGGGGTAACAAGCTCGTTATGATCATCATTTTCAAGGTATTAAGATCTAACGTTAATATATGCATTATACGACCGACTATACAGCCGTTTAAGTGGCATTCTATTTAATAATCAACTACTATTCTACTATGTTTCGTGATGTTAGTGTATTAAGAAATCGTTAAAATATGATTATAATGATATGAGAGAATATTGCAAGTTACTGAGAAAAGGATGAGAATGATAAAATGATTCCCGACATAAGAGCTAACTATATAGACGGATGACTTTATAAAAAGTTGCAGTTTACACAAAAAAAGAGACACTGTTTTGATCGCCGTGTCTCCTGATAAAAAGTAAAATTAATTAACTTGTTCGGATAGTGCAGGCTGTTCATGTTTATCAATCAATTCAGCGACATTCATGCTTGATTGACCTTTGGAGTATACATTCCATTTATCGGCAAAATCATTGATATCGTGTAACCGAAAGTCTTGATTTTGGATCGTTGTAATGACTTCGTCCGTCGTATAAACCATCGGGCCAGGCATCTGTTCGTCAAATGCATGTGAAACACCCTGTTTTTCATCATACGCTTCAATATCATAAGTGAAGAATATGATCGGTCGATGAAGCAAAGCGAATTCAAACGGCACCGATGAATAATCGGATATGAGAACATCTGTAATAAGAAGCAAATGGTTAATATCATGATAATCCGATACGTCATATACAAAGTCCGGATGTTCACTTTCGATGGGTTGATGGACAGACGGATGTTGCTTGATGAACAGGACGTAATCATCCCCGAAAGCCTGATAGAGCTTCTCTGTATCAAGGGCATTTGTCTGTGAGCCATTTCTTCTGAATGTCGGCGCATATAGGATGACCTTTTTGCCACGGGTTTCCGGATAACGATTAATCATATCCTGTCGCATCCGGTTCATCGCATTCTCGTCATAAAATAAATCCGTCCTTGGTATTCCCGTCCTTCTCAACCGCTCATGTGACAATCCAAAGTTCTCCCTGAATATGGTGCCCATCTTTTCAGACCCGACGATGACATAATCAAACGTGTCATACACCTGTCTAAACCGTTCAATCGCTTTATCCGACCGCTTTGCGATGGCAGGATCATTCAGCCCGAATTGCTTAAGTGCACCAACCGCATGCCACAACTGGATGCATAACGTTCCGCTTTTAAACGGCGCTGCTGCAAAAAAGCCAAAATAGTTATCTGTTAAAATCGTAGTGGCAGTCGCTAAATGATAGATAGATCGAATATAGGCGATAGGATGCATCATTGTGAAGGGAATGACCGTACCGATAGATGTGTCAAAAGGATAAGTGCATGAACGATCTTTTAAATAGATGATGTCTTGGTCGGATATAGATCGTAAAGATTGTGTAGAATAGTGGATATTATCCCCAAAGGAAGAGACACAGACGGTCTTTTCCTTTTGGGGAAACATTTTACATATCGTGAAAATAAGTCGAAAAAGTGCTAGATAGATAGAAATAGCAACTTCTCTAACCATTATTAACCTTAAAAAGATCTTCTTTTATTTTTGTTGTAGAAATACCCACTGTTCTAGGCAAGTACACGACTTCACAATCTTCCTTCAAGAAGTCGAATTTTCCTTCCCAATCATCACCCATGACGAAAACGTCAACGTCATATTCCTTCACATCGGATGATTTCTGACCCCATGTGTTTTCCGGGATGACTTCATCGACGTAACGGATGGCCTCCAGTATCAGCTTCCTGTTTTCATATGAATGATAGGCTTCCTTGTGTTTTCCGGCATTGAACTCATCAGTTGATAAAGCGACGATTAAGTGGTCGCCCATCTCTTTAGCCCGACGTAGTATGTTGATGTGACCAGCATGAATTAAATCGAATGTACCGTATGTGATGACTGTTTTCATCATGGTCGCCTCCTGTGTTCATTGTATTCGTGTTCTTTATACATTATAATATACCACTTTTACAATGGTATAACACCTAAATGAAAATTGTGTGTAAAATTATTATGATGATCGCTTGTTTTTATCATTGCATTTTAAATAGATTTTTGAATGAGCCTATGTATATAGTATATCAACATCAAACACAGATGTGAATAGAAATTTGTGGATAATGACTGCGGAAACAGCGAGCAGTTAGCCATTTGTAAAAAAATATCTCTGATGTCATTCAGCTGTAAATGGATATAACATCCTCTTATGAGGTGATGTTTGTCATCATACGAATTTTTTATATGGTGCAAAAGTGTTCTGAAAATGGTAATATAGTAAGTTGAAACAGTTATAGGATGATAGAATTTTAAATGACTCATATTAAAAGATGAATGGGTTGTGCTCATAACATGGTCAACGATATGATGCGTATTACAAAAAAATTACATTATATGGGGAGTAAAATCAAACGCAAAATGATTTCGCTTACCAAGTGGGGTCCGGATCGTTATGTCTATCTCGGCGAGAAGGAACGGTTGTGTAAAAATTATCGAGAAGCGGTTCTTTTTATACAAAAAGGGCTGGAAAAATACCCCGGCAATCCAGAATTGAATAAAGTTCTGGCGAAGGTGCATGCCCAAAAGAAGGATTGGCAAAAAGCGGTCCTATGTTGGCATGTTTATTTTACCCGTAAGCCCCAAACAGGATCCATATCCGACTTTGAACAAGCAGTCATTGCCTGTGAAAAGGCAAAAGATTTCACAGCTATGGATATGATGATTGAAAAAGGGGTAGAGCAATATCCTGACAATATCAAGCTGAATAAAATGTATTATCAAGCGGCTATGGACTCCAGTAATTGGGAAACAGCAGTTAAACGATTGGAACAGTTTATTGAAAACTTTCAAAAGGAATGTTCATATCATGAATCGATCATGCTTTCCGTCATGAAACAACTGGTCGGCGATCATGCAACAGCGAAGCGTCTATTAGAACAAACCATTGATGCGCATGCTGAAGAACTTAACAATGACGACAAAGGGTACCAAAAAATAAGACTTTTTGATAATGGTGAAACAGTGATTGACTTTTATAAGCAATTAAGGGCATCAAGTAAAGTCATCGTCACCTTTGATTCCATCAATAAGGTGCTTAAGAAGCCACCGTTCGGATTCAAGGTATTAAACGAGCAGAAACTTGATATTATCGCCGTGAGAAAGAGGAAGGGCGGCACATATCAACAAGATCTATCGAAAACGGATTTCGAAAGCGCTACCCAAACGTTATTAAGTGGGTACGATGATAAAATTGCCTATGGGTATAGCCTAGGGGCTTATCTTGCATTATATTTAACATCAGAATTAAATTGCAGGATCTTGGCACTCTCACCAAGGATTTCACCTCATCCGAAATACGGCAAGAAAAAGGTGATTGAGAAAGAACCGTTCAACCATGACGTGGACATATCCGAAAATCCAGCCATTTCACCTATTATCGTGTTTGATCCGAAAAGCAAAATGGACGCAAAATATGTGAACGGAGCATTCAAGAAAGCATTTCCGAATGGTCGCTTCATAGAGATTCCATATGCGGGACATGGGATGGCAAGACATCTTCTTAATATGAAAATGTTGAAAGACTATATTATTTCCTTTATTAATAATGATGCGGTACCGAAGTATAATCGAAAACATAAAAGCAAATCATCGATTTATTTCCGCTTACTTGCTAAGGAATGTTTAAAACGAAACAAGTTGAAGTGGTCGGAGATTCTAGTCAACCGTTCTCTAGAGATGGTGCCCGATGATGTACATGCGATCAAGGTGAAAATAGATTTACATGATGAGATTGGAGGCCATTCCGATACTTCACTGGCATTGGAGACAGCCATCAAGCGAAAACCAAAACAAATTAAATTCAGATTGATGTTGATTGATCATTTGCTTGCACAAGGAAAATTGGATCAGGCATTGAAGCAAATCAATCAATCGTTTGATATATTTGGAAGGAAGGCCCAACTCGTCACAAGAGAGAAGCAAATCGATGAAATGATGCAAGAACAGCTCGTTACCCGGTCAACTGCTGATAACAGCACTGACGGTATTGCGTATAAAGGATCGGTGAATGAAGAGATGACGAAACCAACGTCCATCCCACTTTGAAGACAATGGCTTAAATGTTTTCAAGGTAAGTAAAGCCTCTACCTTAATGATGCTAAGGTAGAGGCTTGTTGTATATTCATGTGATTTTAACGTGTATGGTTTTTTTTATCTTTCTTTGTTTGTATCTGATCACGCAAACCATTCCAGTAATTGGAGTCTGTTTCATAATTAAATACGTCGTCAAATTGGCTGTCACCGAATAAACGTCTGGCTTCGCGTTCAAATGCGTGTTTATATGCGGATTCCATTTCTTTATCAGTGAACTCGCCATGTGATTGAAGATATTCAATTGCCCTTGCTTCTTCGATAGTTACGGGCATTTTGCCTGCATGCGCCAAGAAGTTTATATCTGTATTTAGATTTTGTAGCTTAGGAAATCTATCCTCATCTTCTGCCAATTTTCTTTTTAGCATGATGGATACGGTATTTTTATTTTCTTTAAGCTCATTGATTTCAGATACCATTTCATCGATCCTGGATGGATCGCTTAACAGTCCGCCTAAATATAAATACGACTTGGAATCTTTTTTAAAATCGACGCGTTCTATATTTTCGTCATCTCCGTAAAAGAACCATCTGACAGCGCGTGCGCTTGAATTTCCATCATCATATGGGCAAAATCTTTTTTTGGCTTCCAAGTAATGTGAACTTGGTTCATGATTGTCAAGGCTATTGGATATCCCTTGAACCAATTGGTCTATGGTTTTGACAACTTTACCCGGGAGCTCATCTTCGGTTAGATTTAAACCACGTTCCTGTTTGTACTCTTCTAAATCATAGAGATAATGCATGATAGGACGCTCAGTCGGTATAAAATCGAAAAAGACGCTTGAGTAATCGGAGATAAGCACGTCACCGATACTTAGTAATTCATTCGTCTGTATTTCCGGTGGGGGCGTTATTACGTTTTTGGGAAAGTCTACATCCCGCAATAATTTATTTGTAATGGTATGCCCCCGAAAGATAATATTGACGTCGAGTTCAGCTAACTTTTTTAGGTCCTGAACCAGTTTTTCCGAATCGAACCGATTACTTTTTTTAGTACTTCCGCGCCAAGTCGGTAAATAAAGAACAGTCTTTTTAGCGGGATCAAGTTGTAATTTCGCTTTTATTTGATTTTTGGTATCCTCTGATGCATTCAAGGTGACATCTATCCGTGGATAGCCAATTTTGGCAATCTGGCCACCATTTATTCCTTTAATGGAGTATGCGTTCGGTTGTTTTTGAGCCATATATTCGTTCGGCACAATGATATGTGTTGCTTGAAGTAAATTACGGGTACTCCCAGCTACCCCTAGTGGGCTTCTAATACTTTCCCGTCCAACTGTTTTATAGAATATACCATGACTTGTCTGCAAGAAAAGTTGTTCAGGTTTACGTACGACAAAATCTTCAAAGGATGAATTGCATATTAAATATTTGGCCGTTGCTATATACCTGAGATAGGCATCTGTTCCTTTTTTGACGAAAATCATATTGTTCATATGCCTGAATTCCTCAGGGATAACTTGAAAAGACTTAACGACCCAGACATGAGTGTAATCTTTGAAGTCGCTTTTGTCATAAATGTGTTCAAAAATAGCATAAGGATTACCCATCATCCGGGCCCCGCCTAAACTCTCATAAAAAATCATCTTCTCATCAACCGGGTAGTGCTCATAACTTATGGCATAACGTACCTCTGCTTTTTTTACCTGATTGTCATGGAACTTTTTGTTGACGAAACTTAGTCTGCGAAACAGCTCGGCCTCATTGTATGATTCCAATGCTTCTTTTGGTTTTCCGAGTTTTTCAAGGACAAAACCTAAACGTCTATAATTACCAGGTGAATGGTTTTGCTGTCGAACGATGGCACTCTTATACCATTTTGCGGCATTTGTGTAGTCTCCTAATTTTTCATAGCAAATCGCTAAAGCAAAATGCCACTTTGATTGTACCCTATCCAGGGACAAAGCTTTTTCATAATACTTTATAGCCGTTTTTGATTGTTCGATTCGATTCAGCAAAGTGGCTATTTTATAGTTTAATTCTGCATCTTGGTGGTTGGTGCTCAATTGCTTTTCGTAGGCGTCGATAGCATATGTCCATTCTTTATTTTGTTCATGGAAGATGCCTATTCCCCAACGTTTGCTGTTTAGGTCTTTGTCCATCCTGATGGCTCGGTTAAATGACTCGGTAGCTGAAGCTTCGTCTTTATCAAGTAGCATCAAACCTTGCTTGTAATTTATCCACGCCAACGTTTGGTTATTAAGTTTATGATCGATGTTCTTGAGAGCATGCTGATAGGCAATGTTTGCAGATTCAATATCATTTATATGACGATAACACTCTCCTAGCTGATATTGTGCAAATGAATGGTCAGGATGTAAGTGAAGGTATGATTTAAAACTATTGATGGCATCTTGCCATTGACGGGCTTTGGAATATTCAGTTGCCTGCTTCAACCATGCTTCATCGTCATCTGGATGAATCAATAGATGCACTTTTAGGCACATTGCAGCCTTCGAAGGTTCATTCAATTTAATCAAACATTCGGCTTTATACTGATAAAACGTTACGGCAGTTTCTTTATCAGCTCTCTCGATGGCCTTATTGACATGACCCAATGCCTGTTTCCATAACTTTTGTTGATAAGCCAGTTCATATAGACGGAGATGATAGGAAGGAGAATCCCTATAAATCCTAGATAGTTTTTTTAGATGGCGGTACATCCCAGGTAAATTTTCGTTCTTTTTATATAACTGAAGAGCAGCATAATGCTGTGGTAATTGGAAAAGTCTTTTTATCTTGCTTGGTTTTGTATTAGATGTTTTGTCACTCATGAAAAAAAAGCACACCTTTCCGATTGTAAATGTTAATTTGAGTACATTAGTTGAGATCCTCTTATTCGTATATACAATTCGTTGTGATAAACCTAACTAAGGGTGTATATGTGTGTTTATTAACAAATTAATGCACACAGCATTGATGATTCATGAACTCTAATGGGGTTACCATTCCATTTTATGTTCCTGTAAGAAATAAAAGGTTTGATGCTATCCAATCAGAATGGCACCCCATCGATTGTATACTGTATATGTTATAACAGAGATACATTTTTGACAGAGTGCCTTAGTCTTTCAATGTTTGGACATAAAGTCATGTTTAGTTTCTAAAATCATTGTTATTTCGATTTCGCTATAGAGACATTGTTTAAAAAGCCTTGCCAAAACTTGGAGTCATTGGCATAATCAATGGTCTTTGCGAATTTGGAATCCCCTAATATTCGTCTTACCTCACGGGTGAATGCTGTTTCATAATCCTTCTTCATATCGTCATCAACAAATTCATTGTATCGATTATAATGTTCTATGGCTTTGCGCTCTTGAAGGGTTATAATCATACCGTCCGTGTAAGGGACAATCATCGCTTGGTCAGGCAGTAATTTAAATTGCTTTAATTTCTCGGCTGATCCAGCGACATTTGTAGGGATTAAAACACTGATATTGTACTTTTTAAAGTCTAGATTGCCTACCTTTTCAAGGAATGTATCCGTTTTGTCGCCTGGTGTAAAATCACCACCGTAAACAAGAATGGTGGGTTTTTGTCCCGTATTTACAAGCTTAACCTGATCCGTCTTACCATGAATGAACCAATCAATAACTCTGTCCGAAACATGGCCGTCTTCATGTGGACAAAATTGGTGTTTTGCAGACTGATATTTTTTGGATGGCTTGTAGTCAGCCCTTAAATCTGAATGACAGAAATGAATGACATCATCAATCGTATAAGCTATATCACCCGGCAGTTCATCCACCCCAAAATAAAGCCCGCGATTTTTAGTGTATTCTTCTAGGTCGTACAAGTAATGAATAATGGGTTTATCGGTTACCAGATAATCATAAAAAATACTTGAGTAATCCGTGATAAGCAGATCGACTACACCCAAAAGTTTGTTGCTATCTATGCTTGGTGGTACCACTTTGATGTTGTCAAGTTTACCTTTAATGTGCTTCTCCGACAGATGGTGACCACGGAATATCAATTGGAAGTCCTGTTCGGAAAGTTTTTTCAAATCTCTTTGTAACCGAGACACATCGTAAAAATTATTCGAATAGGTGCCACGCCATGTTGGTGCATATAATACAATTGGTTTATTTAAATCAACACCCAGTTCTTCGGCCAATTGATGACGTTCCTGGGAACTAATATTGATAGTCGAATCAATTCTAGGGTACCCTGTTTCTGCCATTTGTCCAGAATAAACATGTTTGAACTGGTAGCAATCCGGTTGAGTGTTCGACATATGTGGATTTGGCGTTAGTATATTTGTGGTTGATAAGAAAACCCTATTCGCATTTTTAAACCCTAACGGAGAGGCTTTATCATGACCACCTATCGTTTTTAAAGCCGTTCCGTGCCATGTATCCAGTAATTTTTGTTCCGGTTTACGTGTCAGATGTTTAGATAGTTTTGAATTTGTAATTATAAATTTGGCACTGGACGAATAACGCCTATATAAATCCGTGTCGCGTTTCACAAATAATATATTAGAGTGATTCCGGTATTCAGCAGGGATAATATCAAAACTTTTTATGGACCATACATGCGTATAGTCTTTGAATGCTTCGTCTTTAAATATCTTTTGAAAAAGTGCGAGAGGATTATCCATGAGGCGTGATCCGGCCATGCTCTCATAAAAGATCATCCTGTCGTCGATTTGATAGTATTCATAGCTAATCGCATAACGGGTCGTCGAGTTGTTAATATGTTTTTCGAAAAGCTTTTTATCAACATTCGCAGGGCGACGAAATAAATTTGCCTCTTGGTAAGCTGTTAGAGCTTTATTTGTATGCCCTAACTTTTCGAGTACAAATCCAAGGCGCCGATAACATTCAGGTGTGTGTTTTTGTTGTCGGGCAATGGCACTATTATACCAATCTGCCGCTTTTTTATATTTTTTAAATCTTTCGTAGCAATTAGCCAAAGCATAATGCCATTCCGCATTGACTTTGTCTAAAGACAGAGCTTTTTCATAATGCTTCAGGGCATCGTTAGCTATGTCCATTTTATCCAGTAATGATGCTAACTTATAATGTAGTTCAGCGTCTTCATCATTTTGTGTTAATTGACTCTTATATGCTTCTATCGCATCATCCCATTCCTTATAATGTTCATGGAATACACCGATACCGAAGCGTTGACTATTTCGTTCATTATCGTGATTTATGGCCTTGTCAAATGTTTGACGAGCCTTTTCAGACTCATTATCTTTTAGTTGCATTAATCCCGCCATATAATATGAAATAGCAACTGATTGTTCGCTATCGTTCTGATCGGGGTTTTCAGCAGCGTATCCATAATTTATTGAGGCTTCCTTGTGTTTCTCTAGCTTCCGATAACATTCGGCTAATTGGAAACGGGCTTTGGAATCCTCTGGTTTTAAATTCAGATAGGCTTCAAAACTGTAAACCGCATCGTCCCATTGTTTTTGTTTGTTATATTCATTCGCCAATCGCTTCCATATCTCTGCATCTTTTGGCGTTTCTGATAAATATTCATTTAAATATTGAATGACTTTGGTCGTTTCACCGATTTGACTGAAGCAATCAGCCTTGAACAATTGAAATTCATTATTTGCATGCCCATCAGATAGATGTATAGCGATATTGATATGGTCTAATGCCTGTTTCCATTTTTTTTGACGATAGGCTAATTTTGCTAAACGATAATAATAAGATGGTTTTCTCTTATAGATGGACTTTAATTTGTAAAGATTCCGATACATTCCAGGTACACTGTCTCGTTTTGTGTATAACTGTAAGGCGAGATAGCGAGCTGCCAAATGAAAGGGTCTCGTTAACTTTTCGGGTTGTTTATCCGCTTTGTTACTCATCATGTCGCACTCCTTGCCACACTAAAGAATTTTTGGTATATGTTTCGTGTTGTTTAAGTGATGTTCAAATCAAATAAAGTGAAGGCATCTTAAATAGTATTCCAGTAAAACGTATTTCCATGTTTACCAATCCAGTAAATATAACACGTCTTTGCTATTAAACGGTTTAACATTTATTTGTGGTATGGAATGAACCTCCTTGACACATCATTAGTATATTATAAATTTACGCAACTGTACAAGCTACAAGAGTGATTGTAATCGTATTTAAATATTGGTCGGGTATTTATGTCTGATTTTGTAATATAAAAAACGATATGCATCGTTTTAATCGCTCCTGAATAAAACCAAAGTGTTGTCTTTTATCAGATTGTCATATACTCTTAATGTAGTGTAATGAAAAAGATATATTGGAGGTGAAATGGGGATATTTAGTGCTTTATGCTATATCTGTACAAAGGTTTCCTGGTATAGCACCCTTATTAGGCATGTTTTAATATGAAAAATTGTATGGGGGAGTTTTTTTGTGAGGAATATACTTATAAGGGCTGGTATGTCACCGTTTGATACGTATAGTGCACCTGAAGTGATATTAAATAATTCGATAGGTGGCAATGTAGGGAATTTAATTTATCAGTATAGTGTCATTCGCACATTGATGACTGAAGAGACAACAATTACGCCTGACAATTATAAAAACGGGCCTGAATATGCTGAGGAGATTAACGCCAATTATGATTGTTATATCATACCACTGGCTGATGCGTTTAGAAAACAATTTGTTTCACAGCTACGTAATTATACAAAATTAATAAAAAAGCTTAAAATTCCAGTTATCGTTATTGGGGCAGGATTGAGGGCTCCATTTGAACCGAACCTAAAAGAAGGTTTTTCATTTGATGATGATGTAAGGGAATTTGTCAGTGCTGTATTGGAAAAATCGAGTATGTTAGGTTTAAGAGGTGAAATCACATCAAAGTATTTGTCTGGTCTCGGTTTTAAAGAAGGGGTCGATCATACAGTTATAGGATGTCCTTCTATGTACGCTTTTGGGCGTGAATTAAATATTAGAAAGACGAATATAACAAAAGATTCTATGGTTTGTGTCAATTCATCCTTATTATCACCGAATAACGTTCTGGACTTTATAGATAGAAGTATGGAGGAGTTTCCGAATCACTATTTTATTCCCCAGTGGATGAAGGAATTAGTGATGACATATGTCGGTTCGCCATCTGTAGGTGAAAGTAAGAAAAACTATCCAGCAAAAATGTCAGATGCTGCTTATATGAATAACCGAGTACGCTACTTTTTAAATGCAAAAACCTGGTTGGACTTTATTTCAAAGGCTGATTTGGCATTTGGAGCACGGTTGCACGGTAATATCACAGCAACGATTGCAGGAACGCCAAGTATCATATTTCCGAAAGATGCCCGCATGAGGGAATTGACAGAATACCATGGATTGACACATGTTATGGCCAATGAGATTACGAAGGATACTCGCTTGATGGATGTTGTAGATAAAAGTGATTTCCAATCACCGACGAAAAAGCAAGGAGCAAATTTCGATCATTTTATCGATTTCTTGGATAAAAATAACTTGGAACATATTTATAAAGAAAATCCAAATCCGTCGAACGTCCCTTTTGATGATGCAATATCCAAGGTAGAACATCAACAACCATTGTGCCCAGTTAGTGGATGTAGTTTGGAGGAAATGGTTGATCGTTGGGAAAAATATTACCCGGTAAAAAACACGAAAGATCAGATGAAGATAGAAAATAAAAATAAACAGATCAAAACGTTGCAGTCTAAGCTGAAAAAGTCGACTGGCACACTTAATAGAAAGTCTGTAAGATTAGCTTTGAAAACGGCAAATTTATTCAGTAAATACTAATACCGGCGTATATTATAGCTCGTGCAAAAAGAGTCTATTCTGATTGTTACTTCAGGATAGACTCTTTCTGTTTTTAAAGTATTCAATTTGCGTTGCTAAGTTTTTTGACTCCCTTTTCGAATATATCTGTATTCGAATCATTTTTCATCTTTTACGTTTGTGTTAAACATATATAAACGTATTTCAATTTGATATCAACAAATAACGCCTTTAATTGAAGTCTCGGCAAATTTGAAGGGACCCAGGCAAATAGTTTGCATTTATATTACATCTATTAAATGGCAATGATGATTTGTTCAATATGACAGTGAGTTATGGTATAGTAGTGTAGAAACCAAAGATGAAACTAGAGGTGAGTATATGATTTATGCTGGAATTTTAGCAGGTGGAAAAGGTACACGTATGGGAAACGTACCGATGCCAAAACAATTTCTATTATTAAATGATAAACCGATAATCGTGCATACAGTTGAAAAATTCATTTTAAACAATAACTTTGAAAAAATTATTATAGCAACCCCTAAAGAATGGATCAATCATACCAAAGATATATTGGAAAAGTATAGAATAAACCTTCCCAAAGTCGAGGTTATTTCTGGTGGAAGTGACCGGAATGGAACCATCATGAATATTATTGATTATGTTGAGGAAGGTTCAACAATAAATGAAGATGATATTTTAGTGACACACGATGCTGTACGTCCTTTTTTAACACACCGAATCATTCAGGATAATATTGATCAAGGCTTGGAACATAGCGCAGTCGATACGGTGATTAGTGCGGTGGATACCATTGTGGAATCAGAAGATCAGGAATTTATTTCATCTATACCGAGAAGGGACAATATGTTCCAAGGTCAAACGCCACAGACTTTTCATATGCAGAAATTGAGGCAGCTGTATAATGAATTGACATCAGACGAAAAACAGATCCTGACAGATGCCTGCAAAATTTTTTCCATAAAAGGCGAAAAGGTAAAACTGGTGCAAGGTGAGGTATTCAATATTAAAGTCACTACTCCATACGACTTAAATGTAGCAAACGCGATAATTAAAGGGAGTTTAGATAAATGATTAACCAAGTATATCGATTGGTTTCACCAAGACAATTTGAAGTGACGTATAAGGACAAGACAATAAATGATAAAGAAGTCGTAGTCAGACCTACACATCTTTCCATTTGTGCGGCTGACCAACGCTATTACACAGGCACACGCGGTGAAGAAGCGATGAAGAAAAAGTTGCCTATGGCGCTTATCCATGAGGGTGTGGGTGAGGTTGTGTTCGATCCAACCGAAAAGCTGAAAGTAGGCACCAAGGTTGTTATGGTTCCGAACACACCTACACAGACGGATTCATATATCGCTGAAAACTATTTGCGTTCGAGTAAGTTCAGGTCAAGTGGCTATGACGGTTTTATGCAAGATTATGTTTTCTTGACACATGATCGGCTTGTGGAATTGCCACAGGATATTGATATGGATGTAGCAGCTTTCACAGAGCTAGTGACCATTGCCGTGCATTCATTGACACGCTTTGAGAAAAAAGCACATACTCGAAAAGAGACGTTTGGGGTGTGGGGAGATGGTAATTTAGGATTTATATCCAGCCTTATCCTCAAAAAATTATATCCTGAAAGCAAAGTCATTATTTTTGGGAAAACAGATTATAAATTAAATCATTTTTCATTTGTGGATGAAGCCATCAAAATCGGTGAAATTCCAGAAGATCTTTCGATTGACCATGCTGTTGAATGTGCTGGCGGGAAAGGTAGCCAGTATGCAGTGGACCAGATAATCGATCACATTAACCCCGAGGGGACCATTTGTTTGCTGGGTGTCAGCGAATACCCGATCGAAGTAAATACAAGGATGGTTCTGGAAAAAGGGTTAACGGTTCTTGGAAGCAGCAGGAGTGGTGCAACGGATTTTCAGAACACAATAGATATTTATGCTGAGCATCCGGAAGTTGTTGATTATTTAAGTACACTTGTTGGAGAAGTTCATGATGTCAGGAAAGTAAATAATATTACTTCAGCTTTTGAGGGTGATCTAGCAACCTCATGGGGGAAAACAGTCATGAGATGGATGATTTAGAATGGGTTTTGTTAGGTTCCTCAAGAATGTTTATATTACAATTTTTTCACTTATCTTAAGGGCAGTGTATATCACCAGTCGGATGATGACTTCAAAAGATGATATGAAGGCTGTCTTTGTGACATCAAGAGCAGGTAAGCTTGAAGGAAATTTGCTTTTTGTTTATGAAGAACTTAAAAAACAATTGCCTTATACTAAGATTCATTTTGTGCATGCAAATAACAAAATGAATCTTAGTATGTTTAAAGAAATAATATCATTATCGAATACCAGGTATTTGATCATTGATGACTATTATTTACCGATCTATCTCATTAAGCCAAGTGCTCATTTAAAAGTTATACAGTTATGGCATGCAGCAGGGGCATTTAAGAAGTTCGGGTACAGTACAGTCGGTACAAAATTTGGCCCAGACCCTTCCTATTTGAAGCGTGTACCTGTTCATTCGAATTACACACATGTGTATGTATCAGCTGAAAAGTTCATTCAAAATTATGCTGAGGCATTTAATATGTCCGCTGCAAATATATTTCCGTACGGACTTCCAAGAATCGATTTTTTTAATGATACGGAAAAGAAGGCATGCTTTAAAAAGAATGTTTATGAGACATATCCTATCTTGGGAAAAGATGATTCGATAAATATACTTATTGCTCCAACATACCGAGCAAATAAAAAATATGGTGAATCAACTTCAGAGTTCACGCAAAATGTGTTAAACGTTATATCTCGTTTGAATGAAGATATATTGATCATTTTTAAATCCCATCCTTATACAAGTAAAAAGGATTTGAGTATATTAAGGGATTGTTCCAATGTTATAATAGCAGATGACTATTCCATAAATGAATGGATGGTTGTTTCGGATGCATTTGTGACGGATTATTCTTCGGCTATATTTGAGTATGCCTTGTTGAAGCGGCCCTTAGCACACTTTGTGCCCGATTACGAAGAATATAGCACGAATCGGGGATTCTATTCAACAATCGATGATATTTCGGATGGTGCTATCCTAAAAGATGAGAATGCGCTCATCGAGTGGCTGAATAGCAGAACTAAAAATGAATATTTCAACACATTAAGAATGATTGATTATAACTTTGACTATACCGAGAATATTTCCAGTAGAATAGTGAAACACTTTACCATGAAGTAGAAAAGGGAGAGCAATATGTATATTTCTTCTATTGATAACAAAAATGCCGAGATAGCAAATGATGTTTTATCCAAAGACGATGTTGTTAAATTAGGTATCAGTGGAGCGTACCTGGAAATAGCGGGTTACGCTATTATCGATGGGTTGAATACCGAAATAGAACATAGGATAAGAAAGACTTTGGTAATTATACAGAAGGTGGATATCAAAGAACTGAGGGAAAAATATGAATCGTATTATGAAGAGGCGTCTGATGATGAAATCCTTGAAGATTACACGATAGAATGTGTTCTGGATAATTGCCTGCTTTCTGAAATCACGGATGACGCAGCGTTTTCGGAAGACGAATTGAATTCATTGGCTGGATATACAGGTAATATAGATCTATCCACCATCAATAATGGCAAACCGTTGGGTGCGGGTCACTATGATGTTTATATTAAATTAGAACAATTATCAAGCGCCAATGATAACATAAAATACGAAAAGATGCTCCCGATATCAAATGTGAACAGATTAATGAAAAGTGATATCATTACGACAAAACTGGAGTACTTTTCAAAAAAACGTATATTGAAATATAATTTGATTGTTTCATTTAATAAGTACAGTAAAACGTTGCAATTAAAAAATTCATTGCTGCAATCCTATGATCCCAAGGATATGCCTGATTATGAGGATACAAGAGAAAATCGCTATGTGGCAGCCTTGAAAAGACGATTGTTTAAATTATGTTATATGCTATTTTGTCTTTTACCCATTAACAAAAAGAAAATTGTGTTTGCGTCCGATAGCCGTTCTGAATTAAATGGGAACCTCTATTTTGTTTATGAAGAATTGTACAAACGCAATATGGATTTGAAAATCAAGTTTGCTTTTAATGATCGCATTGATAATAAAAAATCAGTTTTCGACTTAATAAGAATGGCGTTTCAATTTGCCACGTCCAATATTATTTTGTTGGATGATTTCTATCCGATGATCTATCCGTTAAGAATACGGAAAAAGTCGGACTTGATACAAGTGTGGCACGCTGCCGGGGCGTTTAAGACATTTGGATTCAGTCGTGTTGGCAGACCGGGAGGGCCATCCATTCATTCGAAGAACCATAAGAATTATACTAAAGCCTTAGTAAGCAGTGAAGGTGTAAGGGAAAATTACGCGGAAGGCTTTGGGATTATGCTTGATCGGGTTTATGCAACTGGTGTCCCAAGGTCAGACGTTTTCTTTGACGAAGAATATAAATCCTATGTCAGGGACACGCTTTATTCGAAATATCCATATTTAAAAGACAAAAAGGTTATTTTATTCGCACCAACATTCAGGGGGAATGGACAGGCTTCAGCGTATTATCCGTTTGAGAACCTTGAATTGGATAAGATATATAATGAATTGAATGAGGAATATGTGTTTTTATTTAAAATCCATCCTTTTGTGAAGAACAAATTAAATATTCCTTATAAGTATACCGACTTCTTTTACGATTTTAGCGAATATCGTGAAATAAATGACTTGTTGCTTGTAACAGACATACTGATTACCGATTATTCGTCCGTTTGTTTTGAGTTTTCATTGTTGGAAAAGCCCATGTTGTTTTTTGCCTTTGATGTTGAACAATATATTGAAGAACGTGACTTTTATTATGATTACTTTGATTTTATACCCGGTCCTTTGATACGGACAACGACGGAAATGGTCAACACCATTAAAGAAGGTGACTTTGACATGGAGAAAATCCCGCCGTTTGTTAGATACTTCTTTGATGATACGCTTGGGAAAGCATCAGAAAATGTGGTTGATCAAGTCATCATACCAAGTCTAGAAAATGAGGACTTGGAAGATGAAGAAGAAGAGAAAGGTATTTTACCGCCACCTAAATCAAGAATTGAGTTGTTTGAACGATCGATTAAAAAGGATGATGAATGAGTTTTGGTATGGATTACATTAAGAATAGATTAATTTCTTCTTTTGCTAATTTCCCTGATTTTGAGATTAAAAGTTTATAATTAGGGGTATAAAATCTGGAAGTATCATTTCTTTTTTATATAAATGATTTTCATGTAGAGGGGTATGAAAATAAAACCTCTCCAGCTAGAAGTTGATCATGGGTTTGAATAAGAGTGGTTTTTCTTTTAAAGGAGAAGAATTGGAAGGTTGTTCAATATGCCAATCGAGAGTAACAGAAACATTGTTCCGATTATGGACATCGGTTTTATAAATATCAGTAAAAAAGACTTTCTGTATACTTGTCTATATCCTAAGATTGATAACGCGGATAAAACATTCATTGTGACGGCTAATCCTGAAATCGTTATGAGGACGAAGGAAGATGCATCATTTAGACAGATCGTTCAAGAGGCTGATTATATTGTGCCAGATGGTGCAGGGATCATTCTTGCATCCAAGTACTTGGGAAACCCCATTGAGGAGCGCATACCCGGGTATGATTTAATGCTAGATCTATTGGGCTATGCAGAGGAGAAAGGACTGTCATGTTATTTTCTTGGTGCCGCTGAAGATGTCATAACGAAAACGGTCGATAATATAAAAAGGGATTACCCCAATGTAACCATTGCAGGGTATCATCATGGGTATTTCCCTGATCATGATGAAAGTATAGTCGAAGCGGTTAAGGATGCAAATCCCGATTTGATATTTGTAGCGCTTGGTTCTCCGAGACAAGAAGAGTGGATTACGACATATAAGGATTCTTTTTCTAAAGGTTTATTCATGGGCGTTGGAGGTAGTTTTGACGTGATTGCCGGTGAAGTTAAACGGGCGCCTGATAAATGGATAAAGTTGAATTTGGAATGGCTGTATCGCCTGTTAAAACAGCCTTTTCGTTGGCGACGCATACTGAAGTCAATCAAGTTCATATTTTTAATTATATTTAAGAGAAAGTAGACAGTGTGTTGACATTTTCATAGACTTGATAGAAGTGAAGCATTCTGATAAGCACTATATCCCGCTTTTTTGGCTGGGGATAGTGCTTTTTTTATTGGTCGTTCTGAGCTCGATTCCCTGAAATTGCCGTTTTTGTTTCAGGAGGTTAAGAATCCATTACTTTTTTGTTAATGCGGATGAATTTAACGGCTGGATGTATATAATGGTAGTAGGAAAATCATTGGTATCATTGGTTTTTTATAAAAAATGTACAGGTTCTCGGTTAAGCTACCAAGAACTTTTTTCTTTTTTGATTTGACTCGCATGAGTTAGGGAATAATAACTATTAATCTGGGTCAGAATCACGAGTGAAGGATAGGGGATAACCTTTCCAGATAACTTGAGGTAGTGGGGTGTGACAATGCAGCTGATGGAGAAAATAGACGTAGATCAACGACAGAAAAACATGAGCCAAACAGATCCAGAAACACACAATGTGCATGATACAAAAAATGCTTGTGGTGATATGAAATGACAAGCAAAAAAGATTTGAAAATCAGTAATGTTAAAGGCTTGTTGATCATATTGGTCGTCTTTGGCCACTTGCTCGAAATCTATAAAGATAATTACAATGAATTATTTAGATTTATCTATGCTTTTCATATGCCACTTTTTATATTTGTGAGTGGCTTTTTGGCGAAGCGGATGCGGGTGAGCAAGATTGTTAACTTGGTCTTGCTGTATCTGATATTCCAGACATTTTTTAACTGGGTTCTCCACCTTACCGGTGATTACCCGAACCTACAGTTCACATACGGTGAACCGCATTTCCATTTGTGGTATATCGTCAGTTTAGGGTTCTGGTATGGTGTTGCGCTCATCATCAATAAATTCGATTTACAGGTTTCTGGTAAATGGATTGTATTTTTGGTGTTATGTCTGATCAGCTTCATTTCCCGATGGTATACGGATGACATCGTTGACGGCGTTAATGTGTTTTATGATAATTTCTCTTCATATACACTCAGCTATCAAAGAACCCTTTCTTTCATGCCATTTTTCTTCATGGGATTTTTCATGAATAAAAAGGCAGTACAAAGCATGTACCATAGTATAGGGAATGTAAATGTTGCGATTACAATCTTTGTGGTTACGATGTTCCTTACGTTTTTGTATATCCAAAATGTGCCCGGTACTGAATCGATGTTCCGAGGAAGCCACGGCGTACCTAAGATAATGGGGGATGCAGAGGGATTTTTCAGTTATTCCATTAGAGTAGCCTTTCATTATTTCATTGCTTTCTGGCTGATCTATTTGATCTTTAATATCACGACAAGCACTGAAAATATTTTGACCAAATGGGGCGACCACTCCTTAACCATATTTTTATTCCACCCTGTTGTTGTATTCATATTGCGGCAGACGGAATTTATGGAAGAATGGGATCCATTTTCGCAAATTGCCTTTTTCCTTATCGTCACGATATGTGTCAGCTATGTTTTAGGAAGTTCGACGTTTACGAAAGCGACCAAATACTTTTGCAACCCGTATGCTACTCTGAAGACATTCGCTGATAAACTATTTTATCCGATTAAAACAAACAAAGGAATAGAAAGCTAAAGATAGGTGAGGGGCACCGGGGCGGGGCCTGAAACTGGAAAAGGAGCGGATTCTTCTTTAGTATGCTGGTGCTTGGGGGCGCGAAACTGCATAAGGGCCGGTTTCTTCTTTAACTATCCGGTGCTCCGAGGCCAGAAACTGGAAAAGGAGATGGTTCTTCTTTAGTATTCTGGTGCTCCGAAGCGTGAAACTGCATAAGGATCGGGTTCTTCTTTAGTATTCTGGTGTTTGGGGGGGAGCGAAACTGGAAGAATCGGCTTCTTCTTTAGTATTCTGGTGCTTCGGGGTGTGAAACTGCATAAGGATCGGGTTCTTCTTTAATATTCTGCTGCTCCGAGGCGTGAAACTGGAAAAGGGTCGGTTTCTTCTTTAGTATTCTGGTGCTTCGGGGTGTGAAACTGCATAGGGATTGGTTTCTTCTTTAGTATTCTGGTGCTCTAGGGTGCGAAACTGGAAAAGGAGCGGTTTCTTCTTTAGTATTCTGGTGCTTCGGGGCGTGAAACTGCATAAGGAGCGGTTTCTTCTTTAGTATTCTGGTGCTCTAGGGTGCGAAACTGGAAAAGGATCGGCTTTTTCTTTAGTATTCTGGTGCTCCGAAGCGTGAAACTGCATAAGGAGCGGTTTCTTCTTTAGTATTCTGGTGCTCTGAGGCGCGAAACTGCATAAGGGACGGGTTCTTCTTTAGTATTCCGGTGCTCCAGGGTGTGAAACTGGAAAAGGAGCGGGTTCTTCTTTAATTTTCGGGTGCTTCGGGGTGTGAAACTGCATAAGGAACGGGTTCTTCTTTAGTATTCTGGTGCTTGGGGGCGCGAAACTGCATAAGGGCCGGGTTCTTCTTTTATTTTCTGGAGCTTCATGCTATCAGACTGCATAAGAAGCCATATTAAACGCTTTTGTGCCAACCATGTTATGGCGTTTTTTCCAATGAAAGAAACCAATCACCATCCTGAGTCTATGGATGGTGATTGGTTTTTATAAGGGCGCTTATTGAACCGAACGTGGTGAACGTAGTGTATATAGGACCTTGACTATTGATTACTTACTGGTTATATTCTTCTTCACTTTGATCATATTCTTCCTCTTGTTCATGCTCACCGCTTTGATCAAATGGTTCACCTTCATTATACTCTCCGTCACCTTGATTATTGTCGTTGTCTTGGTTGTATTCCTCACCTTGATCATATTGATCTTCTTGATTTTCTTCATTCCAACCATCTTCTTGGTTTGGATCGTATTGTTCGCCTTGATCATACTGTTCATCTTCGTCATATTCACCGTTTTTCCATACGTCCGGATTAAATGTATTGTCGTAAGGGACGACACCTTCATATGGATCATAATCTTCATCATCGGTCAGATTCAGATGTTCTCTTAATTCTTTTTGTACATCGGCACGGCTTTCTGGTTCGACGTTGTAGTACCAGATGCCGTCTTCTCTTTTGGCACCATCGCCTTCTAAGTTGACTGTTTCAATGGATACATTTTTATCGATGCCATAAGATACGAAGCTTTTAATGTCATCAAATTTCAGGTTGGTTTTAACATTATCGCTGACGGACGTAATAAGATCATCTATTTTCATAATGTTCGATGCGGAGATTGTTTTATCGGCGATTTTTTTGATGATCTCCTGTTGTCTCTTGCCACGTTCGACATCACTGTCATATTTACGGGTTCGGGCAAGTGCAAGAGCGCCCTCACCATCTAATGTCTGTTCTCCAGGCATCAGATGAATGGCATCTTTTTTGTCGTTTGAGTCCATTTCTTCGATTTCATATGGGACATCATAGTCAATGCCGTTCAATATATCGACAACATCGATGAACGCATTGAAGTCCACACGTGTATAGTAATCGACTGGAATATTCAGGAACTTCTCAACGGTTTCGATGGTTGCCTTTGGACCTCCGTAAAAATGGGCGTGCGTAATTTTGTCATAGCCCTCGGTTTCCGGAATGTATACGTACGTATCTCGTGGGATGCTCAGTAATTTCACATCGTGTTCTTTTTTATTGAAAGTGGCAAGCATCAAAGCATCGGTACGACTTTTGCCTCCGAATTCTCGCTCTTCGCTGTCATCGACGCCCATGATCAATACAGAAACATTGTCCTCTACCGGATTCACTTGTGCATCACGTAAATCTGAAATTTCGTCATTTCGACCAACATCTTCATATGAATTACCGGCTGCTTGCTTGGCCGTCGAATAAATATGTGCGGCAAAAGCACCGCCTCCCAACAATACAATCAGAAGTGGGATAAGGATATATAGAAGTATTCTTTTTTTATTTCTCTTTTTACGATGTGTATATTTTTCGACTCTGGTATTTTCCAGTTTTTTACTCATGTATTTAACCCCTAACGTTAACGTGCCACTGTAGTCATTCTACTACTAATCTATGTGTTCGTAAATGGATATATATGTGTATTTTCAGTGAATATCATTGACTCTTTTAATATACCCTTTTCTTATCATACTTGAATGTGGGTAATGTGTCCACAGAGAATGTCATTAATTTTTTGATAATATTAACGGGTTTCTTTATATAAGAGATTTTATTCCAATAAGGCAGGGGTCTGTTATATATAAACGCGAAAAATGGCTTTTCTTATTGGAGCAGAAAAAATTAAAATGTTTTTGCTGAAGGATGCCCCTTTTTCCCTCTGGTGAACGATTGTATGGGTGAAAGGAGGTGGACAACATGGCAGTCGCACATTTGGTTTCTTCCACATTGCGCCTTGTCTTTATAGACGGGATGGATGAGGATGGAAAGACGATTTACAAAAACAAAAGCTTCCGTAACGTAAAGACAGATGCAGATGAAGATCAGTTGTATGCAATCGCACAAGCTTTTGTTGGTTTGCAGGAGCGTGACCTGAACAAGATCGAACGGACAGACAGTTCGGATATTCAGGAAGGCTAGTCGGTTTGAAAATAGATAAGTAGAGGAGGTGGAAACATGAAGCAGTTGGAGTTGAAATTCCTCAATGAAGATGGAAAAACAGTCACGTATTCACTTGACAACCCAGTTGAGCCAGCCGATCCGGAAGCTGTAAAGGAAGCAATGGATGAAATCCTCGCCCAGAATGCATTCGAAACATCCGGTGGTGAGCTTGTTGAAAAGAAAACCGCTCGTATTGTTGAGCGTACTGTTGAAGAAATTGATTTAGCGTAATGGGTGAAACGCCCGTAAAGGATAAACCCTCATAATGGGTGAAAACGCCGGAACCGGTCAATGTGGCTGGACCGGCGTTTTTCCATGACGATGGTTTTAATTCGGAAAGGAGGCGCTGAATATGGAAGCCTTAGTCTCGTTCATAACGGATGTTGGTTTTCCGATTGTGGTAACGTTTTATCTGTTATCCCGCATTGAAAGTAAACTCAACACGTTAATCAAAACCATACACGAGCTTCCAGAAAAAATGAAGGCGTAATATGGGATAAAGTAGGGTTGGAGTTGGGGCGGGTTGTATAGGGTTAGATAGAGTAGATTGGATTAGGATTGGATTGATTGGGTGGGATGGAACTGATTGGACTGGGTATGGGGTGGGACTTACCTGTTGTGTTGCTTTCGGATACGCTCGAGGTGCGGCACCGAGGACGCCTGATGGTTAAAGTAGCGGAGTGGTGGAGTGGGGTTGTTGATGACCTCAGCTAATCGTCAAAGAAATGGAGCGGATCGGTGAATTCGTTGACGCATTTTAGTTAATCGTCAAAGAAATCAGCAGAACTGTGAAATCCTTTGACGCATATTGGTTAATCGTCAAAGAAATGGGTCGGATCGGTGAATTCGTTGACGCATTTTAGTTAATCGTTAAAGAAATCAGCAGAACCGTGAAATCCTTTGACGCATATTGGTTATTCGTTAAAGAAATCGGCAGACCCAGCAAAATTTTTGACGCATTTTAGTTTCCTAACAAAATCGTCGAACTTGTACAAGCAAAACCGGGACCCATTCGGAAAAAGCTATACAATTGGTAAAATATACCACCCCATCCATCCTACCTTCCCATCCCTCCCCAACCCGCTGCCCTGAAAGCTATCCAAGCTATATCAAAAATACATGAATTCGTTTTAATGTTATGTTGGGGTTAAATCTTATATAATGAATAAATATTAAGATATGTTACGGTACAGTTTGAGGAGGCGTTTGTTTGAAGGAACGAATACTTGCTATCAGTGATATACACGGTTGTTTTGATGAGTTTCAAGAATTGCTGACAAAAATTGATTATCAGCCCGAAAAGGATCAATTATATTTGCTTGGGGATTATATGGATCGGGGACCGCAAAGTAAAGAAGTGATGTATAAAGTTAAGGATTTGGTCGAAAACGACGGAGCAATCGCGTTGTTTGGGAACCACGATCAATTTTTCCTGGATTGGATTGATGACCCTGTAGAAGGGATACATCGTATGAGTATTAATGGTGGATTGGACACGCTTGTATCGTTTTTAGGAGATATTGACATCAACGCGGAGGACGCGGGAACATGGAAAGCGTGGAATGATCAATTTGTGGAGGAATATGAAGATATCATCCAATTCATGCGTGGGTTGCGTTATTATGTCGAGGATCAGAATTACATATTTGTGCATGCGGGAATCGATCCCGAACTTGATGACTGGAAGGATACCAACAAGCATGACCTTGTCTGGATCAGAAGGGCATTCCTTGATGCGGACTTGCAGATAGATGAAACCGTCGTACATGGACATACACCGAATATTGATTTGCATGGGAAGCATGATATTTTTTACCGGGATAAAAAAATCGGCATTGATGGAGGCTGTGCCTATGGTGGCCAGTTGAATGCACTGGCGATTTCATCGAACGGTGAACGGAAGGAATATGCTGTCGCGTCAAAGCAATAGCGCGTTAGGAAAAGATGATCCGAGTTGTGATGTTTCAAAGAACATGATATCAACTGGAGTGGCGAAAGGGGCCGAAGCCATATGTATCAACGTTCGCAACGGAAGCCATCATTATAAAAAGCTGACAGACATGGTTGCGATTAAACCGACTTGAGCACAAAAAACAACGTAAAAAATGACATAACAATAGCAAAAAAAGCGAACCGACTAAAGGGTGTGTCCCATACTTTACTTCTATCCGTACGTTTCTTTCCTTATCTTCTTGTGATAGCTTGGTCACCCGGTTTGACATCTTCTCTCAGTTTGAATGAAAGGAGGAAACCGACAATAGCTGTAACGGCTGCAATGATAAAGGAAACATTCACACCGTGGATAATGCCGTTCACACCTTCCGTTGGTCTGGCTGCTGTCGACATGATTGTGACAAGGACGGCTGTACCGATTGATCCGGATACTTGACGGAATGTGTTATTCATCGCCGTACCGTGTGGAATCAAGTCTTTAGGCAACTGGTTCAAGGCTAAAGTTGTCATCGGCATCATGACCATGGCAATTGAGATCATCCGGATCCCGTTCATGCTTGCGAGATATGTGAACGTCGTATGTTCATCAAGACTTGTAAATGCAAATGTTGTGAGTGATAACAACAATAGACCACTCCTGGCGAGCCACTTCCCACCGAATTTGTCGAAAAGATAGCCGGTGATCGGGTTGGAAAGCCCCATGATAATGGCCCCGGGCAATAACACAAGTCCGGATTCGAGTGCAGTGAACCCAATCATGTTCTGCATATATAATGGTAAAATGACGTTCGTTCCGATCATCGCTGCAAAGACGATCATTCCGAGTGCAGTAGCCAAAGTAAATGTGCCATGTTTAAAGACCCTGAACTCGAGAAGAGGTTCTTTCAATTTCAACTGTCTTGTAATGAATATGATCAGTGAAATGACGCCGACAACGATTGGCGCGATAACCTGAACGCTGCCCCAACCTGCATCACCTGCAGAACTGAATCCGTATAGAAATCCACCGAATCCAATCGTCGAGAGTATGACCGATAAGATATCCAATCTTGGATTTTTTTGTTCCGTCACGTTTTTCAACAGGAAGTATGCGGCGGCAATGTCCAGGACTGCAATCGGCAGAATGACATAGAAAACACTGCGCCAAGGGAATTGATCCACAAGCCATCCGGATAGACTTGGACCGATAGCGGGCGCAAATGCAATGACGAGTCCAAATAGTCCCATTGCGGTTCCTCTTCTATTGACAGGGAAAAGGAGAAACAATATCGTCTGCATAAGTGGCATCATGATGCCAGCGCCGGATGCTTGTAAAATCCTGCCTACCATCAAAAATGAAAAGTTTGGTGAAATGGCAGCAACAAATGTACCGGCGGCAAAAAGACTCATTGCAGTCAAAAATAACTTTCGTGTTGTAAATTTATCGATTAAAAATGCCGTAACTGGAATCATGATCCCGTTTACGAGCATAAAAACAGACTGCAGCCATTGCGCTGTGCTCTCACTTAGGTCGAGGTCACGCATGATAGGCGGGAGTGCAGTCCCAAGAAGTGTCTGATTCAAAATGGTGATGAAAGCACCTGATAATAATACGATGAAGAGTGGGACATATTTCTTCCATTCGAATGTGTTTGTATTTGCCATTGTATACCAACTTCCTTTTTCTAGCCCAAAAATAAATACTGTTTAAATTACATTACTCAATAATATCATAACCAAAAATGATAACAAAATAATTTAACCCACTCTTTTTTGTATAGTGTGGTATTTATACATGTTTTTATGTACTGAAGAGGCGTTGTGTTCAGATAAAAAACAGCCACAAAGGATTTCGTGATCTTTGCGGCTGCTTCTGTTTTGCAAATGATTTAAATCAATCCCAGCACTGTCCGTGATATGTTCATCGATAAATGATGCACTTGGATGAGCTCATTTACGATATCCAGGTAAACAGCGCTGATATCTGGATTGTGTTCTTGTTTGTTGATCAGACTGTTGAAATGCTCGAACTTCACGTCTTTTTCAAATTGATCCACCACCGACTGGGATTGGATGGTTTTCCGGGCGATACGATGATCTCCTTCTTCAAATGCTTTCAATGAACTTTGATACGTTTCCTCGATGTGGTCAAGCATGGTTTCGATTTGAATATGGTCCTTTTCTGTTAAAATGATATTCTTCATGCTAACTTTCCGAGCTTTTTTAATGAATGAGACGACCGTATCCCCAATATTTTCGATATCATTTAAAATGTTCAGCAGCTTAACCTCTTCGGTTGATTGGGATGCGGAGAGATCTTGTTGCCCCAGTTTCAAAAGATATTTTTGAATTTTGATGTAGGAGGCATCGATCGTTTCTTCCACTTGGAAAATGGCTTCCGCATCGAGGTCGCCTTTCACAAATCGTCTTAATTCCGTAATCATATTTGTTTGCACATGTGTTGCCAAACGGACAATTTCTTTCTTGCTGCCGTGTAATGCTTCATCAGGCACTTCCAATAGACTGTTGTTCAATCTGACTTCATACGCCACATCCGACACTTTACGTGGGAACAGTTTTGTAAACAGCCGGTAAATGAATGGGATGAGCGGGAAAAACAAGACCGCAATCGCAATATTGAACAATGTATGGAAGTTAGCGACTTGTCTGGCAGCACTTCCCGGTAAGAATGGGACGAGATCGGTCAGTAATGGTAAACAAGCGAGTGCCAGGATGACTCCCGTTCCCTTGAATAGGAAATTGAAAAAGGCAAGCTTCCGTCCTTCCCAACTTGAAGCCAGACTAGAGATGATGACGGGAAGTGTTGAACCCACGTTGGCACCGAGCACAAGCGGCAATACAGCATCAATGGATAACACGTCCGATTTGACGAATGCAATCCCGATGATGATCATGGCAGCACTGCTATGCATGAGTGCCGTAAACAGCATCCCGATCAACGCAAATAATAACGGGTTGGTTGAAATATCGGATAGGAATGATAGCATCTCGGAGCTCTCGCTTAACGGTTCCAAAGCTCCAGTAATATTACCGATCCCAAAGAAAATGAATCCGATGCTCAGTGCAATCGAGCCTATATTTTTCATCAACTCATTTTTGATGAACAAAATGAGGATAACACCCAGGAAAATGAAAATGGAGGCGTATTTGGCGACATCGAATGTAAGCACTTGGACCGTGAGCGTTGTTCCGATCGCTGACCCTAGTACGACGCCAAAAGCCTGCCCCAATGTAATAACCGAACCACCGACAAGTCCGACGATCAATATCGATGTCACTGTACTGCTCTGCAAGAAGAAAGTAACGACAATACCGCTCAGGACGCCTTTTATTCGCGTGTTAGTAATGGTGGTGAGAAATTCCCGCATTTTCGTTGCTGCTAGCCGCTGTAATGCGTTACTGAGCAAATGTGTTCCATATAGGAATATCCCAAGCCCCCCAAGAAACGCTAAAATTGTAGAAAACATGATTTAATTCCTCTCTCTATCTATTTTGATCCGATTGCTTTGGCGTAAATTCTGGCGGCGTTGACCAAATGATCGCCAACACGTTCTAAGAAGCGGCTGATGATGACGGTCTTTAATTTACTTTCGGTGATGGTTTCTTTCTCGTTGATTAAGGTGACCAACTGATCATACGTTTCCCGATTCAGCTGGTTGACGTTCTCATCATTTGTGATGACTTTCTCCAGTTCATCGATATCGTCGTTTTCGATACCGGATTTAAGCCAGGCGATCATTTCATCCTCATATTGGAAAAATTGATGGATCATCGGTTGTATGTCCTCGGTATCAGCGACTTTGCTGATGGTGATGATATTCGTCATCTGATCCCCGACACGTTCCAACTCGCGTATGATGCGGCTCATCGTAAACAACCATTTGATTTCCAATTTATCCAAATGTTGTAGTGATATGATTTCCTGGATTGTTTTTTCCACTTTCTTTTCATTTTTATCGACATAATCTTCCGTTTCTAAAATGTAGCCCTTGTTTTCGGAAGTGGGATTTTCTAGATAGTTGATATAGTGGGCTTTCATCTCTGTCAGGTCATCCAACGTCTGGATGACCAACCGTTTGATCTTGTCGCGCCGATTGTCATAGTAATTCTGTCTTGTTAACATCTGCAAGCACCTCCTTTGGTGATGGATATCTATATGAGCCGTCTATGTGGTAAAACGTTCATCATAACATAACTAGTAATGAACTAAAAAATATATACCTGAAAATTCGTGAGCTGTTTAACGTCATGGATGTTCTTCGAGACGTTTCACGATAGAAAAAAGTATCCACAAAAACACACCCCAAGCAAGTGGGTTTGTTTTTGTGGATCTCTGCATCTCCGTCTCTGTTATTTGATTATTAACCATTAAAACATGTTGTGTAAGCGATGTCAAGG
>DATGUN010000094.1:0-9305 GCA_035301285.1 Virgibacillus sp.
CTGCGCGATTTTGAACCTAAGGCGCGCGATCCCCTATGTCATATTCCATTAACCGACAAGATGATACTCACGGACTTCAGTATCGTTCACCTATCTTCAAGATGTGTGGCAACGCTTGCCATGCCTATTACAAACCATATCCCTCTGGCGACATTTCGTTTTGTGTAAAAGGTCTCAAGGTGTTTTCTCAACTTTAATCACGATCTTCTTCACCAAATAACCCACCAGCAATCCCGGTATAACGCTCAAAATCGGCAGCCAAACCGGCCCGAAAAGGACACCCCAAATAGGGATCGACGAATATATGACTCCCAAAGTCATAATGTAGGCAGCAAAGACAAAAGGGAGATAGGAATGACGACTCTTCCCCCCTCCAGCGTCCCTAAAAGCATCCCACATCACAAAAAAGTACAGACAGGGGTAAAATAGCAACCATTGATAATCAACCTGTTCAATCGCTTGCTGGATATCTCCTTGAAAACTGGACAAGATGATATCATTCAAGTGTGCTTTGACATTGATAAGAAACTCCAAAAAAACGAAAATGAATCCTTTTATATATTTTCCGTTCAGAATCTGTCCAAACCCGGGAAGGGCAATGCTCCATAACAATTTTTCCATTATTTATCCCTCTATATTCAGCATGCGCTCTTGTATATATTTTTTGGCACACCCGAAAAATTATTCATTTCACTTTGTCCAGCAAAGATAAAAGGAACGACGTTGGCCCTGTACAACTGACAGGCTGACTCTCATTCCACAGAAAAACAAAAAAGAGACTTGCCATCTGGACAAGTCCCATGTCATTCGTCTATGCTTTTTTACATAGCCACTATTGCTTCATCCGGCTAGCAAAGCGCGCTGTTATTTGTTGGGGCCTTGTAATCGCTCCCCCGACAACAACCGCATGCACACCCACTTCAAAGGCACGTGTGAGCATGTCCGGCGTCATGATATTTCCTTCCGCAATAACCGGCCGCTTTACAGATTCAACAACTTTCTTCAAAAATGCAAAATCATTATCGTACAATTTATTTCCTTTTGTTCCGGATGTATAGCCGTATAACGTTGTTCCGATGTAATCAAAACCTAACTCATCCGCTGTAACGGCATCTTCCAATGAGGCACAATCAGCCATAATTTCGACATTCGGTGCCTGCTCTCTCACATATGTAACCATTTCTTCAAGTGACTCTTTCGGACGCGGATTCGCGGTCGCATCCATTGCAATCACTTCACAACCACTTTCAATCAACTCATCAATTTCTTTCGTTGTTGCCGTGATAAACACTTCGGAATCGGCATAATCCCGTTTCACAATGCCAATGATCGGTAATGAAACTTCTTTTTTAATGGCTTGAATATCCTCTTTTGTATTGGACCGGATCCCTTTAGCACCACCCTGATACGCTGCTAAAGCCATTTTCCCCATAATGAACGATGAATGCAGTGGTTCATTCTCCAGTGCCTGACAGGATACAATCAAATCATTCGGTAAATACATCTTTACTCACTCCTTATACACGTTTTATCACATACAATATTAGCTTGTCACGAAAGGGTAGACGGCCCCATATAGTGCCGCATTATTTTGTTGTGTCGCTATTTTAAGTTCCGTTTTCATGAAGTCTTTCGGTAAAAAGGCCGGAATATGTTTTTTGATGTGCCCCAACAAAAATTCACCTTGGGCAGATACACCACCACCGATTACGATGCATGCGGGGTCCACGATTAAGATGATTTGTGCTATACCCGCCGCGATTTCCTTTGTCCAATCCTCAATCAGTTTCACACACGTGCCATGTCCCTGCTTGGCCTCTTCAAACACACGCCTTGTCGACCATCCTTTTCCAAGGTCATGAGCGATCATTTTGTTCAAAGCGGATGTTGAAGCACGCATTTCAAACGTTGTATCCGACGCGGGTTCATAAAGCAAGTAACCGATCGAATTCGCTTGGAAGTGGGTACCATCGATCAGACCATTGCGATATAAAGCACCCCCGATGCCTGTCCCGATCGTCATGCCAAACACATCATCATAGGGACCTACATCCCCTTTCCATAGCTCACCCAGCAACGCCGCATCGACATCGTTCATGACATGGACTGGTAGATGATACGATGCCAGTTCGCGTTTGAAATGCGTCCCACGATAGCCTGGGATCGTCGGCCCTGCATAGATGATCTTCCCGCGTTCCCGGTCGACGATACCCGCCGTACTGATGCCAATACCGGAAAGCACGAACCGTTTACGATATGATGCAATGATCTTCTTGACACGGTCAATGATGGATTGATTTTTGTTGTTCATGGTCGGCACTTTGTTCAAATGGATGAGTTGTTCCCTTTCATCAAGCACTGCATACTTGATAAATGTCCCGCCAATATCAATGGTAAGATAGTTTGCCATGGTGCCCTCCTACGCCTTCGCTTGATTGATATGTTTTGTAAGCAATGCTTTTGCATACATCGCATCCCCTTTTTCCAGCGCTGTGACGATTTGTCTATGTTCTTCGATCGTTTGCATATATTCTGCTTGTGACAGTTCTATATGTTGCACCTGGAAAAAATAATGGGTAATCATATTCGTCAACTGGATGAACAATTCATTTTGAGTCGTCTGCAATAATTGCTGGTGAAAATGGATATCTGCTTCTCTCCACTTATCAGCCTCCTCGATATTTTCCGCAGCATCGACCAACTGTCTCAATTCCATAATTGCTTCATGATTGCCTTGTGACACGATATCGTCTACTGCACTACATTCAAATATGACTCTCAGTCCAAGCATATCCCGAATATTCGCGTTATTGATCTGCCATAAAAAGAAAAAACTGCTTAGTAAATTTTCGATATTGGATTCATTCAAAAAAGCCCCTTGCCCTTGTCTTACTCGAATGATGCCGATGTTTTCCAAATAACTGAGCGCTTCCCGGACGACAGAACGACTCACACCAAACAATTCTGTAAAAGCTCGCTCGGTCGGCAGCTTATCACCGGCTGTCAAATGGTTCTCGATAATATATTGTTTGATTTCTTCAATCACTGTTTGCTTTAACGATTTCTTTTCATCGATTTGAATCGGTTCCATCTAATTCCACTTCCTCCATTTGCTTTGTAAAGGTAAGAATCGGCTCCAAATGATCGATCATGATTTCTTGGGCTTTTTTCATATTTTTATTTTCGAGGGCATGTATAATATTGTTATGTTCATTATATGCTTTCATCAATGTTGTTTCACTCTGTAATACATCAATCTTCGTCAAGGTAAAATATTCATGGATAATTTCACTGAAATGGTAAAACGTCTCGTTCATCGTTGATTTAATCAAAAACTGATGAAACCACTTATCTGCCTGCCGTGTATCATCATGATCTTTGATGGCCTGATGATACGCTTCATTCAGTGATTGTAGATGCGCAATATCAATAGCGACATCCTTTTCGATGATCAACCGTAGTCCACCCAGTTCAATCACTTTCCGGATTTCTGCCAGCTCCCTTACTTTCACACCATGTAGCTCATCATAGTGTTTCAAGATTTCTTTAATGGGGGCGACATTGGAATCGGCGATATAGACACCGCCACCGGATTTGATGTTTACCATTCCGACAGATTGCAAGGATATCAATGCTTCGCGGATAACCGTGCGACTCACTTGCAACCTATTGGTCAATTCTTTTTCAGATAAATACTTATCCCCGGGTTGCCAACCACCTTCCGCTATATGTTTTTTCATCCGCTTTATGGCAATATTGACCAAGGACTCCCGTTGGATCGCCACAGAAAACACCTCGATTCAAACACTCGTATATGTATATTTATCATATCATATACGTTTGACGTCTGTTTCGTTTCGACAGATAGACGACATAACGCTTTCATGCAGTAGAGATAGAAACATGCCAACACTTTAAGTTTACGGTTGACATTTTTCTAAAATGAAATTATCATAAACATGCAAACAAAAATTGGTCTGACAATATTATACCTTTGTCAATTCATTTTATCAATACTTGGGAGGTCAAACGCATGAAAGGGTTATATTCAGCTTTACTTGTTCCATTCGATGAAAACGGAAACATTAAAGAACAAGGTTTACGGGATATTGTGAAACAAAACATAGAGATACAACAAGTAGACGGACTTTATGTTAATGGAAGTTCGGGCGAAAACTTCATGATGTCAACAGAAGAAAAGAAAGAGGTATTCCGTATTGCCTCTGAAGAAGCTGCTGAGAAAATCAATCTCATCGCGCAAGTCGGTTCATTGGATTTAACGGAAGCGATCAAATTAGGTAAATATGCGACAGAACTAGGTTATGACAGCTTATCTGCTGTAACACCTTTCTACTATAAATTTAGCTTTGACGAAATCAAACATTATTATGAAACCATTATCGCTGAAACCAATAACACTATGATCATTTATGCCATTCCAGCTTTAACTGGTGTTTCCATGGACATGTCACACTTTGATGAACTGTTTAAAAATGAAAAAATCATTGGTGTCAAATATACGGATGCGAATTTCTTTTTATTAGAAAGACTCCGCAAACGTTACCCCAATAAATTGATCTTTTCCGGATTTGACGAAATGTTGATTTATGGTGTGATTTCAGGTGTCGACGGGGCAATCGGCAGTACGTACAATATCAATGGAAAACGTTCTAAACAAATTATGGACCTTTGCCATGAAGGAAACGTTGCCGAAGCTTATGAGGTGCAACATGTCACAAATGATATCATTGAAAAAATACTGGAACTGGGGCTATATCCAACCATCAAAGAAATCCTGAATCAAAAAGGATACGACGCTGGCACATGTAAACAGCCGATGAGCGGCTTTGATAAATCAAAAACATCTGAAGTCGTTAAATTGATCGAGGACTTCAATCTGTAAGGACAAATGATGACATCCTGTTATCACTTCTCTCGCGGGATGTCATTGCCCTTAATGCTGTTTCACATGACTGATAAAAGTGATGATGAATAGAGTGAAGATACATTAATCCGTCACTGTACACATGAAAAGAAAGCGCTATATAAGGAGAAATGCATATGGAAAAAGTAGGTCTTGGAACATTTAATTGGATTGTTTTAATTGTTTATTTACTGGCGATGCTCGGTGTCGGTATTTATTTTACAAAGCGTTCCGGTAAAGATACAGACGCATTTTTTACGGCTGGGGGACGAATCCCTGCATGGGCGGCCGGTTTTAGTATCTATGCTACAACATTGAGTGCCATTACATTCATGTCCACACCAGAACAAGCCTTTTTAACCGATTGGTCATATGCAGCTGGTAACTTGGCGATTTTTGCCATTATTCCCGTGCTCATTTATTTCTATATCCCTTTTTTCAGGAAGTTGAATGTCACGACCGCATATGAATATCTGGAAGAACGATTCGGTGTCTCCATGCGCACAGTCAGTAGTTTATTATTTATTTTATTTCATATCGGCCGGGTAGCGATTGTGGTATATCTTCCGACACTTGCCATTACATCAGTGTCGGATATCGATCCTGTATTAATTGCTGGTGCTGTCGGTATACTATGTGTCATCTATACATTCCTGGGTGGCATGGAAGGTGTTATCTGGAGTGATGTCATACAAGGGATTCTATTATTAGGCGGCGCTTTATTGATCGTTGTTCTCGGAATTTCGCTTATCGATGGGGGTATGTCCACTGTCATAGATGACGCGATAAGCGATAAAAAATTGATTACTGCCGATAACTGGAAATTCGGTACAGCAGCTGCAGCGATTCCAATTATTTTCATAGGCTCCATCTTTAATAACTTGCACCAATATACTGCCAGTCAGGATGTTGTACAACGTTATCAAACAACCGCTTCCATCAAAGATACGAACAAATCTTTATGGACAAACGGCTTGTTGGCTTTGATTACGATCCCGATTTTCTATGGAATGGGGACGGTTCTTTACAGCTTTTATACACATGCAGAGGCATTGCCATCTGAATTTAACACCTCCGCAGTCGTACCCTACTTCATCGTTACAAGTTTACCTGCCGGAATAGCAGGGCTTTTGATCGCAGCCATTTTCGCGGCCTGTCAATCGACTATTTCATCAAGTTTGAATAGTATTTCCGCCTGTGTCATCACAGACTTCAAACAACGTTTCTTCGGAAAAGACAGTGGTAAACATGACGTTGCTTTAGCACGCTGGGCAATCATTATCGCTGGTATTCTCGGAGTTGGTGCAGCTCTTTATCTTGTATCTACAAACCGGGCTGAAACATGGAACCTGTTCTTGGACATCACCGGATTGTTCGGTGTTCCGATTGCTGGTATCTTTGCCCTTGGTATTTTCACGAAACGCGCAAATACACCTGGTATCTGGATAGGTCTTGTCGTGGCGGCAATTGTAGCTTTTTTTGTCGGCAAAACAGATATGACACCTTTTGCCATCAGTACGGTTGCTTTCTTCGTGTCATTTATTTGCGGATACATCGGAAGTCTCTTCTTCCCGAATTGGAATGACAGAAACAACATTAAAGGCTTGACGATTTATACCAGGAACGACACATATGAGAAATCCGCAAGTGAAAGTGTATAAAATATATACGATATTCAGCAATGATTAGGGTGAACGTTTATAAGCTATAGAAAAAGAAGTTAGTTGTCCTCTTGATGAGGGCCGAACTAACTTCTTTCTTTTTCTTGATGGGATATGAATGACATCTACCTTTTTATGTTCTTCATCATCCCTTTCATATCATGAATTGCCAATCATCATCCATTCAACGAGGCACATTCAATCTTTGCATCCCAAAGTTTTATGGGACCATTACTTCTTGATTTTCTTGAATAATTCGGATTGCTCGCGAATACCTTTTTCCGCAGCAAATCGTTCAATACTTGATGCACCGAAGAAACCGACGATTCCGTCAACATGTTTAATGACATATGCAGCATCATCCGGTTCAGCGATTGGACCCCCATGGCAAATGACCATGATGTCCGGATTGACTTCTTTACCCGCTTTGACAATGCCTTGAATACGTTCGACACAGTCATCCAATGTCAGAGCCGTTTGCGCACCGATTGTGCCTTTCGTTGTCAGTCCCATATGAGCAACAAGAATATCCGCACCTGCTTCAGCCATCTTTTTGGCCTGCTCTTCATCAAACACATATGGTGTTGTCAACATGTCGAGTTCATGTGCCTTCTGGATCATATCCACTTCAAGATCGTACCCCATACCGGTTTCCTCGAGATTTTGACGGAATACACCGTCAATCAGTCCGACTGTCGGGAAGTTCTGAACTCCGCTGAAACCTTGATCTTTCAACTGCTTGAGAAATACATCCATGACTCGGAAGGGGTCGGTCCCATTTACCCCGGCAAGAACAGGAGTATTCTCAACGACGGGCAGAACTTCGCTTCCCATTTCAACGACAATTTCGTTGGCATCTCCATACGCCATCAACCCTGCAAGTGAACCACGACCAGCCATCCGATACCGTCCGGAGTTATAGATGATCAGCATATCTGCACCGCCCGCCTCACTGCTTTTGGCGGTAATACCAGTACCTGCACCCACTCCTAACAATACATTGCCTTGATTGATTTCTTCTTGAAATTGTTTTAAAATATCACTTCTTGTTGTCATTTATTTTCCCTCCGTTTTTGTTCTTTCAATCAACTGGATCAATTTTTCGGCTGCGGCTTCTGCAAACGTTACATCGTTGATATCCACGTTCATTTCTACAATATCCACTTTTTGTGTGTCTATTCTTTCCTTGATCGTATCAAAAAGCATCTGATCTTCTTCCGTCCCATAAAATGCTTGTCCATCCACATCCAAGCCTGAAAGACCTTTAAGTGGCAGCATCAACGTTGTATGACCTGTCGTCTGATTTAACTTTTCGGCAACGACTTCACCGATTTGCCTATTTTCATCTTTAGTTGTACGCATCAGTGTGACAGTCGGATTATGCTTATAGAAATTTCGCCCGGCAAACGTTTCAGGTACAGAATCATATGGACCAAAATTGACCATGTCCATCGCACCGACAGAAACCACTTGTGGTACGCCATTTTGAGCTGCCGCATCCAAGCGATGTGGACCGGCATTCAAGACGCCACCCATCAATTCATCTGCCCATTCAGTTGTGGTGAGATCAAGGACACCTGCAAAATATCCGGACGCAACAAGGTTTTCCATCGTTTGTCCACCAATACCTGTAGCATGGAAGACAAGCACCTCATATCCGCGTTCTTCGAGATAACGTTTTGCCTCATTGATGCAAGGCGTTGTCAGCCCGAACATCGATGCAGCAATAAGCGGCTTTTGATGTGTTTCCGTATCTGCTTTTGCTTTGTCTTTGTAACCAAGCATTCCGCAGATCGCAAACACCGCATTCCGGAAGATATTTGTGGAAATGACGTTCAACCCTGCCACATCAACAATCGATGGCATCATCACAATATCGCTAGTCCCGACATATGGCTGTGTATTTCCAGAAGCAAGTGTAGACACCATTACTTTTGGAACCCCAATTGGTAAGGCGCGCATCGCAGGGGTAACCATAGATGTTCCACCTGAACCACCAAATGAAAGGACACCATCAAACTTACCCTGTTCATATAGCTCTGGAAGCACATTTTCCATACCTTTAGCCAATGCTGCCGTCGCCTTCGCACGGTCTTTTTTGGCGGAGAGCTCATCGATATCTTTTCCTGCCGCCGCAGCGACTTCCTTGCTTGATATATCCGCTTCGAATGCTGGAGCAAACACACCTGTATTGATTGTTAATGTATTGAAACCGAGTGATTCTATCAATTCTTTGGCATACAAAAACTCTTTTCCCTTGGAATCCAATGTTCCAGCTAATGCGATTGTTTTTGGCATGTCAAGATCTCCTTTCGCTATCTCGTTATTTAATTGTACATATTCATCATAACGCTCCCAGGCTGAAATATGAACATTTTTGTCTGATAATGAATCATCTGCTGGATAGAGATGAAGTCAATACATTCAACACAAAATACGCCCTGTTACATATCCAGGGCGCCTCTCGTGAAGACTATACCATCACCCATTCCAAGCTCCTCTACAAGGGCACTCAGCCGTCAGCCCTTGACATCGTTAAGCTCTTCGATCGCTTCATAGATCCGTTTGCAATTTTTCTGATCGATATGATCAAACACCAAATATTTTTCATCTTTCAGATCTTCCCGCTCGGCAAAATTCGTTTGCAAATACGTCTCAATCTTGTCTAAAACAGACTCTTCCTCTTCACAGACATCACCAAGAAACGTATTTTCGATTGG
>DATGUN010000095.1:0-15841 GCA_035301285.1 Virgibacillus sp.
TCTTGAATAAATAGAAGCTTTCCTATTTTAAAATACATAGATAGAAAGCTTATTTGGTATGCCAAATTTTAAAATTCACCCCTTTTCAAGAACAGCTAAATGATTTTTCATTCTTCTATTGACTTTTTATAGCTGGTCTTATTCATATGTTTTAAACGTAACAGATGACAAATTTTTCAGATATCAAGTGTGAATGTGTGCCCTGTTCGTGTTCGATTATTGTCCGTCCTTTTATAGAAAGTCATGTTCTGTTTAAACGTTCCAACTATAAAAGATAATTGACAGGCATCGTCTATTTACCATAGAAAAGAAGCAATACTGCCTATAGCAGGCTATGCCTGAAAGGCAGTATTTCGCTTACATTCACATCTCATTACTTAATGTTAGTAGCAGACCATAATAGGAAATATACCTATAGAACGTTATGAACGTTTATATGCGGTATAATTATTACAATTTATTTTTCACTGCTTCACCATCTTTGAAAACGGCTGTAATATTGTCGTTATTCTCCAATGACCGGATATCATCGATTGGGTTTGTTTTGGTAATGATGACATCGGCAAGTTTTCCTTTTTCAACCGTTCCTAATCGATCTTCCCAGCCCATGCACTCTGCAGCTGTTTTCGTTGTTGCCACAATGGATTCCATCGAAGACATTCCCGCATCACACATCAAGCCAAGTTCTCTCAAGTTTGTACCATGCTCCATCACACCGGCATCGGTTCCCATTGCGATTTTGACACCTGCTTTATAGGCGCGCGCAATACTTTCCTTATGATCTTCAAAAACATCACGTGCTTTTTGAGCACTATAGGCCGGAACAGAATTGTCTGCTTCCACTTTTTCCAGAACAGACAATGGTGCCAACAATGTCGGTACAAGATAGGTCCCCTTCTCAATCATCATCTGAGCTGTTTCATCGTCAATGTAAATGCCGTGTTCAATTGAATGGATTCCCGAACGAACAGCATTCCGGATCCCTTCTTGACCTTGCGCATGAGCCATAACCTTCAAGCCACGTCGGTATTTTGCTTCTCGAACCATGACTTCCAGCTCTTCTTGGCTGAATTGCGTGAACTCCGGATGATCGGTCGGACTCATCACACCTCCTGTTGCATGAACTTTGATGATGTCTGCACCAGCCCTCAGCACTTCACGGACTGTTTTAGTCACTTCTTCCACACCATCACAAACACCACCTGGGCTTCCGGGATAACCATGAAGTGTATTATCGACGCCTGAACGTTGCCATTTATCCCCATGCCCACCTGTTGTCGTTAATGCATTGACGCTGATTTGCATGCGCGGCCCGGCAACAAGCCCATCCTCGACAGCCTGCCTCACACCTGCATCTGTGCCCCCTGCATCACGTACTGTCGTCACACCTGCATCTAGTGTTCGTCGCATATGTTTGACCGCTTTATAAAAACGGTATGAAAATGGTGTTGTCAACTGCTTTTCAAGTGAATCGATTTCCATCATCAAATGGACATGTGTATCAATCAATCCAGGTAAAATATATCCGCCTCCTGCATCGACTTCCGTTACATCACCAGATGGAACACTGACATCCGCTTCTTTGCCAACCGCTTCAATCAGATTATCCTTCAGAAGCACCGCTGCACCTTCTACAGGATTACCACCATTTCCGTCAACCAACGTACCATTTTTAATCAGTGTGTATGCCATTTACGACACGCTCCTTTTTGAATTGTTTGAAAATTTATGTGCAATGATTCGATACATCAGAATGGCCGTATGTTTTTTAGAAACATAGCTTAGCCATCCCTGATGCCGAATATTCTGAAATCATGCTTATTCATGAACGACCCTCCACTTTTTAAATTGAAAATGTATTGATATTTTAATGATGGATTATATCAGATACTTAGAGGCTTGTATATAGTGTTGCTTAAATATTTAGGGGACCAAGATAATTTGAAATTCACTTGAAAACGGATTCAATGTTTCGCCATTCGAAATGATAACGCTTTGATTGTATGTAAAAAATAATGCAAAAGTCCTGTACCGATGTTTCCTTAAAAATAAAAAAGACGTTACCATTTATGGCACGCCTTGAATCTTACATGAATTTATAAATGATGCACTCTATCTTGTCGGATGATTCATACATCACTCTCTGTTCTATCCCATATTATTTTATCCGAACGTTTTCCTTTAACACCGCGCAGAAAAGACTGCATAGAATCATCGTCTGCTTCATTAATCATCACAATCAATTCATAATCATCATAAACATCGCCTAAATGGTCAGCGCCAGGACCTTTAATATTCTGATCTTTCGCCACAGCTTGCGATAGGAACTTTGCGCACGTTTGACCCAGTTTTTTCTGACCGCTTTCGGATATATCCGATGTCACATTCAGTGTACAATATAAGCGATCCTCTTCGTTATTTACAATCGTCTCCTCAATGCCATCGCCTTTTGTCATCTCTTTTTCAGTCTCTTCCATTGCAGCATGACTAATCTCTGGGACAACATGGAACCCATCAAGCGAATACGCATAAACACATAAAAGCAACAAGGCAAAAGCTATCACATACGACCAGCCTTTTTTCTCCAATTTAAATGTTACAATGTAAAAAATGATAGCCAACACGGCCAGCAAACCATCAAACAGCCAAGATCCCACCAAAAAATGCGAGGCGATCAGCCATAATAGCACGAAGATTCCATAAACCTTTTCGACCGGAAGAAATTTATTCAATAAAAAAATCAACACCCATGCGCTCGCAACAAACAAAATAAACTTTAATGCTGCCCATCCACCACCAACCAAAAACATGATCATCGGCAAAATGATGACGATACTGATTGTGCTATATGTTACGATCCGGACTTTTTTATCCATAATCCATTCACCTTTCTGGAAGATAGGTTGTTGTCCAAGTTACTAACTGTAGCCTCTTCTATCACTGCAAAGCCCGATTTACGGAATGACCATTCAATCTCTTTCACGACCCTGCTTTTCCTTTTTCACAAAATAGGACAGGACTAAACCTGAAATGGCAAATATAAATGCCACCAAAAAGGATGTCTTTATGCCGTCCAGATAATCGGATGGCTCGATATCTGCAGTTGTCGTTTGCGCTTTTGTAATAAACGATATGATAAACGTCAAGCCAAGCGATCCCCCGAACTGACGAGCCGTATTCACCACAGATGTTCCGTGCGGAATCAAATCATCAGGAAGCGCATTGATTCCCGTCGTCATGATGGGCATATTGATAAGTGCCACACCACCCATGGCAACCATGAATAAGACCATCGGCAGGATGAACGGTGTATCCAATCCCAATAGGAAATGAAAACTCAGCGTACTCACAGTAAGCATCAAAAATCCGATAATAGCAATGGATCTACCGCCATATTTATCAAATAGATTCCCCGCGAGCATAGACATGATTGCGAGTGTCAATGCACCTGGCATAACAATCAGGCCACTGTAATAAGCCGAATACCCTTGCGCATTCTGTATATACAACGGCAAAATCGTTTCCGTGGAAATCAGCAAACTGAATCCAATAATCGAGATAATCGCAACAAGCATAAAAATCGGAACGGCTAAAACACGTACTTCCAATATTGGTTTTTCGATTTTGAGCTGGCGCCAGATAAACAGGCATAGCGAAATAGCCCCGATGATGAGGGTGACAAAGGTAACGGGATCTGTAAAACCGACTTCCTGAACTTGGTTAAACCCGTACAACATACCACCGAAACCAACCGATGACAATAAGATCGATACGATATCAATTTTTGTTTCCCGTTGCTTTGTTACATTCTGCATAAACAAGAACACCATGATCAGAATGAGAGCAGCAATCGGCAGGATCAAATAAAACAAAGCCCGCCATTCAAAATAATTGATCAATAAACCGGATATCGGCGGACCAACGGCTGGTGCAACGTTAATGACCATTCCAGCAAGGCCCATCGCAAAGCCTCTTTTTTCCCTTGGATAAAGAAGGAAAAGAACAGTCTGCATCAAAGGAATCATGACACCGGAACCGATTCCTTGCACAATACGTCCGGTAATCAAAAGTGGGAAGTTAGGTGCCATCATTCCGATGAACGTTCCAACAAAAAACAGTGACATGGCCCCCATCATCAGTGTCCGCGTTTTAAACCGATCAATAAAAAAAGCGGTAATCGGAATGAATACGGCCGCCGTTAACATGAAACTTGTCGTCAACCACTGTACTTGTGTTGAGTTAATTGCAAATTCATTCATAATTTCTGGAAAAGCTGTAATCAACAAAAATTGTGTCAGAACAGATAAAAATGCTGCCGACAGCGTAATGGCAACAATTAAACGTCTATGTAAAAGTGAAAGATCAGTCCTCATGGTTGATACTCCTTTGCTCACAATACAGTTTTTCACACCATGACACTATCATACATCTCTCACGCTTGTTCATCAATCAATAATCTATTTCAATATGATAGTGAATGATCACTATCATATTGAACGTTCCCGTTTAAGCGTTAAATGGATTCATATTTCCATCGATCGGCACAGGATCAAAATGTTATCGCCCATCTTTTTCGATCCTGTACATGGCATTTCTGAAGTGCCCGTTAACATGCTCCAAAGCAGTCAAGGCCGTTTCAACATTGATATCATACATAATCATCAAAATCGCCGCCCGAGTATCGCCATTTGCTTTGTCGATCATGTCTTGCGCTTTTTCATGATTGACATCCGTGGCGCTGCATACGATATCTACGGCACGATTCCTTAATTTCTGGTTAGTCGCCTGCATATTGACCATCAAATTGCCGTATGCTTTTCCGAGCTTGATCATCGTCGTTGTCGATATCATGTTCAAAACCATTTTTTGTGCCGTTCCTGCCTTCAATCGTGTTGACCCTGCCAGAACTTCCGGGCCTGTCTTGATTTCAATCCCGACCTGGACGGCGTCACTCAAAGGCGTGCCTTCATTACATGAGATACCGACCGTTACAGCCCCCATCTCATGGGCCGCTTCAATTCCCCCGAGTACATATGGCGTCGTGCCACTTGCCGCAATACCGACAACCGCATCACCGGCTTTCACTTCTTGTATGACATCATTTTTCCCTGCTTCCCGATCATCCTCAGCATCTTCTATTGACCAGCGGATTGCTTCATCACCACCCGCTATCATGCCAATGACAAGTTCTGGATCCACACCAAAAGTTGGTGGGCATTCCGAAGCATCCAAGATCCCCATACGACCACTTGACCCGGCCCCAATATAAAACAAACGCCCGCCCTTTTCCATGGCATCAATGATTTTCTCAATCGCGGTTTGAATACGGGGAAGGGCCTGTTCCACCGATTCAGCGACGGTTTTGTCTTCCCGGTTCATCAATCCGATAATATTTTTCACTTCATATGTATCAAGGTCTTTTGTTTTGGTAGAAGCTTTCTCGGTCATGCGATCATTATGCGCTGCCACTGCTATTCATGCCTCCTTTATTTGAATCGATCCGATAATGTTCGAGCGTTTTTTTAACGTCATCCGTCAGCTGGATCCCTGCCTGTTTTAAAGCTAATGTCAAAGCGCCGATAACAGGAGAAAGCTTCGGATAAATAAGTGTCAGTCCATTTAATCGTTCTCTGATGTCTGCCTCAAATGATTCACGGAACAATCTATTTTGAAACACCCCACCGCTTACAACAAGTGTTTGTGAAGAAGTATCAGGCATCTGGCGATAAGCAGCTTCCACAAGACGAACAAGATCTTCTTTAGCCCCTTTTAAAATATCTTTCGCTACTTTGTCACCACCTTCAGCCGCTAAAAAAACAACTTTTGCGACTGATGCTAGGTTACCACGGACGTTTTTTGCCCCATATATCGTGGGAATCAAATTGCTGGGATCCCTTTTTCCGAAATGTTCAAGAACGAAATCAGTCAATCGAGTCGCGGTACCCGTCCTATCATATTCCTTCATGACGGCGGATATGCCTTTTCTTCCAATGTCGAATCCGCTTCCTTCATCACCAAGCAAATAGCCCCAGCCTCCGACACGGATCGGTTCTTCTTCCGGGGATTGGAAGGCATAGACAATCGATCCGGTTCCTGCAATCAAGACCAATCCTGTTTCATGCCATGTCCCCGCAGCAAGCGCTCCTTTTGCATCATGGTCGATGACATAGTCCTTTAGCGCTGGCATTCGCTTCTGCAGTGCGGTCATTATCTTTTTCCGATCTTCTTCCCGTGCCGATCCCGCAAGTGCCATGTACACCATGGTCAACTGGGTGAATTCACTGTCAGATTGATCGAGGGCCTCCTCAATCAGACCTGTGATAACATTCACCACTTGTGATAGTGGCTTGGATTGAATATTGCTTGAAGCACCTGATACGATGGCCAAGACACGTCCATCCGCTGTTCCAATGGCACATGTCGTTTTTGTGCCACCACCATCAATCCCAATGAATCGTTCGTTTAATCTCATCGTTCATCCCTCTGATTGTTCATTTTGCATCCCCTATTCGTATTGATGAAACATTAATATTCTACAAAAATGCTATCCTTTCAGCGCACCTTCCGTCATACCTTTCGTAATCTGACGCTGGAAAACGGCATAGATGATCATGATCGGGATAACGGCGATCGCAAGTCCAGCAAACAATGCCCCCCACGAATTCGTATACTCAGCATTTTGGTTCATCAAATCCATCGTCACACCAAGCGTATTCTTCTCATCGGTCTGCAAGAAAATGAGCGCCATGAAATATTCATTCCAGAACATGACGGCATTCATGATCGTCGCCGTGATAATCCCGGTTTTCACAAGTGGGGTCACGATTTTAAAGAGAATGCCATACATCGACATACCATCAATCGCCGCCGCTTCCTCCAGATCCTTTGGCACCGTCTGGAGAAAACTCGCCAAAATAAAGATGGTAAACGGCACCTGTGTCACAGAATAGATAAGTGCCAACGCAAACAAATTATCGATCAGGTTCAAGTCACGTAACAAGAAAAATAACGGAATCCACGCAAGCACCATCGGGATCATCATCGATGCTAGATAAATATTAAACAGGATCTTGCTTCCTTTAAAACGGATCCTTACGATGGCATATGCTGTCGGAAGAGCAAAGAACACACATAATAAGGCTCCGAGTGCCGTCACAAACAAACTGTTGAAAAAACTTGTACCGATATTATATTCTGTCCAGGCTTGTGCAAAATTCCCGAACTGCCATGATTCTGGGAGAGCCCAAGGCGAGCGGAATATTTCGCCATACTTTTTGAACGCCCCGATAAACATCCAGAGAATCGGATAGATAACCACTATCGCCCAGATGACGAGTGGTATCCGAAAGATCGTCTGGAACATTACTTTTTTCACCATATCGTCATCTCCTTAGTAGTGTACTTCTTCTCTTCTCAGCAAAAATTGCAAGATAGCCACGGTAGCAAGTGATAAAATAAGAATCATAACTCCGATGGCCGCCCCATATCCGAATTGAAATTGATTGAATGCTTTTTCATAGAGATAGGACCCCATCACTTGTGTTGAATTATTCGGTCCCCCTCTTGTCATGACTTGTACAAGGATGAAAGAACCATTCAGCGTCGTAATGACAATATAGATGATTGATGTCCTGATTTGCGGCCAGATGAGTGGAAGCGTGATTTTCCAAAACTGTTGCCATTCCGTCGCCCCGTCGATATCAGCCGCTTCATATAGATTTTTCGGAACGCTCATGATACCGCCCATGAGGAGTAGCATGAACAGCCCGATTCCGGCCCATACGGAAGGAAGCACCAATGAAGGGAGTGCCCATGTAGTACTGCCAAGCCATGGGACAGCTAATTTCCCCAGTCCGATGGCTTCCAGTCCAGAATTGATGAGTCCCGCTTTCGGGTTAAAAATAAACTGCCAAAGAATACCGATGATGACGACGGACATGATATTCGGGAAAAAGAATATGATCCGGTAAAACGGCGCTTCTTTAATTCTAAGCTGTGTCATGGCCACTGCGAAATAAGTCGCCAAAATCATGATGAAAAACACTTTCGTCACAACGAGAAAGTAATCATGCCAAATCGTTTTCGGTATGATTTCATCCGCAAATAGCTTTTTATAATTCGCGAGTCCCGCGAATACTTTATCTGCAGCTGTACCCGACCAATGATAAAACGACAGGTACAATCCGTTGGCAAGCGGATAGAACGTGAATATAGCAAACACAATAATGGTCGGCAACAGACAAAAAGCGAGAAATAAATATTTTTGCTTTTTGGATTGAACCAATGTGACCTCCCCCTTTCTTAAAAGGCCTGAAACATATGTATATACTGTAAAGATGCAAGAATGCGGAAGGTAATCACCCTCCACATTCCTGTTATTTATTTACCTTCCCGGTATTCCTCAGCAATTTTTTCGGCAGCATCCGTGAATTCCTCGACATTTGATTCACCAAGCAAGAAGGACACCATTTCATCACCAATCGGTTCCTCCATATCAGAAGCCATTGGATGATCCCTATCGACAACATCCACTTCGCCAGAGTTGATCATTTCATTTGAATCTTTCAGGTAATCCGCAACATCATCTTCATCAGACAGATCGACATCCTCAATGTTGATCAAGGCACCGCCTGTTTCCGAAAACTTCACGGCATATTCTTTCTGATAGGCAAACTGGACAAAGGCCTTTGCTGCCTCTGGATTTTTTGCCTCTTCAGCAATGGCAAGCGGACGTATGTCCGGAACAAACACTTGATTTTCGCCCGGGTCATTCATCGGTGTCGGACCAAATCCAAATTCGAAGTCATCTGGAATGTCCCCTTCCATCTCGGAAGGCAGCCAGAACCCGACTGGAATATAGGCATTATCATGCTGAAGGAAATTGGATTGTGACTGTGTATGGCTGATTCCTGCAAAACCTGGATCAACGTAACCCGCATCAACCATTTCCTCGACTTTTTCCAATACCTCTGTCACTTCATCGCGTTTCCAGACACCTTCTTCACCGTTAATAATATCATTCAGCAGATCTTCCCCACCCGCTGAACCGAATGCCGGATACAGAACGCCTCGTGTGAAGTAATAAGCATATTGACCAGCTGTTACAAATGGTTCCATGTCTGTATCATCTTTTATCGTTTCCATGGAGTCCATCCAAGAATCGAAATCTTCCGGAGGATCCCATCCCTCTTCTTCAAATAAAGCGCTATCATACCAAGTTCCCCACGTATCGAAAATCAGCGGCAAACCATAAATTTTCCCATCATACGTATTGGGTTCCATGATGAAACTGTCCATCAGATTTTGTCCATCATCTGTTTCAAGGCCATCTAGCCAATCCGTCAAATCCATCAATTGGCCGTCATCAACCATCTGGGCTTCAGTAATGCCTGCCCCATCAATGTAAACAACATCAGGCGGATCTTCGGAAATCCAGCGTGTCTTCATTTTATCGTTGATTTCCGGGCCGGCACTTTGTTTTACATTGACATCCGGGTATTCTTCTTCAAAATCACTGATGACTTCTTTCCACCATTCATCACCATATCCCCCAACAAAATATTGGATCTCCATATCCCCAGATATTTCGCCATCACCGCCAGAGTTGGATCCGCCTGTATCATCGTCCGACGAACACCCTGCGAGAGCACCAGCAAAGAACAAAGCACCCGCAAATGGCATTAACCATTTTTTTCTGAATACTTTCAATCCCCACACCCCTTTTTTTAATATATTTATGCTTCGCTATTGATAAGAAGCACCACTATTTAACATGGGAAGCCTATTTCCGGTCAAACGTCTATGATTGGGTACCTCTCAAACTGTTGTCATGAACGTCGTCACTGTTCTTAAGCAGCTTAAAAACAAAACTTCATCATCAAGATTATTGATTTTGAGTGCACCAATATAAACGTTTCAAAACATGAATCCGGTATCATTATTTAGAAAACGCTTACTTAAAAACCCAGATTGATAACTTCCCATATTTTAATTAGTAGTTTAGTAAACTTAGTTACATTTGTCAATATAGGTCTGTAATTTTATTTCAGATCTAGACAGCTTTTTACATAAAAGAAACCATCAACCTAGCGGTATCGCTTCGATCGTCTGACAGCTTTTCGTGTACGTTCCAATTTTTGAATGGTTCTGTCTTCATTTTCACTGGCAATGCCGATATATAAAATATCAACGACATTCAACATGGAAATCCGTGAACTCATCGCTCCACTGCGGATGCTGCTTTCCAGCGACCGTGCAAATAAATTACAGTCTGCCAACTTTGAAACAGGGTTTTTACCGAACTTGGTGAGCGAAATGACTTTTGCCCCGTTATCTTTGGCGATGGAGAGTGACTGGATGATATCTTCTGTTTGCCCAGAGTTCGAAATTCCCAAGACGACATCAGCATCGGTTAAGTTCGCACTGATCGTCGCTTGCGAATCAAAACCGAAACCCGCTTCACACCAACGTCCGATACGAGTGAGTTTCTGCCGGAAGTCTTCAGCAATGACTGCTGAGGCGCCGATTCCGTAAACAGCGATTTTGCGTGCCTGCTGAAGATATCCGACAGCATCATCCACTTCTTCTTCGGAAAGAACGGACAAGGTGTCTTGGATAGACTGCATATTATTTTGTGAAATGGATTGTATCAATGAGTGTGCTGATTCATTGACGACTATTTCATCGTAAGAGTTCTTATCATTGTACGCATTAAGATCATACGCAATCTGCAATTTCAATTCCTGAAACCCTTTGCATTGCATCGTCCGGGAAAATCGGACAATTGTCGCCTCACTGACATTCGCAAGAGATGCCAGCTTTTGCACGGAATATGTGATGATTTCCGCAGGGTGATCCAGAATATAGTCCGCTACTTTACGCTCAGATGGCTTTAATTGTGATTGTAACTCCTCAATGCGAACCAAAGTCCCTTTTAACATAATCATACCTCAATTCTTTATCGTTCGATCTTTAGTGAATGCATTCTGATACATACTGAAAATATCATACCATATTTAAAATATATTTTGAAATATTGTTTCAAGGAGAAAACATAATGTTTCAGTGTGACATTTTATAAGTTTAGATGACGCAGACACATGATTCATGTATAATAGTTTTAGCAATTTAGAAAACACTCTTACATAAAGCGACATCGTACTGTCCGAGTGTATGACATCATAAAGGGGAGGAAGGAAAAATGAAGAAACTATGGTTCATGGGGATTTTTATTCTCATCTTTTCATTCGTATTGATAGGATGTTCTGATGATGCGGACGCAAATAATAACGCGGATAACGAAAATAATGAAGAAAATGTGGATGACAATGATGATGAAAACACCGATAACGAAGAAAATGATAATGACGAAAATAATAACGAAAACAATGCAATGAGCAATGAGATGAACAACAACGATGACGACAACAATAGCGATAACAATGACGAAGAAACCAGCATCTTCGGCAATGATGATACAGATGAAGAAGATGCTGAAGCAATGGAAGAGGAACCACTCGACGATGCCATTGATGTCGTGGATGTTGAAACAGTTTTATTGGACGGTGATGAAGCTGAAAAGATCAGACCGAATGATAAAGTGTTTATCGAACTTGATGATTTGATGTATGTCGACCATCATTTCATTACCGAACTGTTGGACTATGAGCTAACATATGATGAGGACAACACATTTGCTGAAGTATTTGATGAAAAAGGCGATTTCAAATATGAACCTTCACATGATGATGAAGGTGGTGCCATCATGGACATCGGACAAATTTATGATGAAGATGCGGATGATTATATCGATGTACCTGATGACGCCGAAGATTTATATAAATTCATTGAATACGAAGGAAAATTATATGTCCCCCAACAATTGGTCAATGTGTTCCTAAAAGAACCGATGCATTATGATCGCAGAGACAAAGCTATGGAAGTCGGTGCGCAGACCGAGGCGACAGACCTTTATGATGTTGGGATAAACGATACAGGTGGGTCACATGCTGAAGTTACAAAAGATGCTTCGGCTGTAACCATCGAAGGCGAAAATCATGAAGGGGGTATTATTATAACCGATGTCAACAGTGCTGAAAAAGATGCCCCAATTGATATAGATTACCAGTATTCTGAAATTAGTGGATTTGTCTATAATAAATCCAAGGAGGATACGATTGAGGTCAGTTTTTCATATGACGGTGAGAATATCATCGAAACACTTGAAGTTGAACCCCAAGAAATGGAAGAATTCGACCATGATGTAAACGGTGAAGAGGTTTTCCATATAGCAGCAAAAGGAGAGCCTGGAGCTGAATCTAAAGCAATTGTTATAGGTGAGCTAAAATAACTTACGAGATAATGGAGCAGATCGTTTCCGACGACACTAAAAAATTATATCAAATACAATAAGCATGTCATTTCCCCCGAAAATTGGAGTAGATTTTCGGGGGATGTTTTTATCTTATCACTTGATTGGCGGAGAATTACGTTTGTTCTCCTTTAAATGTTGCAAAATGAACACAAACAACATATATAAACCGATGCCCGTTGCGGCACCTGCACTATCGATTAGGACATCCCATACTTCCCCGCTCCTTCCTGGGACAAACAATTGATGGATTTCATCTGACATGGCGTAAAGCATACATATAAGAAGGGCATATATGAGTCTTTTTTTAAAGGGACGTTTAAGTGCGTGTACGACAAGTATCCCCAATATAAAATAAGCAGCGAAATGGGCGCACTTACGGATAAGGTGATGAAAAAAAGCCTCGTCGAAGGACATAAAGGGCCATACCGTTTCCATCGTTTGGATGATTCCATCCGTAATCCCCGAACTTAAATGACTCGATGCATTCCCAGATTGGTGGGATAAATAAAATATGACTCCCATCCATACAACAACCGCCAACCATGGATAGATATATTTAAAGTGTGATTGTTTCATGATTATCGATTCCATTTCCGATAGATTATTATGCTACTATATCATATATCATCAGACAGAAACATGTTGGGACTTAAATTGAAGCAACGTGTATCCTGATTGCTGAGTTCTTTTATGTTAAAATATAAAGGAACATTTAAAAGATAATCCATACATGAATGATGAGGGTTGAACATGACATATAATGGCTATTTAATTGATTTGGACGGCACGATATATCTAGGCAACGAGCGGATCGAAACAGCAGTCCGTTTTATCAAGAACCTGCATAAACATGGAGTACCGTATTTATTCGTAACCAACAACTCCGCCAAGACACCTGAACAAGTCGCGAAGACATTAAACGATATGGATATTCCCGCGACTCCCGGACATGTTTTTACTTCCGGCATGGCGACTGCGAAGTATATACGAAAGATAAAAGAGAATGCGCGTTGTTATATGATTGGTGGGGATGGACTTCGAGAGGCGCTTGTGCAAGAAGGTGCGGTGCTCGAAGACACGAATTGTGATTTTTCCATTATTGGAATGGACCGCCATATTACATTTGAAAAATACGCAAAAGCCTGCCTTGCTGTAAGGGATGGCGCCACGTTCCTGTCCACCAATGCTGATGCAAGCATACCGACTGAACGCGGGATGTTACCAGGGAACGGCGCATTGACTTCAGTCATTACAGTCAGTACGGGAGTAGAACCGACATTTATTGGTAAGCCTGAGGCGATCATGATGGAGGAAGCCTTGCGTGTCCTCGGTACCACCAAATCGGAAACATTGATGATCGGTGATAATTATGAGACAGATATCAAAGCCGGCCTTCAGTCCGGAATCGACACATTGATGGTTCTTACAGGCGTCACACAGTACGAAGACCTCGCACATATCAAGGAAAAACCAACGTACTATGTCGAGAATCTTGAGAAGTGGCTAGAAGATAATCCACTTGATGAAACGGCGAACGATTAAAATAGATTAGACCTGAAAGAATGTCCGGCCGACCGTATCGTTTTAAGCATGTTATCGACAACATATTATCAAAAAAATAACTGAAACCCGCTAAATAAATAATAACACTGGTTTCAGCACAATTTCAAGAAAGCGTGCTACACGGCCTTCTCTTCATCTCTTTTTTTATTCTGATAATCCATAAAAAGCCAAACAACCAAAATCAACAGTAAAATAACCATGGATAAGGGAACCAGCCACAAGTTTCCGATGGCTATTTTCCATCCAATCAACATTATGGCGCAAGCACTGACTGGTGCCATGATAGCGTAGGCTTTCGTATTATAAAACCATCCATACGGGAAAAAGTGTGCACCTGTGATGATTGCAAAAAAGATGACCGCTTCTTCCGGACTTTTACCAATGGCCCAAATCAAAATCGGAAAATACATCACCTGTGCCAAATTCAAGAATAATCCCAATGGACCGAGCGGATGTCCTTCTAATTTCCAATCCGCTTTCAGTAGATGATTGATACCAATGGACAATGGGAACATGATTCCACTTGAACATAACATCAAAATACTTTTCCCATAAATACCTATAGGAAAGAAATAAATAACCGTTATGATCATCCAAATCACGGACCCGGAAATCAAAAACCCCAATCCATTTTTCCCCTTGATGGAAAGCTCATTCCTGGATGCTTCCAGATTCAATGTTTTCCCCTCCCCCTCACATTGACTCATACATGTCAATCATGTGTCTTTTTCATGAATAACCATACTTTACCATAAGGCGCACTGTTTGACTAATGACATCCAGATCAGAAAAACATGTCAATCATCTTGAGGAATGGTTGGAGAAAAGTGGTATGGGTGAAACACGTTGATAAAGATATAACAAAAGGCAGCTAACCTCGGAATCATAATCGATTCACTGGTTCAGCTGCCTTTCTCAACCTTGTTTATTTTTTAAAATCATTATAGCCCAGCAGTAGAACTGTTATTGATGGTTCAAAACTGCCACTCTTTACGTCATTCCTCAGATTCCCCACGCATATTTTACGACCTGGACTCGGTCGCTCGGGCAGTGGCTTATCCTTCAGTCCAACGTTTTTATGAGTTCGATCACTTCTTCTGTGGTTGATTGAGTTAGTATTTCGTCTTTGTGGGCACTGATTTTTTCTTGTGATAGTTCCTTAATCTGAGTGCGCGCAGGCAGGATTGATGATGCGCTCATACTAAATTCATCAAGCCCAAGTCCAAGGAGGATGGGAATAGCTATGGAATCTCCCGCCATTTCACCACACATACCAGCCCATTTCCCTTCTTGATGTGCTGCTTGAATAACGTTGTTTACCAAGTTCAGGATGGCAGGATGATAAGGTTGATAAAGATAGGAGACGCGTTCATTCATCCGATCTGCTGCCATTGTATACTGGATTAAATCATTCGTTCCAATACTGAAAAAGTCAACTTCTTTAGCAAATTGATTTGCCGTTACGGCGGTAGATGGAATCTCTACCATAATACCAACCTCAATATCATCAGACACAGACAAGCCTTCTTGGATTAAGTTCGCCTTTTCCTCTAATAATAAGGCCTTTGCTTGGCGAAACTCTTCCAGTGTCGCGATCATCGGGAACATAATTTTCAAATTCCCATAGACGCTTGCCCGGAGCAACGCACGAAGCTGTGGTCGAAATACGTCATCATTTTTCAAAAGATAACGAATCGCACGGAATCCTAAAAAAGGATTTAATTCTTTGGGTAAATCCAGGTAGTTCAATTGCTTATCTCCGCCAACATCCAATGTTCGAACGACGACGGGTTTACCATCCATACTTTTGAGAACCGCTTTATATGCCTCAAATTGTTCTTCTTCAGATGGCAACTCACTTTTACCCATGTACAGAAACTCCGTACGGTATAATCCCACACCCTC
>DATGUN010000096.1:0-3239 GCA_035301285.1 Virgibacillus sp.
CTGATTCAAATGGTCCAGTGCTAACAGATGGGCGCTGATCAGATCGTCAACGTGCACGTAATCACGGATACAAGTGCCGTCTGGTGTGTCATAATCTTCACCGAAAATAGAAATGTGGGAACGCTGCCCAAGCGCAACTTGCAGAATGATCGGGATGAGATGTGTTTCCGGACGATGATCTTCTCCAATCTCAGCAGATTCTCTTGCACCCGCCACATTAAAGTATCTTAATGAAACGTATTTGATGTCATACGCCTGCTCACACCATTTCATCATTTTTTCCATCATCAGCTTTGTTTCCCCGTACGTGCTTGTAGGGTTCGTTTTCATATCCTCGGTGATCGGTACAGATTCCGGTTCTCCATACGTTGCAGCTGTGGAAGAGAATACAATTTTTTTCACTTGATATTCATTCATCACTTGCAGTAAAACTTGTGTACCGTAAACGTTATTGTCAAAATAAGTAAGTGGTATGTCCATTGATTCACCAACAAGGGAATTTGCCGCAAAATGAATGACCGCATCGATGGATTCTTTTTTAAAAACGTCACGTAAAAAATCGATATCCCGAATGTCACCTTCGTAAAAAGTTGCGTCAGGATGAATTGCTTCCCTATGACCTGTTTGCAGATTATCTACCACAACGACTTCTTTCTGTTGATCGATAAGTTGGTAAACGGCATGTGATCCGATATAACCCGCTCCGCCTAAAACCAATACACGCATTTAAATCTCTCCTTCTGTTATTTTTTTCGCACCGTCGCCAATCATAGCAGTATAAAAAGTTGCATCATAGCCGATTTTATCACGGTATGTGCGGTTCACGTTTTGCTTAAATGGATCTACTTTATCTTTTTTAGCGAGTGCAATTGCACATCCGCCGAAGCCTGCCCCGGTCATACGTGCACCGATTACACCGTCCTGCTTGCGCGCCGCCTCAACAAGGGCGTCCAGTTCTGCACCTGTTACTTCATAATCATGCTGTAAGGAATCGTGGGATGCGTTCACTAATTCCCCGAAAGCTTTTAAATCGCCGGCCCGTAATTTTTCCAGTGCTTCGATTGTCCGGGCATTTTCATAAACCGCATGCTTGGCACGTCTGCGGTTTGTTTCATTTTTGATGACATGTTTATGGGCTTCAAATTGCTCCCTCGATAGTTCACCGAGACTTTGGACGGGAAGTGCTGTTTGCAGATCAGCCAGTGCCTGCTCGCATTGTTCACGGCGTTCATTATATTTCGAGCCGGCTAATGTCCGCTGTTTATTCGTATTGATAATCATAATTACATAATCATTCAGCCTGATCGGGGCATATTCGTGCTCCAACGTTTGACAGTTTAATAGAATCGCATGATCTTGTTTGCCCATGCCGATTGCAAACTGATCCATGATGCCGCTGTTGACACCAATATATTCATTTTCTACTTTTTGTCCTAATTTCACCATGTCGATGCGTTCGATTTTCAAGTCAAATAGGTTTTCAAGAAGAACCCCTGTCACCATTTCGATCGATGCGGACGAAGAGAGGCCGGCTCCGTTTGGAATATTTCCGTAGAATAAAATATCTGCACCTGATGATATATCATGTCCGGACGCTTGGATATACTGAATCATTCCTTTTGGATAGTTGGCCCAATCGTGTTCCTGGTTAAAAGACAAGTCAGAAAGGCTACATGCAATGACACCGGTATGTGCAAAGTTCATGGAATAAAAGTTAAACTGTTGATCTGTCCGTTTTCTGGCAACAGCATATGTTCCAAAAGAGATGGAAGCAGGGAAGACGTGACCACCGTTATAGTCTGTATGTTCGCCAATCAGGTTAATCCGACCTGGGGCGAAAAAAACCTGTGGTGTTACCGTGGTGTTGAAAATTTTCCGGAATTTTTCCGTTAGATTTGGATTTGGCATTGAAACCTCCTGTATATAGAAATATCGTTGAACGCTTACATTTTTCGGTTAAAACTTAGTAAATTAATTTAATTAAGTCTAGTGTACTATGAATTGGCTAAATATACAACATAATGATTGCACATAAAGGGATATATGTTTTCGCTGATCTATTCATCATTCACTGATCATTGAATCAAGAGGGTGGAGGCGTTAAAGTGCGAGCCTACATTCAAAATGAATAAAAAAAGAAGGCTGCTGTTTATACAGCAGACCTCCTTTATAAGATGATACATTTTTACATATCAATGGATGCATCCTTCTTGGTTACAGCAAAGTAAATGGCGACAATAATTCCAATTGCAATCCAAGTCAATCCAAGTATTTTGGCCGAGGTTGCCAGGTTAATCCATACGTAAGCGATAATGATGAATCCAATGAGTGGTAAGATGAGATAGCTCCAATAATTCTTGCTTTTGCTTTTGACAATATAATGTGAAAACACGGATACATGTAAAAATAAGAATGCGGTCAAGGCACCGAAGTTAATAAACGATGTCAAAACACCGATATCTCCCATGAAAAACAGTCCTACCGCCAGCGACACAAAAGCGACAACGATAATACTTGTGTATGGTGTTTTGTATTTCGGATGTACTTTTGATAAAAACTTAGGCAGTTTGCGGTCACGACCCATACTGAACAGGACTCTTGAAATCGCAACTTGGGCAACAAGTGCATCGGCAATCCCCCAAGCAAGTGCTGTCGCTATAGCAGTCAGTACACCGAGCCATGGCCCGCCCGCAATTTCAGCTGTTTCATAGAAAGCCGTACCGATGTCCTCAAAACTGTTAAAGTCAGGATATATTAATGCGGCTACCCATGTCTGAACCATGAAAAGCACCCCAACAATGAGTAAAGACCAAAGGGTCGCTCTTCCGATTGCTTTAGGTCCACCCGAAGATTCTTCTGAGAGGGTTGAAATCGCATCAAAGCCTAGGAAGCTAAGCACAGCAATGGAAACAGCCCCCATAACAACTTTCATACTAAACGTATCCGGATTATAAAGAGGATCGAAGGAGAACGTCGCTCCGTTGACTCCTTTAGCAATTGCAGAAATCCCTACAATTAAGAAAATGACCAGAACAGCTAATTCAAAGATAAGGAAAATCATATTGGTTCGGGCTGTGAATTTAATTCCAAAATAGTTGATGACAGTATTAATTAAAATAAAGAGCACGAGCCATATCCATCCTGGAATAGCTGGCCACATTCCTGTTAGAGCTGTCGCACTGACAACATAAAGTAAAGCGGGAACGAGAATATAGTCTAATAGAATAGCCCAACCAGCG
>DATGUN010000097.1:0-3680 GCA_035301285.1 Virgibacillus sp.
AATATAGACAACACACAAGATGAGCAAGGAGGCAACAAGATGAAGAAACAATGGTGGAAAGAGGCGGTTGCCTATCAAATCTATCCTCGCAGTTTTATGGATTCCAATGGAGACGGAATCGGTGATATACAGGGAATTATAGCGAAATTGGATTATTTACGGGACCTTGGGATTGATTGTATCTGGATCTGTCCGATCTATCCTTCCCCGAACGATGACAATGGCTATGATATCAGTGATTATACAGGTATTATGGATGAATTCGGGACCATGGACGATTTTGATGAACTTCTTGGTGAGGTGCATGCGCGTGGCATGACATTGATCCTCGATCTGGTGATCAATCATACGTCCGATGAACATCCATGGTTTATTGAATCCCGTTCCTCGAAAGATAATCCGTACCGTGATTATTATATTTGGCATGCTGGGAAAAATGGCGTGGAGCCGAACAATTGGGAATCGATTTTTGGTGGATCGGCATGGGAATTTGATCCGAAGACAGAAGAATATTACATGCATGTCTTTTCGCGCAAACAACCGGATTTGAATTGGGAAAACAAAGAAGTCCGCAATCGTTTGTATGACATGGTGAATTGGTGGTTGGATAAAGGGATCGATGGTTTTCGTGTGGATGCCATCTCACATATCAAAAAAACACCCGGCTATCCTGATCTGCCAAATCCCGACAACAAACAGTATGTGCCATCGTTTGCAGGTCATATGAACCAGCCGGGTATCCAGACTTTCCTGCGGGAATTGAAGCAGAAAACATTCAGCCATTACGACATCATGACTGTCGGTGAGGCGAATGGGGTCGGCATTGATGAAGCAGAGGATTGGGTCGGTGAAGAGGATGGCATTTTCAATATGATCTTTCAATTTGAGCACCTTGATTTATGGGGGAATAGTGCTGTCGGCGGGATCGACATGCCCCAATTGAAACAGGCCCTTTCAAAGTGGCAAGACGGTTTGGAAGGGCGCGGCTGGAATGCATTATTTCTGGAAAACCACGACCAAGCGCGTTCCGTTTCGACGTGGGGAGAAGACACGATCTACCGTGAAAAATCGGCGAAAAGCTTGGCAACGATGTACTTCCTTATGAAAGGAACCCCGTTTATCTACCAAGGCCAGGAAATCGGTATGACGAATGTCCAGTTCGATTCGATTGATGATTACAATGATGTCGCCATCAAAAATCTATATCAACATGAGCGCAAGCTAGGCAAAAGCCATCAGGACATCATGGATATGATTTGGAAGTCCGGGCGTGACAACTCCAGGACACCGATGCAATGGAATGATACCCGAAATGCCGGATTCACCGACGGCACACCATGGATGAAGGTGAATCCGAATTATCGCGAAGTCAATGTGGAACAATCACTGGCTGATGCGGATTCAATCTATCATTATTATAAAAAAATGATTCGTCTGCGGAAAGAACACGTTGTCCTGATTTATGGCACGTATGAACTTGCGTTGCCCGAGCATGCGCATATTTATGCTTACACCCGCACATCAGGAGACGCGAAAATTCTTGTCTTGGCGAATCTTTTTGCGGAAGAAACAGAGGTATCGTTGCCTGATGCGTTATGTGTGGCTGAAGCTGAACTCCTGCTTGCCAATGATACAGTTGACGAGGTAGGTCTGGAGAAGCACATGCATTTTAAACCATTTGAAGCGCGTGTCTATCGGATTTCGTGATAGGGTGATATCTTTTGAAATAAAGCGGAGCTGTATTTTGAAAGCATCAGGAAAGCATATAATAGACTGATAATTTTGGAGGGATTCGATGCGTGTAACCATTTGGAATGAATATCGTCATGAAAGAAACGAACAGGCTGTTGCAGACATATATCCCGAAGGCATTCATCAAACCATTGCGAACTTTTTGAAAGAAGCGGGATTGGATACGGCGACGGCGACATTGGATGAGCCGGAACATGGGCTGACTGATGATGTGCTGGATGACACCGATGTCCTTGTCTGGTGGGGACATCAGGCACATGATGAGGTCACGGAAGATGTGGCGGAAAAGGTGAAAAAATGTGTGCTGGATGGGATGGGACTTGTCGTCTTGCATTCTGGACATTTTTCAAAAGTATTCAAGAAGCTGATGGGAACGAGCTGTGATCTGAAGTGGCGAGAGGCCGATGAACGAGAGCGCCTGTGGGTAGTTGACCCGACACATCCAATTACAGAAGGCGTGGATACATATATTGAGCTGGAAAAAGAGGAGATGTATGGGGAACATTTCGATATTCCGGTGCCGGATGAACTTATTTTCATTAGTTGGTTTGAAGGTGGGGAAGTGTTCCGAAGTGGGGTGACGTTCAAGCGTGGGCGTGGAAAGATTTTTTATTTCCAGCCAGGTCATGAGAGTTATCCGACGTATCATCATCCTATGATCCAGCGGGTGATCACGAATGGGGTCAAATGGGCATCGAATGCTCGGACGCCCATTCATGAATACGGGAATCATCAACCGATTGAGGATATTGAAGGCTAAAGGAGATTTAAAAGAATATAGGATGTTTGAATGGTTAAAGGAGATTTAAGCTCATAAAGGAAAAATTGAATGATTAAAGGAAACTTAACCCAGTTGGGGATATTTTGGAAAATAGAGGAGGTTGTTGGGATGACTTTAAAGGTAGCGGTGATCGGGTGTGGCAGCATTGCGCAAAATAGGCATTTGCCAGAGTATGCTGCGAATCCCGATGTCACGATTACGGCTGTGTGTGATATGGTGGATGAGCGGGTAGAGGCGATGGCATCAGCCCATGGTGCGGTGGCTTATACAGATTATGAGACGTTGCTTCAGAATGAATCGGTGGATATGGTGAGTGTTTGCCTGCCCAACGCCTTACATGCGTCTGTGTCAATTGCGGCACTCGATGCGGGATGCCATGTGCTCTGCGAAAAGCCGATGGCAACTTCTTCGGAGGAAGCGCAGGCGATGATCGATGCAGCAAGGAAAAATGGCAAGAAACTAATGATTGGCCATAATCAGCGTTTCGTTGCGTCACATCAGAAAGCAAAGGCGCTCTTGGAAAACGGGGAGCTTGGTAAAATTTACAGTTTCCGTACAACATTTGGGCATGGGGGTCCTGAGGGCTGGAGTGCTGATGGTGCGGATAGCTGGTTTTTTGATAAGAAGCGTGCATTTATCGGCGCGATGGGTGATCTCGGTGTGCATAAGGCTGATTTGATCCGATATTTGTTGGGCGAAGACATCCGGGATGTTGCTGCATTCATCGAGACGAGTGCCAAAGAAAATACGGATGTTGACGATAATGCGGTGTTTATTTTACGTTCGGAAACCGGTATTATCGGCACCCTTGCGGCGAGCTGGGCATATAACGCCAAAGAGGATAATTCAACGGTTATTTTCGGGGAAAAGGGAATGATCCGCCTTGAAGATGATCCGACATATGGCATGATTATCAACTATGCCAATGGGGAAAATGTGAATTATGAACTCGGGAAAATCCAATCGAATGAAGAAGGCGGCCAGACAAATTCCTGCGTTATCGATCATTTTGTGGAAAGCATTATCACCAATACCGAGCCACTCATTGATGGAGTGGAAGGGAAAAAATCTTTGGACGTTATATTGGCGGCCGTGCAATCGAACGAAACGAGAAAGGTGACGCAAATTTAGGCAGTATGGATTCGCG
>DATGUN010000098.1:0-2428 GCA_035301285.1 Virgibacillus sp.
GCAAATATCGGAGCAAAGCTTACTTTTATCGAATCGGAATTATTAACGTTAGCACCGGAAACAATTGATCAATTTATCCAAGAACAGACCGGACTGAAAACATATCAAAAAATGCTTCACGATATCATGGAAAAAAAGCCGTACACATTAGCACCGGAATTAGAGGAAGCATTAGCATCCTTAAGCGAGGTTCACCAAGCTCCATATATGATCTATCAGCGCAGCAAATCATCTGATATGGAATTTCATTCTATTGAAGATTCGGGTGGAAATGAACTGCCAATGTCCTTTGCCTTGTATGAGGATCGCTATGAATTCTCACCGGATACGGATTTGCGCAGAAAAGCATATGATTCATTTATACATACGCTAAATCAGTATAAAAACACCTATGCGGCAACATACGCGACTGAAGTTACCAAGCAAGTAACGATGTCTCGTTTACGTTCCTATGAATCTGTAACAGATATGCTTCTGCAGCCGCAACAGGTTACGCAGGAAATGTATCACAATCAACTGGATGTGATTCAAGAGCAACTGGCGCCACACATGCGGAGGTATGCGAAATTGTTGCAACAACAGCTCGGCTTGGACGAGATGCGCTTTTGCGATCTACAAGCACCGCTGGATCCTAATTTCAACCCGACAACAACCTATGAAGAAGCCACGTCTACTATTCTCGAGGCGCTTCAAGTAATGGGACCGGAATACAGCAAAATTATGGAAAAAGGAATCAATGAACGCTGGGTAGATCGCGCCGATAATATCGGAAAGGCTACTGGCGCATTTTGCTCAAGTCCTTACGGGGTCCATCCGTATATCTTAGTCACTTGGACAGATACAATGCGCGGTGCATTTATTTTAGCACATGAACTTGGGCACGCTGGGCATTTCTATCTTGCCGGGAAAAACCAGGAACTCGTCAATACTCGCCCATCGACATATTTTATCGAGGCACCATCAACGATCAATGAATTATTATTAGCGAATCATTTAATGGAAAAAACTGATGATAAACAGATGAAACGCTGGGTCATTACCCAATTGCTTGGAACGTACTATCACAACTTTGTCACCCATTTATTAGAAGGGGAATTCCAGCGCCGCGTCTATACATTGGCTGAAGCTGGCACACCTTTAACAGCGGATGTTTTATCAACACAAAAAAGAAAAACACTGGAAAATTTCTGGGGTGACACGGTTACAATTGATGACGGTGCAAGCCTGACTTGGATGCGTCAGCCCCATTATTACATGGGTCTGTATCCTTACACCTATTCAGCCGGCTTAACTGTTTCAACGGCAATGGCACAAAGAATCCAAAAAGAGGGAAAACCTGCTGTTGAAGCGTGGCTAAACGTTCTAAAAGCCGGTGGCACCAAGAAACCGCTTGATCTGATCAAACAGGCGGGTGTCGATATGTCCAAGCCGGATGCAATCAAAAATGCAGTCGCATATGTTGGTTCATTGATTGATGACCTGGAAGAGAGTTATGAATAGAAGGCTTTAATTCGGTCTTCGTCATAATTATTCCATTTTTGCAGGGGTATCAGCGCGTCATTCACACTAAAAAACGAGCTTGAAAATTAAATTCAAGCTCGTTTTCTTATTTTTTTTGCAAAAAGCTTAATACTTCTTCCACTGCTTTTTCACCTTGCCCGATACAATCTGGTATACCTACACCTTCGTAAGAACTTCCTGCTAAAAACACACCTGGCAGTTGGGAAGCCAGTATGCTTCGCACTTTTTCAATACGCTCTTTATGCCCTATCGTGTACTGTGGCATGATATTTTTCCAGCGTGTGACAATAGTAAATTCAGGCTCCCCTTTAATCTTCATCGTTCGCTTTAAATCCTTAAGAACTATATCGGTAATTTCTTCATCGGATAAATCAACGACTGCCTGATCATTCGGTTTTCCGACATAACAACGCAGTAATATTTTTCCGTCCGGAGTTGTATGCGGCCACTTTTTATGTGTCCATGTACAGGCAGTGATCCGGAAATCACTTGTCCTTGATACAACAAAGCCAGTTCCATTAATATCCTTTTTAATCGCTTTTTCATCAAAAGCGAGCGCCACATTTGCCACTGACGACATCGGAATGTCCCGGAACGTTTTAAATATATCGTACTGACTTAATATTTTCGGTAAAGCATTATGTGGGGTTGCCATAATCACCGCATCAGCTTTATACACTTCCCCGTTACTTAGCAGAAGATGATAACCGTGGTCCTTTTTCTCCACATGATCCACTGTCTGGTTCATTGTGATAACCCGATCCTCATTGAGTCGTTTTTCCAATTCCTCCACGATAGACGCAAATCCATTTTTAAAGGCGAGGAACTGTCCGGCCTTTTTACCTGTGTTCCTTCTTCGTTCAGGCATGGAAGCTCTCAATCCTTTAATCAGACTACCATGTTTCTG
>DATGUN010000099.1:0-2143 GCA_035301285.1 Virgibacillus sp.
GTCTTTTTGTTCATATTCCCCTTTTTCGTTCAAAGCATATACCATGACAGTGTTCAGCAGCGGATTCACAATCCAGTACTCCTTCACCCCATACTGCATATAAATATTCATCTTTGTCACCAGATCATGCGCCTGATTCGGCGGGCTGATAATTTCAATCACCATGATCGGGGCGCCGTTATATTGCTGATCATCCAGAGCGCTTTTATCACAGATCACAGACAAATCCGGGATGAGCACCTTTTCTCCAGGGATATCCTTTTTGCTCAATTTCACATCAAACGGAACTGGGAAAACCTCACAATCTCCCCCATCCAAAAGGTTAAATAATTGTGCAGATAGCCGCATAGATATACGCTGATGCATCATTGATGGTGAAGGCGACATAAACACGACCCCATCAATATATTAAAGCAACTGCTCCGTCTCTTCCCTCATCCGGTAAAACTCCTTTAATGAGACAAGTTTCTCGTTTGGCAGGCTCATTTTACTCACGCTCCTTTTTTTAATTGTATAGTATTTTCTATAATTTGAAAAGATGAAGGAAAAGTTTTCAAAATACCCTTGACTTTCAGATCAGATTCCACTATTATAATATTCAATAACTTAATTGACTTGAGCAACGACGAAGAATAGTATTCTATAAAACACTGCAGAGAGCTGGTGGATGGTGCAAACCAGTGTGGCATTATAGGTGAATGGACTTCCGAGCTTCCAAACCGAACCATATTATGCAGTAGGATTTGGCGAACTGTCTCATCGTTACCTGAGATAATATGAAATACCCATTTCATATTGCCAAAGTGAGCTGTTTTTCAGCTAATAAAGGTGGTACCACGAGTTCCTCGTCCTTTTTCCGGATAGAGGTTTTTTTGTATTCTAAAATAATTAAATATAACATATGAAATCTATGAGTAAGAGAAGTAAGCTTTGCCTGAAGCGTTACAGAGAGCCGGGGCTGCTGTGAACCCGGTACGCGAATAAAAGCCGAATGGACTTACGAGAGGTTACCTGAACATAAGTAGGGAGACACGGAATTCCGCCGTTATACGGATAAGGTATAGGATAAAACATGCAAGTCTATTGCTCACAAATCCCGTACCCGAATCAAGATGAAGGATTTATTTTTTCAATCCTTCAACAGAGGTGGCACCGCGGTCACAATCGTCCTCTATAAGCACATGATGTGTTTATAGAGGATTTTTTTATTCCATAAGGAGGAGGATGACTCATGCAGATGCAAACAACGCTTTCCTATAAATTTATTAAACAAAATGCCGACACATTAACACCGATTGGAATTTTCTCTAATCTCCATGGTCAAAAGAAATTCTTGCTGGAGAGTTCCTATCCGCATGAGAAGAAAGGCAAGTTTTCATTTATTGGTGCTGACCCGTATCAAGAGATTATTGGCATGCAAAGCAAGACAAGAATAATCAATTACAAAAAACAGTCTGAAGAGTTAATCAATAAGCCAGCATTGTCCGCTTTAAAAGATTATTTTCCAAAGCAGGAAGTTGACCTCCCCTTCCCTTTTATCGGTGGCGGAATTGGATATATCGGATATGATGCGATCCGCGCCTATGAGAAAATTGGCGATGATCTCCCGGATGACCTTGATATGCCCGATGTGCATTTGATGTTTTACAAAAATGTGATTGTTTTTGATCATAGTAACGAATCGGTCTATGTCATTGCCATGAATCCCGATCAGGAGTCGGAAAATAATTTGGATGAACGGATCGCCAGCTTAAAAGAAGCGTTAAATCCAGGTCAACCAGAAGAAACAGCAAATAAGAATAACATGATTTTTGAACCCGAGATGGATAAACAACAATTTATTAACGATGTAAATACGGCAAAAAAACATATTGACAGCGGCGAAGTTTTGCAAGTTGTTTTATCCCAGCGCATGCAAGCGAAAACCGACGGCGATCCGTTCTCATTTTACCGAAAACTCAGAAGAGCGAATCCTTCACCTTACATGTTCTACATCGATTTCACTGACTACCTTGTGCTGGGTGCTTCACCGGAAAGCCTTGTGCAAACAATGAATGAAACAGTTATTACGAACCCAATTGCCGGAACACGTCCACGTGGAAAAAGCGCGCAGGAAGATGAAATCAACACAAACGAACTGCTT
>DATGUN010000100.1:0-4392 GCA_035301285.1 Virgibacillus sp.
TTAAAAAGAGGCGCTCTTTACAAAAGAACGCCTCATCCTTATTTATTCTTTCCATTCTTCAATAATATCTTGATTGTCTTCAACCCATTTTTCTGCACCTTCTAAAGGTTCATCTTCATTTTCCTGTACACTTACCATTAAATCCCCTAGCTCGTCGTCACTTAATTTCCAATTAACCATCCATTTATAAATGTCTTCATGATCGGAATCGAATCCATCACGGGTTGCCATATAAATTTCTTCCGTTTCGCCATATGTTTTTTGGGGATCATCCAAGAATTTCAGATCGACTTCGGAAAATATATAATGGGGTGTCCACAGAGGCGCGACAATAGGTTCTTGATTTTCGACAGCATTTTTTACCGAAGTAATCATGACCGCTTCACTGCTTTCAATCAGATCAAAGTCCAAATCATAATCATCGATCACATCTGCAGTCACTTCCATCGTTCCTGCACCGGGTTCAAAACCAGTGATTTCACCGTCAAATTTATCCTTGTATTCATTCAAATCTTCAATACTATTGACCTCATCCATATATTCTGGGACGGCCAACCCGACCTTACCATTATCATACCAAGGTTCTTCAGCGAAATCAGCGTCATCTTTATATTTTTCATAATAACTTTTATCTTGCACCGGCAGCCAAACCTCAGGTGCCATATCTAAATCGCCTTCAGCCAACGAACTCATTTGCGGCCCCATTTCAAGAAGCTTCAGATCGACCTCATACCCTTCGTCTTCCAATATAGCTTTCCACATATTCGTTACGGCAATGTTTTCTGGCCAACCTATCTGCCCAATGACAATTTCGTCCTCATTTTCATTCGTATCTGCGTTATTGGAATCATTCGTATCATCACACGCCGCAAGTACTATCAAAACAATACCTGTAAAAAGAATCGTGATTTTTTTAAAAACATTCATAATAAGTATGATTCACCTTTCCGTATGTAAAAGTTTGTCTATATATGATATAAAATAACGATTTACTTTCATTTTTACATGATTCATCACAATCAACCATATCCAAATAGATACTATTCCTAAATCATAAGACTGAACCAACTCCCTTCCGACTTTAATAATGGTGACAACAAATAACATTCCCAAGTTACCTTTATTAAATTTTAATTTAACGTTTTTAATATACCCAACGTTGTTTACAATAACGTAATTATTCTGCATCGTCAACCCATCTGTAAAAATAAATCATTAAAAGCGGGACACCATCGATGGTCCATCGCTTCTTTTCTCCTCTTAACATCAAGGTACTCAACGATTGTATCACCCAAAAAGTGACCTTCTGTGAAAATGGCTTCAGTTGAATCTCTAAACTGATTCCAACCACAAAAAAACCAGTCAGGCAAAACCCCAACCGGTTTCTGGATAATGTATCTATCCCGCCACTACAGACCTTTTTCCTTTAGGTTCGTTGTGGAAAATATCATTTTTCAAGTATGGCATAACCCAACGATCCAAACCGTATCGACCAGCATTCATGCCTGCAACCAGGATAAACACGGTCATCAAGATCATGATTCCATTTGTACTGACTGTACCACTGAACAGAAAAGCAAAGTTCATCGTGATACCCATCAAAGCTGCAAAGTTCGTGAACAAACCGAGAATAAGTGCAATGCCTACAAGCACTTCACCCCACATAACCAAAAAGCTGAATAATCCAGCTCCCGGGAGTGCCACATGCTCTAAGAACGCTGCCCACCATCCTTGCACAGCCGGGTTATCACCACCAGCCTGTGCGATGGCCCCTTCTATAAATCCACTTGCGTCAAACCCTCCCGTAACCTTTCCAATTCCGGATGTAAACCATTCATACCCGATATAGATCCTTAAAAATGCAAGAACACCTGCAGCTACTTTATGATTGCGGATAAAATTAACGAACACTTGGATCATCTCCTTTTTATCGTTTATCTTGCTCAACGTTTCACAAGTTGTGCAACAAATATTTGTTTACAATGTCATCATATCATGGTTTTTATAATAACAATATAGTTTGCTCACCATTTCACAATACTGACATAAAGTAATGACTAAACTGTGAACTCATACTATTTGGGAGGAATCCTTACATATTACGGAAACTCAAAGTAAATAGATGTTGTCAAACAATCATATATCCTGTATAATTTTCAAAAATCAAGTCAATTTTTCTACTTTTTAAAAAAGGGGGATGGATTCGAGAGTCAATCACATATAAACCAAACATAAACAAATGGAGGGATCACATGAAAAAATCAATGCTAATAAAACGTATTTCTACACTTATACCCCTCTTGACTTTCTTTTTCATCACTGTGGCCTGTTCGTCTAATACAACAGATGGTGATAATGGGAATCAAGAAGCAAACAACGACACAAACGGCGGTGCTCTTTCTGATGAACAGGTACTCCGTCTTACAGAAACCGATGAAATACGTTCTATGGATACATCTTTTGCAACAGATTCAATTTCACATGGCGCGACAAACCGTGTTTTTTCTGGACTGATCACTTATGAAGACGATGAGCTTACTCCCGAACTAGCCGAAGATATGCCGGAAGCAAATGAAGACAATACAGAATATACATTCAAACTACGTGATGATGCTGTATGGTCAAACGGAGAACCGATCATTGCTGATGATTATGTTTACTCATGGCGCAGGGCGCTTGATAAAGATTACGAGTCCCAATATGATTATATTTTTGAAGCAGCCCATATTAAAAATGCAGCCACCATCACAGATGAGGATAGCGATCTTTATGGAAAAACCGAAGAACTTGGCGTGGAAGCGGTTGACGACTATACATTGAAGGTGACATTGGATGAACCAACACCGCCACAGTACTTCAATAGCCTGATGCAATACACACCTTTCTATCCACTTAATGAGGAATTCGTGGAAGAACAAGGCGATGATTATGCCAAAGAACCAGAAAACCTAATATATAGCGGCCCTTTTGTATTGGATGAGTGGGATCATGGAAGCGGTTGGACACTGAAGAAGAATGAAGACTATTTCAACGCAGATCAAATAACCCTGGACAAAGTTGAATATCAAGTCGTAAAAGACACTAAAACGGCATTGAAGCTCTATGAAAACGGCGAAATTGATAATGTCAAACTTACAGCAGAAGATGTCGAAAACTACCGTGATGATCCTGAATTCCATGAAAAACTTGGCTTATATGTCTATTATTGGGACTTCGATCGAAATAATGTACCCGAATTCGAGAATGAAAATTTACGGAAAGCTTTTTTCTATGCGATTGATCGTGACTCCGCCGCAGATGTGATTTTGAATGACGGGTCTGAAGGCGCAAATTATATTGTGCCGAAAGAATTTGCGGAAGGACCAGATGGTGAAGACTTCCATGCAGAAGGAAGTACAGCGGACATCGCTGATTACCCAGAAACAGACAAGGAAAAGGCCCAGGAGTATTGGGAGAAAGCAAAAAAAGAACTCGATATCGAGGATCTTGACATCGAGTACATGACAACGGATGAGAGCACGACTGAAGAACTAGCCGACTATTATGTAAATGAACTCGAAGAAACGTTAGATGGGTTAAATATTACAATCAATAAACAACCTTTCAAATCTTATCTCGATATGACTGCCAACGGAGAGGCTGAATTGGCGGCAGGTGTCGGATGGAAAGCGGACTATGAGGATCCGATATCATTTCTGGAATTGTTTACAACCGGTAATTCAATCAATACATTCGGGCTATCAGATGAAAAATATGATAGCATGATTGAAAAAGCGGGCAAACTTGGAGATGAACCGGAAAAACGCTGGGAGTTACTTCAAGAAGCGGAACAATATCTCATTGATAAAGCGATGATCATTCCCACCTATCAAGAAGGGGAAGCAGAATTGACAAAAGACTATGTCAGCGGAAATATCGATCAAGTCAAAGGACTCAGTAACTATTACCGCTATGCAGAGATTAAGGAACATTAAAATGATGACAAGGGGGAAGTCTCATTCCCCCTGTCCTATCGAATATTTTCTTATTAGACACATATCACTTTGTGCTCCACCATTTCAAACATAGATAGCCTTGTCCTCTTCAGCCGACCTATACAGACCGTTAATGATTTTCTGCAATTTCAATCCTTGCATGCCTGTGCTGATTGAAAGATCATCACGTAAACAGCCTTCAACAAATCGGGCAATCTCCTCTTCGAACATATTTGTGTCGGGTAAATAGCTCGGTGTGATATCAATTAGCGTTTCATGTTTCTCCTGATATATTTCCAGAGGGAATACATCTGCACCGCCTTGATCACCCATGAGAGAAATGCTCATATCATTATGTTTCTTCATATTTGCTGCAAATGCGGTCTCAAGCAATAGGGAGGCACCATTTTGGAAAGTG
>DATGUN010000101.1:0-67570 GCA_035301285.1 Virgibacillus sp.
TCTTGAATAAATAGAAGCTTTCCTATTTTAAAATACATAGATAGAAAGCTTATTTGGTATGCCAAATTTTAAAATTCACCCCTTTTCAAGAACAGCTAAATGATTTTTCATTCTTCTATTGACTTTTTATAGCTGGTCTTAAATGCAACAGCACCATTACATATCGTATATTTTATGTCCAGGTGTTCATCAACGATCAATATATCCGCATCTTTGCCGACTGTTATGCTTCCCTTGCTATCAAACATATTGATTTGTTTGGCTGGATTGATAGCTGTCATTTCGATGATTTCCGGAATGGAAACATCCTCAAGCGTGAGCATCAATTTCGCCGCTTCATTCATTTTCAAAATACTACCCGCAAGAGAACGGCTCTCTAACACAGCGCGATCCTCAGTAACATGGACAGTCTGACCGCCGAGATCATATTCTCCGGGTGGCATACATTTTGCACGCATGGCATCAGTTATTAACAATAATCGCTTGCTGCCTACATTATTATAAATTATTTCAAGCATTTCCCGACTAACATGGATACCATCTGCAATCAGTTCAGCCCGAAGTTCTTCCAGATTGAACATCGCTCCGATTGGACCAACATCACGATGGTGGATACCAGGCATGGCATTGCAAAGATGTGTAAGTTGTTGAACACCTTTTTTCACCGCTTCCTGCATATCTTGATAAGTCGCAATCGTATGCCCCGCTGAAACATTGATGCCCATTTTGGATACTTTGCTGATGAAATCATCTTCATCTAGTTCCGGAGCAAGGGTGATCGTTTTTATTTTATTATCTGCACATGCTTGCCAATGCATAAATTGATCCATTTTTGGAGCCGACATATACTGTACAGGCTGTGCTCCCGCTTTTTCCTTCGCAATGAATGGCCCTTCCAGATGAACTCCTAGAATCTCGGCATGCCCGACCTTATTTTCATAAGCTGCCACGTTTTGTAGAGCACGATCGATATTTTCGGGTGCTTGTGTAATGGTTGTTGCCAAAAAACTTGTCGTACCTTCTTGTGGTAAAACAGACGCCATCGTATCAAGCGCGTCCTCCGTAGCATCCATGACATCTGCACCTGCTGCACCGTGGATATGACCATCTATGAAACCCGGAATGACATTCATCCCGGTACCATCGATAACTTTTGTATTGCCTGGAAGTTCTTCCAGCGTTTCGGCGTTGTTATATATACCCTGAATGACACCATTTTCAATCAGGATTGATTCATTGATGCGCTTTTCATTTTCCATATAAATGGTTGCATTTTTTATGTATAAAGGGGTATTTCCCTTCTGATGATTGATCTTGTCCATTTAATCATATTCCTTTCGTCTTTTCTTCTAAGTTTTATAAACCGTTTTTAGATATTATATCATTTTTTTATTTCCGGAGAGTTCATATATAAGCATTTGGATAATTTCCTCGGATGTTTGAACATGTTCGGTCTCCGATAATTCAACCACCTTCTGTAATACATTCTTATACTTTTCCTCATCTTTCATGAATAAACACCAACTCTCTTTTCGATATGAAGTAAAAGGGCTTTATATAAATTGACATCCATTCCTTTCACTCCAAGATACAAACATGTTAATATATCATATGCATCGTCATTATAATGTGAAAGTGCCAAAATCCAAAAATTCATCTAACCAACATAACATGATAATACAGTTGGATTAATGGGTAGCTTTGGTTTTCCGCCATTTATTGAACTCTAAGCATTCCTTGAACTGTTCTTTGGAAATGCCTGATGCCATAGCATCTTGAGCTAATCGCAACCATTCATCATCTAAACTTTCCGGATCCACCGCAACTTTTTTTTGAATGATATCATTGACACTTACTTTTAATACATCGCTGATTTTTTCCATGAATTGGATGGAGGGGTTCTTTTGTATGTTTCGTTCAATTGAACTTAAATACGATTTTGCAACACCCGCTTTCCCAGCCAATTCCGAAATGGACATTCGTTTTTCTTCACGAATTTGTTTAATACGTTCACCAATCAAACCAAAACACCCTCTTTCAATGGGATTATATCACAAAAAAAGGACGTAGTTCTAAATAAAGTACATATATTCAACAAATTGTTATCTAAATGCAACGAAATTGTTGTTTCTTGTACAGTTTTATCGAATTAAAATATGGTTTCGGATCGGGAGCTATATCAAACAGTCACTTTTACGAGCGTATCCAATAAAAATTCCCCCTGAAAAGAACGTACTTCCTCCTTCATCAAACCGATCATCTTGACCGATTTTATAATGTCTATCCATTCACGATCAAGGTTCTGCGCTTCTCTTTTGTTCATCATGGACACTTCCACACTTAAAAGATATCAATATGAAGTCATTTAAATAGACTAAGACTATTATACTGCATAACATCTTTTTTGTATGTCATCCTTTATTTGAATGAAACGCTTTTGACAAAAAAAGAGACATGTAATTGAAAATACCAGCATTTCTAAAGCTGATCATGACAACCCTCCTACTCCAAAAGATCATTTTTAAAATGTCATTTTATTGTAACGATTTCAAAGATATATCGTCTGATTATATAGTAAGCCTTATTGACCATCTATTATATTCAACTTCTTTTTCCAAACATAAACGTGTTTCACATAGACGAAAAAGGTTATTTCCGATATAATCTAACAAAAGCATGTTCAAAAGCATCCGCTAAGTATACCAAAATGATTTTCACTAAAAAGGGGAGAATATATGTGAGTTCCAGAACAGAACAAAGACAACAATATAAGAAGAAACGTAAATGGCTCTATTGGCTGGGGGGGATCATTTTATTCTTGTTGCTCGTTGGAGCAGGGTATTTGTTCTATGTATATAATAAGCTGGACAATACTGTGGATATCATGCACGACCCATTAGACAGAGACGACAATCCCGAACGTCAAAAAGAACTGGATTCCATTTTCAAGGATAAGAATGCCGTCAATATCTTACTGCTCGGTGTTGATGAGCGTGATGGCGATAAAGGACGTTCCGATACCATCATTTTATTGTCACTCAATCCGAAAACAAACGCCACCAAGATGCTAAGTGTTCCACGCGATACATATGTCAATATTCCTGGACACGGAATGGATAAAATCAACCATGCCTATGCATATGGTGATGTCGAGTTATCCATCCAGACATTTGAAGAAGCATTTGATTTGCCGGTCCATTTTTATGCCCGTATCAATATGGAAGGATTTGAAGATGGTATTGATGCACTTGGAGGTGTTACGATACAGAACGATTTCGCCTTTGAACAGGACGATGTTGATTTTCCGAAGGGTAGTATACATCTAAGCGGCAGTGATGCATTAAAATATATCCGTATGCGCAAAGAAGATCCACGCGGTGATTTAGGACGTAACGAACGTCAACGTAACGTTATTAAAGCAGCGATGAATGAAGCGGCAAGTTTCTCCAGCATTACCAAAGTGGGAGATCTTTTAGATATATTGGGTGATAATGTGAAAACCGATTTAGATATGAGTCGTTTAAAATCATTATTTTCCGATTACCGTGGCGCACGCAAAGATGTTGATAGCATTGAAATAGATGGCCAAGGACAGACCATCGATTCGATATGGTATTATGTCGTTTCCGATGATGAATTCAACCGAATCAATGAGGAAATGACAAATCATATGAAAAACAAATAACCGGTTAGATCATCAATTGAACGTCACTCATCCATGTATACCAACCAGGGATGTTCGGACCAACCTTTATAAAAACAAATAGATAAAGCAAACGGGGATTGAGGGGGTTTTTATGAGAAAAATAATCACGTTCGCAAGCATCATCCTTCTATGTACCATTTTGATCGGTTGTTCCAAAGAAGATAACGAAGAGGAAACAACACCGGCCGATCGCTTTGACACATATGTTGACAAATGGAACGAACAAGCATTTACCGATATGTACGATTTTCTGTCGAAAGATGCATCCAAGACTTATTCAGCAGAAGACTTCACAGATCGTTACGAAAATATTTATGAAGAAATAGATGTGAAAGATCTCCATATCTCCTACGATTCCCCAAGTGAAGAGGAACAGGATGAAGCCATCAAAAATGGAGAAGCGGAAATTGACTTTTCAGTAGAAATGGAAACAGTCGCAGGACCGATTGACTTTGACTATAAAGCAATGCTCGTAAAAGAGGAAGATGAAGAAGAAAATGAAAAATGGTTTATCAATTGGGATCCTGGTTTTATTTTCCCCGAATTAGAGGATGGCGGAAATATAACGGTTGATTCAATAACGCCTGAACGTGGAAATATTTATGATCGTAATGATAATCCGTTAGCCATTAATGATACAATCCATGACATCGGTGTCGTTCCGGAACGGATGGATGAGGAAACATCGAAGAATAAAATTGCCGATCTGCTGGACATCGACGAAGATATCATTGACGCCAAGCTGGATCAAGATTGGGTCGAACCTGATTTATTTGTACCGATTAAAAAAATACAAGGGGCATCAGAAAACCTACTCGGTGCATTAGGCGAGGTAAAAGGCGTTTCAATTGATGAAACAGAAGGTCGTGTTTACCCGCTCGACGAAGCCGCCTCACATCTAGTCGGATATATAGGTCAAATCCAGGAAGATGAACTCGAAGAACTGGAAGAAGATGAACCTGGTGTCTATTCAAGTTCAGATATGATTGGGAAAAGAGGTTTGGAGCAACTATATGAAAAAGAACTTCGGGGAAAAAAAGGGATCCAAATCATTGTGACGTATGATGATACGTCTGAAGATGAAAATAATGAAGAACAAGAAACAGAAGAAAAGGAAAATGTTATATTAGCAGAAACCCCTGTTGAAGATGGTAAAGATATAACAGTCACCATTGATGCGGATGTCCAACAAGATGTTTATGAAGGTTTTGACGGTGATGCAGGAACTGCTGCCGCATTAGATCCGAAATCCGGCGAAACATTGGCACTCGTGAGCAGCCCGACGTTCAGCCCGAATGAGCGGTTATACGGAATGTCAACCGAAAAATGGGAAAAATTATCCGAAGATAAAGATACACCGCTTGTCAACCGATTTGCGACAACCTTTGCCCCAGGGTCTTCCCTTAAACCGATCACAGCCGCCATCGGTCTGGAAAACGGCACAATCGACCCAGAAGAAAGATTGGCGATTAAGGGTAAGGAATGGAGCAATGGTGAAAGTTGGGGAAACTATTCCGTCAAACGTGTGCATACATCAAATGAACAAGTGAATCTAAAGGATGCACTCGTTGAATCCGACAATATTTATTTTGCCATGCAAGCAGTTGAAATGGGTGGTGAGAAATTTGTGGATGGTTTAAAGAATTTCGGTTTTGACGAAGACATGCCATACGAATATCCGATTGTAACATCCACCGTATCAGAAGAAGGGTCATTGGATGAAGAAGTACTGCTGGCCAATGCTGGATACGGTCAGGGAGAAATACAGATCAGTGTTTTACATCTCGCTACCGCCTACACCACTTTCATCAATGATGGAAACATGATAAAACCAACACTTTTATCAAGTGAAGATACAGGCGAGTTCTGGAAGAAAGAAGTTATTACGTCCGATGAAGCATCCCTGATACGTGATTATTTACGGGAAGTCGTATCCAAAGGAACCGCGAAAAAAGCTCAAGAAGCTGATTTTCCGATTTCCGGAAAAACTGGTACAGCTGAATTAAAACGCTCTGGTGAAGACTCTGGACAAGAAAATGGATGGTTCGTCGGTTATCCCACTGACGATGAAGACATCCTAATCGCCATGATGGTTGAACATACAGAGGATGAAGGTGGCAGTAGTTATACTGTCGAAAAGGTAACCGATATATTACAAGAAATAAAAAAATAATCCAAATCCGTGGTCACTACCTGATGTGCCACGGATTTTTTATTATGCCAAGGATGCGCTACATATGTACTGTTCCCATTATACAAAATACAAAAGAGAAGCGTATTTCACATGAAAACAGCTTCTCTTCACCATAATAATTTGGCAAGTGTCTTGAAAGTCTCTTCATCCTTTTCATCCAATGCCCTATCAATGAGTCTTTTAATATTCATTTTCTCCAGATCCTTGATAACCTTTTCATTATATTCCTTGATTTTTTGATGCTCATCATCCATTTGTTCCTGTTCGAAATATGGTTCTGCAATCGACAGAACTTGATCAAGAAAATCAGGCAACATGACTAATTCCGACATTGGGATATGAATGATTTCCTTCCCTTTCTGGAAAGCGAATAATGCATCTATGTTCTCGATTTTTTGTGTTTTCCGGTTCACATGCACTTCTTTTGCATCAAGCGGGACAAACTGGTATATCTCTGAGTTAATAACCATTGTAAAGTACTGATATGCCAATATAACACGAACCATCTCATCATCTGTTTTAATATAGTAAGGTTTTAACAGTTTGATTGTCACCATTTAAAATCCCTCCAATCAAAAGAATGTACTCATAATTTTCAGTTAATTTCATTTTACAATAAATATGTCAAAAAAGCAAGTGAAATAATTGATTGGGTCGTCTTATGTTACATACCATGTGCTGGTCATGTCATAGGTTCGTCGAAAAGAATCAATCTAAAAACTCAAACACCTTTGTTAACATACCCTGTCGTGTCGTTTCAGGAACCATTTGCATATAAAGGTTTTCTTGTTTGGAACAGATTCGACCAGCTTGTTTCATGAATGCCATCCCCTCTTTCATATATGATTTATATTCTTTTGTTACAGAATGGATTTGTTCCGCATATTTTTCATCCGTCCCCGGGGTAACCGTTTTTTCATATAAATCAATGATAATATCAGTTGGACGTTCCGGATTCATTTCATGTGGATCGGTTCCGTCAATCATACAAAAGTGATCCCTAACGACAACCATATCAATACTTGATGGATCGAAGCTGCAATGGTACAGTTCAATATCAAGACCTTTCTGTTCACATGCCCTTGTCACTCTCTTCATGAAAACAGATTTCCCCGTACCTGCTCTTCCCTTTAAAATAAACCGTTCAGGAATCGTATACATAATTTCAGATGCAACATTAACGGCCCCTTCAGCTGTATTCGTACCAAACATACGATGATATATATGTGAAGCCGATTTCTTATCAGGGATAGTATTTACATGTTGTGATATAAAATGTGCAATCATTTGATCGGCAACGTCAAAATCCATTTCTTGGATATATATCGCCTCTAAATCATCATGAACCCTTAACCCGATTTCAAATTGGGTGTAGGCTTTTTTCAGTAATTCGTTGATATGTGAAGCTGTGCTAAACAGTGCCTTCATCCCTTGTTCATTCGCATCTTTCAATTCCGTCAAATCGATTCGTGTTGCCCAGGTGAATTCTCCTGTATCCAGGCACCCATCTACAATAGCCATTGATTTTTTTCTCATAATCATTCCTTCTATATACTCCTTGCTCAAACTGCTGCATAGAATTTCCAGGTCAGGTGATTTTCCATATGATTCTATAATTTGTTTAATGATCCATGTCTTCAACAATTTGGATGGATGGTTCAAATAAATGATCTGTGTCATTGTGTCTACATTCGAAGTTAATTTATTTATATAACCCTCGGCTGTATTTCCAGAAACATAATATCGTGTCACTGACATATCAAACATCCTTTATTTAGAGTTAGTATCAGTATATGGCTATGGAGGCATGGTTCATGTCAAAAAGTTTATTGTGATCAGGTTACGGTACTTTAGCTGTAAAATAACGCTTACAATGAAAACATCATGATACCATATGCCTATTCGGCTTAATATAACTTTCACTAATATATCAGTTTATATGATATAGTGTAATAAAAGTACAAAAGATTAATTTCCCATTAATTTTTTACAAAAAAGTATAACATTCTACAACAATTTCATGTATAATGAATCATGATTTAAAAATAAAACATATTAAAAAAGGAGAGGGAAATATGAAGGGTAAATTGTCTGTTCTTGTAGGATTACTTATCACCCTTAGTCTTTTTATTGCAGGGTGCTCCTCTGACGACAACAATGATTCAAAGGATAGCAACGATGGAAATAAGACGATTGATGAACTCACAATCGGTTTTGTGCCTTCCAGGGATCCAGATGAAATCGTAACCGCAACAGAACCTTTGAAAGATCTTCTGACAGAGGAAATGAAAGATTTAGGCTATGATATTGATAATGTCGATATCAATGTGGGTACAAACTATGAGGCAGTTGGTGAAGCGCTTTCCGCAGGAACAACAGATGTCGGTCTGATTCCTGGTGGTACTTTTGTTTTATATGACGATGGTGCCGATGCCATTTTAACAGCCACACGTTCTGGATTGAGCAATGATTCTGATGATGCGATCGACTGGAATGAAAATAAACCAACTGAAGCAACGGACGAGCAAGTAACATATTACCGCGCTCTTGCTATTGCAGGTCCATCCGAAAAGGGACAAGCTTTAGCCGATAAGATCAACGATGGCGAGGAATTATCCTGGGATGAACTGAACGATGCTTCATGGGCAGTCATGTCTTCCTCATCTTCCGCAGGTTATATTTATCCAGCCTTATGGTTGAAAGAGGAATATGATGGAAAAACATTAACCGATTTGGAAAACGTTGCCCAATCAGATTCTTATGGAAGTTCCTTTGCACGCCTTGCAGGTGAACAAATCGATGTACTCGTCACATATGCTGACGGAAGAAGAGATTACGAAGATCAATGGGAAGACGACTTTGATCGTTCCGAATCCATATGGGATGAAACGAATGTCATCGGTGTAACACCGGAGATTTACAATGATACAATCAGTGTCAGCAAAAATTCAGATATCATGGATGATGATCTGAAAGAAGCACTACAAAAGGCTTTCATCAATATTGCAGATACCGATGAAGGAAAAGAAGTCATCGATATCTACCAACATGAAGGTTATCAAGAAGCCGACCCATCCGATTATGACGATGAACGTAAAGCACAAGAACTTGTACAAGAACTTAACTAATCGTAAATATTGAAAATAGAATAAATGAGGACATCCTTATGATGTTCTCATTTATTCTACATCTTAACCAAATATGTTATCGTATTAGAGATTGGAGTTTAATCATGATTGAATTTAAGAATGTTTCAAAATCATATGATAATGGTACCAAGGCATTATCCAATATTGACTTGAAAATCGAACAAGGTGAATTTGTCGCTGTAATCGGTTTATCCGGTGCAGGAAAGTCAACCTTGATTCGTTGTGTTAACCGCATGCACGATATTACTGACGGCCAATTGATTGTTGATGATGTAGATGTAGGTAAACTCAGAGGAAAAGAGATCCGTAATTTCCGTAAACGTATCGGAATGATTTTCCAGTCCTTTAATTTAGTGACCCGGACGACTGTCCTAAAAAATGTGCTCGTATCTTTTGTACCAGACCTACCTCTCTGGCGTAAAATAACAGGTATTTTCTCAAAAGAACAAAAGATAAAAGCACTCGAAGCTTTGGATAAAGTGGGCATTTTAGACAAGGCGTATGTCCGCGTCAGTCAACTGTCAGGTGGTCAACAACAGCGTGTTGCCCTTGCCAGGACACTTGCACAGAACCCAGAAATTATCTTGGCCGATGAACCTGTTGCCTCTCTTGACCCGGTGACATCGAAAATTGTCATGGATGATTTCAAAAACATCAATCAGGAGACGAATATATCGGTCATTCTCAACATTCACCATGTCGATATGGCCTTGGAATATGCGGATCGGATCATTGGGATACATAAAGGACAAATTGTATATGACGGTGCTTCAAAAGATGTTGATCAATCTATACTGGATAAGATATATAAAGGTAATACAGAAGAAATTGAAGCCAGTTTAAAGGAGAAACAATGATATGTTCGACAAAATCTTTAAACCTAAAAAAATATCACTGCCCAATGGAAAAGTGGTTTTACAACAGCGATCCCGTATTCCACTTATCATTCTTGCCTTAATTGTTTCCATCATCATATCAATTGAATTCACGGGCTTTAAGTTGAGCGTTGTTATCAATAAAGGGTATCAGTTTTTTGTCATTATTGGCGATATGATTCCACCTAAATGGGAATATCTTTCAAATATATGGAAACCTTTGATGGACACCATTAAAATGTCGCTGTTCGGTTCATTGGTTGGAGCTTTATGCGCTGTTCCGGCTGCGATACTCGCCTCCTCTAATATCATCAAAAGTAAAATCATCGTTTTTTTAAGCAAAGTATTCTTAAGTGTTCTACGTACGCTGCCAACACTCGTATCTGCTTTGATTGCTACTTTTATTTTTGGTTTGGGAACAATGGCTGGAACGGTTGCAATATTCCTATTTACATTGGCATACGTCGGAAAATTATTATATGAACAAATTGAAAATGCCGATATGGGGCCATTTGAAGCAATGGAATCTGCCGGTATGACACGTGTGCAAGCATTTCGTCATGCTGTGTTTCCACAGGTCCTCCCTAATTTTCTGTCCACTTCTCTATTCGCTTTTGAAGGGAATGTAAGGTATGCGGCAATCCTCGGATATGTCGGTGCCGGAGGTGTCGGGCTGTTACTGGATGAAAGTCTTGGATGGCGTGATTATCCAGCGACAGGAATGATCTTGTTCATTCTGATTATCACTGTTTTCATCATCGAGCGTATCAGTGAACACTTCAGGAAGAAATTGATTTAAGGGGGGATGAAACAAATGACAAATGTTGAAAAGGTTCTTAAACAATCACCGCATAACAAACGTTACATCACAGTTATTTCAATAATATTAGTTCTTTTATTCGCTTGGTCTGTTTCATCCATCAGCTTGAAGGGATTACAAGAGAGCGGTCTTAAGATAGGACTCGGTATCCTTGGAGGTATCGTCAATCCGGATTTTGAATTATTATTTGACCTGGCGGATGGTGTACCGTATTTATTGGTTGAAACCATTTCAATCGCTTTTTTAGGTACGATTATCGGTGCGATACTAGCAATTCCATTTGCATTTCTATCTGCATCTAATCTTGTGTCAAAACCCGTATCTCTTATTACTCGAATGATGTTGATTTTCATACGGACTGTACCAGAGATTGTTTATGGTTTGATGTTCATACGTGTGACAGGGCCCGGCCCATTCGCAGGTGTGCTGACGATTTCATTTATATCAATCGGTATGCTGGCAAGGCTTTATGTAGATGCGATTGAAGAGCTTGATACAAGTGTGCTGGAATCCATGTCCTCTATCGGATGCTCAACTTTTGAAAAAATCCGTTATGGTATACTTCCACAACTGTTTTCAATCTTTTTATCCATTATGATTTATCGCTTTGATATGAATTTGCGTGAAGCGGCCATTCTTGGTCTTGTTGGCGCAGGTGGTATCGGGGCACCATTGATTTTTGCCATGAACTCATACAAATGGAATCAAGTCGGTTCCATTCTGATTGGATTAGTTGTATTGATCCTTTTGGTGGAGCTGTTCTCGAATAAAGTGAGAGGAAAACTCATTCGTGGCTAATGTAAAAAGAAAACCTTGCAACCATATGCAAGGTTTTCTTTTTTGTTGTTTCGCTTATAATACATACTGTTCAATAACCCGTGCCACACCATTCTCGTCATTTGTATCTGTTATAACATCGGCCGCTTTCTTGATGGCTTCCTGGGCATTTCCCATCGCAACACCAATTCCAGCTTCCTGGATCATTTTCATATCGTTTAAACTATCCCCTGCTGCCAACACTTCATCCATAGTCAAACCTAACTTTTGACAGACTGTTTTAAGTCCATTGGCCTTATGGACCCCCTTTGGATTAACTTCCATATTATTTGGTAAAGAATTGGTTATTTCCACGTCTCCCATATATGAAAGTTCTTTCAGTATATCATCCAATTTCTGTTGATCCAATGTATGACACCCAAACTTGAGCCATTTATGAATGTAAAAGTCATCTGGACGGCTGTTACGGTAAATATTATCAGTGGAAACCATCCACGTTGTCACATCCTGCTCTTGACACAAATACCACAATTTTTCAATCAACTTCGCTTCCATCAAGTTCTGTTCAACCAATTCTTTCTCCATTGTCCATATTTCCCCGCCATTACAAGTAATGATGTAAGAAGTCAAATTCAATTCTTGGCCGTATGGGAAACTTGTTGTCAGTGACCTCCCTGTGCTTAATACAACATGAATATTTTTATCCAGGGCACTTTTAATGACAGCTTTTGTCTTGTCCGATATTTCTTCACTTGAATTCAGTAATGTTCCATCCATATCCAATGCAACCAATTTAATATCTTTCATCCATATGCTCCTTATCTCTATATATTCTGTTTCTATATTACAAGTTAGGATATGTCACCAAAAAAATCATCCTATACAAGGGAACGAACAGCTATCTCTACAGCTTGCTGTAAATCGCGACCAGACCAACTGGGTCCCCTCGTCTCAAGCGCAAGTTCATGTGAAGCCGGTAAATGAATGAAGCCGGCCTGCGCGTTTTTGCCCCGAACATGAAAATAATACAAACTGTGGTACATGATATTATTGCATAAATAGGCACCGGCCGTATTGGATATTTTGGCAGGAAGTCCTTTTTCATGTAACTGCGACACGATACGTTTGATTGGTAAAGTAGAGAAATAGCCATCCGCACCGTCGTTGATTATTTTTTCGCCGTCAGGTTGATAACCATTATTATCAACTGGTCCATCATTACAATTAATGGCAATGCGTTCTGGTGTAACACAATCACGGCCAGCTGCAAGTCCAAGGGATATAACAGCATCAGGTGTGTATTCATCCAGTAATGACAGCATTTGTTCCCCGGCTTTTTGAAAATCGACAGGTAAAATCTGACCATGGATTTGATAGCCATGGATTTCTTTATTGTCGAGCGCCTTCACAATATCATATGTAGGATTTGTCGGGAAATCCAAAAAAGGTTCGAATCCTGTCAGTAACAAATGTTTCATATATTCACCTCTATGAGTTTAAATGCCTTGTCTGAATGTAGCTAATTTATGCAAAAACATTTCTTCCTGCTTCCATTTTGTTTGTGCTTCTTCTACAGTCGTTTTCTTGAAACCGATTGTACCGTGTGGAACAAGTTGGGCTACTTTATACAAGTCTGTCGATAAGACGGTTCCCATTCTCGGGTATCCGCCTGTCGTTTGCCTATCAGCCATTAAAATGATGGGATGTCCTCCTTTTGGAATTTGTATCCCACCAAATGGAACAGCATCCGACCATATTTCTGCATTGTGTTTCAGTGTGATTTTTTCATCTGAATGTAGAAGGTATCCCATTCGATTCGAGGCCGTGTTAACTGTAAAACGCTGTTTATAAAATGAATGATAGCCTTCTTTGGTAAAATAATGTGTATGTGGACCTTCCACAATGGATACGATCACATCTTTATGGTACGTTGGTATCTTATCTTTATGAAGCCCTATTCGTCCACTGCCAGCTGTTTTTGGGGTTATGCTATGACCTAGCGCCATACCTTTTACATACATCGATTTTTCAATTTGCTTTCCCAAGCCGCTTTGCACATCTGTTGATTGGCTGGCAAATACATAAGGAATGTCGTATCCACCGAATACAGCAATATAAGCCCGGACACCACTGAATCGTGTCCCAAATGAAAGGATATCTCCTTTTTTTACAAATATGGATTCCCACATAGGTATACTTCGTCCATTAACTTTCGGTTCCAAGTCTGCACCGGTAATGGCTATTAACTGAGGATTATCAGCACACACCTCAAGTTCTGGACCGATAAAGGTAACTTCCATACAAGCATAAGTGCGAGGATTACCGACCAGAATATTTGCTACTTGCATCGCAAATTGATCCATTGCGCCTGAAACAGGAACACCGAACCGTTGATAACCAATTCGGCCATTGTCTTGAAATGTTGACATAAGACCTGGTTTTTTCACAAAAAATAGTTCCATCTGTTGCATCATTTCACCACTTTACAATATTGTACTTATATTCCAACATTCCGGAAGAAGTTTATCATTCATGTCTAATTCCATTGGATATGTTTTGCTAGGTTATAAGTACCTTTCCGGATGTCTTGTTCAATCGACTGGAATTCCGCTTTTGTAATCTTATAAAATCGCACATAATCGCCAACTTGAAATAAGAATGGTGTTTGCTTTGATAAATCCATCAAAGACAGTGGGGTTTTCCCTATAATATTCCAGCCTCCAGGAGATGTCGTTGGATATATTCCCGTTTGATGATGCGCGATCCCCACCGACCCTTTCGGTATTTCTTGACGTGCCGTTTCCAGCCTTGGGGTTGCAATCGATTCATCTAAACCTCCCAAGTATGGAAAGCCTGGTAAAAAGCCCAGCATGTGAACAACATATAATGGCTCCTGATGCCTTCTTACCACTTCAGTCACATCCATTTCATGAACTTCAGCCAATTTTTCCAAATCCAGTCCAGCTTCCCCACCATAATAAACGGGGACTGAAAGCATCCGATGCTTATGGAAGTCACTATTTGACGATTCTTTTATCTGAAGAATATCTTCTATCCCTTTAGAAATCTCATCCAATGTAATCACATGTGGTAGATAATAGATTGTTACAGATTTATAGGAAGGAACCCATTCCACGACACCCGGTATACAACGTATTTGCAATTGGGAACAAAAATGAGTGATTCGATTGTTCAAACGCAATGATACATTTGCTGACCATTCGATACGTATTGCGTTATCACTGATTGCCTGTACGTGGTACGTCATTCAATAATCCTCCCGCAGAATCGTATATAGTCAATCTTTTTCTCCACGCATGTTTTTAGGAAAATAATAAATAATCAACAAAGCACCTATGATCAGTAATACATAATGAATGATATTTGCTTCTCTATCCCCAAACACATAAATACCGCCGATAACAGCAAATATCCAACCCAGGGCTTCGATTAATAGCCGTTTCGCCATAGACAGACCAGCCCTCCAATCGTTTCGTCAATTTTCGATTCTATATCTATTATATACCGTATGCTGTATCTTGGCAGTAAACAATCATCGAGCACCAAAAATGGATCAAGGGTAAATTAATATCACATGCATACAAGCGATTGATGATCGTTGTGTAAATGAAGTCATATACATCAGATTACACACACTTTTCTATAACACCATGATACCATATCGGCGATATTTTCAAAAAGATGTCGCCTTAGATCACTTTATGAGCATGTAACGATAAAATGCCCCCTTAACAGGTTGAATCCAATTCATCGAACCATTAAGGGGGTGAACAAATGATGCCATATATGATGTAACATCCATTATGCCTGTCGAACGTTTTGATGTTTGTTTTCCGATTGGCTAACAGCAGCCGCACCAACCAAATCACCGGCAATATTACAGGCCGTCGCTGCCATACCCAATATGACATCAATGCCGGCAACGAGTGCCACAGCTTCCATCGGTAAATCAAACTGTGTCAGAACAACAGATAACGCGACAATCCCTGCACCCGGCACACCAGCAGTACCGATGGAAATGAGCGTTGCTGTCACAACTATTCCAAGCAGTGTTGTAAAACTTAAATCAAGACCTATGATATTTGCTGCAAACACAACGGAGGCTCCCAGACGTATAGCGGCTCCATCCATATTGATAGTTGCTCCGATTGGCAGTGTGAACTTCCCGACGCCATCATTGATTTCCGGTATTTTTGCAGTTTTTAATGTGATCGGCAAAGTGCCTGTACTGCTTTGTGTGAAAAATGCAGTAGAAATCGGCAACCGTATTTTATAAAAAAATTGAAACGGGTTGATTCGATAAAACAAGAGGATTCCACCATAAACCAATATGATTTGAACAATTACACTGCCAAACACGGCAATAATCAATTTCCCAAGTGCTCCCAATGTTGAAAAACTTTGTTCTCCAACCGTAGTCGCAATAAGCGCAAACACACCTATTGGTGCATATTGCAAAACAGCATTCAGAAAACGGAATGTGACGTCTTCCAAAGCAGCAACAAAATCAAATACCAATTTTCCTCTGTTAGCTGTCAATGTATCATTGGACTCAGCCATAAAACTCAATATGAAACCAATCGCAAGTGAAATAAATACAATCGCTAAAATATTGGAATCAATAAAGGCCTGGAAAATATTGTCTGGAAATATATTTAAAATGACATCGGTCAGTGATGGCTGATCAGGTACAGGCTCAGATTCCTCCGGTAATTTCAAACCGTTCCCCGGGCTGAGCCATGTTGCAAATATAAGCCCTAAAAATGTAGCGATGGCGGTTGTTAAAATATAATAGATGAAAATCTTGATGCCTATTTTCCCTAGACTGCTGGGACGTATATCATTCAGTGCACCAATCAACGTCAACATAATGATTGGAATGACGATTAACTGCAATAGATTCAGAAAAATAGTGCCCAATGGTTCGATAACACTGATCGATGGTCCTATTATAGCTCCCAGGAGGATACCTGCTATGAAACCAATGGACATTTTCAACATGAAAGATGTGTCCCGGTATACCTTCCACACTTTATTCATTCGTATAACCCTCTTTTCTAAAAAACTTCATTGTTTCCTATTCACGAATCATAACCAGGACAAACATATACTTACTTTCTGCTGGACTTTAGTATGAACCAAATATCTCATCTTATGTTTACGAATGAATAACTATTCCTATTTCGAGACATTATGCCAAACATCACACAAGATCAGGAGACATGAAAAAAGCTGGAACAAAGGTGTTTTACAAAGCAAATGACGAATGGGTTAACGTAAACCTCGCTCAAAGGGAAAAGTGAATGACTTTCCCGAAAATCTTTGTAAATGTCTTATGCTATGCCGTTAGTCGCTCGTCTTTACAAAATACATCCCTTTATGATGTCCCAGCCTTTTCAACTTATATAGATTTTATTTTGATTAATCATTCTCCAGCCAAAATATGAAACCCTGAATCTACATGAACAACTTCCCCTGTGACACCTCGCGAAAGGTTGCTCAGTAAAAATAGCGTGGCATCTCCGACTTGATCATGGTCAACATGTCGTCTGAGTGGAGCTTTTTCTTCAATGGTCGACATTTTATCATTAAAACCGGAAACACCTTTTGCGGACAATGTGCGAATAGGGCCCGCAGACACAGCGTTAACACGGATTCCATCGGGGCCGACATCCGCTGCCAAGTACCGAACACTGGCTTCTAGGGCTGCTTTGGCAACACCCATAACATTATAATTCGGCACGACACGTTCAGAACCCAGATACGTTTGGGTAACGATCGCACCACCATCGGTCATGTACTTTCTGGCTTCTCTTGTTACAGCAACAAGGGAATACGCACTAATATCCTGTGCCATTAAGTATCCTTCACGTGATGTTTCCGAATAATTTCCCTGCAAATCATTTCTGTCCGCAAATGCAACAGAATGAACCACACCATGGATGACGCCTACTTCTTCACCAATTTCTTTAAAAGCTTTTTCGATACTTTCATCATCTGATACATCGCATGTTGCCATGAATTTAGCATTCATGTTATTTTCATCGAGTAGTTTTTCCAGCTTTTTCTTGGATCGTTCTTGTCGGTTGGTAAAAATAAGATTGGCTCCTGCATGGTGTAGTGATTTTGTAATCCCCCAAGCAATACTCCGATTATTGGCAACACCCATTACAACGATATTTTTTCCATTTAAAAGCTCATTCATAAATGAACCTCCTCTATATGTATTTCGAATTCTTTATATTTGATTGAATGCCACTCATTTTCTATTATACAAACATTTTCCAAAAAAGAAAGCACCGGCATTCAGCCAGTGCCTCCCACTTAATTCATGTCTTTAACAGGGTCTCCGGAGTTTGACTCCCGTTCATCTTTTATTGACTTTTCCTGTTCTCTCTTATTTTGTTCTTTCTCTTCTTTTTCTTCTTCTTCCATTTTCTCTTTTTCGTCTTTCCCATATTTATATTGAGACGTATCAACAGGTTCCCAATCATTATTAGGGGTATAGAACCTCAGTAAGTCACCATATAATACCTCATCCGACAACTCAAGTTCTTTCATCACCTTTTCACGCATTTCTTCCATTTCTTCTGTTGGTTCATCTATGGCTTCTTTCGTTTCATTGTCATAGAATGTACCATCAATACGGCTATAGTCCTCTGTCACGAAATCTCCATTCCGGAACGGTACAAAATCCTTATGCTCATCAGAGAATAAATCCGTACCGAATTGGATATAGTCATCTGCATCCTCTACACCGGCAAGATGTAATAATGTCGGCATGACATCTGTTTGCCCGGCATATTCATGATTGATGCCCTGACCTTCAACACCTGGAACCTTTATCATCAATGGTACACGTTGTAATTCCGAATTTTTCAATGGTGTAATTTCTTCACCTGTTATTTCTTCCATGGCGCGATTATGGTTATCGGAAATACCATAATGGTCACCATATAATAGTATGACAGAGTCATCATATAAGCCTGACTCTTTCAGTTCATCAAAGAACTGTTCAAGGGATTCATCCAAATATCTCGCTGTCTGGAAGTAAGTGTCGACCGAACTATCGCCTGTATCGGCCGGATCGATTGTCGCATCTTCATCATCCAGCAAATATGGGTGATGGTGTGTCAATGTGATTAAGTGTGCATAAAAAGGTTCATCCAATGATTCAAGCATTGGCATCGATTCTTCAAAGAACGGTTTATCTTTTAAACCATAGTTGATAACTTTATCATCACTCATGTCATAATAACTGGCATCAAAAAATTCATCCACTCCAAATTGCTTATAAATCTGGTCCCTGTTCCAAAACGATTTGTCATCACCATGCAATACAGCACTTGTATAGTCTTCTTCTTCACCCAATATGGATGGAAGTGCCTGATACGTATTATTTCCTTTTAAAGAAAAAGCCGATCCTTGCGGTAATCCATAAATCGAGTTATCCATAATCAATTCGGCATCAGCTGTTTTACCTTGCTCAGTTTGATGGAAGAAATTATCGAAATACGTAAACCCATTATCATCATCATGCACTAAGGAATTCAAAAATGGCGTTACTTCTTCACCATGTAAGTCATAATCAATCAAAAACGATTGAAAAGATTCCAAGTGAATTTTTATGATGTTCTTTCCTTTTGCTTTACCAAAGTATTCAGCATTTGGCTCTGCATATTTGTCTTTTGTATATTCTTCCACTTCTTCCATGTCACTGCTGTCTGCCATGACACGTTGAGTAGATGACTTAACGCTTTGTACGGCATCATATACCGTGAAATTGAAAGCCCCGAGATATTTGACAAGATAGTTCCGGTCAAACGTACGTTTCAAGAGTTCCGGGCGATCTGCCTCGGCGAGTCCCAAATTGATTGAAAATGCAACGACACCCGTCAATAGAACAATAGCTGGTTTGCGGATGTTCATACGTTCTACAGACCAATTTGATTTCGTCATGATAAAAAGAACAATGACAAAAATCAAGTCAATCACGTAGAACAAATCATGCCAAGCTACCAAACTCGCAATACTCCCACCAAGACTTCCAAAGTTACTTGTCTGCGTCAATGTTGGTATGGTAATAAAGTCGCTGTTGAACCGATAGTATACGACATTCGCATACAATATGAAGCTCATCACGACATCAATTGCAATTAGCCAATACCCCGCTTTTCGACCCTTGAAAAACAATGCAAGGCCCAGAAAAATCAAAGCAGAGCTTAACGGATTAAAAAACAACAGAAATTCTTGGATACCATTTTTTACACCTAAATTAAATTCCACATTATATATAATATACGTTTTTATCCAAAACAGGAATACAACGATTGAAAAGAACCCCATTTTTGTAGATAAAAATTTCTTCATCAGTTTCACCTCGAATAATATATCGCATATAAATTCTAGCGACTTCTTATTATAACCAATATCATCGAAAAAGAAAAGAGGAAAATTGCTCCTGTTTAAACAATACCCTTTATCCATATGTTTAATCTTAAGTTAAGATAACAAAATTATATCTATTATACCATATCGTCATGAAAAAAATAAAACTGATGCACACTATAAATGCCTTAATGGCAAGGATAACATCTGTTTATTACAACTTTGTGAACAAACATGACGATTCTTTAACAGTTATATACCCCTATTGATCAAAACAAAACGGATATCCATCCAAATTTTAAAATAACTGATTGTCCCATATTCCGGTAACGTTATCATGGTAAACGATAGGTATAATGATGCATATAATAAAAAAGGTCACAGTTGTGTCTGTGACCTCAAAGGGAAAGCATCCTTGAAGAGGGATGGCTTCAATCATGGACCTCCCGTTATCAAAGCTATGGGGGGTCTATTTTTTGTGGCCCAACCACACTATCAAGGTGAGAAGTGCCAACAAAAAGGACCCAAATGCAAATAACACCATCAACACTTCGTACGTACTCAACAGCAGCACCCCCCTCTTTTAATAGGGCTGAGCATACCTCTTCAGGTGCTTTCAATGCTTAGTATTTCATGAAAATATTCAATTGAGTGCTTTGATATTGAACATAATACACTTCCCAACTAAGCATTCTTACAAGCATTTAAAATGGAAAGCGTTTATATAGTTCATGGAATTTATATCGATCGCTATTTGAATCATTGCATGAATGAGGTTTCACTACATGGAAACGAATAGAGATGGTTGAGGAGCTTTCTCTTAAAATTGCTTGTATATAATAACGTATGCACTATCATTTTTCATTTGTAATTCATTTGCAGGAAAAATGTTGCGGATTTTACAGTTTCTGATGTATTTCGATGACAGGATCGTATCCAGTACAAAAAACGTGGATTATTATCGCAAAGTTAGTGGGCGTTTTTGGAAACTTTTTCATAAAAACGTCAACAATATGTTGGCATCACGTTCACCTTGAACAATTGAAACAAAAAAGCCCTATTGAATGCGTGTATCCCATTCAATAGGTGCTCTGTATAGGAATTGACTTTTTAATGATCTACTTCATTTTAATCCTTATCTTTATCTTTATCCTTATCTTTATCTTTGTCTTTATCCTTGTCTTTATCCTTGTCTTTGGAATCTGAGTCGGCCCAATCAGATGTATATATTTCCGGATCTTCTTCTTGATACTCGATCATTTTATCCTCTTCCATATAGTCAGCCCAACCCATATAGCCTACTTCCCAACCATCATCGACATATTCAAGCTCGTAGCCGTTCTCTTCAGATGTTTCTTCAAAGTCCTCTTTATCGTCATCAGGATCATATTCTAGGTTTTCTTCATATGTTGTTACCGTATCGACAGAGACGATCCAACCATCACCATAATTATCAAGTGTGAAGGAGTCTTCATAAAAATCAACCCCCATAAACCTCCCTTGATAAAGTAGGTCTTCTTCTTTCTCATATTCTGCTGCTTCTACAAGTTCATCAACTATATAATCGCTTGCAACAGTAAATTTCGATCCATCTGCGCTTGTATAGACATCCAAGTATTCTTTATTGAATTGGATAATCGTATCCTGTATATCACTTCTTAAATCTTCATCGGCTTGAAAGACAACATCTATATATTCCGAATCAATCGGCACCTCATCTGTCTTCAAGGTGCCCCATGGAAATTCTGCCTCAAACGACGCCATCATCGATCCATCTGTCACGACCGGCCCCACCATATAGTCTTCCAATACATCCACACCGATATCCTCACCATCGATATACATTTTCACTTCGTCGAGTATACCCTCGTATGGGGCATAAACCTCGACTTCCGCACCTTCAATATAAAGATCGACATCCTCTGGCATATCCGGATCGAAGTTTTCGGTCTTCGCTTCCGCAGATAAATCTATAAACTCCGAATTATAGTTAGCAACAAATGTATACTTCCCTGGTAAATAAGGCCCGATTTCTTCTGTAAACTCATCCGAATCCGCTGTTAATACAACGTCATCATCCAACGTGATTTCGGTATCGGCATAATTGGTATACACGTCGAAATAGACTGGACTCACTTGCATCATATAGTTATCGAAAACGAGAAACTTTTTTCCGTCCTTTTTGAGATTGATAGCATATCCGTCATCGGACTTTCCATCTTTTTCACCTTGTTCAGTTAAATGATCGACTACATCTTCCAATTCATCGGGGTTATCATTATAATAATCTATAAATCCTTCAACAGATGAATCATCAATCTTCAAATCTTTATCCTTGCTATTCAGTAATTTTGAAACCGCCTTTGAATCACCATCATCAATTGCCTCTTCAAATTTTTCAATTGCTTTATCTGCTGAAAAAATTGAATTCCCTACAAAATAACCAGCTCCCAATATAACGACAAGTACTGCGACGGATGAAATAGCTATTTTGGTCATTTTGGACATTTTCTTTTTTGGTGGTTTTGATGGTTGATTGTTTGTTGTACCAGAATGTCGACTACCACCACCTAAACCTCCAATACCTTGGCCCTTGGATGTTTGATCAGCTGTTGTCTGATTGATATCTTGATTATTTGTGTTTTGATTGACACCTTGTTCAGATTGTGCTGGAACTGGTGGCATTTGATCTTTGGCTTCAGTGTCAGTTTCATCATGTTGCGGTTCCATACGTTTACCCTCTTCAACCGATGGTTGCTCTTCTTCAGATGGAATGTCTTGAGATGATGTGTCCGTAGACTTCTGTTCATGTGGTTTGTTGTCATTCGAAGTATGATCACTGGCGCTATCTTGTTTCTGAGATTGTTGTGGTATTTCTTCTTGGTCGGTTATAGACTGACCGCAGTGCTTACAAAATTTTGCATCCGGCAAAAGTTCTTTTCCACAATGTTTACAAAACTTCATTGATATCCCCCTTTAACATAATTGTAATATTCTTTATAAATGCTAGTATACTATAAATTTTGTCGATTTTGGTCAAATTTTATAGTATATAGGAAATTTATATGATAAAAGTCAGCACATGAGACATGTTCAACCCTTGTCATAAAAGCATTCAAATAGCACCGATCACTTTATATACTAAGATTTAATATGATTCTAAAGTCCCATAAACATAGTCATGATTTATTCGATTTAAATTAAAATACAACTCAAAGGGCACGGTGAAAATCATATGTAAGAGCGTCACCTTTTATGACAAGTGATTACATTTTTACAAGTCAATATTTAAATTCATATTCAAAAATAGGAACGGATAAGATTATGTAATCGGGGACGTAACCTGATAATATAAGGGTCTCTTCCAAAGTGGACACGGTTCGTCAACAACACAACATGCAAATCGATTTCCGGATCAAACCACATACTTGTACCGGTGAATCCTGTATGTCCGTATGACTTTTCGGAAAATAAGTCTCCACAGGATGCACGTTCAGGACTCCGCACCATCCATCCCAGGCCTCTACATTCACGATCAAGTGGCGTGTGATTTTGCTTCGATACATCTAATATAGCTTTCGATAAAATGCGCTTGCCTTTATAAACACCATTGTTTTCGATCATGGATGCATAATGATGCAAATCGGATATAGTGGAAAATAGTCCCGCATGTCCACTGATACCTCCCATTGATTCAGTATTTTCGTCGTGGACAACCCCACGTTTATAATCTTTTAGCCGTTCACTATATTCTGTCGCAGCATACCTATATTCAGGGAATGTTGGTAAAAATCCTGTTTCATTCATTTCCAATGGGCGAAAAATGGATTCATCGACAAAATGAGCAAATGAACTCTGAGTCACCTTCTCGATTATTTTGTATAATGTTATAAATCCCAGATCACTGTAAATAACGTTTGTACCGATTGAATGATCCAAACGTTCGCCACAAATCTGATCCAGTATCTCATTTTCCGTTAGATGATCTGAATGAAACGAACGATGTGCGGGCAATCCCGAGGTATGTGTCATCAGATGTCTGATGGTCATATCTCGTTTTTCACTATCTGCAAATCCTGGTAAAAAATGTGCAACCTCATCATCTAATCTGATTGTGCCGTCATCGATCAGTTTCAAAATGGCGGGGGTTGTTGCAACCACCTTTGTCAATGAGGCCAAATCGAATACTGTATCAAGTTTCATTGATGATTTTTCTGGATATACAGTACGATCGCCTAAAGCCTCCTGAAACAAAACCTTTCCTTGATGAGAGACGTGTAACACCGCACCAGGTATATGCTCCAAGTCAATTTCTTCATTCAGTAAATCACGTATTTCCTGTCGCATAGTAGACATCCTTCCGATTTAAAAATATTTTTTCATAATGTTTATCTACCATTATAACAAGGTTTTATCATTTTGATAGAGAAATCATGTTGCTTTATTCAGGGTAATATATACACTGAGGAACTTTGATGCCGGTATTCCTTCTGTTTACTTTTTATGTTATATTGACATCACAGTTAAAAATGTCATAGGATTGGGAGTCGATAGTATGGAAATGGTAAAAATTCCGGATGTTCCCACTATTTGTCAACATCCAGAAATGCCCACAGGATGTGAAGCGACAGCACTGACAATGTTGTTGAACTGGGCCGGAGAGAGTCTGACGAATCATGAGGTTGTCGAGAGATTGCCAAAAGGAGATAAAGTCGAATTAATCGACGGTATATGGCGCGGAGGTGATCCACACACCGAATTTGTGGGGAATCCATATGAAGACGAAGGATGTTTTGGTGTTTTTGAGGGTCCCATTTTAAAAACGATTGATGCTTTCATGCCTGACCGAGGAGTTGACTTAACGAACCAACCGTTTGAAAACTTGCTTGAAATTGTCGGGAATGGGAAACCAGTCATGGCCTGGACAACCATCGACCAGCAAACAACATTCCATAGTAAGACTTGGACAGATCAGAACGGCCGGACGATTAAGTGGCATCGTTATGAGCATGCAGTTATTATTGTTGGATTCAATGCGGATAATATTATCGCGAATGATCCTACCACAGGTAAAGAGGAACATTATCAAAGAGATCTTTTTGAACGAAACTGGGCCTCAATGGGCAGACGAGCTCTGACATTGAAAGATTGAGTAAGGACAAACAGGTTGTCATAGTTAGGATGGCAACCTTTAATCATACCTCATTGTCTTTCTCAGCAAATTTATCGACTTTTGCCATATCGCATAATGTCTGAGCGAAATGAATACACCGATCAATATCATCTGCGTTCGGGGTCAAGTCCGCTTTGATCTTTTCAGGAACCATTCTAGCACCTTTATCACTTAAATGTTCCCACATGAGATCAACCGCCCCACCATACGTATCATAAAAAGAATCAGCTGAACCAAATACACCGAATAACATACCTTCTATATCTACATCATCCAATTCCTCATAAAAATCCTCCACTTCGTATGGAAGATCTCCGCCATCCCACGTATGTGTCCCAATGGCGATCGCTTCATAATCGGATAGTTCATCCACTTCAACGGGATCAAAATCAAATGTTCTTGTTTCAACTTCATAACCTTGTTCTTCAATATAGTTGATAATCGCATCAGCCATTAATTCGGTATTGCCTGTCATACTTGCATATAAAACTAATATCCTGCCCATTGTGATTCCTCCTCGGAACTAACCTGAGTCCATTCTAATTGATAATGATTATTAATTTCAATGATTTGAATCACAACTTCATAATGAAATAAGAGACATAACCAACATAACGCTTTTTATTCCGATGCCTTTATTATTATTGTACAATATATTATAATACGACTTAACTAGGAGGATGACATGAATGCAACGTGTGAAAATGAAAGTTCAAACAGCCTATCACGGTGATTTACTTCGGGCCGGAAAAATATATGAAATTGATGAAGCCACCGCAGAACGATGGATTGATAGCAACATCGCGGAAAGTACGGATACTGAAGAATAGAGAACATGGTTCGAGAGACGTACTGAGCGTTTCTTGATATCTACCTTGTTAAGATAAAAGGATTTTAAACGTAAACAGAGGCGCATTGGGGAATGCGCCTCTTCTCTGTGCCTAGATTTTATATGTTAACGATTGGCAAAGAACTCCTCTGCCTCATCCAAAAACACTTCCTGATCTGGGGTCAAATCGTACTCTTCTTCTATTGCTTCAACCGGGCAAACTGCTTTACACGCACCGCAGTCTATACAAACATCCGGATCTATATAAAATTGCTTTTCCCCTTCTTCTATGCAATCTACAGGACATACACTGACACACTCACCGGACTTTTCTCCACGGCAAGGATCCAGTATGACAAATGCCATTAATGTATACCTCCTCATTTCATAAATTACCACTATCTACATCCATTTAATGATATATCAGGGTGCATTTCAAGTAAAAAGACTTCCAGAACTGAAGATTTAGTCCTTTTTAAAGAACAGGCCAAATCCAACTACATTTCCGGACAACGAGGTTTTTTCTTATTTGTTTGTTACGTTATATATATCGTGTCAGGTATTCACTCATCTTTTTGATATGTTAAAATGTGCAAGATTTCTTCAAGTCCTGTTTTAAAAGGGGTTTTCGTAATAGGGCCAATGCGTCTTCTATATTTTCTCTGCTTAAAATAAAGCCTTCTTCAGTCAGGTACATCATTTCAATAATCTCGTTCATAAACACATCAAATAACCCCATGATACGAATGGCTTTTCTTTTTAAAGGAATAACCATCTTTCGGTATCCTGTTACCTCTCGGGCTATTTCGATAATTTGCATTCAATGTGCAACGATCTTGATGGAATGACTGAAATGCCAATGATTTATCGCGTCACTTTTAAAAGTCAATGACAATCATATATAATGATAATATTCAACAATGCTTATCGGTGCTTAGGCTTCCTCCCCTATGATTTATGCTATACTTAATACTGACGAATACTGAAAGGATGTTTAAAAAGGAATGCAAAAGAGTGTTATATTAGCTGAAAAGCCTTCTGTGGCAAAAGATATTGCACGAGTACTGAACTGTCACAAAAAGGGTGACGGTTATTTTGAAAGTAGCAAACACATTATAACTTGGGCACTTGGCCATCTTGTTACCCTTGCTGACCCTGAATCATATGATGATAAGTATAAGACATGGAAACTGGAAGAACTCCCAATGATCCCTTCTACATTAAAACTTATGACTATAAAGAAAACCAGCAAGCAGTTCAACGTTGTTAAAAGACAGTTGAATCGCTCTGACGCGAAAAATATTGTAGTGGCAACAGATAGTGCGCGTGAAGGAGAATTAGTTGCACGTTGGATCATTGAAAAAGCTAAAGTAAACAAACCTATCCAGCGCCTATGGATTTCATCAGTAACCGATAAAGCCATACGCGAAGGGTTTAGAAGTTTAAAACCCGGTAAACAATTCGAAAATTTATATGCAGCCGCTGTTGCACGTTCAGAAGCCGATTGGTATGTCGGTCTAAATGCCACAAGAGCATTGACAACGAAATTTAATGCAAGGTTGTCTGCCGGACGCGTACAAACACCAACACTTGGAATCATCGCCAAACGTGAAGCGGAAATACGCAACTTCCGCCCAAAGAAATATTATGGACTGCAATTGAAAACGAAAAGTGGGTTGACACTTAGCTGGCATGATTCCAAAAATAATACACGGATTTTTGACAAAGAGGAGGCAAAACGGCTCTATCAAAAACTGGAAAGTAAAGCAGTCACCATTCAATCCGTAGAGAAAAAACACAAGAAACAATATGCTCCCCAATTATATGATTTAACCGAATTACAACGAGATGCAAACCGTATACTGGGCTTTTCAGGAAAACAGACGTTACGTGGCATGCAGCAGTTGTATGAACGACATAAAGTTTTAACTTATCCACGGACAGATTCGCGCGTCATTACAACAGATATTGTTCCAACATTAAAAGACCGGATCGCGGCATGTGGTATAGGTGAATATGCATCTTATGCGAAAAAAATCATGCATAAAACGTTTCAATTACCGAAATCGGTGGTGAATGATAAAGCAGTAAGTGATCATCATGCGATTATCCCAACAGAAGAACCAGTGGATTTAAATGCTATGGGAAGCCATGAGCGGAAGATTTATGATCTAGTCGTCAAACGCTTTCTAGCCATTTTATCGGATCCATTTGAATATGAAGAAATGCGTGTTCTTGGAGAAGTTCAAGGAGAATCATTTTCAGCAAAACAAAACGAAACCATTCAGCTGGGCTGGAAAGAAATTTACGGTGAAAAACAAACCAAAACGGCTACTGACCTCCACAAGGGACAAACGTTAAACGCTACATATGTAATGACGGAAGGAGAAACAGCTCCACCAGAGCGCTTAACAGAAGGGGCACTGCTTAAAGCCATGGAAAATCCGATAAGGTTTATGGATCACACAGAAAAGCAGGTAACTAAAACACTTCAATCCGCTGGTGGAATTGGCACAGTCGCTACACGTGCAGATATTATCGACAAGTTGATCAATGGTCAATATATAGAGTTGAAAGGTAAATATCTTTACTTGACACAAACGGGTAAACAATTGCTGGAACTCGCCCCGGAAGATTTACGATCCCCAGCACTAACGGCTGAATGGGAGAAGAAACTTATCCAGATTGAAAAAGGCCAATTAAAAAAAGAACAATTTATTTCTGAAATAAAAACATATACCAAAGATATTGTACGACAGGTCAAAAACATGGAAGCAACATTTAAACATGATAATATTACAGGAACCAAATGTCCCCGCTGCGGTGGGCTCATGTTAGAAATAGAAAATAAACACGGTAAAATGTTACGTTGCAAAGATCAATCCTGTCAATACAAGAAAAACATATATAAAAACACAAATGCACGTTGTCCAAATTGCAAAAAGAAATTAAAGTTATATGGAGAAGGTGACGGACAAACCTTTACATGTGTTTGTGGTCATCGCGAAAAACTTGAAACTTTCCAGAAACGTAAAAAGAAAGCACAAAATTCTCGCGTCTCTAAAAAGGAAATCAATAAATACATGAAAAAACAAGATGACGGATTTACAAACAATCAATTAGCTGATGCATTAGCAAAATGGAAAAAGTGATACAAAAAGGATGTGTAGCCCCATCAATTTATATAGATATTTATTAACATATTCTGGGAATTAAAATAAAGTGAATCAATCTTATTATTGCCCTTCTGAATATAAATCTGAATTTTGTTTTCACAAATAAAACTTTGAGAATGACATGTCGGATGACGGACCCCTCCGAAGACAGCGGTGTTTATTGTGAAAAGACTGTGAGAAACGCGAGTCTGAATATTCCACAGTAGGGATGGATTACAGACTAGGAAATCCATCCCACGCCAACGTAGACATGTATGTTAAATTTAAACAACATGTGTATTGGAGTAATTGCATTTTTATCTTCCTATTGTTGCTGTATTACTTTTTAATGCCCACTCCATTCTGTTCATAAGTGTATTTCGAGTTAGTTCTCCGGTCATATTAAATACTTGTAGATTAAAAATAGGGTTTTTTTGATCGGAGTATTTAACCCATTGTTCAGCAACATACTTTAAATCCAATGCCTTTATTAAGGCTACATCTGAATCTTCTTGTGAGAACGCTTTAAGCTTCTGAGCTTGTGATACAGCATTTTTGGTATATTCTTGAACGATGATTAAAAATAGGGTTACCCGTTTTGGTTCCGTTCTAATATACCTGAGAAATTGATTGAAATGCTTTTCAGGAAAATCATAAGGCTCCTCCGTACTTTTATTATCCCATAAAACAACATCAGTTTCTGAAAAGTTTATCTTTCCATCTGCATGACGTGTTCCATCCATTTTTACTAGTTGATTACCTAATTTATTTTCAAACAAATATCGTGTTGCATCTTCAAAGTATTTATCCACTTGCACATCTTTTTCTATTACCTTGTTTATTCTTAAAGTTTTATAATCACGAGATGCTAGTTCTACAAAAAAGTCATATAATCTTGCCCTGTTGTCTGTAGGATCTGATAACAAAGGTGAAGATAACATTTCATAATAATCAATAATATTTTGTACTTTTTCCCTTTTCTTTCCGCTCACTTTTGTTCCCTCTAAACCTCTTAAAATTTCCGTTAATTCAACTGAACTAAATGTTTTCAATGCCGTAGAAGGAAGAATGTTATGTTGGATGATACGTTGAACCAGTTTTTCTTTGACACCGCTTACGTTAAAATCCAAATTACTTAAAATTTCTTTAAGTTGCACTACACTTAAATCAGATAAAAGTGTTTCATATACTTCTTTTCTTAATTCTCCTCCCATTTCATAACGTAAAATACGTGCTATATCCTCTGGTATAATAAAATAAGTAGTGTCCTCCCTAAATCGTAAAATAAGTCCTCTAGATTGCAAATTAATAAGAGATCTACTTATTTGTTGATGTGTATGAGGTTTGTTCCCTTTCTGTGGAAACCTTCCAATCTGACTTTCCAATAAATAATGATCCCGTTTAGATAGTTCCAATTCATCTCTTAATACGTTAAGAATATTAATTTCATGTGCGTTTAATGAATCATCTTTTTTCCATGCTTCAGAAAGTACAGATTTATAGATTCTCTTAATATTATCTGGAATAATCTTTTCCATATATAATTCATCAGAACTTTGCTTTATTATTTCTTGTTGTATCTCGTTCACTTCATGATAAAGCTCGGATTCATTTAATAAATAGCCTTCCTTTTCCATCAATGACATTAAGATCATTTCATTTAACAATATTATATCTCTTTGTTCATCACTAAAATCTAAGTATTTTTTCACACGTTCTTTGTTTTGAAATTCTTCAACATTCCTAAGTATTACTTCTCGCATCTCTTCCTCAGTATCCATATGGACATCTTTCAGAAAACTGTCCACAGTTCTTCCAAGGTATAACTTAGACATTTTAGGTAATATGTCCTGTAAATACATAAATCATCCCTCCATATTTTATCCTATAATGGGTACCCCAATCCTTTCCGACGGGCAAATATACCTATATCATTTATATTACCATATTTTTCAGTAAATGGTAATGAGAGTTGCGAACATTGTTAATATATAATCCATTTTTCAAAAATATTTACCCTAGATTAAATTTGTTCATTATCTCTTTTTATTTTCAAAAACAAAATCAAACATGATATCAATGTATTCTAGGAGTACATATTACCCTTGAACTGTGATAAAGTTAAAGAGGAAATTAAAGTAACAATCATTAAATTTAAAATATCTTAAGTTCATTAAAATTCATTTTTTTATTTTGTATTAATATCCAAATATGATTGTTAGTTTCAAAAGCCCATTTCCTTACTCCAACGCACATCTTGGGTTATATACCATACAATAATTTTAGAGTAAAAACAAAGGATTTGGTAGGAGTGCTGTACTTTACGGGTTTATTATTCTTGGTTATAGCAGTAAGTCTAGATGGATTTGGCGTAGGTATAACGTATGGTGTCAGAAGTATTCGTGTTCCGTTTTCCGCACTCGCCATCATCATGACAATTTCTGGATTGGTAGTGCTTGGTTCCATGACGATTGGAACCATGCTAAGTTCTATCATATCTCCCGATTCAGCCCAGATAGTCGGTGCAAGTATTCTTGTTTTTTTAGGTTTTTTTGCCATATTCAACATCGTTCGTTCTAAAAAACAACCATCGGATCGAAGAGTGAAAGAACATAAAAAACTTCGTGTATTTAATAAAGTGATTAAAACCCCTGTCAACGCAGATATTGATGATTCCGGAGTTATCTCGACCAAAGAAGCATTTTTACTTGGAATCGCACTTGCACTTGATGCCTTCGGAGCTGGGCTGGGCGCTGCGATAATCGGTTATGATCCAATCTTGACGGCCTCACTGATCGCAGTCATGAGTGGTTTGTTCGTGTACAGTGGCATCCGGATTGGAATTATTCTGGCCAGTTACAAAAAAGTTCAAGAGCTGACATTTATTGCACCGTTATTGTTAATCGCCTTAGGTATCTTCAATATGTTCAGATAACCTTCAAACAAACATGATATCCCTGATTCTACAAGAGTCAGGGATAATGATAATCGTGAAATGGCGACGTCAAACCTCACGATTCAATACATTTTCAATTACTTCCTTCGTCAAATTAGGGACGATTTCCACTGAATAAGTCATTTCCATCCGCTCCAGCTTGCTATGGGCATCCATACCATATGGACCGATATTGATGACAGGAATGTTAAGGTCCTCTACATCTTCATAGGAAACGTAATGTTTCGTCCCCCAACCCGGATTATTTTTTTTGACTGCTTGAATCCCTTCTTCATCATCGCTTATGGCAACAAAGCTCATATCCGAAATATACGGAAAAAATGGTTTGGTCACAATCGGGTGCTCATAAGACGGCTGAATGGTGTCAATCGCTTCCTCCAACGCATTCAATAAAATACGCTCATCGTTTGTTTTCCCATTCACTTCAACACGTGGTGAATACAAAGATGAATAAAAAAGAATGATGGTAGGCTCTTTAGTCGGCATCCATTTCCAAGCTTCTTCCACGACACGTACCGAAAACAGACGGGTATCCAAGGTGTCATCGCTTAATAACTCCTGTTTGAATGTATCCATATACGTTGTATAAGTATCCCCATGCTCCTGAATTAAAAATTGTTCCATTTCCTCATAATCAAACACACGAACACACTTATTGGCTGGCTCATAAAGGTGTCCCGATTGATCGCAAAACGCTTTAAATTTTTGGTTATATGACTCCATGGCAGTAGCATATGCGTTTTTAGCTTCATCTTTTAACTTTTCCAAGACATCTTTCGGTGACCATGAATGGATGAAAAAATTGTAATAAGCAAGAGCCGCTAAGGCTGTCTGGGCAGAGTAAGTCGGCTTTAAATCAGTCTGTTTCAGGGATACGGGTGGTGCGGTGATCTCACCTTGTGAATGATCACAAAGTTCAGGATTATAATTGATACGCTTCGTTAATTCCGCTGCAATATAATTCGGATCAAGACCCTCAAAACATGCTCCGACATGGGTTTCTGTTCCCGTAATATAAAAAGTGGGCAATAGTTTTCCAGCCGTCCCTTTATAGATATACCGATTCGAATCCCCTTCATATCTAGGGGCTACAAAATCGGCATTGATTGCGGCAACATATTCAAACCCATGTACATGTTGCCATTCCTTTAACGTTTTAATCGCAGATAAAATACCATGCGATCCATCTTCTTCATCACATTCCGCTATAAAAACGAGGTTGCCTGACAGCTCCTCTGGATTTTCGGCATAATATTCCAATAAATACATATTACTGCTGACACCGCTTTTCATATCCAGTACGCCTCTACCAAATAACCAATCGCCAGAGTTCAACTGTTCCTTGACCGTATCAGGAATGATTTCCTCTTTCAGTGTCTTCATCCACTTATCAGGTTGAAAAGCTTCTTCATGAAATTTGTTGAAGTCATCCACTCCGACCGTATCCATATGCCCCATCAATACAACCGTTCGATTGCTCGGTCCTTTCCTTCCTTTCACAAACGCCAACACATTATATCGTTCGCGATGATCATCGATTGTCTGTTCAATCGTTAGATGGCTTGGATGTTCATTGAAATATGGATGTGATGACAGCAAACTGTACAGCGCATGTGCGATAACACTTTCTCCATGCGTATTGACAATGCTATTCATACTGACTAAATGTTTTGTCAGATCCAGAACATCTTCTCTGCAATATAACATGTTCTCCCCCCTTGTCTGAACATTACATAAAAATTATAAGGCCTTCAAAAGACCACCATCGATGATCAATGACTGACCGGAAATATACGTATTAACACCCGATCCTAGAAAGACAACTGTTTTTGCAAATTCTTCAGGTGTTCCATAACGCTGCATCGGTATGCTTTTTTGCGCTTTTTCTTTAATGGTATCGGCGGATTGATTTTCATGTTTTGCCCTTTCTGCATTCAATTCGGAAATCCGGTCTGTTTCAATCATTCCCGGACCAACTGTATTGATTAAGATATTGTCTGATGCAAGTTCTTGTGACAGACTTTTTGATAGGCCTAGAATACCTGGGCGCATGGTATTGGATAAGACAAGTCCATCAAGTGTGGACTTGATGGATGAAGAAGCAAGATTGACAATATGACCACCACCCTGTTTTTGCATATGTGGAACAACCTCGCGTATCATACGGATGAAGCTGAGTAAATTCAGTTCAAACGCATGATACCAATCATCATCTTCCATATCCATAAACGATCCGCCTGGTGGACCTCCAGCATTATTGACCAAAACATCAATCCGATTGGTCCACGCCTTCATTTTATGAACCATATATGTAAGATCTTTTTTATCTTTCATATCACAGACGGTATAGCGAACATGTTCTTTTCCTGTCGTCTCTTTAATATCGTATACCGCCTGTTGCAGATTTTCTTCATGACGGCTTCCGATCAATACATTTGCACCTTGCGCCACATATTCTGCTGCAATGGCTTTACCCAACCCTTTACTGCCCGCGGTTACAAGTACTGATTTCCCTTTTAGTTGTAAATCCATTTCCATCCCCCTTACCATTAAACTGAAATCGATTTCACATAATCTGTGAAAAGACTTCGACTTATTGGATCAATTATTTCTATTCCTTGTATTCATATACCCGACTATTTATTTTGGAAACGCCGGTGAATATTATTTTTCTTATAAGTAGGAAATGGGAATTCATACAACTCCATCGATAAAGCGATATACCGGTTTTGGAACTCCTTTGTAAAATGGTGTTCCATTATATTGAACAGTGAATCACATACTTGTTTTTTGACTTTTTCAGGTCTGCCGGAACCGATTTTCATCATTACATGGACAAAAGCATCATCTTCCTTATCGTCGCTGATTGCATACTCCGTTATCTTAATGGCTCTTGTTCGTATTCCCCCCATCGGAAATATGTCGGTTTCTGCCAATGTCTGATTAATCTTCCGGAGGAGCGATGGGATCCGAGCATCGTTTTCTATATTTGCTGTATATTCAACGGTTATGTGCGGCATTTTGCTTCCTCCTTTAAAAAAACGTTTGTTGATGGAAAGTGCTTTCTCCAACAATAGTATTTTTCAAGGCACCAATCCCTTCAATTTCAGTTACAATTTCATCGCCATCATAAACAGGAACAGTTCCTTTTGGAGTACCTGTTAATATCACATCATTTTCGTTCAATGTCATAAAACTGCTCAAATATGATATCAATGATGGAATATCGAATATCATATCGTTTGTTGTTCCGTTCTGTTTGAGTTTCCCGTTCACGTATGTTTTTAAAGTGAGATCCATGGGATTCTCCACCCATTGTGAGGGTACAAGCCATGGACCGATCGGCGTTAGCGTATCCCGGTTTTTCACACGTAAATTAGGGCGATAATAATTTTCTAGATAATCACGTACCGTATAATCGTTTGCAATTGAATATCCCTTGACATATGTGTATGCTTCTTCTTTTTTAATATCACGTCCACCTCTTGCGATAATCACTGCAAGTTCACACTCATAATGCATATTCTCGATTCCTGTCGGACGTTTCGTTTGTGCATCATGTCCGATGAGTGCATTCGGACCTTTTAAAAATACAAGTGGCTCACTTGGTCGTTTAACAGCTATTTCAGAAGCATGATCCTGATAATTCAGCCCCAGTACAAAAATCGTCTGTGCTTCAATGGGCGGTAACCACACAACAGATGTTTTTTCGACTTGACGTCCATCATCAAGAAGCAGGGAACCATCATGTTCCACCGCTTCATGTACATTCCCGTATATAGCGACACGCGCGCGTTTCACAAAACACCACCTCCGACGGCTGGTTCTGTTTCTTTTATGATCCGATTCTCCAATGAACCTATCTCGTCAACATCAATCCGGACTGTATCGCCTACTTGTGCAATCGGAGCACCGTCAAATATACCTAATAGAAGTACATCACCTTCACGGAATGTCATGAACGTACTGATCTCAGAGAGCAATGCAGACGCTTTACGAATGACCTGACTGGTATCAATGACCTGTTTCACGTTGTCATTGACAGATACACGTATCTTGATGTCATTTGGATCCGGAATCCTGTCTGACCTGACAATCCAGGGGCCGATCGGGCAAAATCCATCTCGTACTTTATTTTTGATGTTTGGCCGGTGAAAATCATTGTGTTCAATACTGATGTCATTGACGATTGTATACCCTGCCACATATTCAAGGGCGTTTTCTGGAGTGACATTAACAGTTGTTTTTCTGATAATCATGCCTAAAGTGCCGTTGACTTGGATTTCATCTTCTCCCTCTGGCATCGGAATATATTTTTTGTGAGCATTTACTGTATTAATCGGTTTGATGTACAGAATAGGGTGAACTGGCGGGTGATGATAAGGTTCTTGATGAAATGTACTTTCCATTTTTTCTACATAATCTCTATCATTCATTAAAACACCGTAAATCGTCCCAGTACATGGAGCCTGGTACGACAAATCCTCTGGTTCATAATGAAGCCCATTGTAAATCAATGTATCTGATTCGAGTTCCATTTCCTTCATCTGCTTCGCACCATCTACCATTACTTGGACACGCGTCATGACTCTTTCCCCTCCATTATGATGGTATGCGGAATATGTCTTTATGAAAATCTCTTTCAACGCACCCATATCCCGCTACTCTTTCATTCAAAACCTATTTCATTTCTATTAATAGTTGTTCCGGGTTCTCCATCCACTCGCTGAACCGATTGGTGAAACGGATCGCCATGGCGCCATCACACACACGATGATCAAACGACATTGATAGCGTCATGATGGAACGTATTTTGATCTCATTATCATCCATAACGACCGGCATTTTTTTCGTTTTATGAAATGCGATAATACTCGTTTGTGGATGATTGATGATTGGTGTAGCCGCTGTTCCACCCAAGGGGCCAACGTTGCTCATGGTAAACGTGGCGCCTTGCATTTCCTCTAAGGCTAATTCTCCGGACTGAGCCTTTTTTGTCAGCTCCTTAATTTCTGCATGGATCATCCGTATGCTTTTTTGCTCGACATGTTTTAAAACGGGGACCAATAACCCTCTTTCAGTGTCTGTCGCCAGTCCGATATTGTAATAGTTGTAAGCGTGAATAACATCATTCTTCTCATCCAACTCACCGTTCAATACCGGAAAATCCTGTAATGTGAGCGCAAGGGTCTTTACAAAAAAAGCGGCCATACTGATCGATTCACCATGATCTTTCAACCGATTCCGGATGATTGATAGATTCGTCAAATCAATTTCGTCATAGTGAGTGACGTGTGGGATAGTCTCTACAGAACGGGTCATTTTTTGAGCGATTTGCTTGCGGATGCCTGTAAATGGAATTGTCGTCGACGTTTCTTCTATTTTCACATCCATCTGAGTGACTGGTTCTGATAGACTTACAGATTCTTTAAAGCGATGGATATCCTCTATGATGACTCTCCCACCTGGCCCGGTTCCCTCGACTTTTTCGATATCGACATCATGTTCGCGGGCAACTTTTCTTGTATACGGAGCAGCTTTGATCCGTTTTGGAGGCTTCTTGATATCAGCCGGCGCATCTGCTTCAGCCACACCCACAGGGGATTGCAACGTCATCCCCGGACTTATGTCGTTTTCCAATGTATGCCTTTCACTCGGTTCCGTGATGTTCGATACGGGTGATGTATTGTCCATCACACCTTCTATTTCAAGCAAAACAGTTCCGACTGACACAACCGTTCCTTCTTCAACGTGGATCGACTGAATCATTCCTTCAGCAGGTGATGGCAATTCGGCAACCATTTTATCTGTTTGTAATTCGACGAGCGGTTCGTCTATCTCAACATGGTCTCCTTTTGACACAAAATAACGAACAACTTCACCTTCTGTCATCCCTTCACCAATATCATGAAACTTGACTTCAATCATGACGAACCTCCTTTCTGTTTCATATATTCAGCATTATTCTTTAATATGCCACTTAGGTCTTTGTTTTCTACTATAGAAGTTATTGCGGGTGGCCTGTTCTGTAAGTCGTTTTTCACATTTCAAATTAGCGGATTCAACTGTTGACACACCTGCCAATTGGGCATGCTCATAGATTTTCAGCAAGATATCTTTGATCGCTTTTACTTTCAGTAGGACGCGTTCTTCATTCGGACCATACAATTCATCTGCAACCTGAATCAAACCTCCCATATTCACGATATAATCCGGTGCATATATGATCCCTGTTTCATGGAGTCGCTTGCCATCCTCGGCACTATCCAGTTGATTATTTGCCGAACCGACGACAGCTTTCACTTTCAATTTTTTGATCGATTGTTCATTCATCACGCCACCCATCGCACAAGGAATGAGAATATCCGCATCCGTCTCTAAAATGGCATTATTCGGAACAACTTCCACATCCCCTTTGCGATTTTCAGCTTCTCTTTGAATGCTTGTAATCGCCTGGTTATCGATATCTGCTACATAAATGTAAGCACCGGCATCCAATAATTTAAGAGCAACTTTATAGCCGACTTTTCCTAATCCTTGGATGGCATATGTTTTTCCAGCTAATGTAGACGTTCCGAACAAAAATTCATTAGTTGCCTCCAGGCTGTAAACAACCCCGTGAGAAGTCGGGATGGAAGAATCTCCTCCCCCACCATATGCTTCCGGTATCCCATTGATGAAATTCGTTTCTTTGGTAGCATGGACAAAATCATCCATTGTCGTCCCCATATCTGTTCCAGTATAGAATCGCCCATTGAGTGAGTCGACAAATTGTCCATAAGCACGAAATAGAGCGCTTGACTTTTCTGTTTTCGGATCACCGATAATGACACCCTTTGCCCCTCCGAAATCTATATCAGCAGCAGCGCATTTATACGTCATGCCTTCTGATAAACGCAGTGCATCATTTAATGCGGCATCGACACTTTCATAAGGGTGCATTCTTGTCCCGCCCAAACCAGGTCCAAGTGTTGTATCATGAATGGCAATGATCGCTTTTAACCCTGTGTCAGGATCGTTACAGTACATGACTTGTTCATGGTTTGCGATTTTTTGAAACATATCAAGCTGATGCGATGTTTTTTCCATCGGTTGCATTTATATTCCTCCCAATAAAGGATTTGCGTTATAGCAAAGGTGTTAGGATAGGCGATACAAATAATTATGCCTGGCGTCACCTACTTCACTTTTTCGTAAGATTGAAGCTGTTTATAAGTCCCTCCGAAAAAAGTTAACGGATCCCCTTCATTCAAACGAACATCCGTAACTTTTCCGATATATAGAGTGTGATCGCCAGCAAGGACTGCATCATGCACATCACAAGTTAAATTGACCAGTGAGTCTTGAATCGTAGGCATTCCATTAAACCAATTGAAATCAATATCCATCCGTTCTTCTTTTTGACCTGCAAAATAGGCCGATAGATCATGTTGTGTTTCATTCAGAATACTGACCGCAAATGTTTGTGACATTTGTATATATTTTTTCAAATGTGCGTTCCCATCCACTGATATCAAAACCAGTTTCGGATTCAAAGAAACCGACATAAAAGCATTTGCAGTCATTCCGCGCACGGTATCACCTGATTTTGCCGTAATCACAGTAACACCTGTTGCAAATTTTCCCATAGCTTTGCGAAACGTCCGGTCGTCCATATGAACACCCTCCTTACTTTCAATAGTTTAAAGTAAAATGACGTATACGCTGCTTTCATCTTTTTTTCAGGATGTATACACCTGGCTTATTTATTAACATTGAATCATTCACTTAAATGACAAACGTCGGTTTATGTTGCTTTAATTTCGCTTTGGCAGGGGCAATTGTTTGACCAGTATGCACATCAAGCACTTCTGACGCTTCATGAAACCAGCAGTCAGGTGCCGCATGCCCCCAGAACGTTTGCCGCATCGGATCGTTTATGTCCCATCGAATCGGTTTGAAATCGGCATCACTTGTTAAATAATCTCCGTTATACAATTCAACACGATGACCATCGGGATCACGGATATATAAGAAAAAAGCGTTGGAAAGACCGTGCCTCCCTGGTCCCCTTTCGATGGAATCCCCATAGCCCAATGATGCCAATACATCACAGGCATGAATCAATGCAAGCGGATCGGGAAGCGTAAAGCCAATATGATGTAGCCGGGGTCCCTTTCCATTCATGAAGGCTACATCATGGACCGTATGCTTCCGATGCAACCAAATCGCCCATGTATCCCCATCTTCTGTATCTGTGTATTCTGAACAAGAAAAGCCTAGCTCTTTTTCGTAAAATTGGCTGATTTTCCCGACATCCGTCACCAAACAGTTAAAATGATCGATTCGCTGCATACGTGAGCCTCTGTACAAATCATATCGCTGAAGCAGGCGTTCGACATCATCCATTTCAACAAAAAATTCCAACGGCAGTCCGGCCGGGTCCTGAACACGAAAAGAGGTACCAAGTGCATGTTGCGTCCCTTTTTCCAACCATCTAACAGAAAATCCATTTTCAACAAACACTTCCGATAGCGCTTTCATTTTCACATCAGTAGCCACTTTATAACTTATCGCTTCAACAACTGGCCCAGCCGCTTCTTTGAGTACCAAACTATGATGTGTATGTTCCTCCAGACCGCGTAGATAGATACAATCACCCATTTGTTCTGTTTCAATGAAACCGAGTGCATCAACATAAAACCTTCGCGACGCTTGTAAATCTGTCACGTGCAGTACGACCCGTGCCGCACGTATAATTCCAGCATCCATCAGTACTCCCCCTTGTCATTTAGTCTATGACGTTCGAAGGGTATTTGCTCATGGTGACATAAAACACTGAGTAATCGACTGCATTATTTAACCTTTGTCGTTTGCTTCAAAAAATCGGTGATGTTGTCCTTATAACCTTCTTTATCATAGCCATCAAAATAGGTCATCCCCATCTTTATTGGATCCCCGAAGAAATAATATTCGTAATGTGTCTGTCTGGCACCGAACGAACTCATTGTCAGATCCCACGCCAAACGGAATAGCTGTACACGTTCATATCCCTCAAGGTTTTTACCTTGGAGACCTCTGTGGATGATCGGCCCGATTTCATGATGTTCAAAATCCGCTTCTGTCGGTATGCCCATCAATCCGGACGCACCCAATATACGGACGATTTCCGTCATACGCGGATAAATTCTCGGGAACCAATTTCTTGCGGCATCAAGCGGTTTAAAATCAGGTGTCATTGTGCCAGATTGATCCAAAGTGGCATTATGTTCTGCCCGATATAGATGGGAACGCATCGTTTCCAAATTCAGCATGATTTCAGTCCCTTTATCTTTCACATGCTGGAATCCATCAATGCCGATCGCATCCATGACACTCAGGACAACCCCTAAAATGAATTCCGTTTTCACGATATTTTTTGCGACAACTTGGTGTGCCATATGGACAATGGCATTCGTATCAGCAAAAGCTTTATTGCAAACCGTCGAGTTTCCACAAATGAAGACACGTTCCCATGGGACAAAGACATGATTGAAAGATACGATTGTATCGCCTTCTTCAAACCGTGCCCCCAAAGGATGATCCCAAGGATTCCCATCATGTTCAAATGATTCACGACTGATGAATGTCAATCCTTCTGTATTATTCGGGATGGCGAACGCAAGTGAATAAGGATCATCTAGCTCCCCTGCCTTTTTCACGGTTGATGGAAATACAAGAATCTCATCTGTAATCGCTCCTTGCGTTGCCAACAGGCGTATACCATCTACTATAATTCCATCCGAACGTTCCTCAACAAGATGCAAGGCAACATTTGCATCTTTCTGTGCATGCTGCATTTTTGCCCGGTTAACTTGCGGATGAATCAACGTATGGGTAAAACTGATGTCGTTCTCACGTGCATATTCATAAAAATCCCGTGCATTTTCTGCAAATCGTGGATCGGCTTCTCCAAAAACGTGATTGTTCATCCCCGTCGCCATCAACTCACTATTTAAATAATCTGGTGAACGGCCAAGCATACCGCCGGATGTTTTGGCCCATTCCGTCATCGCCTCCCTTCTTGCGATTAATTCATCAATTGTTGTCGGTTGCATAAACGTCTTTCCGACATGATTTCCACTTGTCGGCGATGTATACAGCATCTTTTCTTGTTTTTCATATTGAAGATCATACAAATAGGCCATGGACCGGATGACATTTCTGAAAGCTGGATGTTCCGTAACGTCATCAACACGTTCCCCATGAATATAGACATTATTATTCGCCTTCTTCAACCTTTCGATATACTCTTTCCCTGTTTTAGCCGGCATCGTGATCATCCCCTTGATAAGTTATTTATTTTCTTTTCCGAACTGTGGTATTGCATGATTTTCTAATGAAACATGAATCGCCTTTGGTTCAGTATAAAACTCGAGTATGGCATAATGACCACCTTCTCTTCCTATCCCGCTTGCTTTCATTCCCCCGAAAGGTATCCGTAAGTCCCTGACATTTTGTGCATTGATCCAAAGCATCCCGGCATCGACTGCCTGTGCTACACGATGACCTTTCTTGATATCATTTGTCCACACATAACCTGCCAAACCATATTGTGTATCATTTGCAAGCTGGATGGCTTCCGCTTCGGTTTGAAAAGTCATCACTGACATGACAGGGCCAAATATCTCCTCTTGGGAAGAGCGCATATCGTTGGTAGCATTCAGCAGTAATGTCGGCGGGACAAAATTTCCCTGTCTTAAATCATTCGACATTTTACCTTGAACAACTTCACATCCTTCCTGTTCTGCCATATCAACATAAGAAGTCACTTTCTCATAATGTCCTTTATCAATTAACGGACCAAGCTCTGTCTCACCATCCATTGGATCACCCATTTTTATATTTCCAATGCGTTCTTTCAGTTTTTCAATGAACGTATCCTTGATATCTTCTTGTAGAAACACTCTGGAATTAGCCGTACAACGTTCACCGTTAAATGAGAAAATTCCCCAAACCGCAGCATCCAGCGCTCTTTCCATATCTGCATCATCAAAGACAATGAGCGGTGATTTTCCTCCAAGTTCCATTGATGTCTTCTTAAGGGAGTCTGCTGCATTCTTTATGATTGTTTTTCCTGTCACTGTCTCTCCCGTAAAGGAAATCGCCTTCACTTTATGGTTATGGACCAAAGCCTCCCCTGCTATTTCGCCATAACCATGGACAACATTAAATACACCACGCGGTAACTCTGCCTGATCGATTATTTCCGCCAACCGATTGGCACTTAAAGGGGACAATTCTGCTGGTTTTAAAACAACGGTATTCCCTGTAGCAAGTGCTGGGGCTACCTTCCATGTGGTAAGCATGAACGGTGCATTCCAGGGAGTGATCAAGCCTACTGCTCCGAGTGGTTTATAAACGGCATAATTCATGAAGTCCTCATCGACCATATAAGCATCTCCGTGCATACGTGTTTGCACCATTCTTGAATAAAAACGGAAATTCTCCGCAGCCCTTGACACCATTTTCCGTGTTTGACGGATGGGTAAGCCTGTATCCAATGATTCGAGATGTGCAATCTCTTCTACATCTGCATCGATCAAGTCAGCGATTCGTTCAATGTAAGTCATGCGCTCTTTCAACTTCATTTTTCCCCATGGGCCATGGTGAAAAGCTTTATTCGCTGCCTCAACGGCTTTATCGATATCGGTCCCATCCCCTTTTGACACATAATGTGTTATTTCATTTGTATAAGGGTTCCGGTTTTCAAATGATTCCAATTTTTCTGCTGACATGAATGTTCCATTTACAAATAATTTAACATCATTGACGTGATGATGATCCATTTAGTCACCTTCTTCATATCATAATAGATTCGGAAGTCATACGTATTTTTACAACAATGACTCCTTGATGTGTTATCTCTCCTTTTATATAAATTTTGATCTTATAGCAGTTTATAATCTTGTAATATAGAGTAAATTTCTTGTTGGACTTTTTCGGTAGGAACATCTAGAGGTTTTCGTAGTATCGGTTTGATCTTACCCATCATGCCTAATGCGGCTTTAGCGGGTGCAGGATTCGTATCACGGAATAAAACGTCATTTAAAGGCATCAGTCCATAATGACTATCTTGAGCACCTCTCACATCACCTTCCATCCATAAATCATAGACCCGGGCGACCTGACTCGGGGCAACATTGGCCGTTGCGCTGATGTGACCGGCTCCTCCGATAGCAAGCATCGGGTAACATAATACTTCTATCCCTGAATAAAGATTGAAATTCCGGCCACATTTCAGTAATACTTTGTTGACGTGTTCGAAATCTTTATTCGACTCTTTGACACCAATGATATTGTCGCAATCCGTTGCAAGTTCAGCAATTGTATCCGCTTCCAAATTTACCGCCGTCCGACCGGGGATATTGTATAAGATGATGGGGATCTCCACAGAGTCGGCTATTTGTTTGAAGTGCTTATACAAGGCATGCTGATTGGGTTTGTTATAATACGGTACAATAACAAGTGCACCGTCCGCTCCCATGTCTTCGGCAGCTTTTGTCATCCTGAGGGTTTCGTCATGATTGGTCGATCCTGTTCCCGGAACGAAAGGGACTCTGCCATTCACTGTCCTGCAAGCCGTTTGCATCACATTTATACGCTCACTGATAGTCATCGAGCTAGGCTCACCCGATGTTCCCGTTACAGATATCCCATGACTGCCATTGTCAATTTGCCATTCAATGAGTTCCTGAAATTTTTCGAAGTCAATGCTCTCATCTTCATGAAAGGGGGTAATCACTGGTGCAATGGAGCCTCTCAAACGTTCTTTCGCATCAGCAAAATCCATGAAACGTACCTCCATCCAGTTATATTCAATCAATATTAATTTTTCTAACAATTAAATCATATACGATTTCAAATATGATGTCAACATGCGAAAATATATTCGTATCTTCTAACTTCTCATTATGTTTGGGAGTTTGGTTCAGTTGAATATTTCACGTCCGTCATCTTTTATGCAAAATAATAACGGTATGGTCATCTGTGCTTTCTCAAGCATTTCATTCCATACCGTTATGGGGTTCTAGCCTTTTTATGTCAAACTGCTGCATTCTTCTTTTTTCAAAATTTTCGACGGTCCGCAATTTATGTGTCCGTGCTAATTCTTCTATGCCTGTTACAAGCTTATTTTCAAGAGCATAGATCATATGCTCATGTTCATTGATGGATTCTTGAACACGAACGGAATATAATGTGGAGCCCACGCCTCTGATTGAATCCAGACGTGTTAATACACCGTTGATTTCTTCGATAAGAAATTCATTGCCACATGCCTCGAATATTTTCCTGTGAAAAAACAAATTCAGCTTTCCGAACAGAATAATATCAAAGGACTGTAAAGCATCCTTCATTTGTCTGTTCAACTTTTTCAATTCGATTAGGTTTTCAGCAGGAAAATCCTCAGCACTCAATGCGGTTGCATATCCTTCTAGAACAGCAAGTACACGCAACGTATCCGAGTAATCACTTTCGTTGACACTGGAGACGACAGGGCCGATGTTTTTTTGATACGACACAAGTTTTTCCGCTTCCAGCTGCCTGATGGCTTCACGGACAGGAATAGAACTCGTTTTCAATTCCCTGGCCAATTGATCGATGATGAGCCGCTGTCCAGGTGCATAAACACGTTCGATGATCCGTAATTTAATTATCCGATATGCTTTTTGGGTTTTATTTTCATTCTTCATAGTAATCTAATAATATATGATTTAATATATGAAGTCAATATACTCCATCTTCATCGTTGTTCCTCATCAACTGCCTTGAAATTCTGAAGGTATTCAATCGAATTTATTAAAAACACCTTTCTTTACTCCTCTTCAACCACTTGGACGTTGGTGTTTCCCTCTGCAGAAGTGTTTCCGGCCTTCCTTCAAACAGAATGTAGCCACCTTTTGCTCCACCACCTGGGCCCAATTCGACGATCCAATCGCTTGCCGCTATAAAATCAAGATTATGTTCAATGATGATCACAGAATTCCCTCGGTCTACAAGGGTTTGAAAAACATCCAATAATTTCGCATTATCTCTTGCGTGCAGTCCCAACGACGGTTCATCCAATAAATATATCTGTCCTTCTTTTTGGAGATGGCTGGCAAGTTTAAGACGTTGGACTTCTCCTCCACTTAAAGATGGTGTCGATTGTCCCAACGTCAGGTAGCCTAACCCCACATCCTTTAACGTTCTCACTCTCTTTAATATTTTTGGCAGGTCAAAATAAGTCGATGCTTCATCAATTGTTAAATTCAACGTTTCTATTATATTTTTCCCTCGATAGCGATACGATAAAGCCTCTTCAGAATATTTCAATCCTCCACATGCCTCGCATGGAATCGTCACTGGATCCGCAAAAGCCACATCTGGTGTGGTTACGCCTTTTCCTTCACAAATCGGGCAAGCGCCTAAAGAATTGAAACTGAACAAACCAGCTGGCTGTCCTGTGTGTTTTGAAAAAATAGCACGTATATCATCCATGATTCCCATGTATGTGGCCAACGTGGAACGACTTGAAACACCTATCCGTTCCTGTCGCACCATTATCATGTCCGGATATTTTTCTGCAAACGCTTCTAGCATCAAGGTACTTTTACCTGAACCTGAAACTCCGCATATCGACGTAAGGGCCATTTCAGGAATGCTGACATCGATATTTTTCAAATTATGATGGTCGGCCCCTTCGACTGTCATCCAGTTTTTGGTATCCCTTGGATGTGCATTGATGGATCGTTTATGCTCAGTAGTTGTAATCGCATTGATGTTTTTTAGCCCTTTCCGTGATCCCTGATAGACAATTTCTCCTCCATTGATACCAGCTTCGGGACCCATCTCGATGATGTCATCCGCAATATTGATGATGGAAGGGTTATGTTCGATAACAATGACGGTATTATGATGTTCCTTGATCCTTTTCAGCATGTGTATCAGCATATCCACTTCTTCTGGATGAAGCCCTGCACTCGGTTCATCAAATATATAAGTGATATTGTTCAAGCTACTACCTAAATGTCTGGCGATTTTCACCCTTTGCACTTCTCCGCCAGAAAGCGTGCTCATTTTCCTTGATAGGCTCAGGTATCCCAATCCCATTTCAATTAGTTGATTCAAGAGAGGGATAGCCTGTCGAGCGATTGATTTCGCGAGTGGATCATTCATGTTCTTCAATTCTTTCAGTATCTCCGTTAATTCCATGTGTCCATAATCAACAATATTGAAACGGTTGATTTGGCATGTCAGCACTTTTGGATTCAGTCCTGAACCTTTGCAGGTCAAACATGGCGTACGAGTTGATACGGCTAGGATATCCTCTTCAGAAACCTGTTTTAACTTGGAGACATCCCGATTGATATACAGACGTATAAAACGAGGCAGTAATCCATCCCATTCATGATCTTGCGGACCGTTTTTGGTATGAAACGGAGCAAAAACCTTCTCGCCATCATCAGGACCATGAATAAATAAACGCAGCATTTCTTTAGAATAATCCTTGATTGGCTTGTCCGGATCGAATAAGCCACCCGTCATCATCCATCTCCCCTGCCATCCTGATGGTGACAGAGGCTTGAATGTCACCGCATGATTGCGGAGCGACTTATCGAAATCAACCAATTTATTCAAGTCTGGTGTCACAACCTCCCCAAACCCATTGCATTCCGGACACTTACCGAAAGAACTTCGGGTTAAAAAATCACTTGCCGAACTGACCGACGGACGTCCTATCCGCGAAAACAAAAGCCTGATAAATGGGTCGATGTCCATATAGGTACCAACTGTCGAACGGGAATGACCTCCCGCAGGCCTTTGTTCCACAACGACAACTGGACTTAAATTCTTCATGGCTTCAGCTTGCGGTCTTTCATACTTCGGCATTTGATTCCGCACATAAAGCGGATAGTTCATTGTCATTTGCCGTCTGCTTTCGACAGCTAATGTATCGAAAGCGAGTGAACTCTTACCGGAACCAGAAACCCCCGTCAATACAGTGATTTTTTCTTTCGGTATGTTTACATTGATATTTTTTAAATTATTTTGGATAACACCTCTTAAAATAATTTCATCTTTGTTATCTGACACTGTAACACCCTTTCAGAAATTAAATCACTTTATAGCATGTCCCGCTGAAAAACGCCCATGACAATGGCATCGTGATAGGACCCATTGACAAAAAACATTTCCTTGGCAACCCCTTCAACTTGAAAACCCGCCTTTTCATATATATGAATTGCTTTTTCATTGATTTTATCGACATATAGATAAAGTTTATGTAAATTCAATGTTGAAAAGCCATATCTCATTGCCAGTTTTGTCGCTGGAAGCGCATAACCTCTACCCTGAAACCCAGGAGCAATCATGATCGTGAACTCTGCGTTCCGATGGCGCCAATCGATATCTACAAGTTCTACGAGACCGACTTTTTCATTTCCATCCATCAAAATGAATTGTCTGTTTATATCATTTCCGCTACTATCCTCGAACGATTTTTCTAAGGCTTTCAGCGATAAATGAGCTTCTTCAAACCAATAAGACATAATATCCGGATTATTATATAGTTTATGTAAAAACGGTGCATCTTCTTTTTCCATAACGCGTATATGTAAGTCTTGTTGCATGTCACTCACTCCTTTTCATATAGACTAGCATAGCATAAATCGTCACCTAAACGTTGACTTTTTCATCATTTTACAATCAATATTGAGAAGGTGAAATATGCGTAACGGACAAATGTTAAAAAGATAACGACTAACCCGATAAAGTTTTGACAAATCGTCCCAGCCATGATATTATTATATCGTTAACATTTGAAGTAACAAATAAGTGAATCTGGCATTCTACGTAATGTTCTTGATGATCTTATTCCAAATGGCGAGACTAAAGGGTCTTAATGATGTAAGAGTAGGTAGGGCTTACGTTGTTTAAGCTAGAGAACAACCAATGGAACAACAACCGCGGCAAGTGAGATCCAAAGACGATTTCACATAAAGTGCAGACATATAGCACTAGAAACATGAATTATGATAAATAAAAAACTTGTATGTTACTTTAGAAATCAAAGGGGTACTCTATTATATAGGGTATCCCTTTTCCAATACATAAAGTAATAAAAAATGAAAGAAGGGGTTCATTTGAACAATTTACCTGTTGGAACGGTACAGACGATGACTGTTCTACGGCAGATAGACACCGGATACGTATTAGAGAAAAATAATAAGCAAGTATTTTTGCATCATGATGAGACCAATCATGAATTATCAATGGATGAAGATGTGCAAGTATTTCTATACACAGTTAAAACAGGTAAACCCATCGCCTCCACCAAAATCCCCCGTGTTTACAAAGGCATTTATGATTGGGCACAAGTAGTGGAAACAATTTCTGGCCTTGGGGTATTTGTAGACATCGGAACGACAAAAGATATACTCGTTTCAGTTGATGATTTACCTGTCTTTGAAGATGTGTGGCCAGTTGAGGGTGACAGATTATTCGTCACTTTAGGCAATGACAAAAAAGGACGCTTACTTGCCCATCCAGCTACAGAAGAACTGATCCTTGAGGAGATGGAATGGGCTCCGGAAAGCCTTTATAATCAGCCAATCAATGGTTGGATTTATAAGACGAGTGCTGAGGGATCTGCTTTGATCACGGAAGACGATTATCGTGGATTCATTCACCATACAGAGCGAAAGGCAGAACCGCGCCTTGGTGAGCACATAACTGGACGTGTGATTGACGTAAAAGAAGATGGTACATTGAATGTTTCACTTCGCCCTTATAAGAAACAAAGTCGTATCGAAGACGCAGACGCCATTTTGGATTATCTACGGGAAAGTGGCGGCATCATACCGTTCACAGATAAAAGCGATCCGGACGATATCCGTGGCACTTTTGGCATCAGTAAAGCCGCTTTTAAACGGGCACTCGGTAAACTGATGAAAGAAGGTAAAGTCGCACAACATGAAGGAAATACAATCCAGAAATCGACTGATCAATAAAGAGAGCATATCGTGAGTATTCTAAAAAAAATATAAAAATACCGTCCCTCTTTTATTTCCAGGGACGGTATGAGCACTTTTTATGCGTTTTCTGTTTCATACATCGCCAACATAGCCGTGACAATATATCCTAAAGCGGATGCGAATAAGAAGGCAATGCCCCAGCCACCCATTCCAGCGCCAAATACTTCAATCTTCTCAAACGTTGCTACAAGCAAGAATACCAAACCTGATACTGAAAATACCATGGATGGATAATAGCATGCATACGTGCTTTTAGAGAAAACTTTCAAAAATATGAAGTTCAGAACAAGCGTAATGATTGCCATTACTCCACCAATCAAAAAGACCGATTGAACCATTTTTTTATCACCTCACAAATAATATGTATAATAGCATTTTTTACTTATAAAAACATTCTTATACAATTTTACAATCGATTCAGGATAAAGTCAATTTGTTCTAGTCTCACTGACCCGATGATCCATTTGGCCATTCATCAATTTGTCAAAAATAACTGGACCTATTATTTTGAAATCCGCTTTTCAATTTCAAATAAATCATCCAACTTATCTGTTATGTACATATGACTATCCTGTACACCTTTATTATAAAATATCGGTGCTATGTTTTCCATAAAAAAATCAAGCAATAGCATGGCTTCCATATTTCCAAAATGTTCGCTATGTTCTCTTTGTACATAATCATGAATGGTGTTCGTCAGTTCATCCTTCTCCTCTTTCGTCAATTCGAATGTCGGTTGCATACTGAACCCCCTGAACAAAATATATCCTTCTAAACCATTATATCATAAAAAATTTCAACCTTCGTGTTTTAATCCATTTTGAAGGGTTTTCAGTAAGCAGTGTCGAATAAATGATGTTAAGCTAATATTACATTCGAAACATACAAGGAGGCCATAAATCATGCAAACATTCGAAGACTACACATACTCACGCCCATATATCGCCAAGGAAAAAGAAGCTTTTCAAACATTGTTACATCAATTTACGAGCGCGTCTTCAGCTAAAGAACAAGCAGAATCCATTGAGGCGATCAACACGATGCGAAACCATATCGCAACAATGTTCAACCTTGTTTATATTCGGGCTTCGATTGACACGAACGATACTTTCTATCAGGAAGAACGTGACTACCTGGATGAAGTCGGTCCCGAATTCGAGGCGATGATTAATGCATTTTATAAGGAACTGGTTAAATCACCTTTTCGTAAGGATTTAGAAAAACGTTGGGGTAGTCAACTGTTTCATATTGCTGATTCTCAAATCAAGGCATTCAGTGAAGAGATTATCCCCCTTTTACAAAAGGAAAATAAACTCGTATCCAAATATTCAAAGCTTGTTGCATCAGCACAAGTTCCATTTGATGGTGATGTTTATACCCTTGCTCAACTGACACCATTTACGGAAAGCGACCATCGTCCAACACGTAAGGAAGCAACTGAAGCGAAATTCGGATTTTTTTCCGAGCATGCGGATGAATTTGATGAGATTTATGATGACTTAGTAAACGTTCGGCATGATATTGCCAGGTCGCTCGGTTATGACAATTTTGTCGAAGTCGGCTATTTAAGGATGGAACGTGTCGATTATAATGCGGATATGGTGAAAACTTTCCGGAAACAAGTGCGTGACTATATTGTGCCCCTGTCTACAAAACTATATGAACGGCAGGCAGACCGTATTGGCATCGATTCATTTAAATTTTATGATGAACCATTCGAATTCACTAGTGGAAATGCTGTACCAAAAGGATCACCTGAGTGGATTATTGAAAATGGAAAACAAATGTATAGAGAGCTTTCACAAGAAACGAACACATTTTTCCGATTCATGCTTGAGAGAAACTTGATGGATCTGGAGGCAAAGAAGGGGAAAGAATCCGGTGGATATTGCACGTTTATCGAAGACCACAAATCACCTTTCATTTTTGCGAACTTCAATGGAACAAGTGGAGATGTCGATGTTTTGACACATGAAGCGGGACACGCCTTTCAATTTTATTCCAGCCGTCATATCGACATTCCGGAATACTTGATTCCCACATCCGAAGCGGCAGAAATTCATTCCATGAGTATGGAATTTTTCACCTGGCCATGGATGGAATTGTTTTTCAAGGAAGACGTCGATAAATATAAATTCGCACATCTGGCAGACGGATTGCAGAGCTTGGCTTATATTGTGGCTGTCGATGAATTCCAGCACCGCGTCTATGAAAATCCAGGATGGTCGCCTGATGAAAGGAAAAAAGCATGGACGGAACTGGAAAAAACATATTTGCCTCACCGAGATTATGATGGCATAGCCTATTTAGAAGCCGGCGGTCTCTGGCAACGGCAAGGACATATCTATGAGGCTCCGTTCTATTATATCGATTATTCCCTCGCACAGATGTGTGCCTTCCAGTTCTGGAAACGGTCACGCGAAGACAGGGAAAAGGCGTGGAATGATTACCTGAAGATCTGTAAACTGGGTGGATCCAAGTCATTTCTTGAAATCGTCGATATTGCGAACCTGAAATCACCGTTCGAAGAAGGAACCGTGGAGTCGGTCGTTAAGACAATCGATACATGGCTTGGATCAGTAGACGATCAGTCGTTATAAGTTTTTTTAAACGGTGCCCCATCAATGGGAGACAAAAGATTTAACATAGCCAGATAATGTTACTCAATCATCCAAGTCGCTTTGTTCACATACTTCGTTCCAGTTTTTCTTTAAAGTAAAATGTCCCGGGTTCTTCCTGAAAGAACCCGGGACAAATGCATGTCATTCATTCGATGAGTCAAACAATCAAATGTCCTACTTTTTTGATATCCATATTCCCCCCGGAAGCAATACAGATGATATTTTTGTCACGGACAGCCAATTTATCGAACATGACTCCCGCAAGCGCAACGACACCAGACGGCTCGATGACTTGTTTCATACGTTCCAATGCAAACAACAACGCCGACTTGATTTCCTTTTCACTAACTAGAACCATCTCATCAACATACTCTTTGACAATCGGAAATGTCAGATCGCCTGGCTGGTTTGTACGTAATCCATCCGCGATCGTTGCTGTCTCTTCAATGGACATTATCGAGCCTTCTTGGAATGATAGATATGTATCGTTTGCTATCTCGGGTTCTACTCCAATGACCTGTACATCCGGTTTGGTTTGTTTAATGGCACTGGCGATCCCCGAAAGCAAACCACCTCCACCAACTGGAACACAGACGATATCGACAGCTTCCATTTGTTCCAAGATTTCCATTCCGACTGTCGCTTGACCAGCAATAATATAAGGGTCATCATAGGGTGGGATGTAGACCCCGGCATCTGTTTCAGCAATTTCCTGTGCCCTGGGTATCCGTTCTACCGATGTCGTTCCGCAGGTGATTACCTGACCATTATAGGATCGGATGGCATTCACTTTGCTCAGAGGGGCATCTTCCGGAACAACGATAGTGGCGGGGACGCCATGTTTACTCGCTGCATAGGCGACAGCTTGGCCATGATTTCCAGATGAAGCAGCTGTGACAGATGTCGCCCCATCTTTTACGGCCTGTGTCACTTTATTCATCGCGCCTCGTATTTTAAATGAACCTGTCTTTTGCAAATGCTCAGACTTCAAAGCTACCTCATTATGACTGATTCTCGATAATTCCGAAGAACGGATTAATGGTGTATAGTGGATACTATCTTTAATGGTTGTATGTGCATTCTGAATGTCTTCAAGTGTGACCACTTGCTATCACCTCTTTTAACTCTATTTATATGTAGCTCGTTGCCCCCGGAAAACGACGTTATCCTCTTTCATTTTTCATATATGAATAAATCGTTTCCAACGCATGTTTGGAAAAAGAATGGTCATAAGAATCTTTAACACGGACAGCCCTGCCGAAATGGTATTCGTCAGCTTTTACGTGTTTGTGGATCAACTGTATATTTTCCGGACTCAATCCTGCACCAGGCATAATGACGGGTCCTTCCCCGTTTTCGCTCAATTCGCGTAGTGCTTTAAGTTGGTTCTTTCCTTCCATACAATTACTAGCACCACCTGATGTTAATATCCTTTTGATTTGCGGATACTTTTGCAGTACCCTATAGGCTTCTATTTGATCAGTCACTTCATCAAATGCTTTATGGAACGTGATATCAAGTGCTGGATAAGCGCGTGTAATTGTTTCGATAGCCCGCTGATCGACTGTCCCATCTTCCGTTATCGCTCCAAACACAATACGATCTCCACCAGCGGATATAACATCTTGGATACGTGTTAACACATTTTCCATCGCATCTTCACTATAATGAAAACTTTTACTATGTGGCCGGATCATGATCTGAACGGGAATGGTAACATGTTGCAATACGTCTTTCATCACCTCGAATGTAGGCGTCAAGCCACCCTCGTCAATGGCTGTGACCAATTCTAGCCTGTCAGCTCCCAGTTTTTCCGCTTCGATAGCATCATTGACATTTTGGACAATCACTTCAATCTTCATCATTTTACACCTGGTCGATTATTTAAAAAGTTTTCATGGCAAAATCCACGAACCTCATCTTCCGAATAATGTTTCAGTAATGCATTGACTAAATTTTGATATTTCGACGAATCTTCAAGGTCTTTTACAAACGTACTGATTCCATCAAAATCAGATCCGAAACCAATTTTCTTTACGCCTCCAAGGGAACAAAGATGTTCAATATGATTCAAGCAATCGGTAATCGTTGCATCAACACCGTCTTTTGTTAGAAAAGGCGGATTAAACACAATGTGGATGAAACCACCTTTATCAAACATCGCTTTAACCTGATCATCATATAAATTTCGAACATGGTCGCAGAGCTCACGTGCATTGGAATGACTGGCAAACGGATAATCAGCATATTTCATCACATCCCAAAACCCTTTTACAGGTAAATGGGAGACATCTGTCAACACACGTTGGTCATTATTCATCTTGACAACTTCTTTTCCCAGTGACGTCAATCCACCTCCGCGTGGCTCACCAGCACCGTCTGCACAAAGATTCGCATTATTCCAGGTCAAGCCGATCGACATGACACCCAGACGATAGAGATGACGTAGTTTAGTTAAGTCATTGCCAAATGCATCGGCACCTTCCAATGTCAACAAGGCCCCTATTTCATCATCCTTAAGTGTATCGAAGTCCTCCCATTTACGTATATGTTTCATGTTTGGTTGTGTCAGCACTTCTGTATAAAATAAATCAATTTGTTCAAGAGCATGCTGCCATTTTTCATCTGAAGGTACCCCCGGTTCAATAAATATGGCATAGAACTGTACCTTGATTTTCCCTTGTTGCAGGCGTTGATAATTGGTATCCAATTTTTCTGAGTTGTTATAATCAAGTGTCTCCAATCCGTAGGAAGCACCCCGTTTAGCCATCTGTAGTTTTAATAATGCATCACAATGTGTGTCTATGATTTTCATGTATTAGTCCTCCTGTTTGTTTCGATTGCAAGCCTGGACAAATCCTGTGTAAATATTCTCCGATGCGATATCATTTGCCGCGAACATATTTTCAGGATGCCACTGCAGCCCCATCGCAAAAGAATGTTCTTTACTCTCGATCGCTTCCACGATGCCATCACTCGCGTTCCCAGAGATGAAGAATGGTTCGACCACTTTTCTGTTGGCTTGATGGTGCCTGCTGTTGACCCTGAGCACATCCATCCCTGTCAATTGATTCAATAAGCTATTTTCAGTGACATGAACAAAATGCGATCCATGCTCTTTTGGTGCTTTTTGTTGATGCTGTAATAGTTCACGATCCCTGATTTGCCCATATATATCTTGGTACATGTCCCCGCCTGCAGCTATATTCAAGATTTGGCACCCACGACATACCGCCAATATCGGTTTATCCATTTCCAAAAACCGTTTCATCAATTCCAGTTCAAAGGTATCCCTGACAGGAATTATTGTGCCTAGACCTTGATGGGGTTCCTCTCCGAAAAGCGTTGGATCGATATCATATCCTCCCGTCGCATAAAGTCCATCAAGTTTATCAGCATAATACTCGATTTGGTTGTAATCATCCGTATTTGGCAAGATAACAGGCACACCGCCTGCACGCTTAATGGCGGCAACATTTTCGCGTGCTGTTGTATAATGACTTTCAGTTACTTCCATAGATGAAGTAATCCCAATCAACATTTGCACCAAAATAACACCCTCCCCATTTACACTCTTGATCATTTTCACTCTTGATAATGAATAGTTTATCATTCTTTTTGCTGTTTGTAATCTCATATAGATACACGTTAAATCTTGAGAAGGAAAATTATAATAGTTTACCATGCGCAATAATTTTGATGTGGTTACAGGATGTTAAACCAAGCAAATAGCTTTGCTGTAGACCCACACAACATCCATCTGTTATGATGATAAGACTGATTGAATGGCTCTTTCATTTGGACTTTCTTGCCCATATCCACTACTTTTGGTTTCAAACTCAATCAAAAAAGATTTTTTCAGCCACGCTTTTTGAAACATATCTGTTCATTTTCATTTTTTAACACTTACACCTTACTGTTTCACATATAATGGAGGACGAATCAATGCGTGAAAATCATACAAAACCTGTTTTTATAGCGACGTGGGTCGGTATTATCGTCAATACATTACTGGCCATCATAAAAGGGATCGGCGGGCTCCTATCAGGGAGTAAAGCCTTGCTTGCAGACGCACTTCATTCCGCTTCCGACATCATCGGTTCCATAGTTGTTTTGTTTGGTGTGAAGATTGCGCATAAACCACCCGACGAAGAACATCCCTATGGTCATGGGAAAGCGGAAAATATCGCATCCATCATTGTAGCTATATTATTGATTGTCGTCGGATTTCAAGTCAGTATTTCATCCATAAAAGTTTTCTTCGGAGAAATCCCTTCTGCACCTGGTATGCTAGCTTTGATGATCATTATCATTTCAATCGTCGTTAAAGAAATCCTATTTTATTACAAATATTATCTGGGCAAAAAATATAATAGTACTGCGCTCATTACAGAGGCGTGGCATCACCGTTCGGATTCATTATCATCGCTTGCGGCGCTGATCGGTATCGGTGGAGCTATGCTTGGGGAATATTTACATTTAGATATACTCGTCTATTCCGACGCTGCAGCTGGTATCATTGTATCAATCATCGTTATTAAAGTCGGGTACCAACTGGCAAAAGAATCATCCCTCGTTGTCATGGAAAAAGTGCTTGATAGTGAAGAAATAAAGGTTTATGCGGAAACCGTGAACAATGTTAGTGGTGTTTTGCGGATCGATCAAATATATGCCCGCACACATGGGAGCTATATCATCATCGATATTAAAATCAGTGTCGATCCGGATATCAAAGTGCGTGAAGGGCATGATATCGCAGCCTATGTCAAAGACGTGCTCATCGATACTTATAACGAGGTAGAAGATGTGTTTGTCCATGTCAATCCGTACTGACAAACCATCTTCTGCTGTATGGACTTTCAACGATCCTGTATGATGACATGTTGGATGGTGGATCTAGCCGTCCGGTAATTAAACCTCCCCGTATTTTCAAGCTGGACCGAAATATCCATAACCTGCCTCCTTTTGATATGAAATCATTATAACAGATTAACAGCTCTAAAACGTGCCAAAAAACAGTTCACAAATAAAAACCGTTTTCCCCTATCGGAAAACGTCCAAAACGATATACCATACTTATCTAAGCAAATGTTCCAATAAAATATTCCCATATCACATGATGATTCGTTATCATCTATGCTTGAGGTCCATCTTGAAATTAAGTCCTACAGCCCATCTTATTATCTATACACACGCCGTACACGTTCCAATATACCCGCAAGTACTTCATCTACAATACTATCCATCCAAAAAGCTACATCACGTGCGGATATCCAATCATTCCCCTGTTTTCCTATCAAAACAACCTCATCACCTTCAGTCACATTTGGTATATCGGTGACATCGATAAATGTCTGATCAAGAGATATTGTCCCGATAATCGGGGCCCGTCTGCCACGTACAAGAACCTCACCTTTGTTGGATAATGCGCGACTGTACCCATCTCCATGCCCGATTGGGACAATGGCGATTTTTCTTTCCTTGTCTGCCCGAAAACTTGCCCCATATCCGACACCGCTGTTTTTCGGTATCGTACGGACACGGAGTACTGTTGATTTGAGTTGCAACACAGATTGAAGAGGGAGAATATTTTCTTGCCTTGCCTCCGGTGTATAACCAAATAAAGCGATTCCTGGTCGAATCATATCACAAAACATATCTGGTCTTTCAAGGGCAATCGTGGATGCACCGACATGTGTAATCGAAAAATGATATCCCGCTACCTCAAGTTCATCGACCGTCTGGCGGAAAAGGCTATATTGATAATCGGTCACATCCCACCGCCCTTCATCTGCTTCCGAAAAGTGGGTATAAATCCCTTCAAAGTTAATACCCGGAAGAGACGCATGGTTCTCACAAAACGACAACGCTTCATCAGGTAACATTCCAAAGCGATGCAAGCCAACATCTATTTTCAAATGAACCGAAATTACTTTTTCGGCCTTTACCGCTTCTTCGTTCAGGATTTGCAAAAATTGGGCCCCCGATACAGAAGGGATTAAATTGTACTTTACAATATCTGCCGCTTGTTCGGATGACACCGTACTCAAAAGATGTACTGGATGAGCGATACCATTAGTACGTAAATAAACACCTTCTTCTACCGTCGTAACACCAAGTCGCTCAGCACCCGCTTCAATCGCCTTTTCCCCCATACGGAGCACCCCATGTCCATATGCATTCGTTTTTACGACGGCAAGCAGTAAAACATCTTGAGCCAGCTTCTTAAATTGCTTGACATTATGTTGAAAAGCATTCATATCGATTTCCACAATGGTAGGTCGGTAAGCTGCTAGATTCGGTACAACCAAATGATCACCCCCAATGGTTTGCCATGGTCATATCTTATCCCCGTAAACTGGGTGGGCGACTATGAACACGATGCCAATCGTCATGTCGACACTGATGTTGAAGTTTCGGTTATTGTACACCACTTTTGGCAATACTTTCACGAAAAGCATTCAAGATTCGCTTAGTGTATTCACCCGGTTCGCCGTTTCCAATAACATGCCCATCTATTTTTAGTATCGGGACGATATCCAGTTTGGTCGCTGAAATAAACACTTCATCCGCGCCCAATAATTCTTCCAAACTATATGTTTCTTCATGAACCGTCATTCCCGTCTGACGACATAATTCAAGAATTTTCCGACGGGTAATACCGTTTAAAATATAATTATTGGCAGGGTGTGTGTAAACCGTCCCATCTTTTACAATGAACACATTGGATGCGCTTGCTTCAGTCACCGTATTCCCACGATGGAGGATGGCTTCAATGGCTCCATTTTCAACGGCTTTTTGTTTAGCCAGTACGTTCGGAAGGAGATTAAGGGTTTTGATATCACAGCGCAACCAGCGTATATCTTCCGTCAATACAGCCGTTGCCCCGTTATTTTCCGTCTCGGTCAATGGTTCTTCTTCTCTTGTATAAGCTATTGTTACCGGGGATACATCACTGGCAGGGAAATAATGTTCCCTGGATGCAATCCCTCGGGAAACCTGCAGGTAGATAATTCCGTTGTGGATCCCATTTTTATCAACAAGATCCAGTAACTGTTGTTTAAACGCAGGAATCGTAAATGGTAGATTCAATTGTATTTCGCCCGCACTTCTGACCAAACGTTCCAAATGTTCATCAAGCATAAACGGTTCACCATCGTAAATGCCAATCACTTCATATATCCCATCGCCGAATTGGTACGCTCGATCTTCGATATCCATCATCGCATCACGCTTTACCATATCTTCATTCATTAAAATATAATCCATCCTATACCCCTCCCATTTAGTTTCATTATTCTTACTGAAAGACGGATATTTACTGCATCACATTCAAAATGGTTGCTGAATCAACACTGCTACCTGTAATGATGAAAACAATCTTCTCACCTAATGTGAATTTCCCGTGCTTCAGAGCACCGATACCGGCACCGGCAGCTCCTTCAACAATCATCTTTTCGTGATGGAACATATGCTTCATGCCGTCCGCAATTTCCGTTTCATTGACAAGGACAATTTCATCTACATGCTGTTTTACCATCTCAAACGTATACCTATTATTCTGCCCGATACCTCCGAGTAGACTATCAGCCAATGTATCTTGCTCTTGGACAATCATAGGCTTTCCGGCGCAAATACTTTCATACATGGCAGCCCCTTTTTCAGTCGATACACCAATCAGCCTCATTTTTTGACTTGTGGTCTTAAGTGTGGCACCCAAGCCGGCGTGCAAACCACCTCCTGATAAACCGGCAATCATTGTATCCACACCCGGCGCATCGTCCAAAACTTCTAGGCCGATTGTTCCCTGGCCAGCAATGACAAGCGCATCATCAAAAGGATGAATCAATGTTAAGCCCTTTTCTCTTTGCAGTTGATAACTATATGTTTGGGCATCATCCTGTGAATAGCCGACCCGGACAACTTCCGCTCCCATATGCTCAAGAAGGGTCACTTTCGATTCTGGAACACGTTTCGAAATACAGATGACAGCTCTGATGCCAAGTCCATTTGCCACATAGGCGACACTTCTTCCGAAATTACCGGTGGAAAAAGTTGTAATCCCTCGTTTTTTTTCCGTTTTGGACAAAGACAGGATTTTATTGGCAGCACCTCTTATTTTAAATGACCCGCTGGTATTCAATTGCTCTAACTTCAAATAAATAGACGTTTCATATTGATTTGATAACATTTCTGAATAAATAAGTGGTGTTTTTTGTACAAACGGTGCAATACGTTTACGCGCTTTCCAGACATCCTTTTGCGAAACCGTATATTCACCTGCATTAAAGACAGTTCTATCCATTTACAACACCGCCTGCATCCAGATACATTATTGCTGCCAAGGACAATATAGCTACACCGACAGGGAGGACATCTTCAGCAATATCAAAAGTGGGCGTATGAAGCATCCCATTTTTCAAATAATCCGTATTACACCCCAGAAAAAACATAGCACTTGGGACCTTATCTGCCACATTGGCAAAATCTTCCCCACCCAAGCCAAATGGCATATCATGTTGGATAAAATCAGGATATAACTCATCACATGCAAGGCGGATAAATCGATTCATCCGAGCATCATTATTCAGGGCGGAGTCTTCGTTCCGTATATTTAAATCATATGATCCACCAAGACGCTCAACAACTGAAAAGATATTCTGCAATGCCGCGTGGGCTTTTTCCTGTACATCAGGTTGATATGTTCTTATTGTGCCAAACAGTTTAACTTCTGAAGGGATCACATTATTCTGGGCACCTGCATGAATCGAGCCAACGCTTATAACAGCTGAATCCAACGCGGAAATGAGCCTGCCGGGAATACTGTAGATTCCGGTCAGTACATGATTGAGCATCCATAATGGATCCGTTCCCAAATGTGGATACGCACCGTGACCACCACTTCCATAAATGGTTGATTCAAACACGTCAACATTTCCCATACTGTACCCATCATGAATCAACATCTCTCCCAACGGCTTTTCCGGGTTCATATGCAGTGCAATAGCCGCATCAACATGATGCAATACGCCACCTTCAATCATATGCTGGGCACCCGTCAGTCCAGATTCATCTGCACGTTCTTCGGCTGGTTGGAACAGAAGTTTCACTGTCCCTTGAATCAAGCCTTTTTGAAAGAATGACGCCATCAATGAAGCACATCCCAGCCCAATCGCTGTATGGGCATCATGCCCACATGCGTGCATGACACCCTCTTTTTTGGACATATAATCGACATCATTTTCCTCTTGAATAGGGAGTGCGTCCATATCTACTCGTATCGCAATCGTCGGACCGGATCCCGAAGAGATTGTACCTGTTACGGCTGTTTGATACCCAACACCACTGTTGACTTGTATACCTGGCAGCGTGTTTAAATAATCAACTACAAATCGGGATGTGTCCATTTCCTGAAAACTCAATTCAGGATGTTGATGAAACCTCCTGCGCCACATCTTAAGTTGTTCAAACATGTTTTCAGCTTGGTTCTTGATTGTTGCCGATGCACGTTCCAAATCCCTCCCTCCTTCATTCAAGAGACATAGCCAGCTTTTCAGCATTTATTCTTATGTCGTCATACCGATTGATACATATTGTGATTCTAGAAATTCATCGATACCTTCTTTGCCACCTTCACGACCGATACCACTTTCTTTCATCCCGCCAAATGGCACTTGTGCCGCAGATGGTGCGCCATCATTCCAACCAACAATACCGTAATCCATTTGTTCGATGACTTGCATTCCCCTTGCGTTGTTTTCAGTGAATACATAAGCAGCAAGCCCATAAGGCGTATCATTAGCGAGCTTGATGGCTTCATCTTCCGTTTTCACCCTTTGGATAGGAGCAACCGGACCAAAGGTTTCCTCTTGCATCATGAGCATCGTTGAATCAACATCCCCAACAACCGTCGGCGTATAAAAGACACCTTCCTGATCAGACATTGGTTTACCACCTGTTACAATGGTCGCTCCTTTTTTAACAGCGTCCTCGACATGATTGATCACTTTATCCAAGCCCTGCTGGTTAATCAGTGGTCCAATTTCAACTGATTCATCTGTTCCATCTCCGACTTTAAGCTTTTGAACTTCAGCTGCAAATTTTTCCATAAAGGCATCATAGACACCTTCCTGGACATAGATCCGGTTAGCACAAATACAAGTTTGACCAGCATTACGGAATTTTGATGCCATGACGCCTTTGACAGCTACATCAACATCGGCATCATCAAGTACAATGGTTGGAGCATGCCCTCCAAGTTCCAATGAAAGGCGTTTAACTTGATCGGCACTCTGTTTTATCAATTGCTTTCCAACTGCAGTTGAGCCTGTAAATGTTATCTTGCGTACTTTTTCATTGGCCATGATGGCCTTCCCGAATGCCGATGAAGAACCCGTCACGAGATTGATGACCCCTTTCGGAAAACCGGCTTCCTCACATAATTCCATAAGCTTCACGGCGGTGATAGGGCTATCACTGGCAGGCTTCATGACAAAAGTGCAACCTGCGGCAAGTGCCGGCCCCATTTTTCGTGTCAGCATCGCCGCGGGGAAATTCCATGGTGTGATTGCAGCAACAACCCCAACAGGTTTCTTCCATACTTGCAGACGTTTTCCTGGAACGTGGGCTGGAATCGTATCGCCATACATCCTTTTTGCTTCCTCTGCAAACCACTCGATAAAGGAAGCCGCATATTTAACTTCCCCACGTGATTCATTGATTGGTTTCCCCATTTCAAGCGTCATGATTTGAGCAAGTTCCTCTGTATTTTCCAACATGAGTTCATTCAATCGCTTTAACATGCCTGACCTGACATAGGCTGTTTCCTTGGACCAAGAAGCAAATGCCTTATGCGCAGCGTCTATGGCTTGATTTGTTTCCTTTTCGCCACCCACGGGAACAGTCCCTATATTTTCATTCGTTGCAGGATTGATAACATCCATTGTATTTAAATCTTGGCCGACCCATTCGCCGTTGATATTCATTAGATATTGCTTCATTTTTCACACTCCATTTTATATTTCTCCACGTTCCGTCTATTCCACATTTACAGTAGGTAAAATTTAGGAAACGGGAGATTTTTATCACGTTCATTTATATGAAATGAACTTATCATACAATTTACCCGTTTCCATGAAATTTAAATCTGTTTAGGCATGTTCATTCACGTGTTTTCCATACTTCACGACAACAGCTTCTATCGACTCTTCCAGAATATCCAACCCTTCCTGAAGCTGTTCATCAGTTATGACGAGTGGCATCAATAACCGGACAACGTTATCATAAACACCTGCTTTTAGTGGAATGACGCCACGTTTTTGTGCTTCTTGGAGAATATCAGCAGTCATTTGTCGGGCGGGGTCTTTCGTTTCCCTGGAAGTTACAAACTCCAGTGCACACATCGCTCCCAATCCCCTATAATCACCGATGACGTCGAACTTTTCGGCAAACGCTTTGAAACGCTCCATCACTTGCTCACCAATGCGGACAGCGCGTGAATTGATACCCTTCTCTTCCATCGCCTCCAAGACAGCTAAGCCTGCTCGACATCCCAATGGACTTCCACAATAGGTTCCGCCTAACTCGCCTCCGCCCGCTGCATCCATTATATCTTTTCGTCCGATGACACCACTGATTGGTAATCCAGCCGCCATTGATTTGGATACAGTGATTAAATCAGGCTCCACATCAAAGTGCTCCATCGCAAAATATTTCCCTGTTCGGCCAAAGCCGGTTTGGATTTCATCTGCAATGAGCAAAATACCGTGCTTCTTACAGATATCGCTTACAGCTTGCACAAAATGTTTGTCTGGTACAATGAAACCACTTTCACCTTGAACAGGTTCCATAACAACAGCTGCAACTTGATCAGCCGGAACTTCTGTAATAAAGAATTTTTCCATTTCTTCCACTAGATGCGCATTATATTCCTCTTCAGTCAACGATGCTGGTTTACGATAATAATACGGATATGGCGCATGATATACCTCTGGCGCAAAGGGACCGAATTCATATTTATATGGTTTTATTTTTCCTGTCAATGACATGGTGAGCAGTGTCCGTCCATGAAAACCACCTGTAAAGGAAATCACCGCGGATCGATCGGTTGCTTTTTTGGCGACTTTGATGGCGTTCTCGATTGCCTCAGCGCCACTGTTCAAAAACATGACTTTTTTATCAAATGAACCTGGAGCCAATGCAGCCAGCTTTTCAGCAAATTCAATATAGGGATCATACATCATCACATTGAAACCGGTATGAATATACTTATCGACCTGATCATGCAGTGCATTGACAACGCTTTCATCACAATGCCCAATATTTATGACACCAATAGCACCGGCAAAATCGATAAACTGATTTCCGTCTACATCCCGAAGCAGAGCGCCTTTTGCTGAATCCACAAATGTTGGAACACCATAACTGACCGCATCAGGGACAATTTGATGCCTCCGATCAAGAAGTTCCTTGGCCTTGGGTCCCGGCAATGGTGTTTGAACATTCGCAAACTGTTTAGTCATTTTGCTTCCTCCTTTGAATTTTCAATCTCCATTTGAATGTGTGAATTTTTTACCGATAAACACAATATGATCTTGCACCTGTTCCGTGACTTGAATTGGATCTTTTGTTTTCAGCGCCTCCAATAACTGTTTATGTTCATCATAGAAGGCTTCATGACTTGGATAATATTGATCCAAATGAACGAGCAACGTCCTGATTTGCACCTGTATAGAGTTGTAGAATTTGATCAATCTTGAGTTGTCGCTGAGTTCTACGACATAACCATGAAATTGCATGTCAAGGTCAAACATATGATTCCAATTTTTTTGTTCGGCCTCTCTTTTCATGTTCTCAACGATTTTTTCCAATTCATTGAAATGCTCTGTTTCCATATGCACGACAGCCTGCCTGAATGCATGTGACTCCAATAATATACGGAGCTCAATGATTTCATCACGATCTTTTTGCGAAAAATCTGCTACATAAGTTCCTTTTCGTGCTTTGCTGATAATCAGTTCTTCGTTCTCCAATATTCTCAACGCTTCCCGAATCGTGCTTCTGCTCACATCAAAGTACTCGGCTAAGTCACTCTCCAACAGTCGCTCCCCGAAGTCTATCTCCTGGTTCCATATCTTCCCTTTCATCTGCTCGGCAATTAATTCACTTAATGGCTTTTGTACAATACCAGTGTCATACTCCATCTACATCACCTCTTTTATAGTATGTTCAACGTTTTCACAATTTAGGAAGGATTGATTGTTCCTTAAAATAGAACATATACGTCAGTACTTTAAAGTTTTTGTCCATCTGATTTTACTTTGTCGATTGTCGACAATGTCTATATTTCTATCATAAAACACATTGTTGATATTGTCAATAATATTTAGATATTATTGACAATATCAACAATGACAGCTATTTTAAGTATAGATACTTACTTCTTTCTTGGTTCATTATAAATATTGGGGGTATTTCATGAAACAAAAGGTAATCGCCTACAACCGAGTTGAAAAACCGGTGTTAGCCAAATTGCAAGAAAAATATGACACACATTTCTTCAAGGATATCGATACAACATCGGATCCTGCATTCAATGAACAACTGCCATTTGCGGAAGGTATCATCGGGCTTGATTTAGTTGTCAATAAAGAATTGATAAAACGTGCTCCCCTTTTGAAAATTGTCAGTAACGTTTCAGTGGGTCATAACAATCTCGACCTTGATGCATTGAAATCAAATGGAATCATGGCGACGAACACACCAGGAATTTTAACGGATACCGTTGCTGACACTATTTTCGGTCTGCTTGTTGCAACCGCAAGAAGAATGACTGAACTTGATCAATTTGTCAAAAGCGGGAAATGGAATCAGACATTGGGGTCGGAGTATTTCGGAACGGATGTACACCATAAAACCGTGGGCATCATCGGTATGGGACGGATTGGTAAAGCCATTGCCCAGCGTGCGCATTTTGGTTTTGATATGTCTGTCTTATATCATAGCCGTACAAAAAAGCCGGACGTTGAAAACACGTTCCAGGCTACCTATTGTTCACTTGATGAATTATTGAAAGCATCTGATTTTGTAGTGATGATCACACCACTAACATCCGAGACGGAGGGTATGATCGGTAAACGTGAATTTAATCTCATGAAAAAATCTGCTATTTTCATCAACGGTTCTCGCGGCCAAACCATCGTTGAAAATGACTTGATCGATGCACTTCAAAATAATGACATACAAGCAGCCGGTCTGGATGTCTTCAATCAAGAACCAGTGGAAAAAAATAACCCATTACTATACATGAGCAATGTTGTCACATTACCCCACATCGGATCCTCCACAACCGAAACGGAATTAAAAATGTCCGAACTTGCTGCTGTAAACCTGGAAGCTGGTTTACGTGGCGAGAAACCACCTAACCTTATTGATGAAACAGTCTGGGGTTAACCTTAACACTTTGATAAACGAAAAGCGTTGGTGTCATAAAACACATCAACGCTTCCGTTTTATTTTCATTATGCATTGAATCTGGTCAAGAAGCTTTTCAACCGTTCATTCTCTGTATCAACGAGCACTTCTTGTGGTGTCCCTTGCTCAGCGATGACACCGCCGTCCAGGAATAGGACACGATCTGCGACATCAAGCGCAAATTCCATCTCGTGTGTGACGAGCACCATCGCCATGTCTCCGTCACGTGCAATATCACGGATCACTTCCAGGACCTCGCCGACGAGTTCCGGGTCAAGCGCGGAAGTCACCTCGTCAAACAACATGACTTTCGGACGCATGACGAGGGCACGCGCCATGGCGACACGCTGTTTCTGTCCCCCGGAAAGCTGGTTGGGGTAGTTTTCCAACCGGTCTCCG
>DATGUN010000102.1:0-33761 GCA_035301285.1 Virgibacillus sp.
GTATTCCATCGTCGTGATATCAGCGATGTACGCTGTCACACCAGGCATGATGAATGCAGCACTGATGCCACCAAGGATGCGCGACGCAAATAGCACATACACGTCTTGGCCGATTCCAAACAAGAATTCGGAAAAAGCAAAGATAACAAGTCCAATCAAGATCATCCGTCTACGGCCGTATCGGTCTACCCACCTTCCCGAAATCGGGGATGCGATCAACTGAAACAAGGCAAAAGCTGCAACCAGATAACCTACCACTGAACCAGACAAATATAATTCATCCATAATGGTGGGTACGACAGGAATAACAAGACTGATTCCCATAAAGACCAAAAATAAATTTATAAGGACAATGATAAGTGCTACGATTTGCTGCTTTCCCATGATGATACGGCTCCTTTTATATACATATAAGCATATTTAAAACCTCTCGCGCCCACACGTCAACCTTTTTGTCCGGACCCGGAACACACCCCTCCCAACAGCGGAACAGGACTGCGACATCCCCAAAGTCACCAGCTGTTATGCCACTACTAAAAAAGCACATATCTCATAAAATGAGTACGCGCTTTTAGTTTAATCCAATTCGATTTTTACATACGAAAGACAAAGGGAACGCGTCCAACGCCTCAAATATGACATCGATTGAGGCAATAGAAAGAGACACCCCACACCCTTAACGTCTTCCTTGAAAAACGGTAGAAATAACCAGGATACGGAACCAGATCTTCCACTTCCGTTATTCTTCCGTTACATATTTGTCTCTGCCGGCTCCCAAGCCTGATAAGGTCATCAACACGGAAACGATGATGATGGCTATAAGCGGAACCGTCCAGCTGTCATTCAAATCAAATAATAAGCCAATGAACAGCGGCCCTACCGCCGCAAACACATATCCGATGGATTGTGCCATGCCGGACAAAGTACTGGCTTGTTGGGCATTTCGTGCGCGCATCCCAAGCATGGCCAGCGATAAACTGATGGACCCCGCAGAAGCAAATCCGATGATTGTGACCCAAATAAAAATGAGCGGCAACGGACCGCCGAACAGAAGTCCTATAAAACCGATGGTCGCACCGCCACCAATCGCGAGAACAATGCCTTGTTGATTGGCGTATTTTTCCGCTAGCACCGGTGTTAAAAACATGGTGGGTAATCCGACAAATTGTGCATACGAAGCAAGCCATCCGGCCGCATTGATCGAGAAACCGAAACTATACATCATCTCTGGCAACCACGATACCATAACATAGAATAAAAAAGACTGAAGCCCCATAAAGAAACTGACTTGCCAAGCCAAAGGAGATTTTAAAAGTTTGGCAAGCGAGGCAGATTGGGACGATTCTTCATAGCGATTTTCACTGGATACAGGTTCCCGTTTGATAATGACAATCCACACAGCGATACCGATAATAGCCACAATCCCCCATGACACAAGCGCTAATTCCCAGCCTAAACCAGCACCCATGGCAAGTGGGACGGAAAGACCTGAAGCCAAAGACGCCATGATCGCCATGGACGTTGTGTATACACTTGTCATCTGTCCAACCTTATGCGGGAACTTTTCCTTGATCACCGCTGGCAACAGCACATTCATCATGGCAATACCGGCACCTACGATAGCCGTCCCGATAAATAACAATGATGGCTGTGGAATCGAGCGCATGCCGACTGCAATGAAAAGCAAAACCATTCCAAACAAAACAGCCCGTTCATTCCCGATGCGCCGACCGATTTTTGGGGCAAGTGGGCTCACGACCGCAAATGCAATGAGCGGTAGACTGGTGATCAGCCCCGCACTCCAATTTTCCAGATGCATGTCATCCCGGATGGTCCCGAGCAGCGGCCCCACAGAAGTAATCGCCGGTCTCAGATTGAAACCAGCGACAATAATGGCTATTAAATATAACACGTTCTTATTCGCAGAAAATCGATTCCGCTTTTTCCCAGTTGTTCTGTCCATTTCAAACCCTCATTTTCCGTCATTCACATTTCTACAATATGAAAATTCTACCACTACAGCCACTCCCTTGCAACAAGCGAGACGGGCTACTGTTCCTGCTAAAACAGCTCCCGTGCCAACAGCCGATATGCATCAAGCCGTTTTTCCTGTGAATGGGGGATGCTGACAATCATTGCTTCGTCAAACCCATAATTTTCCTGTTCTTGCTGCAGTTTATCTGCAACATCTTCAGCCGTACCAACGATATGCAATTGACGATTGTTCTTGATCCGCTCCCGGTCCATATCGGTCAATGGAAAATCTTTCGCTTCTTCAGGCGACAGGGTCTGGACCATATCCCCTTTATTCATCTGCAAACGGACGATATCTTGCGGCAACGCTTCGTACTCCGCTTCTTCCCTCGTCTCTGCAACGGTTACCATGTATGCCACATTCACGCTGGGTTTTTCCATGAACACGGATGGTTCGAAATGATGCCGGTATGCATCAATGATTTCTTTCGTCAATTCGCCATTGAAAAACTGGGCAAAGGAATATCCCGCTCCCATTCTTGCCGTCTGGATGGCACTATCTCCACTTGAACCGAGCATCCACGCTTCAGGCAACGTAACATGTGACGGGGTTGCCCGTATAGCCAAGTACAGCCGCTCCTGCGGGGTATTATCGCTAATCAGATCCAACGCTGTCTCAAATTTTTGATACATATTATGGACAAGCGGTTCGCGACCTTCGGAAAGTGCGTACATTGCATTGGGACCTCCGCCTGGAGCCCTTCCCACACCAAAGTCAATCCGTCCTGGTGAAAATGCACTTAACGTCTTGAACACTTCCGCCATCTTGAGCGGCGAATAATGCATCATCATGACGCCGCCCGTTCCGATACGGATGTTTTTTGTTTTGGCTGCCAGTCGTGCTGCCGTGACTTCAGGTGCCGAACTCGCGTATGAATCTGTTCCATGGTGCTCTGCCATCCACATCCGTTCATAACCTAATTCATCCGCAAGTATAGCCAGTTCTTCCGCCTTAAGCAATGCTGCAGCGGGGTCATTTCCTTTCGTGATCGGTGCCTGATCCAATACACTCAATCGCATATTTACACATCCTTTTCAATGAATTCATCTATTCATCATCACGTTATGAATACACTTCCCTAAATGAGTGAAATCGTTACATATCAAGGATATCACGATTGTTCGGGTCCGAATAACTTTTGGCTTATGTATCCTGTTAAGGTGTAAAAATGTCATACCGTCCTTTTGTTTAAAGCCCATCCACCAAAAACCCAGAACAAAAGGCGTGTCCCCCGTCCTGCGTTTTGTAAATCGTGTTCGTGCATGTTAAACTGACATTACATATGACCGATTTAATGCCACTATCCGGAGGGATTGACATGTTGCGTAGTTACGGCAAACAAAACATTCTCTTTTATCTGATTGTCATGGTTCTACTCAATGCATCCTATATGTATGTTGTGTCGACCACTGGTGAACATGTCACGACATCGCAAGTTCTGAATGTCGCATTTAACTTACTGTTCCTGTTTGCTTTTCTTTATATTTATTTTAAAAATAGGCATTTTGTGAACAGACCTATCATCATCCAATCCATCCTGACCCAATTGACACTGCTCGTTGTATTGTTTGCACTGAACTATGCATTATCGATGTTGCTGGATATCTCTTCCCATTATATCTATGATTTCTTCCGCTCCCCACTTATATTCATGATCATTGCACTGGGATACGCCGTGTTCGCGCTTCTTTTTGCCAATCTCATCAATTATATTTACAATCGTTATGCGGATAGCGACAAACAAAGCTAGAAAGCACACTCCAACAAACCGATTATATCAACAACAAGGCTCTCGCGTGAACACACCTCACGGAGAGCCTTTCATATGATCTGATTCACTTATCTGCCTATGGCAAAGGGACCTAAACAAACGCCATAGTCTTCAGCTGCATATTTCCATATGCTTTTCATAATCCCGGTCTAAAACCGGTGCCCTCCACATCTACGACAAAGGCCGTCATTCTGTCCTGGGGGCTACGCCTTGCATGATGATGGGCTTGATTTTTGCGAGCCAGTCATCAATCGACAAGGGGGTATCCATCAAGAAAAATGTATAAAAATAGGAACCGCCAACAACTTGAATAACACCTGTCACATCAATGTCTTCACGTAACTCACCACGCTGGATGCCTTTTTCCAGAATATCATGCAACACTTGATAACGCGGGTTTATAAATTGCTCCCTGTACACGTCCATGAGCGCCGGATACTCCATCAATCCTGCAGTCACTTTTTTTATGGCACTGAATGGAGCATTGTCGGTAAAACTCGTTATCAACCCGTTTAAGACAATCGAAAAGTCCTTCCAGACATCTCCTGTATCGGGGATATCAATTTCATCCGCCACCGCTCCGATGGCCTCCGATATGAGCGCCTCTTTCGTGGACCAATGACGATAGATTGTTGCTTTGCCGACTCCCGCCTTTTTTGCCACACCTTCAATACTGATGCTGTGAATTCCCATCTCGATCAATAAATCTCTTGTCGCCTGCAATATTTTCGCATGTGACCGGGCACTTCTTGGTCTCCCGGGGCCTTTACTCGTATAATCGGATATTTTCATGTCCTGATCAGAACTCCTTCGCGATTATTTCCTGAAAACACCAGAACGTCCATCGCTTTTTTAACCTATGGTGTCATATATCATGGGAGTGTGTGTACCCTGTCAGTTATTTGAGTCTCGAGTACGTATCCCACTGCAAACCGAATATATGTCTGTCGAGCGTTCTTTTTTGTTCTGAAACATACCGTACCTATCAACAAAGAAACGTCACAATGTTATTTGTCCGCATGCTTTGGGAAAAAGAGGACCGTCGTCACGATGGCCAGTATAATCCCACCGACACCGAACCAAACCGCTGCATGCACACCATCTAAAAAAGCATTTCCTGCCTCTAATAGTACCTGTTTTTGCATGGGTTTTTCAAGCATAAGTGCCATATGCTTCGCCGCACCGATGGAGTCTGCCAATGTATCGACCATCTCTTTTGGTGGCTGAGGGGTGAACGCACTTGCACGATCATGAATACCATCCGCATACACATAAGATATGATACTGCCCATCAATGCAATTCCAAGCGTACTTCCTACTTGCCGCAATGTGTTATTCACTGCAGAGCCTATACCGACCTCATCAAGATGCAAGGAACCCATGACGGCATCCATAGCAGGTGCTAACATAAGACCCATTCCAAGTCCCTGAATGACAAAACAATAAACAAGGTCCACGTATTCACTTTCCACCGTGAGCAGTGTAAACATATACATCCCGATACCAAGCACAACAAATCCCGTGATAATCGTCCATTTCTCCCCGGCTTTTTTGGTGAGAACATTGCTCCCCAACGCACCGATTGTATAAGCCCCGATCAAAGGCATGAGCTTGACCCCTGATTCAAAAGGTGTGGCATCATAGAAAAAAGCCAAATACTGTGTAATAAAAAATAAAATACCTGCCAGAATAAACATCATTACTGTACCGGCTACCGTCGCCCATGTAAACCGAACATTCCGGAAAAGATCTAAATCCAGCATGGCAAACGGATTTTTCCATTGCCAGAGAACAAAGGCAATCAATACAATGACGCCTACCGATAGCGCCGCAATAATTTGTGGACTTCCCCATCCCTTTTCAGGTGCCTCCGTCAACGCATAAACAATGAATATGAGTCCCGAACTGGATAAGACCATTCCGAGCCAATCCATTTTCCTAGCTCGTGAATCATGTGACTCAGGAACAAAATAAACAACGCCGACGATAGTCATCATAATAAGCGGGATGTTGATCAGGAATATCGCGCCCCAATCAAAATGCTCGAGGACATAACCGCCAAGCAGGGGACCTATCAACAAACCGATTCCCATTCCCGCCGACCAGATCGAGATCGCTTTTCCCCGTTCATCAGGTGGAAACACCGTCGGCAAGATCGAGATGGTCAACGGCATCATGATCGCCGCCCCGACCCCCATCATGCCTCTTGCAAAAATCAACATCTCTGTACTTGTGGAATACCCTGCCACAACAGATGCGACACCAAAAACGACCAAACCAATAAGCAGTACTTTCTTTCGTCCGAACCGGTCCCCAAAACTGCCGGCCACCAATATGAAAGCAGCCAGCAACAAAATATACATATTGACAATCCATTGCAGCTCCGTCGTGCTTGCACCCAACTCATCCGTCAACACAGGCAATGCAACCGTCAAAATCGTTGTATCAAACCCAATGACCAGCAATCCGAACACCAATACCGCGAGTACCCACCATTTACGCGGATGGGCTTGCATTTCTTTCATTTCAATCACCTTCTTTATTATAATACGATACCGTATCGTATTATAATATATCAAACGAAAAAACACAAGAGGTTCTATGAAAATGGGCTTGAGGGGTTCAAATGGAATTTATGAGCACATCATATAAAGACACCGGTAAAATGACTCCATTCCCTGAAAGACAGTCAATAAATGCACACTAAATCTAGGACAAGGGCCCTCTCGACCCTGTCCCTCCCAGGTCAATATACAACATCCCAATATTTCATCTTGATGCGTTTCAAAAGCCTGTTTGACTGCTTCAGGTTTGTTATCGTTTCCTCTATATAGTCCAACATATATTGACGATCCTGTTCAGACAGTGTCTGTTTGCTATAAACTGCTAACTGATTGAGTTTAACCGCTTGGTGGAATTGGTTGGCATATGATTCACCATACTGGTTCCGAACGTCCTCGACAGTATCATAATGGGAGCCACCGCGTTTCTCCAGGCCGTTATAATGTAAGAGAAACAGACTCCGGGAAAACATATTGGCCACAGCTGTATTAACATCCGCAATGTAATAGGATTGCTTGATCTTTTTGACCGAAAGACGTTTTTTGATGACGAAAACAAGACATCCCATGAACATCAGAATGAGTATACCGATACCGATGTATGTCACATACGTCCACCCACTTATTCCGGACTCTTTTTCCTTATGGGTGATCACTTCTTTTTCCGGTTCATCGTCTATTTTTTGTGAGCCTTCTGTTTCATCATCCGACCCACTTGGGTCTTCTTCTTCATCGGGATCTTCTTCACCCTCGGGGTAGTTCGAGGTATCGACATCAGCCATTACATGATCATATGGAGGTGTTGTTTCAACAGGAACCCAGCCAATCTGATCGATATAGATTTCGGTCCATGCATGCGCATCCGTTCCATTGATATCGATCTCTTCGAAAGCATCCTTATCCTCAATGGACTCGGGCGTGACCAAATAGCCTTCTACATAACGGGAAGGAATCCCTAAATGCCTGAACATCAACGTAGCCACTGTTGCAAAATGCGTCGCATATCCTTCCTTTGAATCTTCCAGAACGTGGATCAAAAAATCCCTATCTTCAGGCAATGGAGCCGGATTCACTTGATACCGCACATGATCAGATAGAAAACTTCTCACCTCGTTAATCGCTTTTTCATAGGCCATATGTTCATCGGAAGTATGTTCTTCGGTTCCGAGATGGTGCTCCAGGACCGCTATCGCTTTCTCAGGGATGTCCGTATAATGATCATAAACAAACGTATTATAATGCTGTTCAGCGTTTTTATAGGCTTTCACATCTTCGTCATCCGCTTCATACATGAAACGAGCCAATTTAGGATAATGGACAACGGCATTTTCAGCTGTTTCAAATTGATAGATTCGCTCGCCAAAAATCCTGTTCGATTCTATGGTTTGATGAAAGGTATCACGGACACCGGAAAAATCCCGGATATCCGACGTCAATCCATATGGCGTGTAAAGATACTGACTGCTGGCCTGTACATTATGAACCTTCACAGATGTTTTGGTTAATTGTTCATCATCCTTCATGCGTTCATTCACGGCACTGAGCTGATTCAATGGATGGAACGATTCTTCATTCAGCCAATAGAACAGATCACTTTTTTCATAGTAGACTTCTGGATCCAAATCACGCCATCTGTCACTTGTATACACAGACCCGACAAACCCTCTTAAGTAAACAGATGTCGGGGACTCCATCACGATTTCAAGTGCGGGCTCATCATCCATATCCAATTCACCAAGTGCACTGAAATCGCCCTCCGTAAAGGTATGCGTTGAATCTTTTTCATAGCGGGTATCATGGATGAATTGTGCGGTTTCTTTTGCAATTTTATTTTCTGGCGTATCTTTTTTTACTTCGTTTATCGGATAAAATGAAAAAAAGATAGCCCCGACCGTGAGTAAAATGGCGACCAAGAATACAAAAGCAAATCGGGTGATCCCATTGATGGGACTCCCCTGTATATTCCTCCGACTGTTGATCGACTTCACGAACACATAAGTACCAACACATACAGCAGCAACATTGGCAATGAACAAATGATCCACCTGTAATATTGATTGCAATGCAAATAACAGAATCCATAATACCCATAACAAAACAGCACGACGTCTTGTTACAATGTAAAAGCTGAGAGGGGCAAAAATAAAAGCGATGAATACCATCCATAACGACACACCAAGCGAATGGGAGTGGACTGCTATCGTTGTCTGATACGGGGCAATCACTGTTCCGGTATGTTTGCCGATCAGCTCGTATAACTGATTCAGCCAAATGAATATGCCGTTTAAAACGAGCGAATGAAACACGGCAAACACAGCAAGCGCTAATATCATATAACCAAGAAGTGCTATGATTCTAGTACGTCTATAGGGCATAAACAACAAACAGATCAATAAGATGCCAGGTATATAACTGAATGAGGATACACCTTCCAATGAAAAAAACGTACGGAAATAAACCATCAGGATAACGAATAACCCATTGGCGACGACAAGCTGTATTAAAATCAAATAAATATCAAAATCTGTACGCTTCCCATCGTTGAACGTCAGAAAGGATTGATGTTGATCTTCCGCTATTTTTTTCTTCATCGATGATAACCCCTTATACCGTTAAATAACGCAAATCATCCTGTAATGTATCGCGTGTGAACGAAACATGCCGGCCATCTTTTTCCCGCTTCATGGCACTGTATGTCATAACCGTTACCTGGTCATTCCCATAACACCCCTTTATATCGGGATTGGCCTCTGTGGTCACGATATAAATGTGGGAATAGAGACGTGCCAAAGAATCAACCATGTCATGAATCGGTATTTCGGCTTGATGTTGATGGTCCATTTCTAAAATAGATCCCTGATGAACGACAAGTTCCTCTTGTGTATGAATGTCCTTGAATTTCAAGTCACGTCCCCCATCCACTAACCAGCCCAGTGTATGCTCGTGCCCCTGTTCGATCAATGCACCTGATAGGGACAGAAAAACTTCCATTCGTGCGTTTATTTCCTCTGGTCTTCCTGTATGGAACGTGTCATAGAATAATAGAATCCGCTCATCGGGTACCACACTATATTCCTTTATAATGGGATACTGGAATTTGCTTGTCAGCTTCCAATGCATATCTCTGACATTGTCCCCCACCTCATATTCCTTAATACCTGTTGGATCAGAGCCAAGAAATGCTTTCGTATCAACAGGATGCTCTCCACCATCCGGCCCAGCTGGTTTTTGCTGTACCGCCATATCGATTGGAATCTGATGAGGAAGGATATACGTTACCAAAGATGAATCACCGGAAACCGGAAGTGAAAAGAGACGCATATAATCATACACTTTCATTGCCTTTATACTGATTTCTATTTTTCCGATTTGGTCACTGATATAATGTAACGGGACTTCGATGTCATCTTTCCCTTTCACCTGTAAATAAACATCCTTGGTTATGTACTGCTTGGTCAGCTTATTATAGAAAAGGAGTTGGCATGTGATATATGTAACCGGAAATATACCCGTATTTTGCACCTTCAACAGTATCTTGCCTGTTTCACCTTTATACGCCGGCCAGCCTGAAGTCAATGTCACCTGCATCTTCCGTCTTACCCATAATAGCGCCACGCCTGATGTAAACACGAGAAAAGAAAGGATGATGAGGGTGATTAGCGCCATATAGGCCTTTGTGTATATATATAAAATAACACATAATAAAGCAATCACTATAAGTTGAATCCACGAGCACAACATCCAATCCCTCCCATATCCACTCTATTTGACGGCTTGCACCTTATGATCCGGCATTTCGACCGTATGCAGGATGTCCTGAAGTAATGTGCTTGCACTGTCCGTTTGAAGATGCGCTTTCGAATTCAAGATCATCCGATGACTGCATGTATCCACGAACATGGCCATGACATCTTCCGGAATGACATAATCACGATCATTCAAGTAGGCATGTGCCTTGGAAATCTTACTGAGGGCCAACGCACCGCGTGGACTGACCCCTTGCTTGATATATTCATTCTGGCGCGTTTCTTCAGTCAACTGTGTAATGTATTTCAATATCGCATCCTCAACATGCACTGTCTTTACATCTTCCTGCATCCGGAGCAACTCTTCCCTTGTCACGACCGGTTTTATTTCGTGAAGGGGTTGGGCAGTCTGTCTATCCCTCAACAAGGCCACCTGGCTGTCAAAATCCGGATAACCGATGCGTGTCTTAATCATGAACCGATCCAATTGCGATTGCGGCAACATTTGTGTTCCATACGATCCATTTGGGTTTTGTGTGGCAATGACATTGAAAGGATGCGGCAACTCATATGTGACACCATCTACGGTGACTTTCTTCTCTTCCATGACCTCCAGAAGAGCCGACTGGGTTCGTGATGTCGTCCGGTTGATTTCATCTGCCAGAAGGACGTGGCACATGACAGCCCCTTGTTTGAAAACAAACTCATTCTGATGTGTATCGTACATTGTAAAACCGACAACATCTGACGCCACGACATCCGGCGTAAATTGAATACGATTGAAGTCCAGTCCCAACACTTTGCTGAACGCCAGTGCCAAAGTCGTCTTTCCGACCCCAGGAATATCTTCCAATAGCACGTGACCTTCCGCCAATATTGCCATCAATGTTTTTTGGGCTGTTTCTTCTTTTCCGACTACTACTTTGTTGATTTCTTTTATGACATTTTCCGTTGTCTGATTCAACATTCATCCTCCTGTCAGATTCCATATTTTGTTTTGATCCGCCCGAGTGTACCTCCGACCGGTTTCACTGTGAGCAACAGAAACACAACATTTGATACAGCGTAGGTAACCATGAAAGGCATGGATAGACTGACCGCTGCTATATACCGCGTGACATTGAACATGCCGTCCATCGAAATGACGGTCCAAATATCCATGACCAGTGAAAAAAACGCCCCCGCAAAAAGCCCTGAAATGATGAGAAGGGCCTTGCTCTTCATAAGCATCCCTCGGATGTAAGGCAAACCAAATATAAACCCGGTCATGCCCCAAGCAAACATCTGGAACGGTGTCCATGGACCATGTCCAAAATAGATGTTCGAAATGAATGCCGTCAGTGCACCGACTAAAAAACTTGCCTCTGCACCGAAATAAACTGCCGTTAGTATGACAATGGCCGTGACCGGTTTGAAACCAGGGATCGCCGCAAACAAAAACCGCCCTGCAACAGATAGTGCGGTCATCACGGCAATAATCACCATATATCGAATGCTTGCTTTTTTCTTTTCAAAGGTGAGCAAGAAAGGAATCATCGTAAGAATGACGATCACCGTTGCGATAAAAAGATATTTGCGATCGTCGAAAACCGTCACACCAACCCAAATGGTAACCGGCACCAATAATAATAGAATGATATACGTTATCCATTGTTTTCTCATAATACCTGCTCCTGATGCCGTTGATATGTTGCCATGATGTCATCCAAGGAAATCGCACGGTTATTGACATGACGTGCTATCCTGCTTGCCGCTGTCGTATAATAATTGTTCTCCGAGAAGAAGGATGTGGGTGTATCCACTGAGATGAATGTCCGGTCAAAAAACAATCCGACCCGGTCTGAGATCATGGCCGCAAATTCAATATCATGTGTAATGACAACAATGGTTTTACCTTCTTGCTGCAAATCTTCAATCAATGTAGCCAATGTTTGTTTCGAAAAAACATCCATCCCCTTTGTTGGCTCATCCAAAAACAAGAGATTCGGTTTGAGCAACAAGATTTTGCCGAGCGCTACTTTCTGCATTTCCCCACCGCTCACGTCATATGGATGCTGATCAAGTAAGTGTGTAATCGATAACGTCATAGCCACATCTGTAATGGAACGTTCAATATGTGCATTATCGGTGTAAAACACACGTGCGATTTCTTCATAATCTTTCCTGACTGTATTTTTGATGAAGACGGTTGCGGTATCTTGCGGAAGAACGGCGATATTATGACGATACAAGGATTTTCCTTTATAAGCTTGGATCTTTTTATGGTTCAAAAGGACTTTCCCATGATAGGGGCGATTTTGTCCAGACATCACATTCATCAACGTTGACTTCCCAGAGCCATTCCCGCCTAAAACACTGAAAACTTCCCCTTTAAAAATACGTATATTCACATCAGCCAAGATATCAGGAGCGTCACGCTCATAGCGAAACCACGCGTCCTTCACTTCCAATAGCGTTTCTTTATTTTGAACAGCTTCTTTTTTTGCTTCCTCACATACGAGTGGTGGGGAAGTGATTTGACGTGTCAAAAATGCCTGTCCTTCTCGCACAGTCAACGGGTTTTCCCCAATGCCATCCAATCTATGGAATAGTTGCGTTGCTGTCGGAAGCGCCGGGAACATCCGGTGGCATGGATCCAACCGCTTCAATCTCGAACCGATATGTCTTGGGCTATCTGTGCAAATAATGTGACCCGCTTCCAATAAAACGACCTCATCCGCAAGTGCCAGCACTTCCTCCAACCGATGTTCTGCCAGAACGATTGTCAACCCTAAATCTCGGTTCAACTTCTCCAATGTATGGATAAAATGGCTGGCTGCAATCGGGTCTAGTTGAGATGTCGGTTCATCCAAAACAAGCATATTCGGTTGCATCGCCATGATGGATGCAACATTCAATATTTGTTTCTGTCCTCCTGACAATTCGGTTGTTTTATCATGAAACCATGTATGGATTCCAAAATAATTGGCGACTTCCCCTACACGACGGCGGATGGCAGGTGTAGAATACCCCAAATTCTCCAATCCGAATGCGAGTTCATGCCACACTTTATCTGTCACGATCTGTGTCTCCGGATTTTGCATGACAAAACCGATATCACGCGCCGCTGTCTTGTCATCCAGTTCAGCAAGAGGTTGGTTCATATAGCGCACGTTTCCCTGTACCTTTCCGTGTGGTGTCAGCTCCTTTTTCAACATCCTCAGCAATGTCGTCTTTCCAGAACCCGATTCACCGAACACCACAACAAAAGCCCCCTGCGAAATGGACAGATCAATCGATTCCAATACAGGCATATCTTGCCCAGGATACGTAAATGTCAGATTCTCGATTTTGCTAATTTCCATTGCAGATTCTCCTTTGTTTCGTTGATGCTCGGAAGCAGTATAAACAATGTCATGATCACTGTTTTCCAAACCCCGTCCCCTTTGATGACTGGCTCGGATAGGACCGGATAGTAACTGAAACGGTATCCGTCTGTCCCAGCAACGATCAGAATACAGGTCAATAAAATGACAATAACGCCAAGAGCCACTGTGTCTCTCCTGTTCCATTTGAATAAAGTGAAATGGGTCCGGCCTTTCAGTCCATATCCCTTTCCTTTCATGGCCTCTGCCTGCTCAATCGCATGTTCCAATGACCACGATATCATGCTGTTGAATGTGCGCACCCCGCTGATGATCCGATCGGCCATACTGTCTGTCGTATATAAGCCGAGTGTCTTTTGTGTCTGATGCACTTTTTTGATTTGGCGCTTGAATGTTGGAATGAATGTTAATGCCATCGATATGACAAGTGATAATCTAGGAATGACTTTCCCGAATAGATAGACGAATTTATCAGAAGTCATCAGAATACTGAACGCCTTACTCCAAAAAATAACCGCAACGAGCATCATCGCAATGAAAACGCCATAAATGATGGCTTCCATCGTGACCGGATTATCATTCAAGAAAAAGAGAATCGTTTCCCCTTTATGTACAAAAAGCGGATTTGTCACAGCAATCAACACAAAAACAAAGATGTAAAAACGCACTTCTTTCCAGAGCATACGTACCGATGTCATCATCAAATAAAAGCAAAGGGAGCCGATGAGCGATAGGCTTAATACAACAGGATGCATGATCAATACCGTCATTCCGACAACAGCTATATAATAAAAAAACAATATAAACGGATGAGCGTTTACCGTGCTATTCATACGTATCCCCACCTTCAGAACTGAATCCGATATCGCGGCCTAAATCGATCGTATATTTAAACTCAATCACATCCCCATCCTGCAATTCATATTTCCCCACCCCTTTATCCGGCGATTCCCCATTGACGGCATACATCCAACCACTCAACGGTCCAGCGGAAAACTCGTATAGATGGTTGATACCTTGGATATAGACACTGTTATACACATTTTTGTCTGCACCCTGGGATTCCATATGGATGTGATGATGTCTCACAGCACGCTTCAAAACATCCAAAACCGTATCTTTCGGTCTGAGAACATATTCCGATTCCTCTAAAATCACACCATCATCTGGAACATATTCTTCCGATTGCAACTCAGAGTCTAGCTGATCCCAGTGATCACGTAATGTGCTGGCATCGATGCTGATGAATATTGTTTCCGAGTCTTCCGTAATATCATCGATATGTGTCAGATAGTACTCATCAACCGATTGAATTTTTGTACCTGAGACAATGACAGCAATGAAGAGGGCAATGAATAAAACAATGACGATATCCTTTCTCACATCTATGTCCTCCTCTACTCGGCATTGTCCAGCATGTTTCGTTGCAACTTCGCTTTTTTACGTTTACGGTAGCGTATGATCAACAAAATCAATAAAAGGGCTATGACAGCGATGATGCCAATGGTGATATATGTTGCGCGATTGGCATTGTCGATTTGGGTTGCTGCTTTTTCAACCGCTTCATAATCTTGGATTTTATCCTGATCATATGCCTCCAGTGCTTCATAACGCCGTGTGATTTCATCGACCGTATCCTGATCATCTTTTGTAATCGTATGGAAGGGATATAATTCATCTAAAATCAATCGGTTGATCGATTGAATCTCCGCTTCTTTCTCTTCCATGGCCGACTTCATGTCCTCTAACTCCGCCAACACAGTGTCATGTTCCTCTGTTTCGTCCAATGTTTGTATCTTATCGATCAATGATGTCACTTCAACATAATATTCCGTTGAAGAGGGTTTATCCGATAAAGATGCAACCCTCTGTTCATCTTCTTCCGTGAAAGCCAGATCTTCTGTTTCGTTTTCTGCTTTCTCAAATAATGTAGGATTATAGCCTTCACCACCGTCGTTTTGTCCCATCTGTTCAGCAATGGGTCTGGATGTGTTTTCCATACCCGCCTCTTCCATCGCATTCGATAATTTGGCGTAATTATATACATATGACCGTTCCGTGATCGGGACAGCCTCATACCGTTCAAAAGCCTTTTTTAGTTCATCGGGATCAACAGGGTCACGCGAAACCGTACTTTCAATCGCTTCTGTTGCCTGTTCGATCGCTTTCTCTGTTTCGGCGGACATTTCTTCCCTGAAATCATAAAGCGACCGTTTCCCATCGTAAAAACGGTATAATGCCGTCAATGTATATAATACTTGTTCACTTGCCAACGAGTTAGATTCATCGGGGGCAGCATATTCATTATCCGCATCATATGTTTCCGAATGGATAAATCCGCCGTCAGATTGCTTGTAACTTAATATCGCATCTAATAATGTACGATCTTTTTTGATAAAACGCTCATCAGTGAGTGGGTCGATCCCAAGTGATGTCAATGCTACGATGACTTGTGCCGTGCTTTCCACATTGGCGATATCACCCATATCAAAATCCCCGTTGTCTGATTGTAAGTCGGATAAAACGTCAAGTGCCTCATCGATGACCTCACGCACGGTTTTCGTCATCTTCTCGCCTGTAACCATCTGTTCATACGTATATTCTTCCTCACTGTTGTAATAGGGTGCCAAAGCCTGAATGGCCATCGCGGTAAGGTCCACATCCGCCTTCTCATCAAATGTACTTAACGCAAATCCACCATCTTCAAGCTGAGCACGCAATATTTCTTCAATGATGCTGTTCCTTGTTTCCACCGCACCATCTGGTATGTTATACCGCATCGTGTCCAGCGTGATCAATCCCCAAATCCAACCATTGATCCCCTGAGTTCCTAACGACCTTGTCTCTTTCCCCCTGTCATACGTTCCATCCGCAATTAAATCGATTGGATCGCCATCCACATTTTCTCCAACATTGGTCGGATCTCCACCCGCTGCCAGTATCGCAAGCGAAATGCGGTGCCATTCCGTCGCTTTAGACTCACTCAACTTTGCCTCTGTTTGATAACGTTTTGCCACCTTGTCTTTTATGACTGCTGTATAACCCGCAAAATTATCTTCCATCCCGGTCCGGCCCAGTCCGATGACAAACCAATCAACAGACGTTTCTCCAGCATTTTCCAGAAACGTATTGGTAAGAAGGGCCTCATCCGGTGGCTCAAACTGTGTCTTCTTCCACTCGACGATGGATTTGATTTCAGCCTCTAGGTCTGCACGTTCGACGGGCGCTTCGTTAAAGCCATTTTCTTCAGCGGCCGCCATTCCAGTATGCCAATTACTCAGGGATAGAGTGACAATGAGCAACAGCAACCATACAAGCCTTCGTTTTTGATGTAATTCTTTTTTTTGCAACATATCGATTCCCCGCATTACCATTCTTTGTGGAAATTATTCAAACCAAGGCCAATATCGTTTCCATCCGCCAATGTAAAACGAATCCGGAGTTCATCCCCATCTTTCAGATAATAATCCGCAAAACCGACATTGGCATAAATGCCATTGATGCTATACATCCAGCCAGAATCTCCTGTGAAATCCAATTCTCCGAGTATGTCGGGGTGGGAGTTCGTTTCATCGACAATGACATGATGCTCTTCCAGCGTCTCCAATAAGTCTTCCGGTATACTGACATCGGAAGCAACACCTGTTTTCATGACAGCTTCAAGGTAAAAATCACTTTCCAACGTACCGGTGTTCATATAATCAAATCCATATTCCTTCAATACGCGATCCAGAACCATTGATGCACGTTCACCTTGATACAGTTCCACCTCATGTGGAGGAATCAAGTAATCCAACCCCACTGTTGTCGCCTCCATACTTACAGTTGCTGTTCCGATTGGGGATCCGTCTTCACCAACGTCGCCGATAATCGTCAATTCCTTGGATGCCTTATTTCCATCTAAGTCTTCCGCATGGATGACAATCTCATTGGTTCCCTCATTGATGGGCAGTGTAAAGCTGATTTGTTCCTTATCCGTCCAATCCCGCGATACACCTTCTCCATTGTTTGTCACTGAAATGTTCCCAGTTTCCGTAATGGAGTCACCTTGAAAGTCTTTGACCTTGATATGGAACGTACGGATGGAGTTGTTAATGGTCTCCCCGTCGGTTATATCAAAAACTGATATCTCTGGTGCGTTCTCATCCGGTTCTTCTTCCTCATCCCCTCCAGACGCCTCTGGTTCATAATAGATGGTATACGACTCAGATTGTGAGATACCGCCTTCTTCCGCTTTCAAGTCGAACGTATTCTCACCTTCCTCTAAAGTAGCTTGATAAGAATCGTCGTCACTTGTCATCGCTTGATAATTGTGATGGACTTGAATATCGATCGGATCATCATCGGCATAAGCAGCTGCTGAAAAGTTCAATGTTTCCTCTTTTACAGTTTTACCGTCATAATCACCCAAATCAGTATCTATCCAAACCTCTGCCTGGTGTGGTTTGGTGTAGTGGATGCTATAGGACTCTTCAACTTCTTTGCCACCGGAAGAAGCGCTTAATATAATCTTGTTTTCGCCCTCTTCCAATGTACCTGTGTAGGTGTTTTCTTCCGATTCCTTCAACTCGGTGTGATCGTTTCCGTGCTCCAGGACAGCTTTCAAAGAAATCGGTTGACCACCTTGTGTGGCCGCTGCAGTAAAGGTGAGCTCTTCTTCTGTGACGTCCATATCTTTTAATGTTGTTTCAATGACAATATCATCTTCATCGTAAATGACCGTATATGTCTTGAATACATCAAAAGTTGTTCCGGAATCATCTTGATAGGTTGCCGTTACAGTGATATCATTTTCACCTTCCGCAAGCAGAAGACGTACATGAACCGGTTTCGTATAGTCATCCGTTATCTCTTCAACGTGTCCATCATCGGAACCGATTTGGACAGCCACATTCTCCAATGCCACATCATGATCCAGTTGTTCGACTTGAAAGGAAAAAGCCTCGTCCGTTACCGATTCGCCTTGTTTGATGGTTGTTGTAAAATAGCTATGATTTTCGTCTTTTTTTGATTCTGTTTGCTCTAGATCCGAATCGACGATTTCTTTATGGACCGCTTGATCGTTTTTATCAGGGGATGCACTTCCTGTTTCATCTTGTGCATCTTCACCAGCTGAATGACTTTCTTGATTCGTTTCCTTTCCCCTTTGCTGATTATCAGGTGTATTGTTGTCACCTGCATCCTCATCATCTTGGTTTTCGTTTATACCATTTTGTCCTTTTCGGTCTCGTTCTTCGTCGTCTTGTCCTTCTTCATCTTGATTGGCATCGGTTTCTTCCTCTGGCAGGTCCTCATTACGGATCAAACCCGAATGATTGCTGAACAAAGGCACCTCCGAATACCCATCAGCTTGTTCAAGAAGCGGGTTGTCAGGCGTCATGCGATCTTGATTATCTAAAGCCTTTATGACATAGGTCGATATGGCACTGATCATCAATAAAACAACAAGTGAAATCATCAAGGTTTTCAGCTTTGGTTTCATCGTATGGCCTCCTGGATGTATTTTACACTCAAGCTTTTTCATTTTATTTAAAGTGAAAAAACTTCAATCCAAAATACTGTAATCGCGCATAAGCCCAAAAGCCGTGACTGATCACGGCTTTTTAAGGCATGTTCCATTTTATTCAGCACTTTTTTTGCGTTGAATGACAATCAGGATCATGGCCGCCATCAACAATATCCCGCCAAACAGCATAAATGTGAAATTAGCTGTGGCTGTTGCAGGAAGTGTTCTGTTAGTGTCTTCACTTTCCTTTTCAACGGTTGCAGCATCAATAGAGTCACCGCCGCCAGATCCCGATAGACCAGGGACTCCATCAGACTCTTGATCGTCATCGTCATCGTCATCAACGGAGGCTTCATCTTGACCTGAATCTGACTCGTCCACTAAAGTGTCCAACGCCCTCTCGACACGCTTCAACGCTTTCGCCACATCTTCTTCTGTCGCATCGTCATCATTTAGCACAGACTTTGCATCGTTGATCGCCTCATTTAAGGATTTGATACTCTCTTGGGTTTTCCCGCTTGTGTCATGATCTTCAGCTTCGTCTGTTAACTCCCCAAGATCGTCTTTGTCAACTGGATCATCACCTGAATCATCATCCACTTCATCATCTGATTCATCGCCCGGTTCATTACCCGCTTCATCACCTGTTTCCAGACGATCAATTGCCTCCCGGATTGATTGAACAGCCTCATCGACATCTGATTGTGTTGCATCATCAGCAGCCATCACCGCTTTTGCATCCTTGATTGCCTGTCCCAACCTCTCCACACTGTGCGCTGTCTTATCATCCAAATCGAGTGATTCAGCTTCTTCAATTTTTGAAACCAACGCGTCCTTGTCTACCTTTACTTCCAAATGGTCCATGGCTTTCTGAAGTGACATTAAAGCATCATCGACTTCCGCCTGACTGACATTGTCATCTTTCAGCACAGATTGTGCGTTCTTGATCGATTTCTCCAACGCTTCTACACTGTTAGCCGTCTTCCCTTCGACATCCATCGATTCGGCTTCTTCAATTTTAGAAATCAATTCATCTTTGTTCGCTTTTTCTGCTAATGAATCCATAGACTCTTTAAGATTCTCGGCCGCACTATCAATATCTGATTGCGTAGCATCTTCGGTTGCCATAGCGGAGTTGGCTGCGCTTAAGGTTGCTTCAAAGGCATCTGCGCTTTCCGGTGTCATGTTTGTAAGATCAACATCTGAAGCCGCTTCAATAGCCTCTTCCAATTTAGATTTATCTACCTCTGGAGTCGGGTTGTTTTCCAAATTATCAATGGCATCCGTTAAAGCACGGATCGCTTCTGAAACATCATCTTCCGTTGCCTTTTCATCACTTAATACAGACTTTGCCTGTTGAATAGCCTCTTCTAAAACATGGACACTCTCATCTGTTTTATGATCGGTATCAACATTCTCTGCTTCTTGGATTTTTTCTTCCAAGTATTCCTTATCGACAACAGGGTCTTCCATGCCACTAAAATCATAAAGGCGTCCCCCATCATTCACGAACAAATCATATGCCACCAATGCCTGCATGGCTTGTTCTGTAGCCATCCCGTTAGAGCCATAATCCAAAAGATGCGAAAAACCGCCATCGGCATTTTGATACGTCAATAGATGGTCAATCAGGTTATTGCCATTTTTAGTGAACATCTCGTCCGTCGGATCCATACCATACGCTGTCAAACCAATGATTGTCTGTGACGTTGCTTCACTGGACGTCCCCCCGACAAACGATTCCGTAAACCCGCCTTTATCATTTTGTACACTCGACAGATATTCAATTGCACCTTCAATGGCTTCATTTACATCTGGTTGATCTTTATATGGCGACAAACCAATAATCGCCATTGCAGTCACATCAATGCTCGGGTTTGGATATGAAGGATTCAACGACCAACTTCCATCATCATTCTGATTTTGGATCAGTTCTTGAATTAATTTTTCACGATTCCATTTCGACTCTTCCGGTTCAGGAAAATCCAATGAGTCAAGTGCGATTAACGCAAAAATGGGTCCGTTATTCCCTTGAATGAGCATCGAATCTGTTTCCCCACGCATCGGGCTATCGTATAAGTATTCGATCAAATTCGTACCATTAATATCTGTCGGATCTTTATCGATAGCAACAGCCGCAATCGCCAGGCGCTCGATATCCGTTATTTTTGCCCGATTCCACTCCATCGCTTCATCTACCTGTGTTTCGATGTTCTGATAGAATGCATCGTCATAGTAGGATGATGGAACATCTTTTCCGGCACGGGCTAGCCCAATTGCCTGCCACTCGGTTTTTACTTTATTCGATAAAATATAGCTTGCGGTTTTATCGATTCGATCTTTGATGTTATATTCTTCCTTGTCACCTTCTGGCTCAGATGAATCGGACTCGGGTTCAAATGTTATGTCATATGTTTCTGCCGCCACGTTTCCCGCTTTATCTTCAGCAGTGACTTCAATTCTATTGTCGCCTTCCCGGAGTTCTACCTGATACGCACCGTCCACCTGCTCTATTTCTTCATCATTCACTTTGACAGTCGGAGTCATCTCACCATCTACATCATCTACCGCTTTGACGGTGAATGTCGTTTCCTTTTCTGCCATTTCTTCACCATCATTGATTCCCTCGACTGTTATAACCGGTGGCGTTGTATCGGCTTTTTCAGATACTTCTACCGTTGCATACGGACGGACGATATTCCGATCACCATTATCATTGACGCGATTGGCGGACAGATGGTATGTGCCCGGCGCATCGAAAACGACATCAACCTTTCCTTCCGCATCCGTCAACACCTCTTCTCCGTCATCGGCATAAACTTCTTCATCAATTAATATAGAAGCCCCTTCAACAGGATTGACGGCATCAAAGTTAACCCCCGTCAGTTCCAACTCCAATGGATCGCCTGCTTCAACCGTATATGCTTCTTCATCAAACCATGAAAACGTATTATCCATATAGTCGGTGACATAATAGAGGACAATCGACTCGCCGCCATCAAGTTCCCTCTCAAGTACACCTTCACCGACATATTCATTGTCAACATAGTACATCCAGCCACTGTTTTGGCCACCGGTAAACTCTCCGTCCCCATCTATCTCATATATGTAATTACCACCATAACCTAGGCTGAATACATTATCGTCTTTCAAATCCAGATCGGTTTCATGTTCTAACGCTTGAATAATGGCATGAATAGCCCTTGGTGTATCCGGATAAACCGAATCACCGCCGTTATCATTGTCGATATACGCCTTCAATTCAAAACTTTCGACTGTTACCTCTGTCGGCGGTACCAATGTTTTATCATGCGTTTCCACCCGCACATCAACTGTTGCCGGTGGTGCTCGTTCCTTCTTTTCCGATACCTCGCTTCCATCCTCAGATTCATTTTCCGATTCATTCACTTCTTCCGTTTCTGTGTTTTCTGGGATGTTTTCTTCATTTGTGGCTTGATTATCATCGTTTGTTTTCTCTTTATCATGGTCATTTGCATTTCCATTGTCATCTGTCTTCCCATCATCATCAAACTCATTTTTGTCCTCATTCTGCTGATCATCATTATTATTCTCTTCAGCTTGATGATTCACCTCTTCATTATCCTCCACATTCGCGCCTTCTTCTTCTGTACCTATTGAAGGCTCGGCAAAAGCCGACATAGGCATCACGAAAGTTGAGAACAATAAAAAGAACGCAAACAAACCACTCAACCATTTTTGGTTTCGCTTCATCTGAACAGAACCCCCTGTTTTAAATATGATTTTTGGATATCCCTCACCCTTTGACGTAACGTTTCCTCCCCCTTTACGAAGCAAAAATACCCATACCTCCAGAAAGAGGTACGGGTATCCATATATGTAAATATACGATTGGTTATAAAACCGTACATGCGTCACCTTTTCCTGGAAGGGATGTTCATGAATATGTCGGCAAGTTTCCTGACTGAGGGTCATTGCACGTCTCTTGCCTTCCCAGCGTGAGCCAGTGACATGATTAAGAGATGCTACCCATTTACAGTGGCCAGAACCGTTCAGGATTTTCACCTGATTCCTTTTTAATTTTTTGCACTCGGCAAAAAAACCAAACACATTACAATATTAATTTTTCCTACAGCTTAAGTATATACCAGATTCATAGTTTGTCAATTTAATAATGATAACGGTTTCATAATATGGCATTCATTTCTTTAATCCCGATACGACAAACAGGACATGCCCTGTTCACCGTAAAAAGTGATTTGTTTTTCAAGGATCAACACCATCGAACTAAAACAATGCCACATATGATGTGATCAGCCAATCTCCATGGAAATAAGCGATAACGGCGGCCATAGCGATATACGGCCCGAACGGTATCGGCTGCTTCGATGCTACTTTATTCAGTCGTTTAAGAATCATGCCGACAATCGATCCCATTAATGCCGCCAAAAAGAAAGTCAACAATACATGTTTCCAGCCAAGGACAAGACCAAGTACAAAAAGGAGCTTCATATCCCCAGCTCCCATTCCGCCACGGCTTATAAAAATGATCAATGCCACTAGAAGGTAACCGGTCGCAGCGCCTAATAACGCGTCGTACCACGGGTCCAATGGGGAAATTATTCTGCAGATCATCAAAAGGGGTAAAAAGAATAATAGAATATAATCGGGGATGAGCATATAGGCGATATCGGAAACACTTACCACCACAAGCATGCTGATCAAGAGAAGAGCTGTCATCAGTTCAACAGTAAAACCAAGCCAAAAATAACTATACATCAATAAAAATCCGGTCAAGAACTCCATGACGGGGTACAATATAGGGATCTTTGCACGGCAATGCCGGCATTTCCCTTTCTGCCAACAAAACGAAACAACTGGGAGAAGCTCATGCCATCGCAGCTGATATTGGCATGTTGGACAATACGATCGTCCGGTTATGAACGAAACTTTTTCCGGAACACGTAAACCTACGACATTGAAAAACGATCCAAACGTCACACCAAATAAGAAAAACACCACCATCCAGTACACTTCCACAACACATTCTCCTTACCGCAAATAGGTATTTATACCCATTATATACGAGTTCGAGGAGGGATGATAGCCTATCATAAAGTAACGGATGAACGCAATTTAAAAAATGTTTACGTTCATCCGTCACAATTCCACTATTTCACTATTTCTCCGCTTTTTCGTACAGTTCATCAAAGTGCTCCACCATCTCGACATCCAGATCGGTAATGCCCTTCATTTGCCACGATGAGATTTTCAGTGTAACTACTTTATAATCGATGGAAATAAACGGGTGGTGCTGAAGACCTTCTGCGTACTCGGCAACATTGCTGACAAAATCCACGCCCGATAAAAAGTTCTTGAAGCGAAACTTCTTCTGTAACCATTTTTCATCGACCACATGCCATCCATCCAATCGTTCAAGTGCTTCCTGAATGGCGGTATCTGACAAACGTTCCATGTGAAACAACCTCCCTTTTATTCTTGTCCGTTCCTGAAGTTATCTGTATCGTATCAAAACGGGATGGCGTTTCCAAGCAAAAACAGGCTGCGTTCTATTTATGTACGCGTTAATCGGAAAAATAAAAAGGAACATGCACAGGCACCTTATTGGTTATCCAATCCAGCCTGTAACATGTTCTTTCGCCCCAAACATCAGACCATTTTTTCAAATGGCAATATTCGAGTTATCCGTGTAACCACGGGGCAGCTCCTTTACCCTTTCACTGAACCCGCTAACAGTCCTCGTACAAAATATTTACCAAGGAAAATGTATACCAGCAATGTCGGGAGCGCTGCAATCAATGCCCCAGCCATTTGTACGTTCCACTCAACAATCTGGCTTCCAGATAGGTTCTGCAGGGCCACCATCACAGGTTGTTGACCGGATGTCGTAACCGTTACAGCAAACAGGAATTCGTTCCATATGTTGGTGAATTGCCAGATCGCCACAACAACAAACCCGGTAATCGACAGTGGCAGGATGATGTGACGGAAAACCCCTAGGAAGTTAGCGCCGTCGATTTTAGCCGCTTCAATCATCTGATCAGGTATATTGGCATAAAAGTTACGGAACATAAGCGTCGTAATCGGCAGACCATACACAACGTGAACGAGAATCAATCCCGGAATCGTATTATATAATTCAATCTGTCTCAAAAACTGGATCATCGGAATCAAAATACTTTGATACGGGATAAACATGCCGAACAGAATAATCGTAAAAAGTGTTTCCGATCCTTTAAAACGCCATTTGGAGAGAACATATCCATTCATCGCCCCAAATAACGCCGACAACAATGTCGCCGGAATGACCAAGTAGAAACTATTCAACAAGTTCGGTGACAATTTTGAGAAGGCCTGTATGTAAGAGCTGAAATCTATTGATGTCGGCAACGTCCACATTTCGGCAAGTGATACTTCATCAAGTGGTTTTAAGCTCGTCACGATAATGACATATACCGGTGCCAAAAAAAGCAACGAGAAAAATATGAGTAACATGTATTTAATCGTTTTGCCAATCGGAAAGGTCCTCATGAATGATCACCCCTTCTCGCATTCCACAAATATGGGATAATGACAACCGCTACCAAAAGCAACATAATGATCGCAATCGCTGCACCATTCGCATAATTGTTGCCCCGGAATGTTTCTTCAAACATATACACACCCGGTACGTCGGTCACAAAATTAGCACCTGGCCCTGTCATGGCATAAATCAAGTCAAATATCTTCAGCGACATATGCCCCATGATAATGACGACACTCATCGTGATTGGCATGAGCATGGGGAGAACAACCTTCATATAAACTTTGAATTCACTCGCCCCGTCAATCCGTGCTGCCTCTCTCAACTCATCGGGGACACCACGCAATCCAGCCAAATACATTGCTAGTGAAAAACCAGTCATCTGCCACACAGCAGCAATCACGACAGCAATAATCGCCACCGGCAGACCGAATTCAATACTTCCCCATTCGAAGCCGGCAAGAATATTCGTATCGGTGTACCATTTCGGTGTAATACCGAAGAACTTCAGAAATTGGTTGAACCCTGTCGATGGGTTAAGCAACCACTGCCATACAACCCCTGTCACGATAAATGACAAAGACATGGGGAACAAAAAGATATTCCGGAACAATGATTCACCTTTCAGCTGTTTGTCGATTAAAATAGCAAGACCAAGACCCATCACGATAACAAGCCCGATAAATAAAATCGTGAAAAACAATGTATTACGAAGATCCGCCTGAAAACGGAAGTCACCGAATAAAAACAAATAGTTTTTCAAGCCTGCAAACGAAAAATCTGGAACAACCGTACTATAATTACTTAATGATACATATCCAGTCCAGCTGATAAAGCCATAAACAAACACAGCAATCAATATCAATGACGGAAGCAAAAAGGCGATTGCTGTCCACTGATCCTTTGAAAGACGTTTCCTGTTTTTGGCCTGCGCTTCTTTTGCCACGATTGCTTCCCCCTTTCCAACGAAAATTTCCTACCATTCAGCAAAAACTCGACCTCTTTTTGTTTTGTTGGATAATATCAAGCTGGGACTATCAATGGTTATAGAACAAAAAAGGGAAGCATGATGCCAATCGGCTCAGCTTTCGTTGCACCCTATTGACATCTGCACACCCTCTCATCTTCTGTTAACCATGATGTTTCCCCAGTCCAATCAATCAAATCAGTCTATTTCCGATGCCGCCGCGTTTTCCAAGGCCTCGATGAAGTTATCGACATCACCTTGCGTCACGAAAATATTCACAGCCTGATTGGCTTTCGTCAAAAACCCTTCTGATGCAGCCGACCCATGTGCCAGACTCGGTACAAGACGTGCCTCCTGGAAATCATCCATCGCATCTTGACCATACTCATCGTACTCTTCTTCATCCGAGTCGAGACGGGCTGCGATGCCGCCTTTCAACGGGTTGAATACATCCTGGGCTTCAGGCGTTCCAAGAAACTCCAAGAACGTCTTCACATCATCTTCATTATCAACGCCTTTTGGCAATCCGAATGTATCGGTAATGACCTGGAACATGCCATCCGTTTCAGGAAAAGAAAAGTAACCAAAGTCTTCATTCGTTTCCATCTCTAAATCATTGGAAAAATAACCTTTCGCCCAATCACCCATATTCAGCATAGCCGCTTCACCATCGGCGACCAATTGTGCTGAATCTTGCCAGTTCCGTGAAGCATGATCTTCGTTGGTATATTCCAGCATTTTGCCGAAAATCTCTGCAGCCTCGACGACACGATCATCACTGAATTCGATTTCCCCGTCGAACAATGCTTGATAATCATCCGGCCCAAGTACACCAAGAAGCACATTTTCAAAAATCTGTGTCGCCGGCCAAGACTCTTTATCACCCAAAGCCAAAGGAGTCACACCAGCTTCTTCCAATTTATCCGCAGCTTCAAAAAACTCATCGAAGTTCGTCGGGACGTCAATATCATTTTCTTCAAAAACTTCCATATTATAAAAAACAGGATTGCCCCTATGAACGTTGACCGGTACAGAGTATATATCATCACCATCACTTACAAGGTCGATGAGTTCTTCAGGAAATTTATCCATCCAGTCATTTTCCTCATAGAAATCATTTAAGGGTTCCATTTTATCCGCGGCCACCCAACTTTTGTTCAACTCTTCGCCACCGTGCACCTGAAACGTCGAGGGTGGATCATTTCCTTCCATTCGCGTCGCCAGAACGGCTTTGGCATTTGTGCCGGCACCCCCGGCAACGGCAGCGTTTTCAACACTGATATCAGGATATTCTTCTTCAAATAGATCAATCAATGCAAGTAATCCTTCTTCTTCTCCTGCACCCGTCCACCAGCTAAATATCTCAACATCACCGTCACCGCCACCACTTTCACCGGAATCTCCGTTGCCGGATGAATCCGAACTACAAGCGGCAATGACCAATATAAGCATTAATAATGCAACCAGTCCATTTAACTTTTTCACTTCTGAATCCCCCTTGTTAACGTTTTCATTCATTATTATAAAAGGTGTGGGGCCTATATTGTGAAACGAACGTCTGTAAATTTTTACGAATCTCTTCACTATTTTACGAAGCCCTGCTATATTGGCACATCATTCGAAACAAATTAACAATTACTGGAAAACCCCCGCTGAAACTGGCTCGGTGATTCACCATAATATTTTTTAAACACACGGCTGAAGTAATTCGGATCCTTGTAACCCACCATAAAACTGATTTCTTTCAAGGAATACGCATTCTTTTGAATGAGCTTCCGGGCTTTTTTCAACCGGATACTAGCCAAATAGTCCACAAAATTATCACCCAGCTCCTCCTTAAATAGATTGGATAGATAATTCGGGCTTAAGTTGACCAGTTCAGCCGCATCCTCAAGGGTAATTGCCTTGTCGTAATGACGATGCAAATACGCCTTTACCTGTGACATATACTGTTTGGATTGACGGTATTCATTGATGCTTATAGCACATACATTGATGAATGTTTGCCAGTCACTGTCCGACTCAAGTGATGACATCGATTGATATGGAATGGTGAGATCATACGACTCAAGCAATTCTTTTATGTTGATATACAACGTTTCTTTATCGGGTAGACGAAATCGATGATTCATCTCCTTATAATGCAGGACAGCTTCCTTTGCATTTCCTTTTTCAATCTGGTCACGTATTTGACCGACCATCTCATTCACGTCATACGAGAGCGTATCCGTATTTAAAAAACCATACCGGCGTTTATCATTCAATTTAAGCTGAAGACATGCCGCATAAGCCTCATGATAAGAGCTTGGCATCTTCTTCAATGTGGAAACGGGCTGGCCGATTCCAATGAAACAGTCACCGCTCATCCGTTCTACGCTAATCGCTTGGGCCGTTTGCAGGATATCGCTTTTTTCCAACGGAACCGGGGCCATCACACATACCACCACAAGATCATCACTCTCGTGTAAGACAAAAGGATGTTCAATCGTTTTTTGCAGCATGTCATGCCACTGTTTTGCATCTACTTCATTAGCCATCACCACTAAAAAGTAACCATATTGCATGTCCGGAAACAGATCCTGCTGGAGGTCATACACATCCTCTTGTACCGGATAGCGCATCACGTATTCGATAAAACGCTCGGTCTTCCATTCCCGTGACTGTTGCCTCTCTGTCTGTTGATGCTGTTCCGCCTCCAATTCCGACTTCATTCTTAACAACGCTTTTATGATTTCTTCTTTTTTTCCGGGTTTTAAAATATAATCCTTGATGCCGAAACGCATCGCTTTTTGAGCATAATCAAAGGTATCATAGGCTGAAACCATAATGAATTTCTTTGCGGGATCACGCTCATGGATATGTCCAATCGCTTCGAGCCCGTCAATCCCGGGCATCTTGATATCCATGAATATGACATCGGGATCGGTTGCTTCCGCTTGTTCAATCGCCTGCCGACCATTTGCCGCTTCACTGACCACATATATATCGTTAAAATGATCCTCAATGAACTTACGCATCGCCTTTCGTTCAATAAATTCATCTTCAGCTATCAATATCCGCATGTTCTTCTCCCCTGTCTTGATTTTTTGGAAGCAACAGGCGCACCGTTGTTCCTTTCCCTTGCTCCGAGTCGATTTCTACAACATGATGTGTTTGATAAAATATTTGCAGTCGTCTGATGACATTCGTCAACCCGATGCCAGTCGAATGCCCCACATGTTCATCGTTTCGTTCAGTCAATGACAGTATTTGCCGGATCGTCTCTTCAGGCATTCCGACCCCATCATCAATCACCTCAACAACGACGGCATCATCCGTATCAAAAATACGAATCGAAATAACGCCCCCTTCTTCACGCTCCTCGATACCATGGATGAAGGCATTCTCCACCAAAGGTTGTAAAGTCAAGCGTGGAATCGGCATTTGCAGGCATTTTTCATCGACTCTGTAGACAAATTGGATACGTTCTGAAAAACGGATCTTCTGAATATGGAAATATCCTTTAACAACCTCGACTTCATCGTTGAGGGTGACACTTTTATCAATCTCCCCAAGATTATGGCGCAGCAATGTTGCAACTGAATCGATCAGGGCTGACGTTGATTTGGCATCCTCCAAATAGGCCATTTTGGACATCGTGTTCAACGTATTGAATAGAAAGTGAGGATTGATTTGATTTTGCAGATGTTTGATTTCCATATCTTTCACCAATCGGTCCAGTTCCGATTGATCCTTGATTTCCTTGACGAGACCATGGATGTTGGAACGCATGTCATTGAAGGTATCCCCCAATAATTTCAATTCATCATTCGACTGAATCTGAATCGGGTCCCCTTTTAAATCCCCTGCAGACACTTCCCGTGCGGCTGCCGATAATTGATTGATCGGCCGGGTGATCCCTTTCGAAAACCATAATGCAAAAAACACCGCAAGCATGATCGTCGTCAAAAACAAGAAGACGATAAAAATAAAAAAGTAATCGTTCCGCTTCAGCAAATTTTCATAAAAAGACTGATAGGATGTCAGTTCTACATCCAGCAGTTCCAATGTCGCTTCCTGGACATAGCGCGATGATTGACGCGTTTCCTCAAGATGCTGTGTATACTGTTCAATATCATCCAACAACACAAACCCGACCGTCAGTTCCGCTTCATGGATGAATGTTTCGAGAATGTTGATATAGTTCTTCAATTCGATTTTTTGCTCGTCAGAAACCGAATCCCTCAATTCTTCCTTCTTATTCAATAGTTTGCTTTTCATCTTATAAAAATCAGGTGAACGCTCATGCTCAGGTTCACTGACAAATGTACGCGTAAACGTAAATAGTTCATCCGATTGCTGCGAGATAGAGTTCAATAGTAAAAAACGTTGAAAACTATTATGATAAGTATTTGTCAGCTTATTTGAACTGATGAAAATGGAAATGGCGGTCACTTGGAACAGGATGACAAAAACGAGAAAATAGACGAGTAGTTTACCACGTATTGTTTTCATTCTATGATGTCCTTTTCCGTACCATTCTGTAGATCTTCTTTGCGGATAATCATTGTTTCTGTATGCTTCTCGTTTTCCAATATATCTTTTTCCTGTAGATCCATCATGACACCAATCGCATTGTATCCCATTTCTTCCGGATATTGTGCAATCGTCGCAGCAATCTTATCATCGTTTATCAATTCAAGCGTTTCTGGCAAAATATCAAACGTTGCTACATAAACATCTTTATTGGGAGCAATATCCTTGAGTCCCTCGACGATACCAGCACCATCCAACGCACTTGTGCCCACTAGGGCAGTTATTTCAGGATGTTCCTTCAATAACGAATAGGTCGCTTGGGCTGCCCCTGTCTTCGTTATATTGGATACTTCGGTTGAGACAACAGTAATCCTGGGATGATCGGCGACCGCTTCTTTCAACCCTTCAACACGTTCTTGTTGATTGACAGAGTCTTTCCTGCCCGTCACGATACCGACATATTGCTTGCCGCTTGTATCGTTTATAATGGATTCCCCTAACTGTTTCCCAGCACGGAAATTATCCGACCCGACATATGCTTTCCGTTCGCTGCTTGCTATATCGGTATCAATGGTCATGATCGGTATACCTCGTTCGATTCCTTTATGGACCAGATCAACAAAATGCTGCCCCTCAATCCCCTGTGTGATGATGCCATCTACCTTTGCTGAAATCATCCGGTCCAATAACATGAGGGCCTGATCATTATCCGCTTTTTCGGGGGCCACATATTCCAGATAAATATCATTTTCACGTGCGGCTGTCTTTGCGCCTTTTTCAACCAAACGCCAATAATCATTGTCCGACTCCTCGGCAATCAATGCAAAGTGATAGGTATAATCATCGGCCTCCTCGGCATCCGACTCGATATAAAACGTTTTATAACCGTAATAGAACATGCCTAGTGCAAACGCACAAAACAGGACAGCGCTTACAGTGTATAATATAGATCGCATGTGCATTGTTTCACCCGCTTGTGTTTGTTTTTTTCTTTTAGTCTATCATGAATGGGCCACGTGTTTCACTAACTGAAATTTCAGGAAGGATATACCATTGATTTCGGCAAATTGATTCAACACCAAAAATTCCGACCCCTGGAAGCAAGCCGGAATTTTTGTTTTTTGTTCATGAAAGGCAGCACGCCTCCTTCAAGTGTGGGGGATCAATTGAAGGTGATCATATCTCCTCGTTTGATCGATTGGAGACAAGCATCCATGACACGCATATTATTGATTGTATTGTTAAAATCATGCCGCAACGTTTCGTCGTTACTCAATATAACATCGGACATATGCTCAACCTGCAGCCGGTATTGGTCGCCGTTTAGTGTCTCTGTCCGTGTAACACCTTGTTTTTGTGTCATAACCAATCCGTCGCCACCGTTCCAATCCGGACGATAGGCACGGGGCACTACAATGCTTCCTTCTGTTCCGTAGACAGCGTATTCACTCCGCTTATCTATGTTAAAGCTTACATCTAATGTTGCCCGTCGCCCATCCGCAAATGTCATATAAGCGACGACATCTGTATCAACGTTATATTTTGGATCGATGATGGCATGTGCATGGACCGTCTCAGGCTCGGAACGAAGGATATGACGTATGGAGTGAATCGTATAACAACCGATGTCATAAATGCTCCCACCGCCTTTTTCAGCACTCATCCGTATATTATTGGCTTTGTCATCATTCGGCAGATTAAATGAAAATGCTGCACGCATCGCTTTAATCTCACCAATTTCCCCCGCATCGATTATTTCTTTCACGCGCTCATGCTGCGGATGAAAATAATACATGAATGCTTCCATGAAGAGAACACCATATTTCTCACAAGCTTCCCGCATTTCCAGAGCCTCATCGGTATTCATAGCCGCCGGTTTCTCACATAAAATATGTTTGCCTGCTTTCGCCGCTTCAATGACCCATTTTTTATGTAAATGGTTGGGAAGTGGAATATAAACCGCTTGGATATCGGGATCAGCGAGCAATTTTTCATAACTGTCATATGTCTTTGGAATATTGAATCGTTTGGCGATGTTGTCCGCCTTTTTAATATCACTGCCACTCGCAATCGCGGCAACATCCGCATCGGCAGAACGTTCAAATGCTGGAATCAATGCTTTTTGAGCGATCCCCGCTGTACTGAGGATTCCCCATTGGACTTTAGACAAAAGTATGTACCCCCTCAATGTGTCATTTAAGATTGGATGTGTCGTACTTTTAAACCCAACCTATGTAACTTGTATCGTATCAAAACGGAAACGATAATCCAATCGAAAGCCTGAATGACGTCACGTAGGCGGATTCCAGCAACGAAGCATCTGGGAAAAGATAACTGACCCTGCTTTGAGTTTTAATCATTCTTTTTAACGGTGTTTAAATTATATGTATAATCTGAATTATTATCCTTATTGCCACAAACGGAGGCGCTTTAACAGAATAAAAATTATGCTTCCATCGGGTCATTTTGTTTAATAAGTGTTGTGCCTAAATCAAATCATATGGTGATGTAAATGGACCTGAGGATATAGAAACAATCAGCCTCAGGACCGATTCAAACAGTCTTTTGTATAGTTAAAATAGATATAGATTTGAAATCAAGGAGGTGAAAAAATTGGATAAAATTAGAAATGACGATTCAGTAAAGACCATTTCTCAATTTATAGAAGACCGCATTGAAAAAAATTGGAACACGGTTTTTAAAAATAATGCCAAGAAGTTAACAGAAGCATATATAAAAGCGGGGGATCGGGCTTATGGAACTTATGCAAAT
>DATGUN010000103.1:0-6383 GCA_035301285.1 Virgibacillus sp.
TGTTGGTACCATCCAAGATAAAATGGATGAAAATGGCCAGCTGACCGACCATGGCACCATCGCATTCCTCGATAATGTCATTGAAAACTTTGTGGAGTTCTATCACAAAACAAATAATGCCATCACCATATAACATAATGAATCGAGTAGGTGACTAACCATTAATTGGTTAGTCGACCTCTCACACCACCGTACGTACGGTTCCGTATACGGCGGTTCAATCTTTTAAGTATCTTATCTCATAAAGTGCGGACATGTCTTTAAGTCCCCATTTTATGAGTTTGTCATTTGTTATGGCCCGATGGATTGCTTTACTTTGCGATATGCGCCAATATCCTTTTCGGGTGTTGGCTGACATCATTGCTTCATCATGGTTGATTCCATATCCACGAAGCATTTTATATTTTGTTCGTGGAGTTTTCCATCGCTTCCATATTAATTGTCTTAATCGATGATTTAGCCACTGTTGTGTTTCGGTTATGAAATTTTTCATATTTGATATACCATAGTAGTTAATCCATCCAGTTGTGGTCTGGTTTATTTTCAGGATTATATCACGGAAGGTTCCAGGACGTTTTCGACTTGTTAACTTTCTAAGTTTATCTTTGAATCGTTGTTTCGCCGACCTGCTAGGTCGGCATCCGACTTTCCCATGAGGTTTTGTATATTGAACCCCAGAAACGTGGCTTTTGTAGCGGAAGTGACTTGGCTTTTCTCGTTATTTATGGTAAGACCCAAGTCATTTTCAAGGTAATGGGTTATACTTTCCATTACTCTTTCCCCTGCACGTTTGCTTTTCACATATATGACAAAGTCGTCGGCATACCTAATGAAACGGTGTCCTCTCTTCTCTAGTTCCATATCCAACATGTTTAGGTAAACATTGGCTAGGAGAGGGGATAAAGGACCGCCTTGCGGCGCGCCTTTGTTTGTTTCGATATAGATATCCTTATCCAAGATACCCGAACGCAAGAATTTCCATATCAATCTCAAGACCGTTTTGTCCTGTATGAAGTACCCAAGGTACGCTCTGATCCTATGATGGTGTAGAGTATCAAAGTAACTCTTCAAATCACAGTCAACCACAACACGATAACCTTCTTCATAGTACGTTTCCGCTTTTCTTATAGCTTGGTGGGCGTTTCTACCCTTTCGAAACCCGTAACTATTATCGGAAAATTGGGGGTCAATGATTGGGTCAATCACTTGAAGAATGGCCTGTTGCACAACTCTGTCAAGCGCACAAGGTATCCCCAGATACCTTTTGGAACCGTCCGGTTTTGGTATAGCTACCCTTTTGACCGGCTGTGGTTGATAGGTGCCGTCTTTGAGTTTCCGTTTTAAAGGCTCGAGATATCTTTTCATATGACCTTTCAGTGCGTTGACGGTAATGCCATCCACTCCGGGTGCTCCTTTATTCTCCTTGACCTTTGTATAGGCTTTCCATAAGTTATTATTCGTGGCTATTCGTTCGGTTAAGTTGATACCATCTTGTTCTTCCATATCTAGGCGACATCCCTGCGCTCTCCTATGTATCTTTCTGCTTCCAGCTTATCCTTCCATAGGCAGTCATCTCTTCGGCAAGTGCCACGATGATTTTCTGCGCTTAGGCGGCGATGTCTGCACCTCCTTGTTTTCCAAGATTTAAGATTGTTCAGCCCTTCGCATTCGCTACTATGGCTTCTGCTGACTTCTCACAGTTCATCACGTTATCACTAACATGATTGTTATGTCCCATAACCCCTGTGAGACCTCCCCGGGTAAGAGCTATAACCTTCCTCCCATGTAACTGCTGTATTTACTGTATGGAATTCGTGCAGTATAGGGCTTTGTTTTGTATGGCAAACTCGCCCATTCCAAGTCAGCCTTATATACAGTTCCTGTTCGTCAGTTCGGGATTTTGCCTCTGGCTTCCTTCGGATTCCACCTCACAATGGACACCCTTGCCTTCGGCTAACAGTTCCTACTGCCAAGTCTGTAGTGGACTTCCACCACCAAGTTATAGCCCATGCCGGGCACACCACAAAACACGCCCTGTTACATATCCAGGGCGCTTCTCGTGAAGACTATACCATCACCCAATCCAAGCTCCTCTACAAGGGCATTCAGCCGTCAACCCTTGACATCGTTAAGCTCTTCGATCGCTTCATAGATCCGTTTGCAATTTTTCTGATCGATATGATCAAACACCAAATATTTTTCATCTTTCAGATCTTCCCGCTCGGCAAAATTCGTTTGCAAATACGTCTCAATCCTGTCTAAAACAGACTCTTCCTCTTCACAGACATCACCAAGAAACGTATTTTCGATTGGACGCTGTTTCCCATTTTTTAAAAATGTGTCTTGATCGAAATGATAAAATATGACCGGTTTAGACATATAGTTGAAGTCATATGATGCCGGTGAATAATCGGTAATCATCAATTTGCTTTCCAGCAACACATCCTGAACATCCTTTTCACCAGCTATCATGACATTGATACGGTCATCATCAAACGTGAATCGATCGATAAATGGTCGCATACAGTCATGTGCATAGAATGTCAAGTCCATATCGTACTTCTGGAGCAGGTTTGCAAGTCGCTCGCTTTCCAGCAATTGTCTATAGCGCTGGTAATATTCCGATTCAATAAATCGACCGTCGTCAGTCAGCCACTCCCTCCACGTCGGAATGACGATAATAGATTGATTTTCAGTGTGTGGCTCAAGCAGAGCATCAAACCGGGATAGCCCCGTCACTTTGACCTCATCGATATCATAGTCCAATTCGGTATAGACGCGTCTTTTTTCGGAAGATGAACTGACGCAGAACATATCAAATGGATATTTATAATGATGGCTATGATATTCCGCACTTTCTTGTCCAAGCACACCGTGTTGTAAAAAGACTTTCATTGCTTGTTTATATGAAGCGAGTCCGACACCTTTAATCGGCAAAATATGTTCCAAATCATGTGATCCGATGAGCACTCCAGCCGTTGCAGCTTTTTTGAAATGTTCCAGTGTTCCCCTATATACCACATTTGCCAAGTCCTCAACATTCGCGATATCATCTGATTCGGAATCAATCACATAATAGATATCCTTATCCGGATAATGCTTCCTGCAATACTTGAAAAAGTGATATCCCGTATCATGCGCTGTATTATACCGCTCACCGATCAACCAGACATCTTTATCCATATGCTCTTTAAATTGGCCTTTCTTTAAATATGTTTTGATTTCATTCGTCAATTTGAAGGTTTCTAATTTCAAATGTCCCTTTGGCGTATATGTCAAATAATAACGGACATACTGACCGGACATTACCTTTCGTTCCGCTTCAGCCAAAACATCATCTTTATAATAGGTATACAGGTTACAGCCAAGTTTTCGGCGCTTGGTAATATGTTTATACGTGAGTTCGATGAAAATATCATACGATTCATCATACATCTTCTCTGGATAAATATCTTTTAAAGGAATTTTGAGTTTGAATTTTTTCTGTGCCACCGACGACTTTTTCATGGGAATGACCCGCTCTTCACCACCATTACGATTTTTAATGATGACCGAGCGTTCGATTGATTCATTGTCTGCCAAGGACACCGCATCAAAATAGGCATCCCCTTCAAGAAATAACGCTTTACGGTTGAGTTCGTATGTGTTCACATTCTGCACAACCGGAACATCTGTATAGTTCAATGCCAATTGATTTTCAGTCGTTTGGTAGAAAAACATTTGATGCAATGCATCATCGTCAAATTGGACACGTGAGTCCTCTCCAATTTGAGCCGATGTCAATGCAAGTTGAAATGATTGATAAACACCATCGATGCAAAGATGAACAAACACATCCCAACATCTGTTGAGTGATGGGTCTGGGGCAATGAGCCCTTCATAGTCCACTTGGAACGTGATAAAATATTTATCTTCTTCTTTTTCCAGCTGACACGGAATATCTGTCACATCCTGTGTAGTTTGTTCACGTACGCTTAGCTTCATGTTGCTATCGGACTGGTGTTGCCATATGGGAAGCCCATCCATGCGCGCTGAAATTTCTACATGTCGCGGGTCTTGATTGTCACTTTTCAGTCCAGACAGATGGACATCCACCATATCCGACATCAGCGACACATTCCCTTTTTTCGTCTCACAATGTTGGAGTACCCTGGAACCAGTCATTGCTGGAGAGTACAATGGCGCCAATTGGTCAAACGAAATATCATTTGCTACACTGACACGATCCAATTCACCCGACGATTTCCGCACATAATAATCCCATATGCCTTTTGAAAAATCATGATCACTCGCATGAACTTGTGCTGTCCAATATGTGTCATCCGTCCATTCGACTTGAAATGTATAACGATTCGTCGACCGACGTTTCTTCAGGATGAGTTCAACATTCTGTTGGTCCGACGCACCTCCATAAAGATAAGTCACCATATTTTCATTTTTTATATGATAGATATAAAAGCCTCCTATATGCTCTTCAGAGACATCAGAGGCCATTTGTTTTTCAGTTGATTGTTCATTTTGTATGTTTTCCATCATAAGGATCCTTCCTGTACATGTTTCATGGTTATATTAAATCATTCGTAAAACAGGCCCGGAACCTGTCCCCATTCATGTTATGTAACACAATATTAATAACAGCGTCAAGGGACGGAGGAATAAGGGGACGGACTTGAGGCCCTCCCCCTGATTATTTCTTTTTATCTTCAGTTTATGGAAAAGTTCCAATCCAGCAGTAACATCGTGTTAACTCTATCTTTAAAGGTATTTCCATTTCTATTCAGGAACCAGAAGTTGCTGGACGATCTTTTCAATGAGATCAGACGGGTTCATACTCCGTTGCCAAAAACGTGACCTTAAAATATCACCGACATTTCTTATTTTCCATCCCCGTTCAATTTAACAAGGATTTTTGCTTCTGATTTGTCATTCAACAATGCCTCAAACCCATCCGTGACGATATTTTCAAGTTCAATATGCCCCGTGATAACCGGTGATGGATCTAACTGTTTGGTGCCGATTAGATCGACCGTTGTTTGAAAAACGTCCGGTTCATAAGCAAGCGAAGACACCAGTTGCACCCCACTCGCTGTCAAAACCATCGGATCAAACGACACGGGTTTTTCAAACAAGGAGATGATCGTCATATTACCGCGTGGACGTGTTACCGAAATACCTTGATTAAATGTCGGCTCGACACCAGCCACCTCAAACGTATGGTCAACACCGTCAGGATAGATGGACCGTACGTAGTCTACAGGATTTTGTTCACCAGAATTCACCGCATGGGTTGCACCGACTTCCTTTGCTATATCCAAACGTGACTCGAAAAGATCGAATGCAAAAATCTCTTTCGCTCCAGCTGCTTTGGCTGCAATAATGGTCAAGAGCCCAATGGGACCAGCTCCAAAAACGGAAACAGTTTCCCCAAATTTCAAACCAGACTCTTTGATCGCTTGTACCGCTACTGCTGTCGGTTCTATCAATGCTGCTTCCTGTAGGGTAATATTTTCCGGCAGTTTGATAACATGTTTTGCGTCAACTGTTACAAAATCAGCAAAACCGCCATCTTCGTTGATTCCGACAAAACCAAACCCTTTATACATATCCAACAAAGGATCTGATTCATTCCCGCTGATGATCAATGGGTTAATCACGACACGATCTCCTATTTTCAGGTTCCTGACATTTTCACCCACTTCTTCAACAACACCGGAAAATTCATGTCCCAAAGTAAGTGGTGCTTGGACACCCGTTAAAGGATCGGGTTTATCAGCAGGTATCGTGCTCGGACCTGTCGTATATTCATGTAAATCACTCCCACAAATGCCAGCCCACGCTACTTTTATCTTCACATGATCGGCAGTCACTTCAGGAATGTCTTTTTCTTCTACTCGAACATCTTTTAATGCATGCCATACTGCAGCTCTCATATTATCTCCTCCAACAACTTAAAATAGCCTTACCTATTGTTAATACCCTTTATGGTAAAAAAACAAACAGCAATCATATGGCGTGGCATCCAAAATTTTCCACCTGGGACATTATCCTCGTCCCTTCAACCTTTCTCACGTCATATCTATGGCTGTGGCGACCATTTTTTCGCATTGTTTCAATTCGGCTTCATCTGGTTCGAGATCCACAATGATTGAATCAGGGACCATTGTCGCCCCTGCGTCCTCAAGTTCCTCGTACATGATTTCAACCGCTGTTCCATAATCTTCATACGACGAGTCAGCGGAACCGAACACACCACAAACTTTTCCAGTGAAATCCAGTGTATGTATCTCGTCAAATAGATCCTCTGCCTCCAACGGCAATTCGCCGTCTGCCCACGTATAGACACCCACGAAAATCATGTCATACGCCAGTAACTGTTGTACATC
>DATGUN010000104.1:0-6023 GCA_035301285.1 Virgibacillus sp.
CCATCACCCATTTGAAAAGCGAGAACGGCAGTTTGACGGCTCACACCGACTAAATCAGACAAAGGAGTCATTATTGGCATCGTTAGTGCCGCCTGGCCGCTGCCTGAAGGTACAATAAAATTCAATGCCGATTGTGTTATATACATCCCCATGGCTGATAGGTAACCTGGAAGATTGCCGACTAATGTAGATGCAAAATTTAAGATGGTATCTATTGTTTTACTATCCTCTAATATAACTAATATCCCATAAGCCAGACCTACAACAAGTGCACCTACGACTAGTGTTTCACATCCTTTTATAAAACTTTCCGCTATCTGATTGGGACTCATTTTTGCTATAATACCAGCAATGACCCCCATAATGACAAATAAAGCAGCAATTTCATTTACATACCAGTCTAAAAAAATGACGCCAAGCGCTAAACCTACAAGTGTTAGTACTAAGGTTGCAATAATTAATCCATGTCTTACTGTAAACATCATTTCCTGCTCTTTACTGGGCTCATGGTCACGATCCTTATCCTCTTTATACATAATACTCTTCTGAGGATTTTTCTTAATTTTTATGGCATAAAACATAACATAGGCGATACTGATGCCAACGAATACAAACCAGAATACAATTCGAACGAACATACCTGAAAATAACGGAAGTTCCGCAATGGTTTGTGCCACGCCAACTGTAAAAGGATTTATAAACGCAGCGGTAAATCCGGAATAAGCCCCTACAATTACAATAGCAGCACCTACCAACGAATCATAACCTATTCGAATAGCAAGCGGAACTGAGATCAACATAAATGGAATGATCTCTTCCGCCATTCCGAACGTAGCCCCTCCAAGTGCAAAGAAAAGCATCAACACTGGTATTAAATAAATCTCTTTATTTCCCATTACATTGGTCATTTTTGCAATAAAAGCTTCCACAGCATTGGTCGACAAGACAATCCCAAAGGATCCACCCACGATGAGAATAAAAAAGATTATCGATCCGCCTTCCAACATTCCACTTGGTATGGCCAAGAATATATCAAAAATGCCGGGAAGATCCGCCTGTACAGCATGATACGTTCCTTCTACAACTGTGGTTGTTCCATCTACTTCTTCACGATCAAATTCTCCTGATGGTATAATATAGCTTAATATAGATACAATAATGATGATGCCAAATAGTATAATGAAAACATGCGGAAATTGAAATTTTGGTTTGTTCTTTGATTCACCAGATACAGCATCCGATTGATTACTCAACAATAACTCCCCCTATTCAAATTCCTACATACTTTATTTCAATCGCTTTGTAAATTCTGCTTTAATACGACTTAAAAGAGCACGGTCCGTTAAGATATCATACCCAGTAGCTGCCAAAGTGAGGGCACCATCAAAGATTGCCTTGTGACCATCTTTTGTAACGGTTTTATCGGCATATTCTTTTGTATGGAATTCTAGGCCTGGTTCATTCAAACCAATAAAAGGATGAATGGATGGAATAACCTTACTGACATTTCCCATATCCATGGATCCAAAACTGTGATCACTTGGATGCATAAAACGTCCAGTTAATTCCTTCATATTTTTATTAAATGCATCAGACATCGTCTCATTTGTAATCATATTGTCGAATCCTAATTCAAAATTAGAAATTTCAACTTCAGCCCCGGTCATTAATGCAGCGCCCTTACCAATTCCTTTCAACTGACCGACAACTTTATCTAAATTATCTTTTTCTTTTGAGCGAATATAGAACTTGGCCACCGCTCTTTCAGGAACTACATTAGGCACCTCTCCCCCTTCAGTTATTATTCCATGGATACGGGTATCCGAGGTGGTATGTTCACGTAAAGCATTTATTCCATTAAAGAGTTGAATAACACTATCCAATGCATTTACACCTTTATCTGGGGAGGCTGCAGCGTGTGATGCTTTTCCTGAATATACAAACTGAAGTGACTCCATGGCAGAAGAAGTGCCACTTTGATACGTTTGATCAGCCGAATGGACCATCATAGCTACATCGATATCATTGAATACCCCTCGGTCACTCATGGTTACCTTTGCACCATTGGTTTCTTCCGCAGGGGTGCCTAGAACAACAATTTTTCCACCTTTCGCCTCTGCCACTTTACTTAATATAATGCCTGCTCCTACAGCCATAGTTCCAATCAGATTATGACCGCATCCATGACCTACACCAGGTAGTGCATCGTATTCAGCTAAATACGCTATCGTTGGACCCGGCTTTTTACTGTTAAATTCTGCCCGAAAGGATGTTGGGCGATCAACTATACCCGTTTCAATCTCAAAATCGTGACGATTTAATTTGTTTACAAGACGTTTCATGGATTTAAATTCATGTTCACTTATCTCCGGATTTTCATATAAATGATCGTTAAGATTGTACAAGTCATTTTCTATTTTAACCAATTCATTTTTTAGCTGTTTTTTTATGGCCATCCCCTCCCCAAAATTTTAATGATTTCCTGACTGACAGATTTAGAAGTTACTTTCAAATCTCAAAAAAATTAATAAATAGCGCAGAACAGCATAACTTTTATATTTTAGAAAAAATAAAATAAAAATTGTAATCGGTTACAAATTTGTTTCATCAGCTTTCCTAGCCAACTTTCTGGAAAACTGAACCAGCAGACCCCCTTTGCTTTACTTTATATAAATATATTAAACAATAGAACTACAAATTCCCTTAAAACATTTTTCCTCTATTAATATGTTTTCTTTCTACAATCATTTACACGCAAGTTGTTCAAAGTGGTTGATTAATAAATATTGGATTTATTCACCCACCCCCTGCATTTCCAATACACGCCCTATTTGATACAGAACCGCTTCGTCGTTTTCTTTTCCAATCAATTGTGTCCCGATAGGTAAACCTGCGTTGGATAATCCAGTGGGCAATGTCAAGCTTGGAAGTCCGATAATATTAGTTGGCGCCGTGAGCCGTGTGATGCTTGACCGGACATCGGCTGTTACCTTTTCCCCATCACCGATGCTATGATGGATGACACGTTGATCGATATCAGGTGTAGGGATTGAGATTGTTGGTGTGACAAGAGCATCCACATCTTTCATAGCAGTCCTGAAAATTTCCTTGAATGTGTATTTTCTTTTCAGTGCCTCGGTATATGCCTCTTTTGTTTGAACAGACTTTTCGATACGTTCCTTTACTTCGGGATCCCAGTCATCGGGGAATCTATTTACATTTTCTTCATGTACTTGGTATGATTCGTAGGCGATGATGATCTTTTGTGCATCCAACATCTTATCCACATCCGGAATGTGAATGTCATAGACTTTGACGCCGGCACGTCTGAGAAGCCCTTTGACCTTGCGGAAATTGGCTTCCACTTCTTCATTTATATCGTCCAAAAAGAATGGATGTGGGATTCCGACTGTTAGATCAGTTATATCATCAGTCATATGACTATCGAATGGATTGCCAACATGATTTCCTTTCAATACGTCCAACAGAATAGCATTATCTGCCACATTTTTTGTCATCGGACCCACACAATCGAGTGTTTCGGAAAGTGGATGAACACCGTCTACTGGTACAGACCCATTTGTAGCCTTCATACCAACAAGCCCACAAAAGGCCGATGGAATACGTATCGAACCACTTGTATCAGTTCCGATTGAACCGCTGCAGAGGCCCGCCGTTACCGAGGAAGCAGACCCGCCGCTGGACCCACCCGCCATCTTCGTCGTGTCATATGGATGACGCATTGGGCCAAAGTAGGATCGGTCACCTGTTGGCCCATAGGCAAACTGATGTGTGTTTGTTTTACCGATCATAATGGCCCCGGCATATTTAAGCCGCTTCACAACCTCAGCATCTTTTTCAGGTACAAAATGTTCATAGATTTTTGAGCCCATTGTCGTTCTCATACCACGAGTGTATACCATATCCTTCACGCCGATGGGGATACCGAATAAAGCACCTTCCCCATTTCCCAATGCCAACTGACGGTCCATCTCATGTGCAATCGCTTCTGCCTCAGGATTGATAGTGATAAATGCATTTAGCGCATCATTCATTTTATTTATTTTTTGTAACATCGCATGCATCAGTTCAATGACTTGAATCTCCCTATTTTTGATTAACAGTGACAACTCCTTGATTGACTTGGTAGATAATGACATATCCATTAGAGTCCTCCTATTCATCATGAAATTGACATTTAACATCTATTAAATTAGAATATTTAGTAAATATATATCATTTAGTATAGCATGATTATATATCCATAGCATATTTATTTACAACAGGTTATATTCCACGTTGATTTGGAAGACGTCACCTGAAAACTTCAGAGAAATGGAGGCACAAAAAGTGGTTAGTACGTATGTATGGATCATGTTTTCGATTTTCCTGTTAATCATGTTTATTTTAAGTCTATATGCCACGAAGAAAACCAAAACAATGGAGGACTTTGCCATCAGCGGTGCTAAATTAGGCCCTTACGTTTTGGGATTGTCTTTAGCTGCAACTTTATTCAGCGCCGCTACGTTCATGGGTTATCCGGGCTATTCATATGCATGGGGATTCAGTAATCTTTGGCTTTACCTATCACTCGCAGTTGCCGCTCCTATAGGCATCATCACGATCGCAAAAGCAGTCAGGAAAAGGAACGAAACGCAAAAGTCGTTATCTTTGCCCGATTGGCTTGGTGATTTTTATGACAGTGATATCCTCAGGATAGGTACTGGATTGATCATGCTATTCAATCTATTTTACATTGCCGCCCAGTTTACAGCCGGAGCACAGATCTTTGAATATATGTTGGGATTGAATTATTCAACTGGACTCATCATCATTGCCGTCATCGTGGTTGCCTACGTTTTTGCAGGGGGTTCATATGCGGATGTCTATACAGATGCCGTCCAAGCGTTGTTGATGATAGTAGCGGGAATCTTTGTTTTCATTACAGGCATTTATGTTTTTGGAAGCGGAAACATCAATACGGCATTTGCGAACATCTCGGATAATTTGGCACAGCAAGACGGAAAACTCGTACAAATATTTAATCCAGACTCGAACTATTACGCTGTCTCCGCTGTAGTAGGACTGATGATCGTACAGTTTGCTTTTGCCGCCCAGCCGCAATTATTCAATAAGGTTCTTTCGCTTGAGAAGCAAAAAGACTTAAGAAAAATGATTATCGTATATATTATCGCTTCAGTTACAAGTCTATTGGTTTTATTCGGAGGATTATACGCAAGAGCTGCCCTACCAAATATCGAAGTGGCTGACCTGGCCTTGATTGAATATATCACTTGGGGACTCCCAGCATTTCTGGCCGCTTTTATAGCCGTCGTTATTTTGGCCGCCGCTTTATCCACAACAGATGGATTATTTGTGGTCATGTCAACCGTCTTCGCAAACGACATTTTCCGCAAAGTTTTAGTGAGGCGCGGAATCATAAAAGTAAAAGAAGACAAAGTTGATAAAATCGCTCTGAAAATTAGCAGATATGCCGTCCTCGTAGTCGGTATATTAGCTTCATTATTAGTCTTACGCCCCCCTGAATTCTTGGGTGATTTAATGTGGGTAGGTATTTCCGGCGTATCAGCAGGAACACTTGGACCGATTATATATGCGATATTTGGTAAAAGAAAAGCCTCTCCACACGCCGCAGAAGGTTCCATGATTATCGGGTTAATATTTTATCTGATCATTGTATTTACAGGGATAGAATCAAGTCCACTTGCGGCAGGTGGCTGGGCAACCTTAGTAGGTATCGCAACCATGTGGATACTTGCCTATACGTTTAAAAGTCCCACCCAACAGGCGTCAACGACAAAATAGATTATTAAAGACACAACTGTAAACGGGAGCGTTAAAGAAATCCTGAACAGTAAGATCATTGGGAAGATAATTATATAAAGGAAGGTGTTTCGTTATGTGGATTAACCCAATGTTGTCCATTTGGCTATACGTTACAGGCGGTGCGATAATTTTATTTGCTTTTCTTCTGTGGAAACTGTACCCCAGCGATGAATAAG
>DATGUN010000105.1:0-96442 GCA_035301285.1 Virgibacillus sp.
TCCTGAGCCAAGATCAAACTCTCCATAGAATTTGCATGTGATTGACACCAATCAATCACTTCTTAGCTTTAAAAATTGATCCAGAGACTCAATCATCATCGGCCGATATCTATATCAACCTCAGATTCATTGGCTCTTTCATCTTTTGACATACTGGTTGTTTTGTTCAGTTTTCAAGGAGCAAAAATGTCTCCGTCGCTCAAATTGGCGACTTTATTAATATAACACACAATCATATACATTGTCAATAACTTTTTTATCGACATGGCCGCCGCACCTAATCGGATTTTGACGACGGATTTAACTTTACCACGGTTGAAAAATAAAGTCAACGATTTTTTATATTTTTACTGTGTTTGGTTTGTTTCAGTCAGTAGGAAGCCATCATTTCGTTGCCTGATATGGATATGATCTCTATGAAAAGAAGCTCCAGCCCGGGTGCTGTAGATCTTAATCAACCAACATTGAATATCTCCGCATTCATTCGCTATATCTAAGCGTATACCGAGGACCATCAAATATCTTATCAAACAACTACCGGATTTTAATATACCATGATTAATTGATCCGTACGGTTAAGAATTCTAAACGTCACATCCAAATGTTTCACAAACAAATGGGAAATTACACTCATTCATCCATGGGTAAAAACACAACTTTTTAAAAAGACCATTGCTTAAACAGCAACCTTACGCTTTCATCCAAGTGGTGTCCCCCATCACAGCGCATAGGTTCTTTCGTCTATCTGCATCCTACCATAATATCGATTAAGGCTTATAGATAAGACCAAGCTTTCAAAAGAGCTTCAGCTAAACAACAGCCATAAAATATGCTATAATACCCGTGTAAAGTAAGGGGGACAATTATGCCACAAATCGTTTATTCAAGTAAAATAAATAAAATCCGTTCGTTTGCCCTCATTCTGATATTTGCTGGAATGATTATCATGTATTTTGGTATTTGGGCACGAAAATATGCTTGGCTTATGGTCATTTTATTCATTCTGGGTATCATTTGCATCGTATTAAGTACAGTTGTATATTTTTGGATCGGTCTTTTATCAACTAAAGCAGTCCCTATCATATGTCCAAATTGTGAAAAACCAACAAAAATGTTAGGTCGTGTAGATGCTTGTATGCATTGCAAGCAACCTTTGACACTGGATAAAGATCTGGAAGGCAAGGAATTTGATGAAAAGTATAATACACGTCGGTATCGTAGGGAGTTAAAGGCGAAAGAAAAAGCGAATGAAGACTCATCAACAAAATAGAACATATCAAGGCATCAAAAAAATCCAAAGGCTGAAAAAGGGCTTTGGATTTTTTTGATGGAACAGGATGTATATATATTTATATAGATGCTAATGTTTTGCGCGTTCCGTTGTTTGACAGCTTTCGCATTTTCCATATATTTCCATTCGATGATGGCTGACTTCAAATCCTGTCACTTGTTGGGCTAAAGATTCTACCTCATCTAAAACCGGATAATGAAAGTCAACAATCTTACCACATTCCTCACATATAATATGGTAATGGTCGTGTGTGTTGCAATCGAATCGGCTTGAGGCGTCTCCATAGGTTAATTCACGCACGAGTCCTTTCTCCCGTAAAACACGTAAATTATTATAAACCGTAGCGACACTCATATTTGGAAATTTACCTTCCAACGCTTTGTAAATCTCATCAGCTGTTGGATGGGTCATTGAGGTGAAAAGATAGTCAAGAACCGCATGACGCTGAGGCGTAATACGAACATTGGATTCTTTTAAAGTATCAATCGCTTCATCTAATTTTGTCTCAGACATCGTCACGCACCTCACTTTCATAGGATAAATATTTTATTAATACCATTCTTATATTATAATCTTTATAATTAGTGTACTTTGTTTTTTAATCGTAGTCAATATAAGTATATTGGACATGACTATTTATTATTCCACATAAAGAAAAATTCACTGTTAGTTTTCTAAATATGACTTTTTATTATTTAAGTCTAAAGCCAGCAGAATATAAACGCCTATTCGATTATACATCCGCTTGCAATGGTATTTCTTCACCACCGAGTTTGTTGTTTACGTAGCGAGCAGCCACAAACAACAAGTCCGAAAGACGATTTAAATACGAGATGACCAAAGGATTCACCGCTTCTTCACCAATAGCTATCGCTGCACGTTCCGCTCTCCTCGCGATCGTACGTGAGGCATGAAAGGCGCTTGATGCAGGATGACCAGATGGTAATATGAAGTTATGCAATGTTTCCAAGTCTTCGTCCCATGCATCGATTTGCTCCTCCATCTCCGTAATATGTTCTTGTTTCAACTTCCATTTGACTTCTTTATCTCTCGGGGTTGCCAATTCAGCCCCGACATGAAACAAGATTGTTTGTATGCGGTGCATTCTCTCGTAAAATGCCTTTTTCTCTGCGAATGCTTCATCATTCAAGTAACTCAGTGCCAGGCCAATCATCGAATTGACCTCGTCACATGTGCCATACGCCTCTACACGAACATCATTCTTAGGTACACGTTTACCATAAATCAACGATGTTTTCCCTTTATCCCCTGACCTTGTATAAATACGCATATTAATACCCCCTCATAATATTGATTTCATTCATCAAATCTGATTGTTGCTTTTGAAATCGTTCAAGATTATGTTCAAAAATCGTCAAAGCTCGCTTTGTATAATAAGGGCTCAACCCAGACATATGGGGCGTGATTGTCACATTTGGTTCGTCCCACAAGAAATGATCCTTGGGCAGTGGCTCCGTTTCAAAGACATCAAGTACGACATGACCGATTTCTTTCTCCCGTAAAGCGTGAATAAGTTCATCCTCATCAAGAACATCGCCGCGTCCCATATTCAAGAAAACGGTATGTACCTGCATTTGTTTAAAATGATCATATGTAAAAAAGTGTTTCGTCTCTGGTGTGCTAGGCAGTACAGACACAACAAAATCCGCTTCCTGTAATTCGGGCATCATTTCCTGATTGGTAACCACCTCATCAAAATTTTCCTTTTTGTTCCCGCTTCTGGAAACACCTATTGTTTTCATGTTAAACGCTTTTGCAAGACGCGCTACCTCACCACCGATAGCACCTGTTCCCGCAATCAGAAGTGTTTTACCATTCATCTCATCAACCTGTACGGGCTTCCAATGGTGTGCCGTCTGGTTTTCAATCTGTTGTCTTTCATTTCTACTCACTTGAAGTAGCATGGATATCGCATATTCCGCCATTGGTGTTTTATGGATTCCACGCGCATTTGTCACACGTATGTTTTTTTCACGTATAATATCTTTCGGCAGTTGATCGACGCCTGCGGCCATAATCATAATCCATTTTAAATTATCGGCTCGTTCGATAACCGATTCAGTGATTTGACCCCCGAATCCGACGAGAACCTCTGCTTCATTGACGTTATCCATCGCTTCATCTATATTTTCCTTAAAAATAAATGATACGGTTGGAAAGGTCTCTTTTAAATGTTGTTGATGTTGTTGATTTATTTTTATTGAAAAAAGAACAACCACCGTTTTTCCCTCCTTATTACATATCTTATATCGTCTTAAATATATCTCTGTCTATCCGTCAAGAGAATGCTACGATTCAATTATGACGACCCCTGACTATGCTTTTGGTCCGGATAACGGATAAGTGTATGCCAGATTATTTTAATATCCAGATAAATCGATTTTTGATCAATATATGATAGATCATTTTCCACCATTTTTTTATGTTGTTTGTTCGTATACCCTTTTAGCTGTGCCAATCCTGTGATTCCCGGTTTTGTCAATAACCTTTTCCGTTGATGCCGGTTATAATACGCTGCAACCTCCATCAATTCCGGACGAGGGCCAACAATGCTCATATGCCCTTTTAAAACATGAAACAATTCCGGAAGACGATAGAGATGATACTTTTTCAGAAGACGTCCTGTTTGAATAAGGACACCTATCCTCTCTTTTGCGAAAGTGACATTGTCCGGAACTCCGTGTTCCCATTCCCTGGAAAGAGATTGAGGTGGAAAAGCACGTATGACACTTGAAACATTTGCATGTGTACGGAACTGAACCCGTGTAAATGATTTCCCATTTTCACCGGCATGTAAACGTTTAATGAAGACAGGTTCTCCTTTACCTTTAACTAACCAGTAAATAATAATGCCAACCGGTAAAAACAATACAATAAACAGCAGACTCAGCACGATATCCAATGTCCGTCTTAAGAATAAGTAAACAACATGTTTATACACTTTTTTGGAAGTCCCGGAAAAAGAGATATCGTTCAGCATATTGGCCCTCATCCTTTTCAAGATAGTATTCCTATTTTATTCATGAAAAAAGGACAATATCACTGAGCGTTTTCCAACCACACAAAAAAGGCTATCCAAACGGACGCCTTGGTATCTAGTGTTGATTTTTAATAAATTCCAACGCTTCTTCCACATGCCCTTTCACACGAACATTCCGAAACGCCTTTTGGATGTTGCCTTCAGGATCGATGATGAAAGTCGAGCGTTCAATACCATAATACTCTTTTCCGAAGTTTTTCTTCAGTTTCCACACACCATAATCTGAAGCTACTTTTTTATCTTCATCCGCCAATAAATAAAAGGGCAATTCATGCTTATCGATAAACTTCTGATGTTTTTCGACTGGATCAGGACTCACACCGAGGATAACTGTATTCAGATCACTGAAATCATCATGGGCATCTCGAAAGTCACATGCTTCTGTCGTACATCCAGGCGTCATGTCTTTCGGATAAAAATATAAAACGACATACTTTCCTTTGAAATCCGATAAACGTACATTCTTCCCATTTGATTCAGGTAAAGTAAAATCCGGTGCAGGTTCTTTAAGATTTATAGCCATTTATATCCCTCCATCAATGTGGCCTATAAGAATAGTATACAACCTGAAATACTATTTTTGCCAATAAAGTGCCATATATAGTTCGTTCACTTACTTACGTGGAGGTATTTGTTTTTCCTTCGTTTGAATCATACGTAGCACGAATGCTGCAGGCAATACATAACCGATCAACGCTTCAACAACCGCGATGAACCTGGCAATCCCGACAGGTGTTATATCACCATAACCAATCGTCAGCAATGTGACACCACTGAAGTAAAGAGAGTGGACCAATGATCCCAAAACATTGACAGGTCCCATTTGATTGTATTCGATCAATGTTCTTGTCTGAAATGAAATAATAAAATAAATAAGGCCGAATCCGATAATGACAATACAGTAAATAATTAAAAGCGCATAAAAAATTTCCATTGAAAATCGTCTTTCCTTTAACCATAGGCGGGAATTTCCATCTTTGTCGTGCACAAAATGAATGAAACTCATAACGAGGATAAGACAGATAACACCAATCATGACATACGATAAAATCGACATGAACATCCCTCTATTTTTTATTATATTCATAATCTGTCCTATGTATATGCATGTACATCCTTGAATTAGTCTTACAAAACCTATACAAAATCCATACGCTAAAAAAAGATAAATCACACAAATATATGGTACAATTTTCAACAGGAGGTCATCATAATGAAAATAACTGAATCTGAAAAATTACATGAAGAAGCACAAAAACATATTGTCGGCGGTGTAAACTCTCCGTCGCGTGCATATAAAGGGGTCGGTGGTGGAACACCGGTTTATATGGAACATGCAAAAGGGGCTTACTTTTGGGATGTAGACGGTCAAAAATATATCGATTACCTAGGGGCATTCGGTCCAATCATTACTGGTCATGCACATCCACATATTACTGAGGCGATCATCAAACAGGCACAAAACGGCGTATTGTATGGTACACCGACAAAACTGGAAAATATTTTCGCCGAAAAATTAAAATCAATCATTCCATCACTGGAAAAAGTTCGCTTTGTCAATTCTGGCACCGAAGCCGTTATGACAACTGTGCGTGTCGCACGGGCATATACAAACCGGAATAAAATCATCAAATTTTCCGGCTGTTACCACGGCCACTTTGACGCTGTATTAGTTGAGGCAGGGTCTGGTCCTGCTACACTGGGAACGCCCGATTCGGCAGGCATCCCACAAGAAGTTGCGCGAGAAGTGATTACCGTGCCGTTTAACGATATAACATCCTTTGAAAGAGCACTCAAATCTTATGGAGATGACGTTGCTGCGGTATTGGTTGAACCCATTGTAGGAAACTTCGGGATTGTCGCACCTCACGAAGGGTTTTTACAAGAAGTCAATGATCTTGCTCATCAGTATGGAGCGCTCGTCATTTATGATGAAGTCATCACGGCATTCCGTTTTACATATGGAAGTGCACAAAAGATATACAACGTTCAACCGGATATGACAGCCATGGGTAAAATCATCGGTGGTGGACTGCCGATTGGTGCATATGGTGGTCGTCAAGACATCATGGAACAAGTCGCACCACTCGGTCCCGCCTACCAAGCAGGTACCATGGCAGGAAATCCAGCTTCCATTTCTGCCGGTATCGCTTGCCTGGAAGTACTGGAACAAGAAGGTGTTTACGAACAGCTGGACAAATTAGGTGAAAAATTGGAAAGAGGCATACGGCAAAAAGCATCTGATTATAATATATCGATTACTGTGAACCGTGTGTGTGGAGCTTTAACGGTATTCTTTGGCGACCATGAAGTGGACGATTACGATGACGCCGATGCAACGGATGGCGAGGCATTCGCACGGTTTTTTAAACTGATGCAAAAGCAAGGGATCAATCTAGCCCCGTCAAAGTTTGAAGCGTGGTTCCTGACGACAGCACATACCGATGAAGATATCGATGAAACAATAAACGCAGTCGGTAACGCCTTCTCTGAAATGGCCGAAAAATAAAATTAAAAATACCTCGGGTTACATATCGGTGTGATATGCCCGAGGTATTTTTTCTGTCAACTGTAAGAAAGATCATTTATTAGCATATTCATGTGTATCTAAATTTTGTACTTGATATAAATCATAATAACTGCCTTGTTTCTGCATTAATTCCTCATGTGACCCAATTTCTTTGATTTCGCCGTCTTCTATAACCACTATGCGATCGGCATGTGTAATGGTAGCAAGTCTGTGCGCCACAATGAATGTCGTCCGATTTGATGCAAGCTTCTCAACTGCTTCCTGGATGATATGCTCACTTTCTAAATCAAGTGCTGAAGTGGCTTCATCAAATATTAAAATCGGAGGATCGTTTAAAAAGACACGAGCAATTGCAATCCGTTGTTTTTGTCCACCAGAAAGCTTAACACCTCGTTCGCCCACCATGGTATCATAACCATACGGCAGGTCTTTGATGAAACCATGAGCATTGGCAGCTTTGGCAGCTGCAACAACTTCTTCATCGGTTGCACCGGGCTTACCCATACGTATATTCATTTCAATCGATTCACTGAACAAAATATTATCCTGTAAAACCATACCGATATTATTTCTCAGAGAACGTGCTTTCACATCACGGATATCCATGCCATCCACACGAATGGTTCCACCTGTCACATCATAAAATCGAGGGATTAAACTAATCAGGGTTGACTTCCCGCCACCGCTCATGCCGACTAAAGCAATGGTCTCGCCTTCTTGCACATGCAAATCGACATTTTTCAATACATCCATTTCTTCTTCCTCATAACGAAATGTAACGTTTTCCAAATCCACTTCACCGCGTACATTTGCCAATTCCCGTGCATTCGCTTTATCGATGATATCATACGGTTCATTCATCAATTCGAATACACGATCAATGGATGCAATGGATTGGGTTAATTGTGTCGATGAATTCACCAGACGTCTCAATGGGCTATACACACGTTCCATGTAACTCGTGAATGCCACCATGGTCCCTAAAGATAAATTGCCATTCACAACCTGAAGGCCCCCATAGGCAATCACAAGAAGTGGAGCCAAATCAGTTATCGTGTTCGTGACCGCAAATGTTTTTGCATTCCAGCTTGTATGTTTTAATGCCCGATCCAAAAAGTTTTCGTTACGAATGTCGAATTGTTCCTGCTCATGGTCTTCCAGAGCAAAGCTTCGCGTAACTGGCATGCCTTGCACACGTTCGTGCAGATGCCCCTGTACTTCGGCAAGTGCCTGCGATCGTTCCCTTGTCAGACGCCGTAACCTTCCAAAGAAATATTTGATGGAAAAACCGAATAACGGAAATAAGATAACTGCCACAACCGTCAGCCAAAAATCCATTGTCAACATGATGATAATAGCTATGGCAATTGTTGTCAGGTCCAGCCAAACATTCATCAAACCAGTCATGACGAATATCTTCGTTTGTTCCACATCATGTATGACCCGGGAAATGATTTCACCGGTTTTGGTCTGTGCATAATACCTGAGACTTAGCTTTTGAAGGTGGTCAAATAACTTATCCCTTATATCGTATAGAATCTTATTTCCTACCCACTGGGCTAAATACTGTCTGAGATACTCAACCGGTGGCCTGAAGATTAAAAAGATAACAAAAGAACCACCCATCACCCAGAGTAATTTACTGGTCTTTTCGGAGGTGGTCAATCCGTCCGCATCAATAATATCGTCAATCACAAATTTCAATATAAGTGGTATCAATAAAGGGATAGCAAATTTTATAATCCCTATTAAAACTGTCCAGACAATTTTCCATTTATAAGGCATTACAAATTTAAGATACTGTTTAATACTATCCATAAAATCGCTTCCTTGCTTTTAATGTTTCCGGGGTTATATGTAACAGTATGTATAAAATATCTGTCCATATTGAAAAACACTTTCAATCGCCCGTTCACTCAAAAAAATATCCTTTAAAATGATCGATACAATAAAAATCGCTCGTACCACTCATCGATAAAATTCGGCGCAAAAGGGCCTTTTCGTTGGTGGATCCAACTTGTTAAATAATCGATGTGCCGCCACAAAATCGTCTCCAGCTTATGTGGGTAGTTCATAGTGCGTTTATGTATAGCGAATTCATCCTCATCAAGTAATTCATATGTCAAATCCGGATAAACACGGACATCAAGATCATAATCAATATACTTGATTGCATTATGTTCATAAATATACGGTGAAGCAATATTGCAGTAATAATGAATGCCGTTTGCACGAATCATACCAATGACATTAAACCAATATTCCGTATAAAAGCAACAGATAGCCGGTTCTTTTGTTTGCCAGACTTCTCCATCGCTCTCCCATACTTCAGTTCGATCATTACCGCTGATCACTCTGTCATTTGTTCGCTGCAATATCAGGTTACTATCCCATACACGATGTAGTTTCCCTGCATGTTTATAACTTTTTATTTTGAACTCATTACCTGGCACGGGATAAACCATCCTATCTCCCTCTCATTTAGTAGATGCAAATTCTATCTCCCAAGTATAATGTGAAACCCCAGAAATATAAAGTATTCTGTTCTTTGCTAATGGCCATGGGACAAAATTATGTTAAAATGTCATATTCTGGATCACAAACTGACAAAAACGGCTTCAGCTCTGTTTAATAGAGCTAAAGCCGTTTGGAATATGCTTAATCCCTGTTGTTGACAGAAAGCAATTCAAAAAATTGGGGTAGGATGGTTATTTCTTTTTAGCTTGAGATTTTTGATTCTGTTTCTTCACATGTTGCGCATTTGTTTCGTCGGCAAATTCAGTCTTATATTGACCTTTAGCCGACTGTTGGTTCTGTTTTTTCACTTCTTGTGCGTTTGTTTCTGAAGCAAATTCAGCACCATACTGTTGATTTTGTTGACTTGCTTGACCTTGTGCTGCTTTTTGATTTTGTTTCTTGACATTTTTCACGTTTGTCCCAGCAGCCGTTTGGTTTGGTTTCTTAGCCATCAATATCACCTCCGCAACACTTAATTTCTCCAAGAACTACCGACTTATTCACGAACAAAAAAGGTAAAAGTATCCTTTTATCCGAAGAGGTTGCGAAAATGTATAAACACCCAGCATGTACATAAGCTATTAACAACTAAATATATTTCATCATCTTCTGATGGGAAACAGGGAATGGATACTGCTTGATATCATCAATCCCGACAATCTTCAGACGCTCGTCAATTGACGTTATATTTTGAGTAGACGATTCGTATATATCAATTTCCCAAATGATGTGGGAAAACACATGTTTCAACGACCCCAGTTTATGAGGCAAGTCAAGTTCCAACCCATATTCACCAGAAAACCAATTTTCGACATGGCTTTTGCCGATTTCACCGACCGGGACCATCGGAAACTGCCATAGATTGGCTAATAGTCCTGTACTGGGGCGTTTTTCGATAATGACTTTGTTTCCAGGTACATGTATCAAAAGCGCAATATAAGGAATACGTTTCTGCTTATTCGCTTTTTTCTTGACCGGCAGCTTACTTTGTGTGCCAGCATGGAAGGCTTGGCAATGCTCTTGAATTGGACATAACATACACATGGGAGTCTTTGGTGTGCAAATCAATGCACCCAATTCCATTAATGCTTGGTTAAAAGAAGCAGGATCTTCTTCAGAAATGAGTTCCATTGCATATTGCTCAAATTCTTTTTTCACCCGGGTTTCCGAGATGTTATCCGAAATATTCAATATCCGGGAAAGTACACGTAGAACATTCCCATCAACGGCAGGTTCCGGTTGATTATACGCAATCGATAAGATAGCACCTCGTGTGTAGGGGCCGATTCCTTTGAGGGAACCTAGCTCTTTAGATTGGGCAGGAACGATACCGCTATAGGATGCAACGACTTCACGCGCCGCTTCTTGCAAATGACGTGCACGCGAATAATATCCTAATCCTTCCCATTCTTTCAGTACTTCTTGTTCTGGTGCATGCGCAAGATCATCGACTGTAGGGAATTTTTGAATGAATCGCTTGAAATATGGGATGACGGTGTCGACTTGGGTTTGTTGGAGCATGATTTCAGACACCCAAATCTTATACGGATCCTGATCTTGCCGCCAGGGTAAATCACGTTTGTTGTGCTCATACCACATCAGTAAATCAGTCTGAAACTGTGAATTGTCGATTTTTTGTAAAACCTTGTTTCCCATTCGTGTACATCCTTTGTGTTATAATTAATGAAGAGACATATGATTATAATGTTTTCGTTTTTTTAATGTAATATATACATGTCGTAACTGTCCAAGGAGGACTTTATAGATGGATACAGGCACCCATATCGTCATGGGAATTGCATTAGGGGGACTTTCAACATTAGACCCCGTTGTAGCAAATGACCCAACACTGTTTCACGCCGTTCTCGTCGGTACCATTATCGGGTCACATGCCCCCGATTTTGACACCGTATTAAAATTAAAAGATAATGCCACTTATATCAGGCACCATCGTGGTGAAACACACTCCATCCCTGCAGTCATCATATGGGGGATTCTGCTGGCAGCAATCATATATGCTATTGTACCAGAAATAAGCTTTCTTCATCTATGGCTATGGATTGCTCTGGCTGTCTTTCTGCATGTGTTCGTTGACATATTCAACGCCTATGGCACCCAAGCGATCAAACCTTTCAAGAATAAATGGATTGCACTTGGAGTGATCAATACATTTGATCCATATATTTTCCTATTGCACATTGCAGGCATCATTGCATGGCTTCTTGGTGCAAACCCCGGTTATACGTGGTTGATCATTTATGTCATCATCGGGCTGTATTATGTCAAACGCTATTTAGATAAAATGGAAATTGTCAAGAAAATCCAAGCACATTTCCCGGGCACAGAAGATGTTGCCACATCACCAACCATTAAGCAAAATAAATGGCGGGTTGCCATTACATCCAAAGATCACTTTTATGTCGGCACGATGGAAAATGGTCACATCGAAATCATAGACACCTTTGAACGTGTGCCTTTGCCGGATACTAAAATTATGCACATTGCAAAACAGGATAAAAATATTTCTGCATTTCTATCCTTCTCCCCTGTTTATCGGTGGGAAATCAATCAATTCACCGATGTGATGGAAGTCCGGTTCATCGATTTACGTTATCGTGCAAAAGGGCATTATCCCTTTGTTGCAGTTGTACAGATGAACCATGATCTCGAGGTCATCAGTTCGTATACCGGCTGGATCTATTCGGAGCATAAACTGCAGCGCAAACTATTCATAGGTGAAAACCCTGTGTGAATCAACCACCATTTATCACTTATAGAAACGGATGGCTTCCACAGTGAGAAATCAAAAAACAGCAAGCGCTTGTCTTGCTGTTTTTTGATGGCTGGACATCACTTTATTTCATCGCCCAACAAAGAAATTGGAACAGCTTCTTCTTTTTCATATACCTCATCCAATAAATTAATCCGATGCCCCCAAGCAAACACACCATTTATATAATTGATCTTAAACCGGTGCCCCGGATCATTATTCATTTCATATGTTGATTGAGCCTCATAATCGTCTGGGTTCAGCATATACGCCATCGCTACTTGCATTTTCCGCTCGTTGATGGCCACTTCACTGACATTACCCAATTGCTCAGCTTTTTGTGCCTTTTCTTTTAGCTTGCCGATTTCTTCTCTTAATTGCTCTACCGTAAAATCACTATAACGATAATCCATCTATAATCACTCCTCGCTTGCGTTGTTCCAGCATTGGGGAACCTGAAAAACATTGAAATTCACTCTTAAGTATATACCTCATCATCGTCTTAGCCAATTCATCAATTCTCATCCATTCAAAAAAGATCATCATCCTCTAAAGACACATATTCGTCGAGAAAGGATTGAATCAACGGAAATGGAAAACCTTTTCTGTATAATGATTCTTTCATTTTATTTTCAAGTTGTTTGCCATCATATCTACGATAAAGCTTTCTCAATTGCTTTTTACCATGGTGGACAAGCGCCTGCCATTCCATTTCGTCATCCTTTTCAAAAACGTATGATGAAATGATATCCTGAATAACGTCTTGCGTAAAGCCCTTTTGCAGCAAATGATTTTGAAGGCGATTGATTTTTTGACGGTGTGAATCAGTGCCACGTTGATTGGATTTCTTGGCAATCAATTTTTCAGCATTATGACGTTGTTCAGCGTACGTATATGTCTGAATCGCTTCATCAGCAATGCTTTTGGACACACCTTTATTCAATAGTTCCTTCTCAATGATTACGGGACCTTTTTCAGAAGTATTCATGCGGGTGCGCACAAATGACTCAGCAAATTCATGGTCATCGATAAGTTTGTTTTGGATTAATTTTTCCATGATGGAAGCGATATGTATTTCTGGAATTTCTTTTTTCTTCAAGTAATCCACAATTTCTTTCTCGGTTCGCATTCGATAACTTAAGTAATGGATGACCATATTATATGCCTTTTGCATCGTATCTTTTTCCATTAGGTCTTCTATTGTCGTTTTGTCGAGCTCTTTCCCTTTATGTAAATGATAGTCAATCAAAACCGATTCATCGACACTAAAACCGAACACTTCTTTATGGTTATCCTGCAAGAAGATATTGTACCGTTCTTTACTTTTTTTCTGTGTCGTAATCCGGGATATAACAGCCATGTTTTTCGTTCCCTTCAGCCTTGTATATTATATTCACTATATCAAAACAAGACAGGATGATGGAAGCATATTAGATGGTAAGATGATAATAGACATCCACTGGAGGCGATTCGTATGTGTGTGCAGGGGGAGAATGGGACGCCATCAATAAAAGACACCCTTACACAAAAATCATGATGTTTTTCCTCCGTACAGACATATATCTTCATATATCAGTGAAGAACAGCCATCGTCATTTAAACGAGTCTGTAATCTTAATTGTGCTTGTCTTCTGGCTCCATATTTCACTTCTTCAAAACCATACCCGACGGCAATACCGGATACTTCAAAATTGAGCGCCGCTTGCCAAATCATTTTCTTGTCTACATTCCAAATATACATCAGGACTGTATTATTTTCCACAACGTGGATCTCAAACTGTTCGTCTTTGAACATATACCTTAGCATTTTACATTTTGTTAAACTCGATATTGACTCGTGATATAAAATCAGACAACTGAGCATTTCATCACCCTTCATTATTGTTCTATTTAGGAACATTTTACTATATGTACCTGAACAGAACAATAGCGTGATCTATTTTCCCTCTCATCATGATAGGATTATAAGTACTATTGAATGTTTAATGTGACACGAATAGTACTTAAGTGTTCCTATTTGAAATACAAGTCTTTTTCAGAGTGTGATAATGATGAATACTGAATCAATTGCTGATAATATCAAGTTCTTGCGCCAACAACACGATTGGACGCAACTCGAACTGTCACGTAAACTGAATTTATCCCGTTCAGTCATTGCAAAATGGGAAAATAACACAATGTCTCCAGATATATCTTCGTTGGTTAAACTTTCCGATGTCTTTGAAGTGTCACTTGATCAGATAGTAGGCACACATTCCCACCACAAAGACCTGTTAAAAGATTTCAAGCGTACCTATGAATCAAAGTCAAAACCCTTTGATGAAGATGTCATGGAAATCGTCCAATATATCATGAAACATCCTGATTTAAAAAAAGACTTTTTCCGAATCCAATCGATGCCACAAAAGAAACAAAAACTTGTCCATTCATTGATAAAGAATGCCGTCAAGGATGTCGAAGCATTCTGAAAGGGTAAATATTCTTTTATGAATGTGTGCTTATTTAAACCTTTCATAAGTTAATCTTTCTCATTTCGCATGTTCCAAACCATCAAGTGGAGACTTTTCTGGTAAAACGATATACTTTTCACCGTCTGTTTCCACAACCGTATCCCCATAAACCCCTGTCGAAAAAATTTGGGCATCAACCCTATGTAAATTTTGAATGACATGGTCCACAGGATGTCCGTATTTATTCCCTTGTTGATAGGTGATGAACGCTATTTGTGGATTTACAGCTTCCAGAAAAGAAAGAGACGTACTTGTTTTCGAACCATGATGGCCTATTTTCATAATATCTGCCTGAAGATTATACTCATCAAGCAATTGGCTCTCCACTTCCTTACCGACATCTCCCATAAACAGAAAATTGATTTCTCCATAACTGAGCTGGAGCACCAATGAGGCCTCATTATTATTTTCACCACTGTCGTATGCATTCAATACTTTGAGTTCCACGGTTTCTGATACGTCCAGCATTTTTCCCTCTTCTGCAATGACAAGTGGGGTTTTTTGTTTAAACAATTGATACATATATCCCATAAATGTTTTAGTTGTATGAACTTTACCGATATCAAGTGCTTTTTTGACCGGAATTGATTTTAAAACGTTTATTAACCCTCCAATATGATCGATATCAGGATGTGTTGCAATCAAAAGATCAATTTTTTTCACGTTTTGTTTTTTCAAATATTGAACAACCTTTTTTCCGGATCTTGGTGGCCCGCCATCAATTAATATGTGCTTATTTTCCGGTGTTTGGACAAGAATACTGTCACCTTGTCCAACATTGATGAAATGAACAAATATCGATTCCTGTTCAGCCGAGAGCACAAGTGGCGAAACGAACATCATAAAATAAAAAATGATAATGCCTGACAAAATATATCGGGTATGCATAAAAACATCTCTTTTCCTTTAACAATATATTTTTAGCTTTCTCATTTCGCTTCATTTTATGAATCGCTTGACGTCCACTTTAAACGTTACCGTAAGGGTAGATGAATATTGATGTAAAAAACCCAATCCACATGATAGGCGTGGATTGGGCGGATAAAATCAAGCTAGATTTTCACTTGAGTTATTTATTTGTAACGACAATGTCTTCATCTGAAACATCGACATGAACAGTATCAACAGTGTCATGTTCTAAAATCAAATCAGTCAACTGATCTTCAATTTTTTCTTGAATGACACGACGTAATGGTCTGGCACCAAATCTGACATCATATCCTTGTTTCACAAGTGCCTCTTTAGCTTCATCAGTAATCGTGATGGTAATATCATTGTCTTCAATCGTTTTCTCCAAGTCATGAAGCATCAAATCAACAATTTGCAACAAATCATCTTCTGAAAGTTCATTGAATGTGATTATCGAGTCAAATCGGTTCAAGAATTCCGGTTTGAAATAGGCACTCAATGTTTCCAATGTGGAAATAGCATCATTATCAGCATTTGTAAAGCCAACATTCACCTGTTTTTCACCTGTGCCCGCATTACTTGTCATGATGATGACTGTTTCCTTGAAACTGACTGTACGTCCGTGGGAATCTGTCAAATGACCGTCTTCCATGATTTGCAAGAACATATTTTGCACGTCTGGATGTGCCTTTTCAATTTCATCAAGCAAAATGATGGAATAAGGATTGTGTCTTACTTTCTCGGTTAATTGACCAGCTTCTTCGTGACCTACATAGCCAGGAGGTGATCCGATAATTTTGGATACAGCGTGTTTTTCCATATACTCACTCATATCAAGTCTTATCAATGAATCTCGTGTTCCAAACATTTCTTCAGCCAAGACTTTCGTCAGCTCTGTCTTTCCGACACCGGTCGGACCGACAAAAAGGAATGAACCAATCGGACGTGCGTGTGATTTCAAGCCAGCTCGGCTACGACGAATCGCTTTTGCAACTTTATCAACTGCGTTTTTCTGGCCAATTACTTTTTGGGACAGGTTGATATTTAAGTTTTTCATTTTTTCCTGTTCATCAGCCTGCAATTTTGTTACAGGAATACCCGTTTTTTCTTCAACGATCAATTCGATATCGGATACGTCAACATCCAATACTTTGGCTTCGTCATTTGCCTTTTCCAATTGTTTTTGCAACTGAATCTCCTGATAACGAAGATTTGCTGCTTTTTCATAATCTTCTCTTTCTGCTGCTTCTTCTTTTTCGCTGATGATTTCCTGCATACGTGTTTCAAGCGAATCAGAATCTTTATCGGCATTGGCAAGGTTGAGACGCGATCCGACCTCATCCATTAAATCAATTGCCTTATCCGGTAGATAACGATCTTGGATATAACGTTTTGATAACGTTACGAACGCATCGATGGCTTCATCAGAATAACGGACATCATGGAATTTCTCATACCGATCTTTGATTCCCATCAAAATGAGTTTAGCTTCCTCTTCAGATGGCTCATGAACCATGATTGGCTGCAGACGTCGTTCAAGCGCTGCATCTTTTTCGATTTGACGATATTCTTTCAATGTTGTTGCACCGATAAGTTGTAAATCTCCACGAGCAAGAGCCGGTTTTAAAATGTTTCCAGCATCCATCTGTGAACTTTCGGCGGTCCCCGCTCCAACTAATAGATGGATCTCATCCACAAACAATATGACATCTGTTCGTTCTTGGAGCTCATTTACCAGCTGTTTCATACGTTCCTCAAACTGTCCTCGCATGCTTGTATTGGCAACAAGGGAAGCAACATCAAGAATATAAACTTCCTTGTTCATCAACTTGGCCGGTACGTCACCTTCAATTATTTTTACAGCCAAACCTTCTGCAATGGCGGTTTTACCAACACCTGGTTCACCAATGAGAACCGGATTGTTCTTATTACGCCTATTCAACGTTTCGACAACGCGTTTGATTTCCTTATCACGACCAATGACGGAATCAACTTTACCACCACGTGCATCATCGGTAAGATTTTTACCTAATTGATCTAACAGGCCATCCCGTTTACCACTTCGTTGCTTGGTTCGAGTACCTGTTTGTGATGCATTTTGTCCTCCGAACATATTTTGCGAAAAAGCATCTTGAGCATTTCCTCCAAAGAAATCATTAGATCCCATGATTTGTCCTTGCAATTCTTTAAAACATTCGTTACATACATGTAATTGTGCTGTTTGATTATTTATTTGCATCGTCATATTAACGGTTGCTTGATTTTTACCACATTGTTGACATAACATATTCTTTTTCCTCCTTAGAATAAGTTGTTGAAAGGTAAAGATAAAACTTTGACTTTGACTATCTTTGACCTTGTAATTTTATTATACTCTGACCTTCTTTGACTTTCAAGGGTTTTTGCTCAAAAAGTTGATTTTTTTATTAAAAGCGCAATGTTTTTAAGGCCTTTAACAGTAAAAAGCCCATAAAAAATTCCACTTACAGTTTTCACTATAAGCGGAATCATTAAACATTCTTTCACTGTTTCATTTCACTTTGTCGTAACTCCACCCGTCGAATTTTTCCTGACATCGTTTTTGGCAAATCTTCGATAAATTCAATTTGTCGCGGATATTTATATGGAGCGGTCATATTCTTGACATGTTCCTGCAGCTCTTTTATCAAATCATCACTTTCGGCAATTTTCGGTTTTAATACGACAAATGCTTTAACGATTGTTCCGCGGATTTCATGCGGACTGGCGACAACGGCACATTCCTGAACAGATGGATGTTTTACAAGTGCGTCTTCTACCTCGAACGGGCCTATCGTATATCCGGAACTGATGATGATATCATCACTGCGTCCTTCAAACCAGAAATAACCATCCTTATCTTTGGATGCCTGGTCCCCTGTTACATAAAATTCGCCGCGTCTTGACATGTCCGTTCGCTCAGGATCCTTATAATATTCCTTGAACAAGGCGGGTGAACCTATTTTCACAGCTATATCACCCAGTTCATTCACACCTACAGGTTCACCATTTTCATCAATCACTTCTACATCATTTCCTGGGGTTGGCTTTCCCATCGAGCCCGGTTTTACTTCCATACCTTTCATGAACCCTAGCAGTAATGTATTTTCCGTTTGTCCATAACCATCCCTTACAGTCAAATCAAAATATTTTCGGAATGTGTCAATAACTTCGCGATTTAAAGGCTCTCCTGCCGAAACAGCACTATGCAAAGTGCTTAAATCATATGTGTGAAGATCCTCCGCTTTCGCCATCAGTCGATACTCTGTAGGTGTACAGCATAATGCATTGATTTTTTCGTCTTGTAATAATTGAAGATATTTTTTCGCATCGAACTTCCCGTGATAGATAAATCCGGTCGCTCCAACACCGAGCACCGATATGAATGGGCTCCATATCCACTTCTGCCAACCTGGACCGGCTGTGGCCCACACTTTGTCTCCTTCACCGATGCTTAGCCAATTTCTTGCTGCCGTGTTCAAATGGGCATAACCCCATCCATGAGTATGTACAACACCTTTCGGGTTGCCGGTAGTACCCGAAGTATACGGTAAAAAGGCTATATCATCCCGTTTTGTATCGGCTGTTTTGAGATCATCGGAAGCCTTTTTCTTCAATTCATCCAGATGCTGCCAACCTGGAACTGCCTCTCCGACGACAAATTTCTTCAATGAATCAAAGCAACTCATATTTTCAAATTCCCCAACATATGGATAATAACTTACAATAGCTTTAGCCTCACCATGTTGAATACGGTACTCAAGGTCTTTCGTCTTTAACATTTCCGAACCTGGTATAATAATGATGCCTGTTTTCAATGCTGCCAAATAAACTTCATAGACATCAATCAATCGAGGAATCATGATTAATATCTTGTCCCCTTTTTGAAGTCCATTTTCCAAAAAAACGTTTCCAATTTGGTTAACACGTCTCATTAATGTGTCATACGTCACTTCTTTACGATTACCGGCATCATCCAGCCACACAAGTGCTTTTCGAGATGGATCTTCAGTAAAGCGCTCCACTTCCATGGAAAAATTATAGGTTTCCGGAGCAATCAAATCTTCTTTATCCATTCAATCATCTCCAATACTTATTTTAATATTAAGTATATCAAAAATTTAAGACAATTTGAATGATCGATTTGAAGTATATTCGTTTCGCAGGATAAAGCTCTTAGATAATAAAGTACTGAGGTACGCCGCATTCTCGAACGTTTAGGAATCGTCAAGGTATATTGCGGATTTACTGAAATCGTTGACGCAAATCGATTAATCGTCAAAAAAAGTAGTAGATTCGCCAAATTCGTTGAGGCAATTCCGATAAACAATCGTGAAACGTGGCAACCGTCAGATCGAACACCCCGCTGTGCATAGGAGACACAGCGAAGGTCTTTCCTGAGCGATGTCGATCTTGTGCTGTGATAAAGTGCAAAGGAGACACAGCGAAGGTCCTTCCTGAGCGATGTCGATCCTGTGCCCTTAAGCTATGATAAGACTTAAGCGGAGTATATATCCGTAGTACGTTCTGAGACACAACCAGCTATGCTCTTGATAAAACTTGTCCCAACACTTCTCGTTTCCCCTCGTATTAAAAACCGTATAAGTGTTGTGGCACCATATCATCCATGACCATGTCATCTAAACTTTTGAATGTATACCCTTCTTTTTTCAAATCAGTAATAACGTGTGATAATGCTTCTGCATTATCGGACGAAACAGTATGCAACAAAATGATTGCACCGGGGTGTATTTGATCCATGATTTGATCATAAGCATATTTCCAGCCACTTTGTTTGCCAGTATTCCAATCAATAAATGCCAAAGACCAGAAAATATGAATATAACCTAAATCAGCCGCCCATTCTAAAGAATCTTTATTAAACGTTCCTTTGGGTGGACGTAAGTATTTCATTTCTTTCTGATCGGATATTTTTCCCACTTCTTTTTCAAGGTCTTCCAATTCTTTTTGCATGGATGCGTTTGACAACACTGTCAGGTCCGGATGATGATAGGAGTGATTTCCGATGATATGACCTTCATCCACCATGCGTTTAACAAGGTCTGGTTCACTTTCAACATAATGTCCTGTCACAAAGAACGTAGCGGGAACCTCCTTCTTTTTCAAGACATCCAAAACCTTACCTGTATAACCTTCCTCATACCCATTATCAAATGTTAAATAGAGTACTTTGTCACCGGATTTATCAGCATAGTAAGCATTATATTCCTGTAATATAGCTTCATATTTTCCAACATCCGGTATTTTATGTTGATCATTTTTTTTATAACCCCAACCAAAGGTATCCTTGGCAATAGCAACTTCTTGTCCAAAAGTGATTATAAGCAAGAAAAGGGCTACTGTACAACAGCTTTTAGCTATCAATTGCATAAACATCCCACCCGTTTTTCTCTTAAGATATCCCATTTCTTTGTTGCCTATTCACATATACGACACAAAAAAAGATGTCATTGCAGTGTGGACTGCGACATCTTTTTTGGTTCATTTGCTTCACTTGAGTTGGAATGAAAATGAAACATGATCCTGGACGGGAATCCACGCACCGATTCCTTGTTTCGTTACATTTTTAATCTCTATCGACTTTTTGGTTCCTTTCAATTCGAAATAAACATCACCGAATACAACTTGCCCTTTTTCATTCACGGCTGGCATGTATGCCTTCAATTCACCAACTTTTTTGATCGGGACATCATACGTATTTTCCTTTTTTGTGTCTTTCCCGATAACGGTTTGATAGGACAAAGGTAATTTTGTTTTATCTTTGGCTGTCAACAGCATCATTTTACGTATGTTACCCGGATTTTTTATTTTATTCGTCAAGGCCCCGGTCACTTCTTTTTCCTCTTCTTGTAAGTAACTCATTTGTTTTGCGTCATCTCCACCAACATTATTGATTTCATTGGTGTTCACTGTTTGATATTCCCAGTTTACCGTTGTCTCCAACGATTTATAATGCAGTGGCCAGCGTCCAAGATAAACCATACCCCTGTAACCAAAACCAATCGGTGAAGGTTTTATCGAACTTTCATTCAACATTTTGATTAATTCCGGATTTTGAATTTTAGTATCCGCACCCTCAATCAACTTTTTCGTTGTTTTGCTCGGTTCTACGATTTCCTGATCCTCAGTGGAGTTTGGAAATGTATTTTCTTTGGATATTGACAAAACATGACTGGGTACCTCGAAGTCATCCTGTTGTTCATCATCTTTCTTCTTCTCCTTCGCTAAAGAACTAAGGGGAAAAATAAAGACGAGAAAAAAAGCAATCAGAGCGATACAGTATATTCGTATATTTTTCAAATGACCCATTCCTTCCTTTTTCTCTATCTTTTTCCCGGAAGATGGATCTTATGCATGTTTTTTTACTTATTTATTAACCCCTGCTGTATCATTCACTAAGCTGGATAACTTCAATTGTTTCTGAAATATTAATGCTATCTTCAACAGACCGGACCATGGAACAGTTTTTACGTGCCAGGGCAAGATTCTTTTCCATCTTCCCTTGGTCGATATGTTTGCCTTTAACAACATAGTGTAGCTTGATATCTTCAATACGATTTGCTGCATCCGGATTTCGTGTAACATCAGCTGTTATGTGTAAGTCAGCGATTTCGATACGCTGTTTGGTCAAAATTTTACGAAAAACAGAGGCACTGCAGCCTGCGATTGAAGCCACCATCAATTGAAACGGTCTGAACCCTTTTGTATCATCAGGCGAGATATCCAACTCCCCGAAGCCTACCTTTGTTCGTACACCATTTTCCTTCATGTGAAATTCCATTGTAAGCACTCCTTTTACAATATACTATACCCTTTATATTAATACCTTCATCCATTAGAATAAATTTATTTGCCTATGATTGACCTTTACACAAAAAAGAATTAAATTAGGTAGAGATTTGTATTGTAAGGGGGCAGACAACATGGTTGGTTCTAAAAATCGTTTTCGTATTCTCATAGCGCTTGTGGCGATATCCGGGTTTTCACAGGGTATGCTGCTCCCGCTTCTGGCAATTATCCTCGAGAAGAACGGTGTTTCTTCATCTGTAAATGGCTTGCATGCTACAGGATTATATATTGGCGTATTGATTGCCTCACCATTTATGGAAAAACCGATGAAAAAATTTGGTTTTAAACCGATGATTGTTATCGGAGGAATGCTTGTTTTCATTTCCATGGCTTTATTTCCATTTTGGGAGGCGCTTTGGTTTTGGTTTGTGCTGCGTGTAGCAATCGGAATTGGTGACAACATGCTCCATTTCGGAACACAGACTTGGATAACAACAACCGTAAGTAAAGAGACACGTGGAAAGAGCATCGCTTATTACGGTGTATCGTTCGGGCTTGGATTTTCAATCGGGCCGTTGATGACAAGGTTGCTGACCATTCATGAAGCAGCACCTTTTTTACTGTCCGCTCTATTAAGTATGCTTGTATGGGCGACTATGTTTTTTGTGCGTAACAGTTGGCCGGAGGAATCGATGGATGTTTCAACGCAGACAAGCTCGGTCAAACGGTTATTGACAACGGGTAGAATAGCTTGGGTTGCCTTACTTCCCGGGTTTGGATACGGGTTTTTGGAAGCAACATTACACGGGATTTTTCCTGTATACGGGTTAAGGATCGGTCATGATGTCGATATCCTATCGCTTATCATTCCTTGTTTTGCATTCGGCAGCATCCTGTCGCAAATCCCACTTGGAATTATCAGTGATAAAATCGGTCGTCGAAAAATCTTGTTAATTGTCCTTACATCAGGTATCATCAGCTTTTTATTCGCGGCTCTATTGGAGACATCCGTCATTGCATTATTTGTTACGTTCACATTGGCGGGTATTTTTGTCGGTTCTTTATATTCGCTCGGCATTTCCTATATGACAGACTTGCTGCCAACACCGCTTCTTCCAGCTGGAAACTTGTTGGTTGCGATCACATTCAGCATCGGCAGTATCAGCGGGCCTTTTATCGGGGGGATGTTCATTGAAATGTTCCCGGGCGTTTCTTTCTTTTACATTATCGTTTGTATCTTGACCATCATTTTCATAGCGACATTCCTGCAAAATCGGCATCCAAAAAAGATGGCCTCGTGACGTATGACGTCCGGCCATCTTTTTTATCAAGTGTTATTCCGCTTCTTGATCGATCAGTCTTCAAATTCATCCTTATAATCATCGTCTTCTTCTTTCAACTCATCTTGAAAATCTTCCACGTCTTGCATATCACTTTCCACTTCTTTTGTTTTTTCCTCGATGTCTTCACTGTACTCCATCAAAGCTTCCTCATCGGTCAAATCGGGAATATCAACCATTGTTTCAATCATGTCGAATGCACCGGTAACGGCTTTTTTCGACATGTCATAATACTCGACTGCTTTATCTTTTTTCGGCTTGTCGATTTTATCCATTTCAGACTTTTTATCACTGATATAATCACTAAGCTCTGATTTTTGGTCTTCAAATTCCGATTCATCCATGGCACCGTTCAAATATTGCATGAACATATCTTCTGTATCTTCCATTTCGTCCTCTACATCTTCCATCAAATCACGGAATTCCCCATGTAAACTTATGATTTCATCTTTTTCTGATTCACCGCAAGCACTTAAAAATAATGCCATCATACCAACAATCATCAGTAATCCAAATTTTTTCATATTCGTCTTTTCTCTCCTTATCGTTAATAAAAGCCATTCTTCCTATATCCATGAAGGATAGGTCTGAACCCAAAATCTATCAAGCTCACAATGATATAATCAGAGACTTTCCTTCCCATCATCTGTTTTACCGATAGATTTTCACCTATAGAACCTGTAGCCTCCCAACCAACGGTCATCTACCATTATTCTTTCTTTGCATCGAGTTTATATTGAATGATGCATGCGTTTAAAACACCGCCGGAAATGATGATAATCCCTGATATATAAAACCAGATCATCAGAACGATAACCGTTCCAAGGCTTCCGTATGTCGCTGAGTAATCCCCGATCGAACTCACATAATAGGAAAATGCCAAGGAAACGAGCTGCCAGCAAACTGTTGCAAACACCGATCCCCAAATGACATGTTTGAAATAAATACGCGTATTCGGTGCAAGTTTATACAGTGTGATAAACACAATGAAAAAAACGACTGAAGATATAATCCATCGCAATGCACCCCAGACAGCGATAAATTTATCGGACAACCCAAAAAAGGAAAAGATATAAATCCCGATCATTTTCCCGAAAATAGGAAGTAAAAAAGCCATAAAAATAACAATGACCATCGCTATCGTCAATAGAATCGCAATGAGACGTCCTACAACGAATGAGCGATCTTCTTCAACCTCATATGCCCGGTTGAATGCTTTCATGATGGCTTTGACGCCATTTGAAGCAGACCAGATGGTACCGATAATACCAATGGAAAGCAATCCACCATTTTGACTATTCACCAAATCATTGATGTTACTCTTGATGAGTTCCGATATATCAGACGGAGCATATAATTCGATGTATCCAAGCAAACTCTCCACTGTCTGTTCCCCAATTGGCAGGTAGCCGATCAGTGTTACTAAAAACAATAAAAAAGGGAATAAAGAAAGCAGGAAAAAATATGCAAGTTGTGCTGATAAACCAACAACATCATCTTTTGAGATACGTTTTATCCAATCTTTGCCAAAATCAATCACATTCTGCACAAATAGTCCCCTTTCTTGGCTGCTTGTCGTCGAATATCAACGTTCTATTCTACTCGTTCGTGATGAGGCAAAATGACCTATGAAGGCTACAAATAACTAACATTATACAAGTTTTGGAACTCATTAGGAATAGGAAATAATACCTATTTTAGTTATTTTTTGCGCTTATTTGAAAGTCTGTCCAAAGTGCTTTCAACTTGCTCCAATGCATTAATCGCATTATCTGCCCCGTTTTGTACAGCGTCGTTATATTGATTGAATTTTATTTTAGCGCTTTCGATGACATCTGAAGGATTTTGAATCACATCTTTGGTTTTATCAGTCACATCTTGTATTTTTCTTTTTGTATATGTGCGAGTCGAACGATCGGTTAACGTCATTAAACCACCGATCAAAGCCCCGACAACCATGCCGGTCATTAATTTGTTTTTACCCATTCTAACCTCTCCTTTTTAGAGCAAATATTTTAAATAGCTATAAGATTCCATATTAAATAGTAGCTGAATATACCTGTTCATGACAAGTCATTCAGACAAAATAAAGGGCGGTATCGAAAAAACCATGCTATGATATCGCTTGAATGCATTCCGGGTCATTGTTTTTCGCGGCATTAACACGTGTTGAAACATTATAGGCACATAACGGTTCCATATCAATTTCTTGCAACAACGCCTGCATCTCACTTGGGCGTTCTTCCTGAGGTGAAATCCATTGATCTTCCTTCTCCTTTGGCAAAATGATTGGCATCCTATGGTGGATGGTCTGCATGAAATGATTCGCATCTTTTGTTAAAATCGTACAGGTGAAAATGTTCTTTCCATCCTGTGACCATTTATCCCACAATCCGGCGAATGCAAACAATGACCTTTCTTCTGGCTGAATTCTTTTGGGCTGTTTGTCTGTAGCCGTTTTTTGCCATTCATAAAAACTATCGGCAACAATCAAACATCTCTTTCTGGCCATTAAATGACGGAAACTTGGTTTGACATGAGCTGTTTCACTTCGAGCATTAATCATTTTGTAGCCGATTTTTTCATCTTTTGACCATGACGGTACAAGTCCCCATTTCAGATATCCGGCACGCTTCTTTTTCCCGTCATGGATGATAGCCAAAACGCGTTGGCCAGGAGCGACATTATAGCTCGGTTCATATTCCGAAATAGGTTCACTTAATCCAAATGCACGCAAAATATCAACTTCCTCGGCCAGCAATGTGTAACGACCACACATAATATCCCTCCTAAGACAGGTTCTGGACCTCAAAAAATACTGAAATCCCATTGACTGGCAATATGTCGCAACAGACGGATGCCCGCCATACTATTACCTTTGTCGTCTAATGCTGGACTGTATACACCAATTCCGCACCCATCTAAAAACGGTAATTTTTCGTCACGTACACGTGGGGGAACAACAGCGACAATTCCACCGGATACCCCACTTTTTGCAGGAATACCGACATATGTCGCAAACTTTCCTGAGGCATCATACATTCCGCATGTCAACATGAGCACTTTCGCAATCCGTGCGACTTGTCGTGGAATAATCTCTTCTTCCGTTTCAATATCCAGTCCATCATTGGCCAAAATCATGCCTATCCGTGCAAGGTCATCTGTTGTGATTTCGATTGAACATTGCTTGAAATAGGTTTCCAATGTGATATTCATGTCCGACTCCAAAAATCCCGTTTCTAATAAGTAATAACCGATAGCCCTGTTACGCATCGATGAATCACGTTCTGACTCATAAACTTCTATGTTCAATTCCGGACGGTGACCGAGCATATCCTCCAGCAATTGGAAAATGGGTTCCAACTTTTCATCTGACGTTTTTCCTTCCAAAATTGAAGTCACTGTAATTGCTCCCGCGTTTATCAATGGATTGAACGGCTTTTGAACCTGCTTCATCTCCAAATGCATGATAGAATTAAACGCCTCACCCGTTGGTTCTACGTCTACCCTGTCAAGCATATACGAAACGCCCCGTGTCATACATGCGACAATAAAGCTCAGTACTTTTGAAACACTTTGAATCGTAAAAGATTGATTCACATCGCCCGAGCGAAGGGTAATCCCATTTTTCCCCATAATGGTAATCCCTAATGCATCTTTTTTAACATTCAAAAGTTCTGGTATATACGATGCCACTTCACCCTCAGCAGCATGTTTCCGGTAAAACGATACCCAATCATCGACATAGGTCTGTAACCAATCCCGTGTTTCTTCCGTGCTCCAATTCACGACACCTTGCACCATTTCATCACCCCATAGCATACGAAAATATATGTGTATTGTTCATATCATACGTATTCATTTATAGTATCATCCAAAATCAATGATGCTACTATCATACTATACCATTATCCAAAAAAATAACGTTTGAAACAGACACACACCTTTGAAGCATCATTCTATTCGGATATAGATGTTTTAACCAAAATATAAAGCATAATATCGAAAGTAACAACTAAAAACGTGTCTTCAGATATAAAAATGATGATTATACAATAAAACAATATAAAAAAAGAGTGGCATCTCACCGCACTATGCAGATGCCACTCCTCTTTGCTTATTCAAAGATTAAACCACTTGCTATCAATTACCTGTAAATTCTTGTGTCCAGTAATTTCCTTCCTCGACATAACCGACTCCAATATGCGTAAAGTTCGGGTTTAAAATATTTTCACGGTGACCTTCGCTATTCATCCACCCATCTACAACTTCTTCCGGACTTTGTTGACCATGCGCAATGTTTTCACCTGCAGTCTGATATGAAATGCCATAATCACTCATCATATCAAAGGGCGAACCATATGTAGGACTTTCATGAGAAAAATAGCCATTTGACTGCATGTCTTTCGATTTGTCACGTGCCATAACACTTAAATCCCCGTCAGCTTCCAATGGTTCCAATCCATTTTTTTCACGCTCATCATTTGTCAATGATACAACTTCTTTTTCGAATTCATTCAGTTGACCATCATCTGATGTATCTTCTTCTTCAGCTTCGGCTTCACCAGATTGATTATCGGAACCATTATCTGCTTCTTCACCGTTCTCTGGTGCTTGTGGTTGTTCTTCATCTCCCACATTCTCTTGGCTGCCATCGTCATGTGAATCCTCTTCATCACTATTCCAATTTCCATTTCCAGAATCAAAGAAGTGATCCAAGAAATCTTGAAGTGACTCGCTGCAATTATATCCTTCCCCATTATCTGAAGCATCCTTCTGATGGGAAACATTCCCCTGTGGTTGTGACGAATCAAAACCAGCTGAAGCATCAACGGTTTGAAATGCGCCTCCAAAAAGTAGTGCTGCCGAAAATGCAGTTGCTACTGTAACTTTTCCGAACATATTGTAAACCTCTCCTTTTTTGCTTTTTTTGTGTTGCAAACTTAGATTAGCATACATTTTTTGTAATAAACTTGGAAGCCGTTTCCATCGCCTGTTCTATCATTTCATTGGTGATACGCTTATTTTTGTAAACTGGCAATCTATCTGTGTTTTTCTACGGATGGACATCCATTGAAGGATGGAAAAATTTCATCTCATTGGAAAACATTGCAATAAACTGACCCTTGACAGCATCAAAAAAACGCCTTATATGTTACAGAGCGCGTGCTTTTGTAACACAAACGTCACTTGATTTCATAGCCAATTAATGATTTATTTTAATAAGGGTATTTTTTTATATTATTGCCCTTATCGTTTATAATGAAAGTAACGGATGAAATTAAATATAACGTAGCATGATAAGAATGATTTCAACTGTTTCATCAAAAGTAGACATATATATTTTTTTCCGAATACATTATTTAAATACCATTGGAGGAACTAAACATGTTTTCAACCGCAGAAATTGGAATTGACCTAGGTACAGCAAATATTTTAATCTATTCTAAAACTAAAGGAATCGTATTGAATGAACCATCAATCGTTGCTATTGATATGAATACAAAACAAGTCGTTGCCGTCGGGTCTGAAGCAAAAGAAATGGTCGGTAAAACACCTAAAAACATCGTAGCCATAAGACCACTCAGTGACGGTGTCATTGCGGATTATGATGTTACAGCACAGATGTTGAAAAGTTTGTTGAAACGCGTCCATAAGAAGATGGGCATTTCGGTCAGGAAACCAACAGTCGTTGTATGTACACCATCCGGAAGCACATCTGTTGAACGCCGTGCGATACACAATGCCGTTACAAGTTATGGTGCTAAACATGTGCATTTGATTGAAGAACCCATTGCAGCAGCCATCGGTTCCGAGCTACCTGTAGATGAGCCGATTGCTAACGTCATTGTCGATATTGGTGGCGGTACATCCGAAATCGGAATCATTTCTTTTGGCGGGGTCGTTTCCAGTCAATCCATCAGAGTCGGCGGAGATAAAATGGATTCAGAAATCACCCAATACATTCGTAAGCATTATAATATTTTAGTCGGTGAAAGAACGGCAGAAAACATTAAAATGGAAATCGGGAACGCCTTGCCTGATCACGATGAAGAATCAATGGAAGTCCGCGGTCGTGACATGGTAACAGGACTTCCAAAAACGGTCACTGTTACATCGACGGAAATCCATAGTGCGCTGAAAGAACAGTTGCAGCAGATTCTTGAAGCCATACGTTCAACGCTGGAAAACTGTCCACCTGAATTGAGTGGAGATATTGTCGACCACGGTATTGTAATAACAGGCGGTGGCTCACTGTTAAAAGGGATGAAAGAATGGCTATCCGATGAAATCATTGTACCTGTTCATATAGCCCCCAATCCACTTGAATCTGTTGCCATCGGTACCGGAAAAGCTCTGAAAATGATCCAAAAGCTGCAAAAAGCGGCTAAATAACCTGAATACGTTGATTTTGTACAAGCATACCCATGCACCGGCACTCACGTATTGATATCGTGAGTGCCAATGGCATGCTGTTTAATCCCCTTTTTAATCGCAATTTAAGTCATTAAGTATAGTGTAAGTTAATAAGATGATTTGTGGAGGGCTTAAAACATTTCCGATCATATTATCCATGACATCGGATACGTCCCCTAACGATACATGAAAAAGATTCATTATAAACTCGAATATATAGGATGAGCTTCAATCGATAGCCCATCCACCCTTTGAAATAGTTTGATAAAAATCGCCAACATGTATTGATTGAAGTCATACGAAACCGTTTACATTTTTGACTATTTCCCGTAAAATAGTACATGCATAACACAATATGCACATCCATACCAAGGTTTTTTCATTATCCATGGCCGTATCCGACACTACCATTCAGTCACTATCAAAAAATAAGACAGCAGTCAATTTTGATCACTTTCCTCTCTTCTTTTTTACACATATAGACAGACATACAACATAGAAAATGAACCTTTTATATTTATGATGATATTAGATTTATAACGAAACGGGGTGAATAGATGTCCGGGGCACTTGAAGGCTTTAAGATACTTGATTTATCACGTGTATTGGCAGGACCTTATTGTACCATGATTCTTGGTGATTTGGGTGCCGAAGTGATTAAAGTTGAAGCACCTGGCGGAAGTGATGAGACACGAAAATGGGGGCCACCCTTCCAGAATGATGTCAGCGCCTATTACTTATGCGCAAACCGGAACAAAAAAAGCATTACCGTTGATTTAAAGTCAGAGGAAGGTGTCAAGCTCATCAAGCAACTTATAAAAGAAAGCGATTGCATCGTCAATAATTTCAAAACAGGAACGATGGAACGCTTCGGGCTTGATTATGACACCTTATCCGCTATTAATCCGCAGCTCGTCTATTGTTCTATTACCGGGTTTGGTGAAACGGGACCGAATAAAGATATGCCCGGCTATGATTTCATCATCCAAGCGATGAGCGGATTGATGAGTATCACCGGAGAAACCCATTCCGGTCCGCAAAAAGTCGGTATTGCCATTACAGATGTTCTGACAGGATTGTATGCTTGTATTGGCATTCAAAGTGCGTTACTTGAACGGATCAAATCGGGAAAAGGACAAAAAATTGACCTATCATTGTATGATTCAGCTGTCAGTGCACTTATCAATATCGGCAGCAATTATATGATGTCCGGAAACGTACCGGATCTCCTTGGAAATGCACACGCCAATATTGTCCCTTATCAAACATTCAAAACAAAAAATGGAGAAATGGTGATTGCGGTCGGTAACGATAATCAATTCAAGACACTTTGCCATATTTTAAAACATCCGGAACTTCCTGATGATGAGCGTTTTGCCACCAACCCCAACCGAGTGGAAAATCGTAAAGCACTTATCCCGATTTTGCAAGAATCATTTCAAAAAGAGACCACATCATACTGGTATGAACAATGTAAAAGAAGCAATATCCCATGTGGTCCCATCCAAACATTGGATGAAGTTGAACAAGATGAACAGCTACAAGCTCGCCATATGTTTTGGGAAGCAGACCATCCAACCGCCGGAAAAGTACGCATGATCGGCAGTCCTTTAAAATTATCCCGTACACCGGTTGATGTCCGACGCCACCCTCCCGATGCCGGGGAACATAATGCTGAGATAAAAAATAATATATCGAAGGAATAGGAGATGATTGTGTGAATTTCGACTTTACCGAAGAACAAAACATGCTCAGAAAAACAGTCCGAAATTTCGTCGACAAAGAAATCATGCCAAATATCAATCAGTGGGACCGTGAAGGAGCTTTTGATCCCGCTATCGTCGATAAATTGGCAGATCTTGGGTTGATGGGGGTTTGTATCCCTGAAAAATATGGCGGCAGCGGGATGGATTATAATGCGCTTGCCATCGTCTGTGAGGAGCTGGAACGGGGCGATACCGCCTTTCGCACAGCAGTTTCCGTCCATACCGGACTGAATAGTATGTCTCTTTTGCAATGGGGAAATGAAGCACAAAAGCAAAAATATCTCGTTCCACAAGCCAAAGGAGAAAAAATGGGTGCATTCGGATTGACCGAGCCCGGTGCTGGATCAGATGTTGTTGCGTTGGAATCCACAGCAGTAAAGAAAGATGATCATTATATACTAAATGGACAAAAAACTTGGATTTCCCTATGTGATACCGCTGATCACTTCCTTGTATTTGCCTATACCGATAAATCGAAAAAACACCATGGTATATCGGCTTTTATCGTTGAACGTTCGTGGGAAGGTTTTTCCTCGAAGGGCATTGAAGGAAAACATGGAATTCGGTCTGGAAATACGGGGGAAATATTTTTTGAAGATATCAAAGTTCCAAAAGAAAATCGACTCGGAGAAGAAGGCGAAGGTTTTAAAATTGCCATGGCATCACTTGACAACGGACGTTTTACCGTAGCCGCCGGGGCCGTCGGACAAATTATGGCTTGTCTTGAGGCAAGTACCGAGTACTGTCATGAACGTGAGACATTTGGAAAACCCATCGGAAAACACCAACTTGTCCAACAAATGCTTGCAAAAATGGAAGCTGGCTATCAGATGAGCCAATTACTGGTGTACAAGGCAGGTGAATTGAAAAACAAAGGTGTCCGCAATACGCGCGAAACATCTTTGGCAAAGTGGCAGGCTTGCGATTTTGCCAACAAAGCAGCGGACGATGCAATGCAAATACATGGGGCTTACAGCTATTCAGATGAATATCCCGTCGAGAGATACCTGCGCAATTCCAAAGCGCCCGTCATCTATGAAGGAACACGGGAAATCCATACCATTATGCAAGCTGAATATGTACTAGGTTACCGGAAGGACAAAACATTAAATAAAATGCTACCCGCTTGGGAAGGAAAATAAACAGATTTGAAAATGACTATTGCTTGAATAAATAAGGAGGGAAAAGAGTCATGCTGGAACATGTAACGAAAAGTATTTTCATAAACGGCGAGTGGAGAGAAGTCGAATCCAATAATACGGAAACCATCTATAATCCAGCAACGTTGGAAGCTATAACCGATGTTGCCAATGGCGGCATGCAGGAAACTCGTGATGCGATTGATGCTGCCAAGAGCGCTTTTCCCGCATGGAGCGAAATGTCTGGCAGAAAACGTTCACGCATCCTTTATAAAGCATCAGAATTAATGCATGAAAATGCCAAACAATTAGGTGAAATTTTGACAACAGAACAAGGAAAACCACTTCAAGAAGGAATCGGTGAAGTGAAAGGAGCTGCCAACTTTTTATTATGGTATGCAGAGGAAGCATCAAGGGCTTATGGTGAATGGCTTCCATCGTCTGTTTCATCAAAGCGCATGCTTGTCATCCCACAGCCAGTGGGCGTTGTTGGTGCGATAACACCTTGGAACTTCCCTTCATCCATGATTACGCGTAAACTTGGACCTGCCCTTGCAGCAGGATGTACGGCTGTATTGAAACCATCGCCGGAAACGCCTCTTTCAGCGATTGAAATTGTAAAAATCTTTGAGAAAGCCGGAATGCCAGCTGGTGTGGTCAATCTCATCACAGGAAATGCAGAAGATATCGGAAAAGAAATGCTCGAAAATAAAGATGTCCGCATGATTACATTTACTGGATCGACAGATGTCGGAAAATATTTGATGCGCGAAGGTTCTGCCCAAATGAAAAAAGTATCACTGGAACTCGGTGGACATGCTCCGATTATCGTATTTGATGACGCTGATTTGGATAAAGCTGCAACGCTATCCCTTGCCAGTAAGTTCAGAAATAATGGTCAGACATGTATTTGTGCCAACCGTCTTTATGTCCATGAAGCGGTTGCCAAAGAATTCGCCAATAAATTGAAGGAAAAAGTTGAGCAAATGAAAATCGGATCCGGTATGGAAGAAGGTGTCGATGTCGGACCACTTATTAACGAACAAGCCTCTGAAAAGGTGCAAAGCCATTTGGACGATGCTATTAAAAAAGGTGCACAAGTCATGACAGGTGGACATAAGTGGAATGGAAACATGAAAGGTTACTTTTATGAACCTACCGTTCTCAAAAATATTACGGATGATATGTTACTCATGAACGAAGAAACGTTCGGTCCATTGCTGCCCATCCAAACATTTACAGAAGATGATGTCGCCATCCAAAAAGCGAATGACACCAATTATGGTTTGGCTGCTTATATTTTCACCGAATCAACGTCGAGAACGTTACGTGTATCCGAAAAGCTCGAATATGGCATTGTCGGTGTCAACGATGTCTTCCCATCGATGCCTGAATCACCGTTTGGTGGTATTAAACAATCGGGCAACGGTAAAGAAGGCGGTCATCACGGAATGGAAGAATTCATGGAACAAAAGTTCATTTCAATAGGCATTTGAAACAAGAAGGCTGATCAAAATAATGTGACCGATGTGAAACATAGCAAATTTTCATTAAAATGATCCCGATTAGCGAAAAATACTAATCGGGATCATTTTTAATGCATGTGGCATAGAAATCAAGTCATCTCAGAAACAGCCACATTCGGGACATATATTTAATTGTTTGCAAGCATCGGATTACTGATTGATAAACAGTTTACCATCTGCCTCTTGACGTGTTTCGTTGCCATAATCGTCGGTTACTTTCACTTCAACAACACCACCATCGGCTTCAACACCTTGTGGTACTGTCCAATAACCGACATAATGACCCTCAGATTCCTCCATCATTGGAAGCTCCGTGGCATTGGCAATCTGCTTTTCATTATTTGTCAGTGGCATATGAATGAAGAAAGTTGGCTTCAATCCAGGCTCACTGTCAAATTCGATTTTCACGGATTCACCCGTCGATAGATCAACATCCTCATCCGGAGTCAGGTTTTCGGCTTCTGGTGCATCATACTGCACATCGATTGTAATCGATTCAGTCGCCTCATTCCCTGCTTTGTCTGTCGCTACAACGTCAATCGTATTTTCGCCGTTGTCCAATAGAATCCGTTTGGAATAATCCCCATCGGAGACATCTGCCTCTTCACCATTAACGGTTACTGTATCAAGGTTATCATCCGCAACGGTTCCTTCAACGGTTACTGTTTCGCGATTGGTCTTGTCACCATCCGCCGGACTATCGATTGTCAATTCGGGGCTTTCTGTATCCAGTGTCACTTCTACGGCTTCTGATTCGCCAGCATTGTCTCCATCTACTTGAGAAACGGCAACAAGTTCGTTGGCACCTTCTTCAAGTGTAGCTGGAACAGAGAAGTTACCATCATCGTCAACCTCTACCGTATCAACTTCTTCACCATTGTTCTGCAGCTCTATCGAAGTTGTCGGAGAAGCTGTACCTTCTACGGTCACTTCTTCTTCGTTGGTGATATCTCCATCTTCTGGAGATTCAATGACGGGTTCTTCCACTTCATAATCCACGCGAGCGCGAATCATGTAATTTCCTTCATCTGCAGGAGACGCTTCCCAATCACCACTTACATACTGATAGCTTCTTTCAGCATTCGGACTTGTCTCATCCGTTGCTAATCCTGGTGCTTCAGTATTTACAGCTGTCTGAATATACACCATATAGAAATCATCATCGACAATGATGCTTTCATCTTCCAAATCGACAACTGTCCAGTCCGTTTCATCACGCACGGCTTCTGCATCTATAGGACCAGCTATCTTTTCACCCGGTAGACCATCTTCACCTGATGAATCCCACACTTCTACCTGGAATTCAGTACCACCTGGCTCAGGGAACTCTTCGCCCCAGAACTTAAAGACACCATCTGTTACGAGTGCTGTATCTTTACCCTCCGGTAGTGACATTTTGACTGCCCAGCCGTTACCCGCATCATAAAAGGCACGTGCGTTATCTGCAGTTCCGTCATCATAAGCGATTTCATCACCAGGATACGTGTAGAATGGTTCTAATTCTACATCAGCTTCTACGCCTTCTTCTGTCACAGTCACATCTACTGTTGCACTGTGGAAGTCTTTCGCCATCACTTTCATTGTATACTCGCCCTCGTAGGCGGTTAATTCATAATGTCCATCCTCATCCGTTGTGACAGGATCAACGTTTGCGTCTTCTTCAAGCAAGACAGTAGCATCTTCTACCGCATCTCCAGTGGATTCGTTTGTAATGGTACCTTGAACGACTCCATTCGCTTCCTCTTCCAAAGCAAAATTGGCTTCAGTTGTTTCGTCATCTTCTATAGAAACATCTTGCTCTTCTGATATATGACCATATGCTTCCGCCATTACTGTGAAGTCACCCGCTGGGTGCGTCAAGGAATAAGAACCATCTTCCGGATCGGTATTAACCGAACGATCCGTATCAACTACTGTAACGGTTGCATCGAGTGGTTCACCTTCTGTAACGTCATCATTGACACCTACAGAGTCCTTGCCATCTTTGACAGGCTGAAGCTGGTTCGCATTGTCATCTACACCCATGACACCAAGTTTTACTGAATCTTCTTCTGCATCCCCATCTTCTGATCCTTCACCTGATACATTCCCTTCCAATGTTCCCAGTCCATCTTCCAACGAACTGATGGCATTTTGGGCATCAACCAATCCTGCACCATAGCCATTATTTGGACTATCAGGGAATTCATCATCTGTAAGCGGTGTCGCTGTTGATGTCAACACTTCTTCCATCGCTTCCACACTTATATTGGAATTGACCTGACGTAAGAGTGCGGCAACACCAGATACCGCTGGGCCTGCCATCGAGGTCCCATCATTCAGGCCATATTCATCCCCTGGCATCGCTGAACGTATGCTGACCCCAGGTGCGGAAATATCCGGTTTGACTTCATCATATGGAGATGGCCCTTGCAAAGAGAAGTCCGCCAAATCATCATCTTTATCAGTTGCACCTGTTGCAAATGATTCAGGATAGTTTGCAGGAGCTGCAATCGACTCTGGTCCGCCTGGGTTGAATAAATCAACGTTACCTGCGGAAAACTCAGGGAAGATTTCAGCATTACGCCATTCCTTTACAACATCACGATACCATTCATCAAGGCCGGGTCCACCGCCCCATGAGTTATTCACAACGTCTGGTGCCAAGTCAGCACGCTCATTGCCATCTTCATCTGTTGGCGCCATGATCCATTCAGCCGCATCAAGCAAATCGGCATCAGATCCACCAGCTTCTGTAAATGCTTTAACTGAAATGAATTTCGCGCCTGGTGCTACACCTACCTGGTTGGAACCGTCTGATTCACCACCAACCATCGTTCCAATTGTATGTGTACCATGACCTTGATCATCATATGGTTCACTTTCTCCAGCTGTTGCATCATACCAGCTGAAACTATGATCCACTTCATCACTTTCGCTATCATAGCCACGATATTTCTCTTTTAGTGCTGGATGATCCCATTGCACACCCGTGTCGATGGAAGCAATTACAGTTCCTGTCCCATCATAGCCCATGTCCCAAGCTTGTGGAGCATTGACACGATCAACGTTCCATTCAATGTCATCATCATCGACCGGTTCTCCCTCTGTTTCAACAGGGGAAATGATTTCACGTTCTTCATTCGGCAAAATCTTTTCCACTTCATCGAAAGCAGAGATTTTTTGGGCTACTTCTTTTGTAGCTGTAACAGCCATAGCATTCACAATATAATATGAATGGACATTTTCAGCGTTACCATCCTCTGCTGCCTTTGTCAAATAGCTATCAAGGCGTTGCTGCGATTCTGTAGCATGCGTCTTTAATTCGGAAATAACTGAAGAACGCTGCAAGAATTCACTCTTTTTAGCGCTCAACTGATTACTTTCCGCTTTTTCCTGAGCTTCCTCTACCGCTTTATCCGTATCTGCCTTATCCTTAAGCTTGACGAGAAATGTCACTTTCTCCGATTCCTCAAATTCATCGACTAGACGACTACTGACTTTAGATGTCGCCGTTTTCGAATTCACGAGCGATTCCTTTGTACTATCATTCGCCTCTGCACCTATCGTCCCTGGTGTGAAAAGGGAAAAAATCAATAAGATAGAGGCTATGATACTAAATGACCTGACTTGCCTTTTTCTTTTTGTCAAAAATCCTTCCTCCCTCCAAATGTCAAACGCGTGCATATTTTTCGAAAATAGTAGTTCAATGCTTAAGAAAATGTGCTAAACATAAGGAAACGTTCTAAGTACCCCCCTCCCCTACTCAAGCATGCCTTGTAGGCGCTCCCTTTAACTACTACATCCACCGTAAACGAAAACAAACAAAAATGGTGTCGAATGTTGTCACTTTTTCCTCTTATATGTTAAATTGATAGATTTGGACTAATATTAAGTCATTTTAAATTAGGGAGAAACGACTAGTAAAATATATGGTAATCTATTGAATGCCTATCATGATAGATTTAAACTGAGTAGGTCTAAATAGCCAGTGGTAAATATTGTGTATATAGGTCTTTGAAAATGATTCTTTTATACTACTGTTTATGTGGAAATAGGACAGGAGATATTGAAATGCGTGTCGAAAACACAGGAAAGAAATCGATAAAAACAAAAAAACCCACTCTGAAGGATTCAGCACTACTATATATGTCTTATGACTTAAATCACAAACATATTATCGACCTGTCCCATAACTTTAAGGGACATCTACAACAATGATATATACTCGCAGCCAAATTCAGGCAAAACCATATCTACATCTTGCCGACGTATCCCAATTGTCTTGAAATCAACTCAGCATTCCGTTTCGTGTTCTGTTTAATGGCATACAAATTATCACCTGCAAAATGACTTGATAAACCACTGACTGCAAGTGCCGCAACAACTTCATTGAGGTGATTATATACGGGATACGAAATCCCTGTCGTATCGGCATCTTGCTCACCAACACTATATGCATAACCTGTTTTGCGGATGGTTGCCAGCTCCGACTGGAAATTTTCGATATTCCGTCCATGGCCTTGAATATAAGTGTTAAAAGAAGGTTCATTTAAGATTTCGTCTTGCTTTTCTTCCGGTAAAAAAGCGAGCAATAATTTCGGTCCCGATCCAATGTATAATGGCAAACTTTTGCCGACACGTGTATATAGACGAAGTGCTCTAGTACTATCCACTTTTTCAATATAAGTCGCTTTGTTTTGATGGATAATGACTAAATGGATCACTTCATTGATTTCATTAGCCAATCGTTCCATAAAAGGCAAACTGATTTCCCGAAGTTCCAATTGGTTGGAGACCATCTGACCTAACTCAAGCAGTTTCAACCCTAGACGGTAGCGGCTATCATGGACATTATCTTTAATTTTATACAGAAATCCACTCGCTTCCAAAGTCGTCAATAATCGGTATACCGTTGGCTTCGGCATACCGGATAGATCCGCTATGTCTTTTAATGTCAGCTCAGGCCTATCTTCCGTAAATAATTCAAGAAGACCCAATGCCTTTTTTACACTTTGATTCATATGTACTGACTCCCTATATGATGTATCTGAAAAATCAGCGGCCGGGACAAAAGTATCATTATTAAAATGTGCCCCAGCCCTATTTTGTTTAATGATGGACATGCTGTTTTTCGTGTTGCTCGGTTTCGTATATATGAACATCCCGTTTTTTCATTTCATCGATATATACTTCCCCTGGTACGATTTGTTCAGGTGGATAGACACCCCGTTTTGAGATACTGCCATTGCCGATCATTTGCGCAACAACTGAAATGGTGTTGGCTGTAGCACGTGCCATGGCTGTTACCTGAGTTTCGCGATCTTTATATGTCGTCATTTCATACGAATAGGTTGCAGGAGCGCCATTTTTCAGACCGGAAACCTCGACCCGGAGTAATACGGCATCGTCTTTTTCACCAAGTTCGACTATCGGATCGAGTACTTTCAACAGCACTTCACGGGGGTTGAGCTTTTCTCCATTTACATCCACTTCGTAATCCATCCTGGTCAAATTCAAATCAACCAGGAGCTTGAACTTTTCCGCATGTCCCGGATAACGGACCGTTTTATATTCCAAAGTATTGAGATGCGGATAGGAAATGGATAATGTCGATGTGCCTCCCGATGTATGGAAAGCTTCCATCGGACCGAACTTTTCAAAGTGAACGCGCTCCACTTCTGTCAATGACTCAATTTCCTGCTTAATCCCATCGCGCATAATCAAAGCCGGATCAGTGTAATGATCGAATACACCTTCCATGGAAAAAACATGATTATATTCAAGGGGAGGTTCCGGACGGACAGGAATACCTCCAACAAATAGTTTGATTGATTCCGTTTTATCCAATTTCCCGACGCCATAACCGGAGAGAATATTTATCATACCTGGTGCGACACCGAGATCGGGAATCAATGTGACCCCAGCTGATTTTGCATCGTCTTTCAAATCCAATACTTTATCAGTTATATGTCCGATGTGACCTCCCAGATCTACCGAGTTTACCCCGACTTTAATCGCTGTTTTGGCGACCGTTTCATTGAAGGAATAAAATAAGGCATTGATGATCACATCGAATTTCTGCATATAATCGGCTAAATCATCTTCATCTTTGGCATTCACCTGATATGCCGTTAACTTAGGAGATTTCAGCTGATTGACGACTTCCTGTGCTCGCTCTATATCCACATCCGCAAGACCTACTTCATGTACGTTTTCTGAGGCTGCCAAGTCTCTTACAGCTTCTTTTCCCATCAATCCCGATCCTAATACACCTATTTTCATAAACAACACTCCTCGTCATAAGATTGATTCATACACATATACCTTTCAGCTTTCTTTTCACCTTAATTATCGATCTGCGCCCGTTGTAATTTTCCACTATAATCGACATACACCGCTTTCCATTCCGTGAAGACATCCAACGCTTGCACACCTGAGTCACGGTGTCCATTGCCGGTTCCTTTTGTACCGCCAAATGGCAAGTGGATTTCGGCCCCTGTCGTTCCGGCATTCACATATACAATACCGGTGTCCAAGTCTCGCTGTGCTTTGAATACACGATTAACATCAGCCGTAAAAATGGAACTGGATAAGCCGTAAGCGACATTATTATTGACCTCTATAGCTTCTTCAAAGCTTTTAACCGGTATCAAGGATACAACCGGACCAAAAATCTCTTCGGTGGAAATGCGCATTTCTTTAGTGGCATCGGTAAACAATGTTGGTGCAAAATAATGCCCTTTATCATGGGAACCACCGGTCAACTCGTGCCCACCAGCAAGTAACTTGGCCCCTTCTTCCTTCCCGATGTCCATATATTTTTTGATTTTATCCATCCCTTTTTGATTGATGATCGGCCCTACCTTATTCGATTCATCCAATCCATCACCGATTGTCAGATGTTCCATTTCCTCCAGGAGACGTTTTTCCAATTTTTCTTTGACATCTTCATGAACAATTACCCTGCTGCAGGCTGTACATCTTTGACCACTTGTTCCAAAGGCACTCCAAAGGATTCCTTCGACAGCCAATTCAAGGTCCGCATCATCCATCACAATGACAGCATTTTTGCCTCCCATTTCAAGCGAGACTTTCTTCAATTGGCGCCCACAGTCACCTGCTATATTACGGCCTGTATCATTGGAGCCGGTGAACGAAATAAGTTTGATGCCGTCATGGTGAACCATTGCATCACCTACATCACTGCCGGTGCCGAATACAACGTTGATGACACCTTTTGGCAATCCCGCTTCTTCGTAGATTTTCGTCATTTCATAAGCCATAATCGGGGTTTCAGTCGCTGGTTTCCAGACAACAGCATTACCTGCAATGATTGCCGGGAACGATTTCCATGATGCGATTGCGATCGGGAAATTCCAAGGTGTGATAATGCCAGCTACACCAATCGGCGCACGTACACTCATAGCAAACTTATTATATAATTCGGCAGGTGTCGTCTGCCCGAAGAGGCGTCTACCTTCACCAGCCATATAGAATGCCATATCAATCCCTTCTTGGACTTCACCGCGGCCCTCCTCGATGACCTTTCCGTTTTCCATCGTCAACAGTTGGGCAAGTCTTTCTTTTCGCTCCTTCATCAGACTTCCGATTTTAAATAATACTTCTGCACGCATTGGGGCTGGAACAAGTGCCCACTCCTTCTGAGCCTTTGTTGCTGCTTCTACAGCCGCATCGACAGAATCCTTTCCGGATAACGGCACCTCAACAATCGATTCATTTGTCGCTGGGTTGATCACATGCCCATATTTTTCACCTTCTACCCACTTTCCATCAATATAGTTTGATAGTTTTTGTACCTCTAATAGTGATTTACTCATGCATTATACCTCCTGGAATAAATAGTAGTATCATTATGGGATTCAAGTCCCTTTTTTCTTGCGGATATCAGAAATGGTCGATGTAACCGAGATATCTTCCTTCGATGTCATGACCTCGATAACGGCTGGAAAGCGTTCTTTCATAGCAGAATCAAAACCTTTTGCGAATTCATCCATGTCATGAACCCGATATCCTTTTGCACCGACGCTTTTTGCCAAATCAGCAAATGAAACACTGCCAAGGTCTGTTCCTACTACCCGATGTGGATAATGTTTCTCCTGATGCATACGTATGGTACCGTACATTTCATTGTTGAACACAAGACAAATAACCGGAATATTATTTCTTACGGCTGTCTCAAGCTCCTGGAAAGTCATCATGAAACCACCATCACCGGATAACGCCACAACGGTTTTGTCGGGAAAGGCAAGTTTTGCCCCTAGTGCCGCTGGCATGCCATATCCCATTGCCCCTGATGTCGGACCTACATACGTATGCTTTTCCTTGAACGGATAAAAGGTATGTAACCACCCGGCAAAATTACCTGCGTCATTCGTCAACAGTGTATTCGCGGGTAATCGCTCTGCCAAATAAGCCATTATTTGTTTATTGAGAATATCGACTTCGGAGACTTGCAAACGACTCGCCGATACATAACGCTCGTTGGCAATCCGGCTCCAATCCGACCATGATGCAGGTAGTTCCATCGTCAACAAATCAGATAAAGCTTCGTGTAAATCACTGACGATACCGATTTCGGGTGTATATACCTTACCGATCATATCGGGTTCGATATCGATATGGATCAGCTGTTGATCACGTGAAATGATTTGATAGTCTTGTGTTGTCACTTCTGATAACCTTGTTCCAAATGCGAGTATGGTATCCGCTTCATGAATCGTCCGCAAAATCTCCGGATTGGTTCCAAGTCCCAGATGACCCGCATATTGCTTATGATCATTCGGAAATACATCGTGTCTGCGAAAGGCTGCAATGACTGGAATATTGTATTTCTCCGCAAATAACACAAGAGCGTCTTCCGCTCGAGAGCATTTCACACCTCCTCCAGCGATTAAAACGGGTTGCTTGGATTCTTTCAGCACCTCTGTCACATGGCTTATTTCATTTTTCGATGGCCGTGGTGCAGACTTATGGAACGCTTTACCATAATACACATCTGTCTCGACAGCTAGCACATCTTCCGGCAGTGAAACGACAACAGGTCCGGGTCTGCCGGACTGTGCAACTCTTAAAGCCCGTTGTACAATTTCAACCATACGACGAGGATCTTCCACCTCTGTCGCCCATTTCGTGATTGGACGGAAGAATGCTTCCAAATCAACTTCCTGAAACCCTTCCCGCCCTTTAAAATCACGATGAACCTGCCCCAAAAAAACGACCATGGGTGTTGAATCCTGATAAGCTGTATGGACACCAATCGATAAGTTCGCAGCCCCGACACCTCTTGTCGCGAACACGACACCGGGCTTCAGTGTCGATTTTGCATACCCTTCTGCCATGAAAGCTGCACCGCTCTCATGTCTTGCAGAAACAAGTTTCACGTCATCTGCATCATACAATGCATCCAAAACAGGTAAATAACTTTCTCCCGGCACACAAAAGGCTGCTTGGATGTTCTCAAGTCTTATACATTCAACAATCGACTCAGCAGCAGTAACACGGTCTTTTGATGCCGGTATTGTTTTACTCATTCATTTGTCACCTTCTTCCAAGTTAATTTTCCCCAATCTCTCCAGAGCCTCTTCTAGTCGCTCTTTCGATGCGGAAAGCGCTATACGGAAATAACCTTCACCGCCTGAACCAAATGCATTGCCGGGAGTAACGATGATGCCTGCTTCTTCCAAAAGTTTGTCTGCAAAAGCCGTTGAAGTATAGCCTTCCGGAACCTGTACCCACACAAAAATGGTTCCTTTTGGTTTATCAACTCTGAATCCTAAATCCCGCAAACCATCGTATAGCGCCTCCATCCTCGTTTCATAAATACGATTATAGTCCGAGACGGTCTCTAAATTGCTTTTTAATGCGATTGCGCCCGCCTTTTGGATGGGAATGAACTGACTAGAGTCTAAATTGCTTTTTAACGTTGCAAGTGCGTTAACAGCTGTTTTATTCCCAACCATATATCCTATGCGCCATCCGGTCATACTAAAACTTTTCGACAAAGATCCAAATTCGACAGCATATTCTTTAGCCCTTGGTACTTGCAAAACACTAGGTGCTTTATAACCGGAAAATGTAACAAGATCATATGCTGCATCATGGGCTAGCAATAAATCATGCTTCCCTGCAAATGACACCGCTTCCAAAAATGTGTCGATTTTTATCGAAGCCGCTGTCGGGTTGCTTGGATAATTCAAAAGCATTAATTTGGACAGATCCTTATCAGATGATGACACTCGATTATATAACGGAACATATCCATTATCCGGATCTAGTGGGAGCGGTATTGACTTTCCTCCGGCAAGATGCACACCTGTTGAATATACAGGATACCCAGGGTCTGGCACAAGAACACCATCGCCAGGATTCAAGACGGCTTGCAACAAATGGGCCAATCCTTCCTTCGATCCGATTAACGCGACTACCTCTGTATCAGGATCAAGCGTCACATCATAGTGCGTTTTATAAAAGTAAGCAACCGCTTCTTTAAATTCTTTTATCCCACTATAGCTTGGATAGCGATGATTTTCGGGTTGTCCGGCTTCTTCCGTTAATGTGTCGACAATAAAATTCGGGGTGGGCAGATCAGGTGCCCCTATACCCAGATCTATGACATCTGTCCCTTTTGCTTCAATCTGTTCTCGTTTCCTTTGAATCTCTGAAAATAAATAAGGCGGCAAAGTACGAATGGTATCTGAAGCATACTCCATTTGCATCCCTCGATTTCATTAAATGAAATGACATTTCACAATCTTAATTCAATTATAAATCAGTGATTTTTGGATTGCAACCGTTTACAAAAAATAATTGGCATTCCCTTGGCACGACCCTGATTCACTATGACAATCGCTTTGTGCAACAATCGTTCAAGGCTGATTCTTTTTGAAGTTCCCCATCCTTCTATATTTTTAGTATGTTAAAATAATATATATCACGTTATTTAAATGAGGTGTATATCAATGGAACTGAGTCAAGCATATGCCGAAAGAATGGATAACAACGATGAACTCCGATCTTTTCAAAAAGAATTCTACATCCCGGAAAACACTATCTATCTTGACGGAAATTCATTAGGTCTATTATCCAAAAGGGCTGAGCAATCCCTTTATAAGCTTCTGGAATCATGGAAAACGTTTGCCATTGACGGTTGGACAGAAGGAGAACATCCTTGGTATTATCTATCGGAAAACCTGGGAGAAAAAACATCCCCCTTAATCGGAGCCTCACCCGATGAAGTACTTATCACCGGCTCAACCACACTTAACTTGCACCAGCTCATCAGCAGTTTTTACACACCAAAAGATCATCGATCAAAAATACTGGCAGACGAATTGAATTTTCCTTCTGACATCTATGCCATGAAAAGTCAAATAGTTCTAAAAGGTTTCGAACCGGATAAAGCGCTTATACAAGTAAAAAGTGATGACGGTCATACATTCAACACAAAAACAATCATCGACCATATGACAGATGACATTGCACTTATTGTCCTGCCGAGTGTCCTTTATCGAAGTGGTCAGATTTTGGATATGGAAACATTGACGAAGGAAGCGCATAAGCGAAATATACTGATTGGGTTTGACCTATGTCATTCCATAGGCGCCATCCCCCATAAACTTTCAGAATGGGATGTCGATTTTGCCTTCTGGTGCACGTATAAACATCTGAACGCCGGTCCTGGCAGTGTCGGTGGACTGTATGTGAATGAAAAACATTTCGGGAAGACCCCGGGGCTTGCCGGTTGGTTCAGCTCTGATAAAACGAAACAGTTTGATATGGAACATGACCTGACGCCCGCCGGGGATGCAGGTGCATATCAAATCGGGACGCCCCACGTTTTAAGTGCTGCACCGCTTATCGGCTCATTGGAAATGTTTCAGGAAGCAGGCATTGAAAACATCCGCAAAAAGTCATTGCAACTGACGGATTTTATGATGCGGCTCGTGCGTTCTCAGTTGGCCGATTATGACTTCAACATCGCCAACCCAGTTGATGACTTGGAACGTGGTGGGCATATTTTTCTGGAACATCCGGAAGCAGCACGTATTTCAAAAGCACTCAAACAAGACGGCGTTATCCCGGATTTCCGCAACCCGAACGGTATCAGACTGGCGCCTGTCGCATTATATAATTCCTTTACCGATGTTTGGAAAGCCGTACAGATTTTAAAAACAATCATGGACGAAGACCGTTACAAAACATTCGAAAATAAACGAGGAGTGATTGCATAATGACAAAAACAAATTGGATTGATATTTCACAACCCCTGACAAATGACATGGCACATTGGCCCGGAGATGAGCCGTTTACCTATTCACCGACCTTAACCAAGGAACAATCAGGCTCGGTCAATATCGGTCAGATGTCTGCCAGCTTACACACGGGCACGCATGTCGATGCACCCTTCCATTATGATTCAAATGGACAAACTATCGATCAATTGGATTTAGAGCGTTATATTGGAACTGCAAGAGTAATCGATGTCAGTCATAACGATACGATTTCTGTAAAAACATTGGATAAATTGGCATGGAATGACTGTCCGGAACGCTTGTTACTTTATACATCCCTTCCCAACAACCCTAAACGATTTCCTGACGCATATCCTGTCATGGAAGTTGATGTCGCACCATTCCTGCGTGAAAAAGGTGTCCGTCTGCTCGGGATTGATGCACCATCCGTGGATACCGTTGAAAGCAAAGACTTACCCATCCACCATGCATTATATAATCAGGATATCAATATACTGGAAAATATCATGCTTGATGATGTACAGCCGGGTGATTATGAACTGATTGCACTGCCTTTGGCGATTCAAGGGGCAGACGGGAGCCCTGTCCGTGCTGTCATCCGTCCAATTCATGCTGAAAAGGAGAATTGAAAAATGACTGATACCCCAAAAGCATTCCAATCCGAAAAAGATATTCAGACCGATTTCCTTGAAAAGATGACCTATAGCGATTATTTGCAACTGGAAACATTGCTCGGTAGCCAAAAACAGTTGACAGACCATCATGATGAAATGCTATTCATTGTCATACATCACGTGAGTGAGCTATGGTTGAAACTGATCATTCATGAAACGACTGGCGCAATCGAAGCCATCAAACAAAACGATTTGCAAACGTCTTTTAAAATGCTCACGCGTGTTTCACGAATACAGATTCAACTTATCCAAGCATGGGACGTCCTGGCTACATTGACCCCGTCAGAATATATGGAATTCAGGGATAAGCTTGGTCAGGCGTCAGGCTTTCAATCCTATCAATATCGATTGGTCGAATTCGCGCTTGGGTATAAAACACCTTATATCCTTAAAATCTATGAAAATGATTCGGAAATACACTCCATATTAAAACAAGCCTATCATTCCCCGGGATTATATGATGTTGCCATCCAACTATTGGCACGAAAAGGTTTTTTTATCCCTGAAGAAATTCTGTCGCGAGATGTTTCCAAGACATATCAACGTAACCAATCTGTTCAAGATGCATGGCTACAAGTTTATAAAGATGTGTCAACACACTGGGAATTATACGAACTGGCGGAAAAATTAGTTGACATTGAAGACCGTTTCCAACAATGGCGGTTCCATCATATGAAAACAGTTGAACGAATCATCGGCCATAAAAAAGGAACAGGTGGATCATCAGGTGTAGGGTATCTCAAAAAAGTACTTGATCACACATTCTTTCCGGAGCTGTGGCACTTACGTACCGAAATTTAAACCGGTCCGTTTAAGGGAGCTAGGGATTTGTCGTTTTCATATTTTCAAAAATGCTTGTTCAGCCCAAAAAAGGGTATACTATGCATACCAATGAAATAAGGAGAGAGTAAATTGTCCAAACGTATTCTGATTGTCGGTGGTGTCGGCGGTGGGGCGACTGTTGCTTCTCAAATCCGGCGCAAAGACAAAGAAGCAACCATTATCTTATTTGAAAAAGGCGATGAAATTGCATTTTCCAACTGTGGCATGCCTTATTATATAGGCGATGTTGTTGAATCTCGAGATAAACTACTTGTATCTACGGATGGCTTTTCCAAAAAATATGATGTCGATGTTCGACTTCAATCAAAGGTGATTGATATTGAACGCCATAACAAAGCCATACACATACAAAACACCCAGCAAACCTATACTGAAACATATGACAAACTGATATTAGCACCCGGTGCGACTCCTATCAGACCAGACATGGAAGGGATGCAGCCGACAAATACATTCACTCTACGCACCATCCCGGATATGGATCGTATCCAATCCTATATCGATAAAGAAAAACCCACATCCGCAGCTGTTATCGGAGCCGGTTTTATCGGGATGGAAATGGTTGAAAATTTACGGGCTATCGGAATTGAATGTACACTTATCAATCGTTCCGACCAAGTGATGAATATCGTTGATAAAGATATGGCAGCGATGATACAGGAAGAACTTGAAAATAATGGGGTTCATGTTCTCTTAAATGATGGTGTGGAGTCTTTTTCCCACAACGGGAAAGTCTTACACTTGCATAGTGGGCAAACAGTCGAGGCGGAAATGACGATACTTGCCGTCGGCATTCAGCCAAATACGTCTCTCGCAAAAAAAGCATCCCTTAAATTAGGTATAAAAGAGACGATTGCGGTGAATGCATTTATGCAAACAAATGATGAGGATATCTATGCATTGGGAGATGCAGTCGAAATTAGAGATTTCCAAAATGGCGCACCACGCCATATTGCCTTGGCAGGACCTGCACACCGCCAAGCTTATGTCATTGCCTCGCATCTATCGGGAGAATCTGTATCATATAATGGTTCAATCGGAGCGTCGATTTTAAAAGTATTCGACTTAACCATAGCCGCTTCCGGGAATACATCGCGTACCTTGAAGGAAATGAACGATCCATTCGAGGAAACGATTTTGCACGGCTATGAACACGCTGGTTATTATCCGGGCTCACAAAAACTGACATTGAAAATTCTATTCAATGCCACTTCGGGGATTATCTATAGTGCTCAGGTGGTCGGATACGGAGGTGTGGATAAACGACACGCCGTTCTAGCAACAGCTATGAAAGGAAATATGACCATATATCATTTAGCTGAGCTGGAACTTGCTTATGCCCCGCCATATTCCAGCCCAAAAGATCCGATTAACATTCTAGGCTACAAAGCCATTGCCCAACTTGAAGGTTAGATGTGTCGGCTTTGGGCTGTCATAATGCTAAAGGCGAGCTCGCCACCGTCTTAAGCGCAGCGGCTCACTGCCGAATGCCATCTTTCTCTTTCATAAATGTGTCATAAGCTCCTATGCGTCACCCAATCGATTGACAAAAACATAGTTCGCTTCATTCATCAAGTCTGACAGATGCACTGTAACACCGTGTCCGAGTGTGACCTCTTCATCTGATACTGCCACAACCATTGCTTTTACCTTTTGATTGACATCCATGTATACATCACCGACGACAGGATGTTCATAGTATTTTTCTGCTAAATAATGGACGGATTCATCTTCTATTTGTTGAGCTTCCGGTACCAGGCTTTTGTCATAATAAGCTATTTCTTGAGTGTTGTCTTGCCGCCCGGGGACCAACACGACATATTCATTATGTTTCACCCCATTATCACGGGTTGTAATGACATTACTGTTTTCAATCGTATCCACTTTTTCGATATCATTCAGTGAATAATGATCCAGAAGATCAGGTGTCGGCTTTGTAATCAAAATGTAGTCTCCTGGATTTGGTTTGGTATCTTGATCGATTGTATACCGTTTACCGTAAAAAATGAAAGTATCCCCATGTTTCGGTTTATAATACGATATGGCGCTGGCGCTTGTCAGAATCTGCTGCATATCCTTCAATCGATATAAGTGTACAGATTTTCTGAACATCGGTTTAACCGAGTAGACCTTATGCAATTCATTATTATAGAATACAAACTGTCCTTTCCTCACTTGAAAAAGTTTCATTATACGACCCTCCATTAAACTTCTATATTTAAATTAATAACATTAGTATCGTGTTCTATTGGATAAAATGAATGCAAAAACAATGAACCCTCATACATATCATCCCAAAAAAACAACGGATTAACCATAAAACCGAACATCACGATTTCACTTCATTTCTTTTTTGAGAATTGCGTAACATACCCAATAAAAGAACGATCAATGTCAGACTCGTGGCAAATAAATAAACCCAAATCCCTTCCTTCATATGAAGTTCCTGGGTAACATATTTATCTTCTGTCATCATGTCTCCAGCTGTCCATGCAATAATTGCCGCACCTATATAGACAACCCACCGATGTTTTTTCATGATTTTTGCAATCAATTTGGAACCAAAAACCATAAACGGGATACTGATCGCCACACCTATGACAATCAAGATGGTCTGTCCTTTTGCTGCTGCAGCAATCCCGACGACGTTATCAAGACTCATGATCGCATCAGCAACTATAATCGTACCTACAACTTTCCATAAACTGCTTGATGATTGAACATTTTTATCCTTTTCCGGCTTTTCCACCAACAAGTTATACGCAACCCATAATAACAAAACCCCTCCGATTATACGTATATATGAAATCTGCAATAAATAAACAATGATAACGGCCAAAATAATCCGCAAGATGACAGCTCCGACTGTACCAATTGCAATGGCTTTATTTTGGGTTTTACCTGGCAGATTCTTCGTTGCAAGTGCAATGATGATTGCATTATCACCAGATAAAACAATATCAATAGCAATAATTTTCAACAATGCTAACATAGAAGCTTGGGTAAATTCCATTCAATTGATACCACCTTTATACCCCCGAATTTGATACGCGGATATGAACATGAAATTGACAATGTTTCATTTCATCAAAATATCCGTATTCAAAATACAAAACCTGATACAAGCTGTTTTATATTATACGTTGTTTACGATACTTTTTCACATATCCATTTCAATTTTGTATATAGTTTACCCCAACGATTCCAACGACTACAAGAGATAAGGGTATAAAAACATAGATCCTTTAAAGGGCAACACGTATGAAAACCACCGATCATATTGTTCAGAAACAGGTACAATGGATTATAGAAATTTATCCCAACCCTAACTCATATCCTATACCCCTTACAAGGCATTGGAAAACCCCATTTCAATACGTGTCTCAGTCTGACACAATAACACCTGCAAAAGCAGCAATCCGGATGTTTATACCATCGTTTCGATTGCTGCTATTTTCGTTCTCTATGACGGACTTAAAAAGAAGATAATGTATCAGAAAAATATGGCCATCCACTTTTTCATCAATGTTTTTACCTATATCATTTTTTGCTATGAGGATCCATATGGGCAAACGGCATTTCCGTATCAACTTCTCCAAGAACACGTGATGCCGTGAAATCATTCCCTTTCAACCATTTATCAAAATCAAAAATGAACGGCTCACGATTACCGCCAAGGGCAAACCACGCTTTCCTTGTTTTTGGTAAGTATGCTGAGGTGTGAATGGTTCCAGCCCAGTTTTTGTACTTGTCCGAGAAAACACCTCTATCCGTATCATTGAACATACGAAAGGCATCATACATTTGATGGATGGAATGGCTACCTTTATGGATTGCTCTTATCCTGGCATACGAGTCATCGAGATGATGCCTGTTTTCATGCCGCATGTTTTCAAAATGATTGGTACACACATTAGCATGGCGTATGCTCACTTCCCGTGGCGTGGCTTCCACGATAGCCGAATCACCGGTGGCATCCAATATGACGTAACTGAATGAGTGACGATGGGGAATGTCTTGCAATAATGCAATCGCCTCTTGAACATCCCCACACGATTCAAGGACAAGACGTCCGATCATACTGCAAATAAATCCGTCTCCTGGCTTTTTTCTATGTGTAAAATTATACCCCATGACGAGTCCTTTTTCGTTCATGCCATCCATGCGTCCCGTAATCCGTTGCGAAGGGCCGATTACTGCATAGCCGGCATCAGTCGGTTGGAACACCGTATAACGTCCTTCATATGTTTTTGGATGATAATCATAATTTCGTATCATATAATCAGGATTCATATAAATGGAGCAGCCACTTGGCATATATTCAAGCCTGTAACCTCCAAACTCCAACAAAACATCATTCATCGGCCAATCCAAAGCATCCCTTAAACCGCATAACTCATCCCATATGTGTGATGCAAACGGCAGGATTGCCTCTTTCACTTCGGATTCCCAAATGACAAATCGCGGTTTTCTGATCTTCCATTGGTTTTGCCGGTTCCTTAATGTAAAAGAATCTTTCAGTAATTCCCCTTGCATGATACCAAAATCATAATGGGTTCCACGCCATTGCAGAACATCGCTATATATCTGCTTCACGTTGATCCAATCCCCCCTATTTCACAGCCCCTGTCAATTGTTCCTTCATGAAACCAATCTGGTTTTTATTCATCCAGATACTCATCATGTTGATTCCAATCGGAAATAGATGCAGAAAAAAGCAACCCAACCGAAATCATTTCTTCGTCTGTTGTTCAATGCGGATTGACAATTCTTCCCAACGTTCCAATTTCATTTCCAGTTCTGCTTCTTTATCTTGAAGTTCCTCATATTTTTTCTGTACAGCTTCCAAATCACTGCCAGCTTGATTGACTTCATTCTGCAATGATTCAATGTCTTCTTCCAGTTGCATGATATCCTCTTCGATGGTTTCCCATTCTTTTTGTTCTTTGTAGGACAGTTTTTTCGGCTGTGAAGTCTCAAACTGACGTTTCTCCGTCTCTTCATCTCTTTCTTTGGTCCGTTCTTTTTGTTTGCGTGACATGGTATGTTGTTCATCCAAGTAATCATGATAATTCCCGTAAAAATGCCGTACATGTCCCCCACCCTGAAAAACGAGTAAATGATGGACAACACGATCAAGAAAATAACGATCATGCGAAACCGTGACAACGACCCCGGGGAAGTGTTCCAAATACTCTTCCAATACCCCTAGCGTTTGTGTGTCCAAATCATTTGTCGGCTCGTCCAGGAATAAAACATTCGGTTCAGTCATAAGGATTTTCAATAAATATAAACGTCTTTTTTCACCGCCGGATAATCTACGGATATATGTCCATTGCTCATCCCTTGAAAACAGAAACCGTTCCAACATCTGTTCAGCCGTAATGACCTGGCCATCCTTGGTTGTTATGACCTCGGCCACTTCCTTGATATAATCGATGACCCGTAATGCATCGTCCAGTTCTTCTTCACCTTGTGTGTAATAACCGATCCGGACTGTTTCACCAATTCGGATATTACCTGTATCAGGTTGAATCCGTTTAGCCATTATATTCAACAATGTTGTTTTACCGACACCATTAGGACCGATGATACCTAGACGATCTCCTGGCACAAGCAAGAAATCAAAACCCGACACAATCGGTTCATTGTGAAATGACTTGGAAACACCCTCCAACTCAATAACCTGTTTCCCTAATCGTGCTGAGGCTGCCTCAAACGAAATGGTCTCTTCCGTTGTGTCAAATGTCTGTTCCTGCAGGTCACGTACACGTTCGACATGTGCCTTTTGTTTCGTTGAACGTGCCCGTGGTCCCCTATTCAACCAAGCGAGCTCCCGCCTCAATGCGTTGGCATGTTTTCTTTCTTCTTCCCGTTCAAGTGCCTCACGCTCGGTTTTCTTTTCCAAAAAGAACGCATAATTCCCTTCGTACGTGTAAAGGTGACCTTTATCAAGTTCATATATACGGTTGGTGACACGGTTCAGGAAATATCGGTCATGCGTCACAACCAATAAAGCTCCATTATAATGTGATAGATATTTTTCCAGCCATTCGATTGTCTCATTATCCAAATGGTTTGTTGGTTCATCTAACAAGAGCAAGTCTGCAGGCTGGATGAGCGCTTTTGCCAGAGCAACCCGTTTTTGCTGTCCACCTGAGAGTTCGTGTATTTTTTGATTGAAAGCTGTGATGCCTAGCTTCGTCAAAATTGTTTTAGCGGTTGTGTTAGCTTCCCACGCATCCTGCTCATCCATTTCTTGTTGAACGTTCAATAACTTTGCCTGGGCTGCTGGATCCGTTGCTTTTTGTTCCAATGTCAGTAAGGCTTCCTCATATTTTCGCATGAGGTGCATCACTGGTGAATCACCTTGATAGATTTCTTCCAGAACAGTCACATTCTGTTCAAGTTCCGGCTCCTGGTGTAAATAGACGATTTTATATGATTTTGCATGATTGAAAACACCGGTTGATGGGGTATCAAGTCCAGCAATTGTCTTTAAAAAAGTTGATTTCCCCGTGCCATTGACACCGATTAGCCCAATTCGATCATGTTTTTGTATATGGCATGAAACATTTGAAAATAATTCTTTTGTTCCATATGACTTTGTGAGATTTTCAATCGTCAGCATGTTAAAACTTCCTTGTATTCAAAATTAGCCCCATCTTGAAAGACGCCATCATTCACGATCATTTCGCTTTCCTTTAACAATCCCTTTTATAAACGATATGATCAAAAAAATCAACCATCCCGTTACAACGTAAAAAACGGTCAGCTCAAAACCTTTCAATTTATCAAAAAAGAAAGCCATCCCTGTCCAGATGACGGCAATGGCTATTAACTGATATCCCAAAAACTTCAAAACCAATCCCCCCCGTATCTACTGCACAGTCTACCATACAGTTTATCTTACGGGGGGCATTTTTTCCATTGATTACATTATGATTTGTTCAAGCGACCACTTATTAATCCATCTGTTCAAACTGTTGGAGCATCTGATCATAATTCAACGCCCCCAGTGCTTTATTTTGCACAATGCCATCTGAATCGATCATATAGGATGTCGGGACAGGTTGAATTTGATAGAGACCGGCTACTTTACTTTCTTCATCCAACGGAATCGTAAATGTCAAACCGAGGTCTTCAACAAATTTAGGTACATTTTTTTCACTTGATTCTGTATCTGACAGATTCACTGCCAATATTGTAATATCTTCATTTTCATGCAGTTTTTGCATGTCAGGCATTTCGGACCGGCATGGACCACACCAGGATGCCCAGAAATTCAGCATGACACGCTCTCCCCGATAGTCAGAAAGTTTGATATCATCGCCTTCCAAAGTGGAAAGTTCAAAATCCGGTGCCCTATTCCCTTTTTCCAGCCCTACTTTCACGTCATCGTTTTCGTCCTCTTCCTGTTCAGTGACCTCCGAGTCATCCGATTTGATTACAAAATCATAGATGGCCCAACCGAACATACCCAAGATAACAACGATAATAATCGCTTTTTTCATTGTACACGCTCCATTCTAACCTAATTTATCCAACCATGTGTCGCCAACCATGCGCAACAGGAATTCAGAAATGACCGTCATTTGGCCGGTGAATAAAAGAACTCCCATGACAATCATGATAGAACCACCGATTTTCATGATGACGTTGCTATATTTTACAATCCATCTTGTCGAACCAATAAAGAAGGTCAAAATAAAGAATGGCAATGCGAAGCCAATCACATACATAATCGTGTAAAGGGTCCCTTGCCCCGGGTTACTCGCGGCAATCATAAGAATCGATGCGAAAATCGGGCCGATGCATGGGGTCCATCCTGCCGCAAATCCCATTCCCACAAAAATCGTTCCGAGATAACCAGCAGGCTTTTTGGCAAATTGGAACCGTTTTTCCTTCATGAAAAACTTGACATTAATCCATCCAGCAACGACGAAACCCATGAACACGATAAACACACCCGCAAGTCGCTGCAATAGTTTTCCTGTGCCTCCAGTGAGTAGATTACCCAAGAATGAGATACCGACTCCCAGACTGATAAAGATCAAAGACACACCCAAGAGGAAAAATATTGAATGGATCAACAATTTGGTGCGAACCTTGGCATCATGATTTTCTTTCAAGTCTTTTACACTGACACCTGTTATATATGATAAATAAGCCGGGAAGATGGGTAGTGTGCACGGTGATAAAAACGAAAGCACACCCGCTCCCAACGCAAGCCAAATATTAACATCAGCCGCTCCATTCATTCCGACACCAACTTTCTATTTAAGTATACAAATAAACTGCCAATCAGCAATAGTAAAGCACCTACATACCATGGCGATATGATATAAGAAAAAACAGTCGCAAAAGGCATCACGAATGAAAGGATCATTTGTCCGAGACACCACAATATCATTATGTAAAGGGACAATTTCCATCTGGCAACGTGACCCTCAACAAGCAAAAAGAATAAAATAAGTGCGGTAATCAGTCCAATATATAACCAAGTATAACGATCTTCATACCAAAATATCTGAACAAATTCATATATGAAAGAGGCACCTAAAAAGACAGGTACAAAAGCCTCCAGAATGTGTAAGTCCATCTTCCTCCTCCATACATTCCACCCGATATGAAGGGAAATCAGTAAAGAGGCAACATAAAAGGCAGCAGAATCACTTGGATATGCCAATATTGCCAGTGGGTCCTGCACGAAGACATGAATGTTCAGTATGATTTTTCCCACCCAAATATAGATGACAAAATTGATGAGTAATGAGCTCAGTTGCTCTAATATACTCTTTTTCATTTTTTTGGGAAAGGGGTTTGTCATGTAGAAAAAAACAAATCCCATCAAAAAACTTCCAATGATAACGCCTATTTTTTGTAATGCCCAAAGTTGTGCTTCCATCGTTTTCCTCCATTACCCAAACAACGTATCTTTATTATATATGTCCCATGTGAAAATTTGATGAAAGTAACAGATAAAATAATTCCCGATCAGTAGCACAAGTATGTCTTCCTACTACAAAATAGCATGAACACAAGGGTGTTTACAACAAATCAATCTGATATAATAGGGTTAAGCGAGAAGATGTGTTTACTTTGTGACATACTCTTTACATTCAAGAAAAGAAGGAGTTGGTGATATGGAACCCATTAAAGGACCGCACGATTGCATAACTGATGTAGATGGTGTTCAAGTCGGCCATGTGACATTGCATGAGAGAGTTGATGACACAGATACAATCTGCACAGGCGTGAGCGCGATCCTGCCCCATGCAGGCAACCTGTTTACAGATAAAGTTCCGGCTGCTTGTCACATCATCAATGGATTTGGAAAAACATGTGGTCTCGTCCAAATAGAAGAATTGGGTCTCATCGAATCACCGATCATGTTAACAAACACGTTCAGTGTAGGACCTGTCCTACAAGGGACATTGACATACATGCTGTCGGAAGATGAAGCGATTGGAGATCGGACGAGTTCTTTGAACATCGTTGTCGGTGAATGCAATGATAGCTATTTAAATTCCATGCGTATGCAAGCTGTCAAACCAGAACATGCCATCCAGGCCATCCACGCATCATCAAGCGCCCCTGTTGAAGAGGGGGCAATCGGCGCCGGAAAAGGAATGGTCTGTTTCGGATATAAAGGCGGTATCGGTACAGCATCACGAACGATTGAACATGATTGTTCATCGTATACAGTCGGTACGCTTGTACTGAGCAATTTCGGGAAACGAACAGAAGCCTTGTTTGCCGATTGGAGCAGTAGAGATGAAGAAAGCGAAACACCGGATGGGTCGATTATGATGATCATTGCCACCGATGCACCACTCACAAGCAGACAGCTGAAGCGAATGGCCAAACGATCTGCAGCAGGGCTGGGACGTCTAGGAAGTTATTATGCCAATGGGAGCGGGGATATTGCGATCGCCTTCTCAACCGCTAACCGGATTCACCAGGATTCACAAAATCCGACAGAAAATATAACAGTGATGCGTGATGATCATCCAATTATGAATCACCTTTTCCAAGCTGTCACTGAATGCATTGAATCATCTGTCATGAATTCATTGAGAAAAGCTGAAACAACCCATGGTCGTAAAAATCGTACGGTTGAAAAAGCTCCGCTATAGTCAGGATTCAATAAACGCTTAAATATATTCGTCAATGCCATGTTTAAGCGTTTATCCGATCCGACACCACCCCCGCTTTATCCATCCATATATCTTTTTCATCATCTACAAATTAAAAACATGCCCTATGTGAAGAGCATGTTTCTATATATAATATACTTATAAATTAATGTCAGGCAATGTCACGAGAATCATTACCAAAAAGAGAATCGTCAAGTAATTCAATGAATATATAAAGATATACCGAGCCCATTTCCTTACATCTTCCATAAAAAATCCACGTATCGCCAGAAACACCCAAACAACATTAAGGATTGTGGCAACCGCCATGAAGGAATTTCCAAGGCTTGCCAAGAAATATGGCAGCGGGAGTAGACAAAGTATATAAATGAAAATCTGCCGTTTTGTAAATTCGAATCCGTACACTACCGGAAGCATCGGGACTTTCGCCGCTTTGTATTCATCATATCTTTTTATGGCAATCGCAAATGTATGTGGTACTTGCCAGATAAAGATAATCATAAATAGTATGATTGGCACAATATGAAAAGCGGGTTCGATAGCTGCCCAACCTATCAAAGGTGTCACAGCTCCTGAAACACTGCCAATGATTGTGTTGAGTGTATATTTTCGTTTTGACCAGAATGTATAGAGCACAACATAAGTGAACCAGCCGATAAACCCATAGATCGTCGTCTCCCATGTTGTGAACATTAACAACACAATTCCGATGATACTAAGAGAGATACCAATGGTTAAAACAGTCTGCAATGGAATATTTCCTGTAACTGTCGGACGTTGTAATGTACGCTTCATCACCCGATCAAGGTCGACTTCATACCAATTATTAAGCGCCAATGCCCCGGCCATCAGAAACGTGCTCCCAACAACAGTCAGGAAAAACGTGTCCAAATATGCGGAAAAGGTTCCTCCTGTAATATATACAGCTAACCAAAAACCTATTATGACAGGCATGACATTTAAAACCAGTACAAGGCCTTTGAATAGCGATTTTAAATCTGTGATAATGCTTGTCTCTTTGTCACTATCCAGAATTGACGCTTCTGTTATTGTTTGCGCTGAAATCATCTGTTCCTTTTGCAACCTGCTTCTCTCCTTACGTACATCTTGATAAGTATCTATATCAATTTTTATGTTAGGATATATTCTCTAGAATCAATCGTATCTTGATTGATTATAACATATATTCACATCGTAATCCTGCGAAATGAACTGTTAACAAAAATGTCATAATTCATATTTTTATTTGATTCCAACATAAATAATTAATTCCTTTGTCCTTAATATAATCCCCATTAAAAAACCAGTACGAAAAAATCATATCATCCATTCGTACTGGTAGGGAAAGTTCTGTCATCATTCTTTTAAGCGTCCCCATAACTTTCAATCATATTCGCCATATGTGTGTAGGATCCACCGGCCAACAACAGTGCAGCAACTAATATTGCTTCTGACAATTCTTCTTTGGTTGCACCAGCTTTGTCCGCATTTTTAGAATGGACGTCAATACAATACGGGCATAATGTAGCATGTCCAACGGCAACAGCGATGATCTCCTTAAACTTCCCGGACAGCTTTCCATCTTCCATAGCAGCCTTGTTGAAAGCGGCGTATCCACGGAATGCAGTACCCGCATTTTTTCCAATCTCGGAAAGATTATTCAGATTCGATCGTTCATACAATGCATCATCTGAATCGCTGGATAAGGCATTGTGCATATTCGTACTATGAGTGACCGCACCTCCTGCTTCTACTGCTGCCGTCACCATCACCGCTTCCATCAGTTCATCAAGAGATGCACCTTCTTTTTTCGCCTGCTTTGTATGACCATCAATACAATAAGGGCATTTGGTTACATGAGCAACAGCGACAGCGATTATCTCCTTTTCTTTTTTCGATAATCGGCCATCTTCCAATACTGCTTGATTAAACTCTGTATATGCTTCAGCTTGTTTCGGAACCATCTCATCCAGCTGTTTCAGGTTTTCTATCTGAGCTTTTGAATATAGATTGTTTGACATTCGAACACATCCTTTATATCGTAAGTCTTTCTATATGATCCAATGACACTAACGACATATCCGTTTTTGGGCATGGATCATTGAGAAAAGTAACCTCGATAATTGTTTATCACGCTTTTAATTTTCTTAAACATACACAGATGCAGATAGACCCGTTTCGATTCTTCTTTCCCGGACAATTAAAAACCTTCATCCCTTAATAGGGATGAAGGTTTTATGACAATCCTACCGTTTTTGATTGACAACATCCAATCCACCCGATGCCTCTATGACACTTCCGGTTATCAAATCTGACTCATCGCCGCATAAGAATTGGATCAGTCGGGCAATGTCTCCACCAGATCCCGGGCGCCCGATTGGTGTTGTTGTATCTTGGATTGTTTTTGCGTCTTGGATCGTCATTTCTTTCCGATCTCCTGTAATATCACCTGGACAAACCATGTTAGCCGTAATGCCGTGTTCGGCTTCCTCTTGTGCAATCGATTTGGTGAGTGATGCCAGACCGACTTTTGCAGCACCAAATGCAGAACGATACATCCAACCTGGTGCATGTTGGGCATCTTGAAAGCCATACGTTATGATTCTGCCGAATTGTTGCTTACGCATAATCGGTATGATTTGTTTTGCAAAGTGAAATACCGCACTCATATTGCCTTCCAACATTTTATACCATTCATGATCCTCATAATCCACGAGTTTCTTTTCTTCAAACACAAAGGGTCCAGCATTATTGATCAAATAATCAACACGGCCAAACCGCTCGATCGCTTGACGGACAATTTCTGTAATGGCATCCTTATCGGTGATGTCGCCTTGTACAAACTGAAGTCTGTCAGCATACTGTTCCCATTCGGTCTGTAATGTTTCAATACGTTTCGTATCACTTCTATAATTGACGGTTATAGAGCAGCCACTTTCAAGAAATCGTTCCGTAACCATTTTCCCAAGTCCTTTTGACCCCGCTGTAATAATGGCATGTCTCAAATGTCGCTTCCCCCTGTCCGTTTTATTTCTCTAATTAGCCTTTCAACAAAGACATAAATTCGTTCCGCTTCTCCGGGTTTTCGGAAAAAACACCTCTGCTGGCAGTCGAAACGGTCAATGAATCTTTCTTCTTAGCTCCACGCGCGCACATGCACATATGTGTCGCCTCTATGACGACAATGACACCTTTTGGATCCAATACATCCACCATGGCATCCGCCGCCTGATTCGTCAAACGCTCCTGTACTTGAAAACGTCGTGCATACCCATCAAACATACGGGCAATTTTGGATAGTCCCGTAATTTTTCCATTAGGTATATAGCCGACATGCGCCACACCATAAATGGGTGCAAAATGATGTTCACATGTTGAATTGAAATCAATATCTTTCACCATGATAATATCGTCATGTTCGACATCAAATGTCTTTTCCAAATGTGCTTTCGGATCTTCGTGATAGCCTTCTGTATATTCCAGGAAAGCCTTTAATACACGATAAGGCGTTTCTTCCAATCCTTGTCGCTTCGGATCATCACCACATATATCAATCAAATCCTTTACAGCATTCATGAATTCATAGGATTTTGTCAGCTTTTCCCTTTTCTCATCAGACGAGCCTTTTAAAAGGTCTCGAATCCGCTCAATATTTAAATCATCTTGTGTCATAGACATATGCATCCTCTTCTTTCTTGCAGGCAATATTTTTTACCGTTACTTTGCGCAATTACTACCAATCAAGTGTATTATAACTATCTCAAATAAGTCAAAAGAACGACATACCCTCCAGCCTGAAGCTAGCCATGTCCCTTAACACATAACGTACACACTCATGTTGGGGGCATGATTGTTCCGGCTTGAATGGATAAAGCAGACATTCCATCGCTCGAACCTAGAATGACCTATGGAAACAGCTACTCTTCTTGTTCTTCTTTGAATGGAAGCCGAACCAATGAATTTATTTTCAGCTAGACAGTGAACCCGACATCTTTCAAAGTCACATTCCATTTATAAACCATACATTTCATCCCGTTATTGACATATTAAATTGTATCAATCCATTATACGGGATTGTACATAATATTTCCTCTCATGCGCATAATAATTCTACATCAATCTTGGAAGGAGCATAACATGTCTGAGCATAACACAAAATTGACGTCATCTGAGATTGCCTCACTTTGGACCGCATACATGGATGATAGCATGTCCCAATGCGTCCTCGGGGAAATGCAGAAGCATATAGAAAATGACGGAATCAGAGAAACGGTTCAGCTTGCCTATGATATGAGCGCCAACCACACAAAAGAGCTGACGACTATTTTCGATCGGGAAAACTACAAAACTCCAACCGGATTCAACCAAGAGGATGACGTCTATCATGATGCACCATGGCTTTTTTCCGATATATTTTGTCTGTCATTTGTGAATCATATGTCCATACTCAGCTTGGTTGCATATAGTGGTGCATTATCCATGAGCTTCAGACCAGATATACGGGATTATTTCACTCAATGTCTGTCGGAAGCCATTGAACTTTACAATCAATCAAGTGACATCGGACTTGAAAAAGGAATCAATCCGCGGACCCCTCACATTGAAGTACCTAAAGAAGTGGATTTCATCGGAAGCAAAGATTATTTGAGGGGATTGAATCCATTCAGTGAAAAACGTCCGTTGAATGCCATTGAAATTTCTTATCTATACACGAACATACTGACAAATGCGATTGGCTCAAATTTAAGTTTAGCTTTTGCCCAAACCTCACCGAACAATGATGTCCAAGAGTTCATGTTACATGCAAATGATCTTGCCAAGAAACATATTCAATCTTTTGTAAGTCCATTGACAAGCGAGGATTTACAAATACCAAAACTCCCTGATGTCGATATTAGCAACTCTACGACACAGACATTTTCCGATAAACTGGTCATGTTCCACATGACAGAGATCATCGCAGCGGGAATCGGTAATTACGCTACGGCCTCTGCAACCAGTCAACGCATGGACCTTTCTGCAAAATATCAAAAAGCGTCACTACAAGCAGCAAAACTTGCCAAAAGTGGCGCAGATATCATGATCAAGTATAACTGGCTTGAACAACCGCCAAGCATTAAAAACAGGCAGAGGTTGGCCCGTGATAAAGAGTGAAAGTAGGATGTTCTAATGATATGGTAATGGAAGGAAGTAAAAAAAGGCATCGATAACGAGAACGAAGCAGCTACATGCACCATGACTGTTTCGTTCTACTGTTGGTCACAATCATTTCATTTCCAGTAATTGAATAAAATCACGGAAATAATCGGCAGCTTTCAACATCCGTGCACCATACCAGAACATTTGACCATCAATATTGACAGGGGTCACATGCGGTAAAAAGGATAAAAATTCCGCATGGTTTTTATCACGGAAAGGATATGGTTCACTCGACAGGAAGATATAATCAAGCTCTGCATCCCGAAGATCTTGTTCGGTTACTTCCGGATAGCGATTTGGCAAGGTTGCAAATGGATTGATGAACCCTAGCTTTTCCAATGTTGAATTAATATAAGTATCCCTTCCCACTGCCATATAGGGTCGTTTCCAGATCATGTATGCCACACGGACAGGGTCGACATCAGGAAGTGTATTGAATGCTGTTTGCACATCTGATTCTAGCTTGCGCCCCTCTTCGGAACAGCCGGTTATATCTCCAAGTTCACCGATTAAGGTGATACCGTCCTCAACGGTCTGTATTTCACATACATAAACAGGATAATACTTTTCCAGTGATTCCACCATCTCTTTTGTATTTTCTTCCTTTTCCGCAATGATCAGATCGGGCTCTAATTCATGGATCCGTTCCATCTTCAAGTCTTTAGTCCCACCGACATTGACCGCTTGTTTCACTCTATCTTTAGGATGGATGCAAAAGCGGGTCCTGCCGACAATGTTTCCATCCAATCCAAAATAATACAAAGTCTCCGTAATCGCGGGGTCCAATGCGATCATCCGTTCAGGCGGATAAGTAAATGTTACCTTTCGGCCCAGTGCATCTTTAACAGTACGCATGTTTCACTCTCCCCCAGTTCTATTAGTGTGTTCGAAACTGCCCCACCTGATTATGTTGCATATATTGGGAAGTTCTTGAACCTCAGATTGAACTACCCTTCAATGGATGTTGATTTCAAAATGCGTTTTTAAAACGGCCGGTTTATCTTCGTTTCGTATCGTTTTTTGCTCCTTCTTGCCATTATAGGTTGTCGTCAGTGTATTCCCCGACAACGTGATCCGTCCATTTGCTGTTGCCAACGTCACAACATCTTTCTGCGTAAATGGTGATTCTGGTGAAGTTTGATTGAATTTACATGCTTCCGTAAAGTCTTGAAGGTCTTTTGGATGCGTATCGATACGCAGTCTGGTCGACCATTCATCATCACTGCTATATTTCCACTTTAAGTCATATACATTCGGTGCCACATATTCTAGTCGATAAGCGCCGCTCACATCTTTGCGCATTTCGCCATTGAAGGGAACAGGTATCCTCGCCGAGTCGCCAAACCCGACATCTGTCAAGTATGCTTCCCCATCGATGTCGGCAATGGTGCAGGCGTGACTCCCTTTTCTTGCCCATGTGCCATCCGGTTTTTGAACAGTAGCTGATACAAGTTTGCATGAAAAACCCAATCGCTTCAGTAACGCATAATATAAACCATTTAATTCATAGCAATAGCCTCCTCGATGCCGCGTGACCACTTTTTCATAAAAGGCATCCACGTCCAATATGATTGGGACATTACGGATGACATCCAGATTTTCAAAAGGGACATGCAGCATATGATGGGATTGAAGTTTTTCCAACGCCTTTAATGATACCGAATGCACGTTGTCAATATGAATCCGGTTTAAATACGCTTTGACATCCATGTTTTCCCTACTTTCTTTTTTATTGCAAGCAAATACTTCTTACCTTTACATGTGAAACATCGTCTCAAAATAGGTTTGTTTTATCCATCGCAATATCAGGAAGGCAACGAGTCAATCGTTAAAATCCATTCACTGTTTCTCCACGAACAGGATCCTCTCCATGTTCCAATTGAATGCGAATCGATGATAGATCTCCCTCTTCCGGACTGTCTGAAACTTGAAAGTGAATATGCGGTTCACTGGAATTTCCGGAGTTCCCCACTTTTCCAAGTTCGTCTCCAGCATCTACCATATCTCCTTCTTCAACAGTTACACTCCCTTGTTTCAAATGTGCGATGACACTGTATTCACCATTTTCATGTTCTATGGTGACATGATTCCCAAGTGGCTGTTCTTCGTTTGTATCAACCGTTGGGGTGTTGTCTTCAATAGTATTTTCCAATACCGTCACCTTTCCTTCCAACGGAGCCAAAACAGGTTCACCATAGGCAAAATAGCTTTCATTTTCAGATGCACTGCCCTCATGGGAAGTGCCATCCTCCATTATAAAAAGGTCGTATGCGTATCGCTGGCTAACCACATCATAATGGTAGTTCACCAGGTTATTCACGCCTCCCCAGAACGTCATCCATTCACCTTGGAAGGGCATGTGATATGTATTCTCTGTCCAAACGTCATCACTGTCCGCATTCGCTGTGACCGGAATGAATTCCAATCCTTCAATCGTATTATCATCAGCAAAATAAACACGGATTCCCTTCGAATCGTCATCACTTTGCCATTGGTATTCCATCATGTCGTCAACCTGAATCTTGGTAAGAACGTCATAATCATCGACACCTTCATTAAAATCTTCGGCAATATCCTCCAATTCTTCGATTGTAATTTGGGATTGGAATGTTTCACTCATCTGATTGTAAATGGATGAGTAATTTCCGTCCAACAGGACTTCTATAAAATCTTCGGGACTGAATGCTTCAGAAACTTTATTATTTACACGATCATGATCCTTTTTATTATTATCCCCGTTCTTTTCGACGCCTTGGTTGTCCTTTCCGGTTTCATTTATATTATCATTTTCTTCATTCGTACTTTTGTCGCAACCGATCAATAATATCATCAGCAATATTGCAACGAACATTTTCCAATTAAATTTCAATACGTCTACCCTCCAACTTAAACATATACTCATGGAACTTATCCCAAATTGTAGCAGAATTTCGGTTAAACAGCTAATCACGTCAACCTAGAATGCCCCACGAAAAAAGAAGACCTCCTCTTTTGGAAGTCTTCTTTTAAACATTTATTTTGTATGATGTATTTACTGTGCAGTCAATCCACCATCAACCAAAAATTCGGAGCCGGTAGAATAACTCGATTCATCCGAAGCCAAGAATAACACAAGTTTAGAGACTTCTTCAGATTGAGCCATCCGTTTCATTGGAATATGTTTCGCAAACGCTTCGACCGCATCTTTGGTATCTTCTTGTACAAGCATCGGTGTTTCAATGACGCCTGGGTGGACGGAATTGACGCGGATACCGTAATGTGCCCCTTCGATGGCGGCTGCTTTTGTCATGCCCCGTACAGCAAACTTCGTATCGGTGTATCCAATGGCGCCGCCAACCATTCCATTCATCGAAGAAATGTTGACAATGGAGCCGCCATTTACTTTTTGCATTGATGGTATGACTGTTTTCATTCCCAAAAACACTGATAGTTGGTTGATATCGACTATTTTACGATAGTCTTCCTCAGTCGTTTCCAAAATCGACTTAGATGTCGTAATCCCTGCGTTGTTAACAAGTATATTTACCGGGCCAAATTTCTTTTCAGTCTCTTCGACGACGTGTGCCCAATCTTCTGCACTCGAAACATTTTGTTTCACAAAAAATGCGTTTTCGCCCAGCTCCTTGGAAAAGGCTTGTCCTTTTTCCTCATTTAAATCTGTCAGGACAACTTTAGCCCCTTCTTGAATAAACACTTTTGCATGAGATGCTCCCATACCTTGTGCGGCACCTGTGATAATAGCAATTTTTCCATCTAATCGACCCATCCCAATCTCCTCCTTTTGATCCATCTATCTCAACAAACTTCCTAATTAAGTTCTCTCTTTTATTATACCCGATTCAAAACCGTTTTTAACCTGCTTTGGGACGAATACGTGTCCAAATAATGACAATCAAAGCCATCGAAACAAATTTATACCGTACAAAAAAAGCCCAGGAAAAAGTCCTGGACTGTTTTTAGATGCTATTCGTCAATTACGCCGCATGCTATCCGGTCACCAGCGTCACCTGCTGGTTGTGATTTATAATCATCAGGATCTGCGTGAATGACAAGCGACGTCCCCTCATCCGTATACAATGTCGTCTCTTTTCCATGTTCCAAAGTGATTTGGGTAGTCGTAAATTCCACATGTGCCTTTCCGCTCTCATCTACTTCAATATTATCAAAATCTCCTGCATGTGGACCTTCCGGATTTAACTTTCCATGTTTCATATCAGTCGGATTATAATGGCCCCCAGCCGACTCAAAATCAGGTGGTTCGCAAACACCTTTTTCATGAACATGGAATGCGTGTGTCCCTTCCGGTAAACCATCAACATCCATAGATACATGAACACCGTCATTTTCCTGTGTCAAATTGGCTGTCGCAACAGCATTTCCTTCCGTGTCTTTCAATGTAACGACTTGGCTTTTTTCACCTTCCTTGGCATGACCATCAGATGGTGTCACCTGTATTTCATGGTTCACATTGTCGTCTTGGGTAGCCGTTTTTTCCCCTCCACTATTCCAAGCAACCAAGGCCATCGTCAACAAAAACGTTGTCCCAAATAACATCCAACGTTTCATCATGTACGTTCACTCCTTTGTTAAATTATTCCTTTTTAGCATGTACGACATGGATAAAGTTATGCATAGGAATAACAAACATGCTCGAACGTATATGAATAGGTAATCGATAGACAATCTGGTACGATGAATATACATATCGAAACCCGGTGTATCTGTCGAAAATAGGAGGAGACAATTCAATGAGCTCTTATCAAAAAATCGGTTGCTTTCTTTTTTGCATTCTGTTGCTGACTGCTTGTGGAGATTCAGATCATAATGCCAACAATGTCCCTGAAGCCCAACAATCCAATTCGGAAGGAAGCTTTCAGTTGCAGGATGATATCGATAATATTAACGATTATATCGATTACAGCAACAGCGATTTGAAGACAGTGTATTTTGCAGGCGGTTGTTTCTGGGGTGTCGAAGCGTTTTTCAAAAAAATATACGGTGTTCGTGATGTGGTTTCCGGATATGCAAACGGAACTGGCGAAAACCCGAGTTATCAGGATGTGATCAAAGGGGAGGAAGGGTTCGTCGAGGCTGTGAAAGTGACATTTGACCCAGAACGGGTTTATCTGCAAACACTGGTAGATGATTTATTTCTTGTGATTGATCCGACATTAAAAAATAAACAAGGAAATGATGTCGGTATCCAATATCGGACGGGTGTATATTCAAAAGATAACGACGATCTCGACGTGATCCAGAAAATAGTTGACGATCACCAGGCCAATTATGATAAAAAAATCATGACAGAGATCGAACCACTGAAAAACTTTTATCTAGCAGAGGACGTTCACCAAGACTATCTCGAAAAGAATCCCAATGGTTACTGTCATATCGATTTAAACGTTGCCGATGATCTTGCTGTCCAGCCGATTGATGAAGATAAAGAAATCATTGAAAAATATAGCGTGACAGATTCATCTGACCATTGATGTCGATCCTCTATTATGATCAGACTGTTTTTGATAGATGGTGGACGAAACCAATCAGAAAGCTATTCGACCTAGCAATTCAACGTTTTGATCAACCATATATCCATCGCATTATGACCGGAGTTTCCAAGGGGATGTTTCAATGACTGGAACCCAAGTGACACATATAAAGCAGTCGCTGCTTGCAACGTGGTAGACGTTTCCAAGTAACAATAGTTATAATGGTCAGTCGCAAAGTCCAGTGCAGCACGCATCAGTTCTTTAGCAACACCTCTACCTTGCGCTTCCGGGATGACGTACAACTTTTGCAACTCGCAAATCCCTTTATCCACATCGAACGGGGCGATTCCGACACCGCCGAGTATCTCGTCCATTTCATTGACCGCAACAAAATATCTCGCGTCTTTTGTTCGGCTATAAAATGATGCAAGCTGACCCAATTCCGGATCAAAGTAAGCTGTTCCTGGGATGTCCAATCCCAACGATTCCAAAGAACGCTTAATGATCCCTTCTATTGTTTGATTATCCTTCTCTTCTAATTCTCGAATATGCATGGCGCGGTCCCTCACTTCGTCTTGATCATTAATCCTGGCATCATTTTTGAACCGAATCACACTCTGGTCTATCGGCATATGCCTTGTTTAAAATTGATTATGTGCATCCATTATACACCTTATAAGTCTAATATTTCGATTAAAACACCAAACATTCAACCTCTTTTTTATGAGTATCCGAAAAAAATGGACCGGGATCCTATCCCATGGTCCATCACATCACATGTTGGATTTGTTTCGTATAGAAATACCGGACAATTCCGAAGTAGATGATTTGTATCAACAGAAAGGCGCCAAGGACAAGTGTTGATTCATACACAAGGTTGAATTCAAAAAAATGCGATAATGCGGTGAGCGCGATCGCCCCATGTACTAAAGCAACAATGATGGGGGTAAAAAACAATAACCCCGTTTGACGATTGACCACTTTTTTCATTTCTTTCTGTGTCAAACCCATTTTGGCGATATTCTTGAATTTTTCTTTGTCTGCATCAAGGTCCGAATAAAGTCGGAAATAAAGAAAACTTCCCGCCGATACAAAGAACACAATCCCAATGAATAAACCTATGAACAAGATCGGACCGAACAACTTATTAAGTTGGTAGGCAGTATAGTCAAATGAATCAAAATTCATATTTCCAATGTCATCTGTAATAGCTGCACTGGCATCAATGATTGCATCGTGTTGATTACTATCATCATCTGCTGACCACGCGGTTACATATTCCCTCGATTCCGGTCTGGGCAACTGATCGTATATCGTATCACCGACGATATAATAGGCATACAAATTGGGTAATACATTTGATTCGATCATTTTGCTTGGTGTAACGGATGCCCCGTCCGCTAACTTAACAGGAGTGTTTTTTAACTGGCCGGCATTGTTATCCGAACCTAATATTTTATCACTGTCTTTAACACCGATGACCTCATCATCTGCCAACGTCACTTTATCCGCCCCAAGTAAATCAGCCATCCGATTATAGGTGGAAGCATCCACAATCAATATCCGCTCATTGTTTTGATTGAAATAGGACATGGCAATGGATTCCTGACTTGTTGTGATATCATATTTTTCCAAATTCTGTTCAATGACGTCTATTTCTTCGTTACGGTCTCCTTCATCATCTGTTGTGGAATGATGCATGAACGTATACGGTGTTAAACCATTTAACCCTTTGTTTACATAAGACTGGAAACCATACAATGTCCCGATGGCGCTAAACGCTACCGTCGAAATAATCGCTACCATGAAAAACGTACGTGCGTTATCTTTCATACGAAAGGACAAATCTGAAAACAAAAGCATATTCGTTTTACGCCAGAATATACGCTTATTCTTTTTCAAACGTCTGATGATAAAAACACTTAACTGGGTAAACAACAAGTAGGTTCCGACTATAACCACTAAAATAACCGGAAGCATGGCCAAGATAACCCCTGTCCCTTTCACATAGAGAGCTGTCCCATATCCACCTATGAGAAGGATGAGGGCGATGAAACTGAGGGCAACGGATGCTTTTGGTTCACCTTTAGATCGTTTATCGTCTTTTATCAAATCGATCAGCTTATTCGTCCGCAAAATAAATGAAACAAATACCGAAATGAAAAAGAACAATACAAGAAACGATACGAATGTCACCCCAATCGCAAGCAATGGAAAATAGAAATCAAGTTGTTCATCAATAACGAGCACATTTTCTGCAAGCAGCAAGATTGCTTTGGAAAATACCAATCCTATCAAGATGCCACTAATCGTCGCAATAAATCCTATCAACAAATTTTCCAAAAAAACCATCAACCGGATCTGCCTTGTCGACATGCCCTGCATCATCAATAATCCGAATTCCCGTTTACGCGATTTTAAGAATGAACTCATGGAATACAGGACAAAGAAAAACGAAAAGATGTAGATAATGCCTCCTGCAATACTCATTCCATACAACGCTTCCCATCGAATCGATCCTGACATAAAAATGGGATGAAAAGCAAACATGGCAAACACAAAAAATACCATGACTGTAAACATGCTACTTAAAAAATAGGCAATATACAAACGTTTATTGCGGATGACATTTTTAAACGCGAACTGACGAAAATTCACTGTCATCCCCTCCCATCAAAGAAAGCGTGTCGATGATGCGTTGGAAGAAGGTTTTTCGACTCTCTCCACGATGGATTTCCGAATAAAATGTCCCATCCCTGATAAATACAACGCGGTCCGCATAGCTGGCTGCCTGTGGGTCATGCGTCACCAACATCATGGTCGCTTGCTCGGCTTTGTTCAGAGTCCCGAACATTTCCATGACATCTTTAGAGGATTTTGAATCAAGATTTCCGGTTGGTTCATCTGCTAACAATAATTTGGGTTGATGGATCATTGCCCTTGCAGTGGCTGCTCGTTGTGCTTGTCCTCCGGATATTTCATACGTACGTTTATCCAAAATACCTGAAATGCCTAGCTTTTCGGCAATCTCCTGAGCTTTATCTTTCATTTCTTTCACACGTGTTCCATCCAAAGTCAAAGGAAGGACGATATTTTCTTCTACTGTCAGCGTGTGCAGAAGATTGAATTCCTGAAATACAAAGCCTAATTCACGACGTCTGAATATCGCAAGCTTATTTTTATTCAGACGATGTGGATTCCTCCCTTCAATCAAAATGTCACCGGATGTCGGTTCATCAATGGTCGCTACCAGATTGAGCAAGGTTGTTTTCCCGCTTCCGGATGGTCCCATGATTGCAACAAATTCTCCCTTGTCAATGTTTAAATCCATAGACGATAAGGCTTTATAGGTCACTTTACCTCCATACACTTTACTTACGTTCTTGACTTCAAGCATCGTTTTTCCCCTTTCATTGGAACAATCCATGCCATTGAGCTATCAAACATGGAAAGCATACTGTGTATTATTTATATCAAGTATATCCTTGCCAGCCTTATCGTCCTATCGAACTTTCTTTCAGTTCCCTTACACGTTTGTAATGTTTTGTGCAGCCGGGAAAACAACACGGAATGACGTTCCTTCACCAGCAGTACTGTCCATCTCGACACGATGACCCAAGTAATCAGTCACTTCATTAACAAGAAATAATCCCATTCCTGTTGATTCTCTGTATATACGCCCGTTTTCTCCGGTAAAAAACGCTTGAAAAATTCGTTTTTTATCTTCTTCGGGGATGCCTACACCAAAATCCATCACCTCGCAAATTGCCTCTTCATCATGTTCATACAATGAAATGATGATTTGTTTGCTTTTCCCGGAAGAGTATTTTACAGCGTTTTGGATAAGTTGCGTTAAAATAAACAAAAGCCATTTTTCATCAGACTCCACTGTTATACATGAACGTTCTTCTTTCAATTTTGGATAGACGTCATTCCGGATAAAAAAACGCTTGTTATCCTGATTGACTTCATGTATTAAGCTTTTCAGGTTTACCGGATGAATACGGAAATCTTGTTCGATTGTCCTCAGTCGAGCCATGTACAATACCGTATTTAAGCCCATTTTCATCTGTTCGGTTTCCGCGCGGATATTTGAGGAATCTGGTTCATCGAGGTTTTGGGCGGTCAACTCGATAACCGAAAGGGGTGTCTTCATTTGATGAACCCAGCGATCGATAAATGTCAGATGTTTTTCTTTATCGGCGTCAATTTGGTTTATATGATCCATATACAATTTATATTGTGATTCTAGTAGCTCATCGAGAGATTCGGTCATAGGTGTGTTTCCCATTCTTTGCAATGATTCATCAAGACTTTCAAATCCCTTAGACAGTCGACGGTAGAATGACCTTTGGGTGACATAGCGGTAGATCAGATAAATACCCATTAAAAAGATTCCGATAAAAATCGCATAAAGTACAGTTTTAGTGTTTCGGTACCCATCCAACCATAAAATGAAGAAAAATGCGCTGAATTGTAAAACCTGCAATATTAGAAACAGCCTATTTTCGTGCATAAATAGCTTCATGACCCGCTAGCCTCATTCAACGTGGTATTCAATCTATAACCAGCTCCACGTACCGTTTCTACTTTAGCATCGGTTCCCAATTCGTTTATTTTTTTGCGTACACGGGTTATATTGACATTCAGTGTATTTTCATCAACAAACGTCTGATCATCCCATAATCTCTCAAGTAAATCTTCTCTTCCGGCTATTCTCGGATGACGTTCCATCAAGATTTCAATGATATGGCATTCATTTTTCGTCAGAGGAACCGTTTTGGAATCATATTGAATTTCAAACCTTTCCGGAAACAGTTTCATACCCTCTTTATCAATGACCCGCTCCTTGTGTTCTATGGCATATTCACCGTATGCTCGTCTCAGTTGACTGCGGATTTTTGCCATGACGACGTCTGGATGGAATGGTTTTGTGATAAAATCGTCACCACCATTTTCAATGGCCAACACTTGATCCATCTCCCCTGTCCGTGCAGAAATAAAAATCACCGGACATATCGATTCAAGCCTTATTTGCCGACACCAATAAAAGCCATCAAAACTTGGAAGATTGATATCAAGCAGCACCAGTTCCGGCAAGTTTTCACGGAATGTATCCATCAAATTATGGAAATCAGTCGGTACAATCACTTCATAATTATATTTTTCAATATAGGATTGTAAATACGCCGCTATTTTTTGATCATCTTCGACTATCATTATCTTCTCCATGATCCGTCCCTCGTTTCTACATATTCTTTTCGTATTATAACATAGCCGTTTTCACATATGTGGGCTACAAATTGCGCTTCAGTAACCTTGGTATTTCCATAACAACAAAAAACGGGCATGGTCACTCCGAATCAAACTGATTTGGAAGACACATGCCCGCCATCGCGGTTTAGTGTAAAATTGCTTACCAACCCTTTTACAACTTATTATAAAAGACTTTTACTTGATGACAGAATCATTATCCGGCGGTGATGGATCGTTCGGTTTCAATATATAGAAAAGCACAATCAGTAAAACGACAACGGTCGCTAGTCCAAACCAAACATTATCTGTAAGACCGAGAATCAAATAACTGAGTCCTGCTATACCTGCAGCTGTGAGTGCATATGGCAATTGAGTGACAACGTGATCGATATGGGGGATGCCCGACCCGGCAGATGATAATATCGTCGTATCCGAAATGGGGGAACAATGGTCTCCAAAAACAGCCCCGGATAGAACGGCCGCAAACATCGGCAAGATCAACTCAATATCGGTCGATGCAGCAATCTGTCCCGCAATCGGGAGCAAAATACCAAACGAACCCCATGATGTACCCGTTGAAAATGCAATAAAACCCGCCATCAAAAACACAATGAACGGCAAAAGCGCTAAACTGAGATTCGACTGTTCCACAAGATTCCCTAAATAAATACCTGTTTCCAGTTCTTCAATCAGATACACAATCGTCCAAGCAAAAATCAAGATAAAAAATGCAGGTAACATAGATTTTATTCCTTCAACAAGCCCTTTCATGAACTGGTTTCCTGTCAGTTTGCCTTTATTGAAGTGACGGAAGAACAATAAAAACGTAAACAACAATCCAATGATCCCACCATACATCAATGAACTTTCAACATCTGCTTCTCCGAAAATATTCATCAAAGATTTGTCAGCACCCGCTCCGTTATACCCGGACCAATAGATGAATCCCAGCGTTGCAACCAGTAAAACGACAATCGGAATGATCAGATCGCTGACTTTCCCCGCATCACTTGATGGCAGTTTTGATGACTCATCCACTTTTTCCTTATTTTTGGGATCAAGCACATCACCCGTTTTCAAAGCACGTTGTTCATGTTCTCTCATCGGACCGAAATCCGTTTGTCTGATGGCTATGACCAAAATGGTTCCCAATGCAGCCCACACATAGAAATTCATCGGAATGATCTTGACAAAGGCACCGAAAGCAGAATACTCAGTCACACCATGTGCCGTCAAAATACTCCCTAACATTGCAATGATGTATGCACCCCAACTGGAAATCGGCGCAGCTACACTGACCGGTGCTGAAGTAGAATCAACAATATAGGCGAGTTTAGCACGGGATATCCGGTGTTTATCCGTAACCGGCATGGCCACTCTACCCACCGTTAAACTATTGAAATAGTCATCGATGAAAATGATCACACCTAAAATCATGGTCATGATCTGGACACCTGCCCGCGACTTTACACGTGAGGCCATCCAATCACCAAAGGCTTTCGTTCCACCCATCATACTTACAAAAGCAGTCAAGATGCCCAACAGCAATATGAAAATCAAAAGAAATACATAGCCAGTGTTCAGTGCACCATCATCTACGAACACGCCTTTAAACGCCTGCCAAACAAGCATGACAGACTCAGAAAAATTGAAATTCGCTATAAAAAACGCCGCCGCAACTATTCCGACACCTAATGAAACAAGCACTCGTCTCGTCAGTAGAACCATAGCAATTGCCAGTATCGGAGGCAGCAACGACCAAATCGTATTTTCCACTTATTCCCCTCCTTATTCTATCGTTATTTTAACACGATATGATGATGAATGAGAGTATAACAGAACACACCCCCTCCTACTTTCTACGTTTTACATTGTAAGGGCTTACAATACTGCTGATACATCTTATTCATTTTAAGGGCATGTCATGAATCCATTTTGTTAAAACCGTGGCAAACATACAACAGACTAAAAATTGTCCACATTCATATCGAACTCAATCCGATAACGGAAAAAATAATTCACCCTTTTTGTAATATTATAATAATATCGTTTTTTTCGGGGAAAGTCAAGCTTTCAGAAACATGGACGGAATATCTCTCCATCATAAAGAAAGGCATCCCCTTGCATGCCACAAAGCAAACTATGCCAAAAAAGGAACCGGGGTTCATCCCCCGGCCCGATCACGTTCGACTCGATGTGCTAAAGTCATCGATAAACGCCGATAAATTTACAAGTGCTTCCTGAATCATCTTTTCACCTAGTTCATAACTTGCCTCAGGGCCATCCCCTAAGTTACCGTTATTCGTGATCTCATCGAAATTATATACGACTTTCACAAAAGGATTTTTCATATATTTCAAAGCAAACGAATCGTCGTTCAGATCCCCTTTTTCCATTTGTTCTGTCCGTACAATTTCAGGGACCATATAGAGACATTCGGAAAGCTCACGTTCACAAGCATGTCCGAAATAAGTCGATTTGATATCCTCTTTTATCGTTTCTTTCGCGGCATCAATGAATTTCGTATGTGCAACCTCAACATCATATTTCCGTGCTAAATTTTCAGCAGCAACTGCAATGGTAGATGTGTTCCCACCATGGCCATTGACAAATACGAACTTTGTCAATCCATGTGTCTTCAAGCTCGACACAATGTCATCCAGAATAGCTTCCAACGTTTCCGGCCGAAGTGAAATCGTTCCAGGAAAAGCCATATGATGCGGTGATACACCATAATTAACAGTTGGTGTCACCATCACTTTTGGATAACATTTTTCAGCCAGCAAGCGACTGAAATGTTCCGCACGAAAAGAATCGCATCCTTCAGCAATATGATATCCGTGCTGCTCCTGTGCACCAATCGGGACGATAGCTACTTTCGCAAAGTTCAATCCTTCTTTGATTTCAGGCCATGTCATTTCTGGCAAAATATATTTATTCATATGAAAAACCTCCTTGTTTATTTCTAATGACACTTATATAAATCTATGATGAGATTGTTTCATTACATGATCAACATCAATTTCTTTCAAATGTATCGATAGATATCAATGCCCTCTCTTAATCCTCATCACCAGCGCTCCTTAGCACCTAGTTCCATGAAAATCTCTACAATGCTTACTTACGCATGGGATTTAACGTTAGCATCAACACGACCATACATAGAAATCAATGCAGCGCCAAGTGAAAAAATGATAAGAATCGAACCGATCACCGGGTTCAATAAGACAGATGTTTGCTCAATGACGATTCCTCCGATGAACGATCCGAATGCTATGCCAAAGTGCAACGCAGAATTATTCAAACTTTGCTGTACTTCGGATGTGGTTGGGTCTGTTTCAATCAAATAGCTTTGCAGGGCAGGCGAAAGGGACCAGTTCATCATTCCCCAAATGACCAACACAACGAAAAACAATGGTAAAAATACAGTTGCAAATCTTATAGCAAATAATGAAATGCCAAAGATGGCAATCGTTGATACGATCGTGCGTTGCGTGCCCAATTTATCGGCAAGTGTACCACCCAAACCACCGCCACTTACCGCAGCAATCCCAAAGATGAAATACACCACACCTACCCAAAGACCATTCAATCCCATTGTTGTTGTCAAAAATGGCTTAAGATAAGCATAAAGAACCATGTGTCCACCTAAAAACAAAAACATGCTCAGATGAGCAAACAAGATCTTTCTGTTTCTTAACGTACCCAACTGCTGGCGAAGTGGAACAGATGGCTTTGGTGGAACTTTTTCCATAAAAAAAGTGACACCGACCATCGAAACCAATGTTAATACCGAAATCAATACAAATGGGGCACGCCAACCAAAAGCATTCCCCAACACAAGACCAATCGGTACCCCTAAAACGATCGAACCACTAATTCCCATGGAAACGACACCGATTGCCCGACCGCGATATGCCGGTTCGACAATACCCGGTGCCATGACCAGGCAAAGAACCACCAATAACGATCCGCTCAACGCCGTCATAATCCGTCCTAAAAATAAAATAGAAAAAGTAGAGCTAAATATTGTTACAAGATTACTCAAGAAAAATAGAAATAAAAAAATCAAGGTCAGACGTTTCCGTTCGATGTTAGCTGTCGCCACCAATAAAATAGGCCCGGCAACGGCAAAGATCAGTGAAAAAATGGAGATCAAAAGCCCGGCTTGTCCTAAACTGATTTGAAAGTCATCTGCAATCAAATCCAAAATTCCGCTTATGAGCAATTCAACCATACCGACAACAAACGAAACCGTCATTAAAAAGTAAACACGTTTATTCATATGATGACGCCTTTCCAATAGATTAACGTATCCTATCATAAAAGTATTTCAATAGAAATGCAAATGTGTTGCATGGTTGCAAAGGGCCAAAATCCCATCATAAAAGATGTCACTCCCAACAAACGAATAGCAAAACGAAAAGACACCAGACAAATAAGTCTGATGCCCTAGCTTCTTTAACTTCTTACGATGCTTCCAACACACCTTTGATTTTAGTGATCGCCCAGTCGAGCTCCACTTTTGTAATGACGAGCGGTGGTGCAAAACGAATGGTATTCTCATGTGTCTCTTTACATAGCACACCCGCTTCTTTCAGTTTCTCGCAAATGGAACGGACGGGTTGATTCATTTCAACACCGATAAACATACCTCTTGCACGTACTTCGACTAAGTCTGGATTATTTAATCCACGCAAAGCCTCTGCAAAATAAGCACCAAGCTCAAAAGAGTGTTCCACAAGTTTTTCATCTTCAATGACATCAAGTGCAGCCATCGATACAGCACATGCAAGTGGATTTCCGCCGAACGTTGAACCATGTGACCCGGGTGTGAACACATCCATGATTTCCTTGTTTGCAGCAACCGCAGAAACAGGCATCACACCGCCACCTAATGCTTTACCCAATGTATAGATGTCCGGTGTAACATCTTCCCAATCGCAGGCGAACATTTTACCGGTCCGGGCAAGCCCTGTTTGGATCTCATCCGCAATAAAAAGAACATTATGTTCCGTACAAATATCACGAATTTCTTTTAAATAACCCTCAGGTGGTATAATGATACCCGCTTCACCTTGGATAGGTTCCACAATGACGGCAGCTGTATTCGATGTAATTGTCTCACGTATCGCGTCTGCATTCCCATACTCGACTTTATGAATCCCCGGCACAAATGGACCATAATCTTCTGTCGCGCCTGGATCATTCGACAATGAAATGGCATTCATTGTACGTCCATGGAAATTCCCTTTCGCAGCAATGATTTCCGCTTTATTATCTTCTACACCTTTAACTTGATATGCCCAACGCCGAGCGGCTTTAATCGCTGTTTCGACAGCTTCGACACCAGTGTTCATCGGCAACACTTTATCTTTTCCAGTCAATGCTGCGACACGTTTTGTCCACGGTGCGAGCAATTCATTGTGGAAAGCACGTGATGTCAATGTCACCTTGTCCAACTGGTCTTTGGCAGCCTTGATGATTGTTGGATGGCGATGCCCCTGGTTCACAGCGGAATAGGCACTTAACATATCCATATACTGATTCCCATCCGGATCCTTCACCCATACACCTTCTGCCTCAGAAATGACAACTGGAAGCGGATGATAATTATGTGCACCATATTCGAAGGTTTCATCGATTATTTTATTCGTTTTTGTAGCTTCAACCATAATAAGTCCTCCCTTGACATTTTCGAAAATAAAACGCTTTAAATCATTTTCATTATATCATAACGATGGAAACGATGAAAAATTCTTTGTGGGAAAAGCCAGCGAAGATTGGACAGAAATTCACCAATTGCATGATCAATATGTTTGATACATCACTATGGAAAGACCTTCAATTTTTTATGATACAGAACGCACACACCGGCCGAGCTCTTCCTCATTTAGTTTGAAACGACACGAATCATTAAGCTATACTAAGGAAACATATTCATCACTTCAGGGGGAAACGTATGCTGGAATTGATTCATATACTAAAAAATATATTATTCCCTGTTTTTATCATCATGGGAATTGGTTACTTCATACAAAAAAAGTTTCAACTGAACCTGGACACACTTGCCAAATTGAATATTTATTTCCTTGTTCCCGGATTCATTTTCGTCAAACTTTATAGCACTCAATTCTCAGGGGATGTGTTTTTATACGTCATCATCTTTTTCATCATATATGTCGTTATATTATTCCTTATTTCAAAAGGTGTAGCGCTATTACAAGGGCTCAATCCAGCCAAGAGCACAACTGTGTCTAATGGCGTGATATTTTTCAACTCAGGAAACTACGGTGTTCCCGTGAACGACTTGGTCTTTAGGGGAGATCCACTGGCCATGTCGATTCAAGTCATTGTACTGACCATGCAAAACATCCTGACCTTCACATATGGGATATTCGCACTTCAATCATTGAAAATCGGGAAATTGAATGCCCTTCTCGGCTATTTCAGAATGCCTATATTATACGCCCTAGCCGTAGCGGTCATCATGAACTACTTTGACATCCCGGTACCAGAGTTCATATGGATCCCCGCCAACTACATAGCCGATGCCATGATTGCCATCGCATTGATCCTTTTAGGCGCTCAAGTTTCCCGGATAAAATTGAAGTGGGAATGGTCGTCCACTTACATCCATATATTATTACGACTTGTCATTGGTCCCTTGATTGCACTCGTTATCATATGGATGATGAACCTTGATGGTGTCATCGCACAGGCGCTCTTTATTGCATCCGCTATGCCCACATCAGTCAATAGTTCTGTTATTGCACAGGAATATGACAATTATCCGGAATTGGCGGCGCAAATTGTTTTATATTCAACCATACTTAGTGCTGTCACTGTTACAGGTGTTATCTACCTATCGAACATATTATTTTAAGCTTTAAAGAGCACTTTGGTCGCATGATGTCTACGAAAACGTGTTATAGGCGTATCATTTAATTCTGTTCAGCGTTGTTCCCTGAAGATGATACGTCTCTTTCCATACCTCGGTCGAACAATTTGGTTGTAACAAATGGGATGATCAACAGCCCGAATAAAACGAAAAATAAGACGTGAATATCATATAAATCAACAATCAAACCACCTACGAGCGGTCCTGTCATACGTCCGGCAGCAGCAACACTATTGACAAAGCCTTGATAAAAACCAGTCCGTCCCTTTGGTGCAAGGTTATTTGCCAACGATGGAACAGCCGGCCAAATGAGCATTTCCCCAAACGTCAAGATAACCATCGAAACGGCAAACATGGAAAAGTCCTCTGCAAAACTGGCGACGATGAACGACATCAGAAAAATCCCGGCTCCCAAGTAAATATGCGTTTTCAGTGAAGTCACTCTATCGACCAACAATTTGACAAGCGGTTGACCCGCTACAATCAACGCCCCGTTTATCGCCCAGATCAGACTGTATTGATCAAGCGGTATTCCCAGATCTTGTGTATGTGATGCGATAGTCGACTGCCACTGACTATATACAAGCCATGCCACCAAAAATCCTGCTGAAAGAATCAGAAGACCCGTGAAAGCCGATTTACTTTTCACTTGATCATATTGTTCAAGGACCGAGGTGGACATCCTGCGATTACGTTCTGATTCCATCGGGCGGAATGTTAATAACACAATCATGAAAAACACCGCAAAAAGGGATGCATTCGCGATAAACACATAGTCAAACGATATGTCTGCAACGTAGCCAGCTAACGATGCGCCAAGTGCCACACCAAAATTTCTGGCAACATAAATGGCATTGAACGCGCGTCTGCCACCTTCAGGCCAAACCGATCCGGCCATTGCAAACATAACTGGTTGAGTCATGCCAGAACCAAAACCGATGACTACTAAAAGTATGGAATATGGCAAAAGCCCATGATTGATTGATAATGTAACCGAACCAATCAAAGTCAATCCTGTACTCATCAAAATAGCCTGATAGGCACTGATTTTGTCGAATAATGTCCCTCCAACAAGATTCCCGATAATGGCGGCCCCTTGATTTAACATTAAAATAAGCCCGGCGAATGCCAAGCTTTTGCCAAGCTCATTATGCATATAGATTGTATTAAGCGGCCATAAAAAAGAATCCGCCGTTACCTGAATGGTCGCTCCGATGACCAATATCCAAACATACCGCGGCATTTGATATCATCTCTTCCCTCAAGACAGATTCACAAGTGTTACTACCATGAATGTCTTATCATTCTATCTTTCAAAAGATGATTGTAATATATTTATATTCCACAGGCAATAAGAAAGAATCGAGTTATATATATGACAGGACTGTTCCATACACTCAATCCACTTCTACACGCACATTCCTGAACCAGTCAACTGTTGGTCTCCTCTACTCCCTCTGTCACATATTCATCCGGAATGTTCAGCTGGAAATTTATGTCCTCAATTTTTTCCTCATAGGTGACATTTTCCATCTTGATGTGAAGCTCTTCAGCCTCATCAACAAAAGACTTATCAAGAAAAATAGTGATTGAATCTCCTGCTGTGATAGCATTTGCATGATCTGGATTTTCGTATGGATCGATATATTCAGGACGCTCTCCTTCTTCATTGTTTATCGATAAGATATTCATCGCAGAATTTTTTATCGCCTCGATTTCCTCATCATATTCCATACTTGCAAGTTGCATTTCCAAGTCATGCTTCATGAACATATTATTATAGGAATCGGTTGGAATATCTTTGGTTTCAGAGGAATCCCAGCTTAATTCTACTTCAATCACATCCTCACTCAAATCCGTTTCTTCTTCATAGCCTTCAAAAAAGAATGTTATACCCTCAACGTCCCCTATTTCTTGAGGTGTTGCGTTATAGTCTGCGGGAACTTCGAATTCAATATCGTCATCAATCATATAGCTGATGCTTTTCAAATTAACATCCACTTGCTTCGGAATTTCTTCAAACTCGGTAAACAATATATATTGATCACCTTCATCCCCATAAACATGACGTGAATGGATTTCTTGTTCAGAAGTTGTACCTTCCCATGTGAAATAAGCTCCCACACCTTGGATGGTTGCATCATCTTTCTTCGAATCCAGATATAGATGATTTGAAGCCATCGTTAATTCCAGTTGGCTGAAATATATCACGTCATCATTATCCAGAACAATTTCCTCATCAAGGGGGATCGTAGCAAGCGAATAATTCTCTTCGCTGAACTGATCCGTAACCTTTAAGTTTTCAACATGATTTTTTGTATCATTATCTTCTTCATCACCATGTTCAGTTAAAGTTGCATGATCAAGTGTTATTACGCCTGTTTCGTCAATAAATTTTTCAAGGTAATTTAAATCGACATCTTCCAGGCTATCATAATCCAATTCGAATTCAATCCCTCTGTAAAGTCTTCGGTCATAGACCGTCCCTTCATAATCTACATTTTCGCCTATCTCTTCTGATTCTTTGATCGGGAATGTTTTGCTATCGCCATCCATTGTTTTCATGGTTACTTCGGAAAAGTTAAGTTCCGGAATATCTTCAGGTAATTGATCATTCTTTTGAAGATTGACACTATACAAAACAAAGAATCTGCCTGGCTGAAACCATGCAAAAAATCTTCCTGGTTGAAACCATGCTTTATCTATTTTTAATTGTCTTTGTTCATTGGGGAAATTTTCTGTGATGTCGGGATTACCGACTTTATTGAATTGATCAGCTAGTCGCAGTCTTTCTACTCTCTTATATTCTTCATCCATCACTTCCGCGAAACTATCTTTAATATTAAATGCATCAGAATCAACCGTAAAATGCGTTTTTTCCCATTTGACATATGTATTGTATCCTATAAATATAAGCAGCAATAATAGGACAATTCCAATTTTAACAACGGTACTTTTACGCAATAGTCTCCTCCTCTGAAACACCAAGCATCATAATACAGCAGGATTTGAGAACACGCCATTGTACTCATAAAATAACAGAATACGTTTCATTCATTATAACAGCTTTACTTGCATTATTGAATACTTAAAATATTTCATTAAATAAAATTCTCCTCCTGGAAAAGTTAACTATCAAAAAACTGGCAAGATTTCCGGGTATAATTAATCTATTCTTTTTACCCATATATTTTTCCCAATAGGTCAAAACGACTCATTTTTCGTCATAACCATTCCTCATTTAAGAAATATTGCTTATAATTAAAATGATTCAGATTAAAAAAGGATGTGATCGATGTGTTCGGAAAAAGACTCATGAAGAAACATGTTTTACTGTTCATCATTGTCATTTTCACATTGTTTCCTATGACAGATAAAGAACAGACATCTTATGTATCAGCATCCAATGAATCAACAGAAGATACCGATCTGGAAAGGCAAATTGATGACGTGCTGCAAGACAGCAAATTGGACGGAACGGTAACAGGTGTAAGCGTCCGACATGCGGATACAGGTGAAGTGATGTATTCCCATGAAGGGGACAAGCGTCTCCGACCAGCCTCCAATATGAAACTTCTCACAACGGCAGCCGCACTGGAAATACTTGGTCCAGATTATCAATTTGAAACAGAAGTTTTAACAGATGAAACAACATTGGGAATGGTCCTCAAGGGTAATCTCTATCTTAGGGGAAAAGGCGACCCAACATTGATGAAAGAAGATTTGGATGCGTTTGCAAAGGATTTGAAGGACAAAGGCATCCAAAAAATCGAAGGTAACATCGTCGGTGATGATCGTTGGTATGATGATGTCCGTCTATCCCAAGATTTGAACTGGTCAGACGAGCCTTTCTACACGGGCGCACAAGTATCGGCTTTGACACTCTCTCCTGATGAGGACTATGATTCAGGAACCGTTATTGTTGAAGTGAATCCGGGGGATAACGAAGGGGATAAGGCAGATGTGACCATAACGCCCGAAACGGATTATGTCAATATCGTCAATAAAGCGACAACCGTAGAGACAGGTCAAGCTAACACGATATCGATTGAAAGACAGCATGGCAATAACGATATCGTCATTAAAGGCGACGTCCCACTGGAGGATGACGAGACGAAATCATGGGTATCTGTATGGGAACCGACTGGATACGCAGTGGATGTTTTCAGAAAATCACTGGAAGAACAAGGAATCGAAGTCTCTGAAAAGGCACATGAAGATATAGGAAGTGCACCAGATGAAGCGACTGTATTAACGTCGAAACAATCGATTCCATTATCGGAATTGCTCATTCCTTACATGAAATTAAGCAATAATGGACACGCTGAAACATTGACGAAAGAAATGGGCAAAGTTGCCGGTGATGAAGGAAGCTGGGATGAAGGTCTTGAGATCATGGAAGAGACATTGGCGTCTTTCGGCATGGATACAGGTACCCTTCAACTGCGTGATGGATCGGGAATGTCACATAAAGATATGGTAACTTCAGATGAATTGACCCACCTGCTTTATCAAATACAGGACAAGAGCTGGTTCTCTGATTATGAAACATCACTCCCTGTTGCCGGGATTGACGAACGTTTCGTCGGAGGGAGCCTAAGATACCGCATGACGGACCCTCCTACCAAAGGTAATGTAGTCGCTAAAACTGGTTCGATCAGCGGTGTGTCTACACTGTCAGGATATGTGACATCGGCTGATGATGAAGATTTGATTTTTTCGATCATGATCAATAGTTTCCTAGAGGGACCGGTAACGTCGATCGAAGACGATATTGCGACTATTTTGGCGAAGCATGAATTTGAATGAATTCAAAAAAGGACAACCGATGGACAAGAACGCCTTTATCAGGCGTTCTTGTTATATTACAAGCTAATATTGATAAGGCTAGACTGCCTCCAAAGATGTTTTTTATACCTTTCTGTCCCCCAATTTCACTGCCGATTCAAAAAGAACCTGAACAGCAGGAAACAGTGTATCTTCACGAATGTCGAAACGCTCGTTATGATGACCGGCAGCCAATTCTGTTCCAAACACACAATACGTCGCAAGCCCGCCGTTATCCTGTACTTCTTTCATAAAGTAGGTGGCATCTTCCGAACCGGTAATATCATTATTTTCAAGCACACTTTCCTCGATATCCGAGACATCCCCGGCACATTTTTGCATAACGCGAGCCAACGAGTCGGAACAATCGCAATTGATGCCTTCTCCGACAAGTTCTATTTCCGCTTCCAATTCATACATCGCGGCCGTACCAGTTGCAATAGCTTCTATACGCTCCTTGATGTAGGCATTAATGTCTGAACGCTCACCACGCGTTTCCACTTTCAATATCGCTTCCGCAGGAATGATGTTTCTTCCGCTTCCCGCATGCATTTCCCCCACATTGACCCTGGATGACCCTCCGGAATGACGTGACACAGCATACATATTGGTGACAGCTGTCGCAGCAGCAAGCAAGGCGTTTTTCCCATTTTCAGGATTGGCACCTGCATGAGATGCTTTTCCCCGGAATGTGATATCCATTTTCGATGTTGCTAAATACCCATTATTAGCAGCGACAAAATGTTTATCCGGGACATCTAGTCCGATATGGGAAGCGATGAAATAATCTACATCCGAAACAACACCAGCTTCAACCATCGATTTCGCACCACGCGTCCCCTCTTCCGCAGGTTGAAAAATCAATTTTATTTTCCCTTGAAGTCGGCTGTGATTTTTAGCTATCAACGTTGCCAGCCCTAGTCCTATGGACGTATGGGCATCATGGCCACAAGCATGCATTTTTTGCTCTTGACGGGACCGAAAACCTTCATGAAAAGGAAAATGGTCATGATCATCTGCTTCCAAAATGTCCAATGCATCCATATCGACACGATAAGCAATGGTTGGACCCTTCCTATTTGTATCCCATGTGGCGACAATACCCGTATAGCCTTCTTTAAAATAATCGAGATACATTTCTGCCGCCCCATTATTTCGTGCCCATTCATAATGGTTGGACGTTATCGCCTCATTTGGTTTCCCCATGCAATGTTCCAGAGACATCACATCTTTTCCCAAATCCAAAGCAAATCCAAGTTGATCTAAAACGGAAGCGACAATCGATGCCGTCCGCATTTCAAGAAAACCCGTTTCCGGATACCGATGGAAATCTCTTCGCCATGTAATCAACTGATCCTTTAAATCTTTCAATATGTTCATCTCCTTGATTTTCATGATTTACATATACGTATGAACACCCGGTCCATATGGTATGCCGGTGAAGTAAAATACAGCTACCATGATGATCCATGTTATGAAAAATATGAGTGAATATGGCAGCATCAACGAAATATACGTTCCGACATTTGCTTTTTTATCATATTTCTGGATAAACGACAGCACAATAATCATGTACGGGAATAACGGTGTAACGATATTCATGGATGAATCGGCTACACGATAAGCCACTTGGGTAAACGCCGGATGATATCCCAGCTGCATGAACATCGGCACGAATATCGGGCCTTCGATTGCCCATTTAGCCGATCCGGAAGTAACCAACAAATTCAAAAGCGCCGTGAATATCATATAACCTAGAATAAGCCCGAATCCCGTGAAATTAACCGATTCCAGAAATTCAGCACCATTGACCGCAACCCAGACACCTAGATTGGACCATTCGAAAAAAGCGATGAATTGGGCAATTGCAAATACCATTACAATGAAGTTCGTCATATCTTTCATCGCCTCGCCCATGTAATGACTGATGTCTTTGCTCGCTTTGATTTTCCCGACCGTTATTCCGAAAGTTACCCCGATGATCACAAACAAGAAGAACAGTAATGGAACGATCCCGTCCAAGAAAGGTGAATCGATAATCTGACCATCCTCCCCGAGTAATGGACTATTCGGGACCAACAAGGTGATGACGATGATTGCTATATAGATCAATGCCGCCATCAGGGACATCACCAATCCCTTTTTAGCATTGGGCAATTCTTCCTCTTCCTCTTCTTCAACTGCGTCGCCTTCATACTTTCCAAGTCTCGGTTCAATAAAACGAGATGTCACAAGTCCACCAACAAATGTCAGCACAAATACCGAAGCAATATTGAAAAACCAATTATCAAGTGGGGTTACCTTAATCGTATCATCCACTATGGCCGCTGCTTCAGTAGAAATACCCGATAACAATACGTCCGTTCCTGCTATCGCCAAATTAGCTGTAAATCCCGCACCAGCTCCAGCGAAACCCGCCGCTAAACCTGCAAGGGGATGCCGTCCGACTTTATAGAAAACAAGTGCACCTAGCGGAGGAATAATGACATTTGCCGCATCAGAAGCAAGATTCCCCATGATACCGATAAATACCAGTGCATACGTAAGCAATGCAGGTGGTGATTTTAATATGGTCTTACGGATTGCATAATCCATCAAGCCGACTTTTTCCGCAAGACCGATGCCGAGCATCATGACCAATACCAGACCAAATGGTGCAAAACCTGTAAAGTTATCAAGAAAAGAGTCCAGTATAAACTGTAGTCCATCAGCGGACAGAAGGTTTTTGATCGGCTCGTCTTCACCTGTACCTGGGTGGGTTACCGAAGCATTGAACATGCTGAAAATAAGAGACACAAATAAAACGACAACAGCCAGACCAACAAATAACACAAACGGGTCCGGTAGTTTATTTCCGATGCGTTCAATCACGTCAAGAATGCGTTGAAAAAAACTCTTTTTCGTTTTCATCAAAATCCCCCGCTCTCTATTTTAATGATGTCGTTACTGACCTAGTTTGGACGGACTTACACCCTCTGGAATCGGGCACATGTAATCATTGTCTTCTCTGAATTCCTTGAACTCCTTCTTAACCTCAGCAAGATCTTCCTTTGATTCAAATAATCTTATTCCGGCCAAAGTCATACTAGCAGCAGAACGAAACATACCTCTGTTGGCAAACGAACTCAATCCCTGGGCAGTCATTTGCCATGTATGAAGCGATGTTCCAAGTGCAGACGTAGCAGCCGTCAACTGAGCAACAGGAACAACCCAGCTCACATCGGAGACATCCGTTGATGCCATCCATGTTCCATCCGATGGATCATAAGGTGATACAGAATCCGATACATATTTACCAGCAAATTCGCTGCCATCACCGACATAGCCAACCCCTCTTATCATATTCAAATAGTTTTCTTTTTCCTCATCCGAAAACGTGGCCCATAACTGTTCGGCGTATGCCTTTTCTTCCACGGAAGGTACCCCAGCACCAATATCTTGTAAATTCGAATACAGTATTCTTTCCAAATGCCGGTTCGGAATATAGTTGGAACATCCTTTATCGAAAGTTAGATCCATCTCTGTTTCCGTCATCAATGCCGCACCCTCAGCGATCTTGACAACACGTTTATAAATTTCATCAACCTGTTTCACCCTTGGGGCACGAATTAAATAAACAACCTCAGACTGTGCCTGTACCACATTCGGCGAAATACCTCCCGTATTGGTCACGGCATAATGTATACGTGCTTCAGGTATAACATGCTCCCGGAGATAATTGGCTCCGGAATTCATCAATTCAACGGCATCAAGTGCACTTCGTCCAAGATGGGGCGCATTGGCAGCATGTGCCGAAGTCCCTTTAAAACGAAATGTCACTTGATAATTCGCTAAGGTCGTCAAACTCATGATGGCATTCGCTGGAGATGGATGCCATGTCAAAGCAGCATCGACTCCCTGGAATGCGCCATCCCGTACCATGAACGTCTTCCCTGATCCACCTTCTTCGCCAGGGCAGCCGAAAAACTTGACCGTTCCAGGCAAATTATTTTCTTCCAAGTATGCTTTTGTGGCACAAGCTGCAGCAAATGAACTGGTTCCAAGCAGATTATGTCCACATCCATGCCCGATATCACGTTCCCATGGTTGATACGATGTCTGGTGAGGTTCCTGACTCAACCCTGACAAAGCATCAAATTCACCCAAAAAACCGATAACCGGTTCTTCGTTTCCAAATGTAGCAACAAAAGCGGTTTCAATATTCGTCACATTATACTCCACTGTAAAACCCATCTCTTCACATTGCTTTGCCAAGTATTTTGATGAATCATATTCTTCGAAACGTGTTTCAGGATGATAATAGATATAAGAACTGACTGTTTCAAAATAAGTCCGATGATCTTTCAAATATTGGTTTACAAATACCTTCATTTTTTCCCCTCCATGCAAATGATTCATATCGGATTTCTGATCAATTCGCTTCAGATTGTAAATACGTGGCAAGCAGCTCCGTACCGTTGACAAGGTTTTGTTCGGACGTATACTCCTTCGGGTCATGACTGATCCCATCACGGCAAGGAATAAATACCAGCCCCGTCGCCCATCTTTCCGCCATATTCATGGCATCATGGCCAGCTCCACTTATCATGTTCACCGTACGAAATGACAGTCCAAGACTTATGTCCCTCATTTTCTTTTGTATGGTTCTATTTAAGGCCACTGGTTTATTGTCCACCAATCTATCAATCTCAATAGTCGTTTGAAAGTCTCCCTCGATCTGGCTGCAATAATGATCTATTTTTTCAACCAACTTCTGTTTTGAATAATCATGGATACTGCGTATATCGATGCCAAGTTCAGCTTTACCGGGTATCGTCGTCATGGCATTGGGTTGGATATCAATCTTACTGGCTGTCGCTACCAAATAGGGATCCGATTCATTATTGATTTTCAATGTTTCTTGGTATATATAGGATATGAGCGATGACACAGCAACAAGCGCATCTTTCCGTTTATGCATCGGTGTTGTACCTGTATGGTTTGATTCACCATGTACCGTTATACCTAAACGGGTCGGTCGGGCAATGTTTGTGACAATCCCGATTTGTGCATTCCTTTCCTCCAAAATATTCCCTTGTTCGATATGGACTTCAACAAATTGTTCCAACGCGTCTTGCGGTAATGTGGCCTTTTCCAAATCACCCCAATGGATACCCATATTTTCGACCGCCTGTTTGACAGTCATTCCATCCTTATCAACGACATCATTCAATTCGTCATAATCCAATTGACCTGTTATTGCTTTACTGCCAATCGTAGAAACCCCAAACCGTGCCGATTCCTCAGCGATGAAGCAAATGACGGCGATATTTTTGGTAGGTTGAAAAGATCTCTCTTTTAATAGATGAATAGCCGCCAAAGAGCAAACGATACCTGCCACCCCGTCGTAGCCTCCGCCGTCATGGACTGTATCCAGATGAGACCCCATCGCAATCGTAGGTGCATGTTTGTCCACTTCCCATACACCCCAATAATTACCGGCTTTATCTTGATAGGTTTTCAAGCCAAGTCCATCAGCTATTTCTATGAATTGCTGGTGTGAATCCGCTTCCTCCTTTGTAAAAGCGAGGCGATTGAATGCATGCGGATCTTTCATTTGTTTGACATGATTCAATTGACATAAATAATACGCTAACAACTTCCTGATTTGATGCATTGCCTCACCTCTTATCATGTTATTGTCATGTGCGAAATGCAGTTTTTAGTTAAAGCACCATTCCATAATAAGTGCTTCATACCATTTCTATACAATCGGTAGAAATGCCACTTGATTTTCTATAATCTATCTTTTTTGGTAAACGCTTTCAAATACGTTGGCAAAATATGAATCGGGATTATAATATCTTTATTTCATATATAATTAATTTTATATTTTAGACCAGTATACATCCTACGTCAATATATAATGTAAAAGATTTATCTTGTTCCAAAAAGTTCATTCATTAAGATTACATCGCTTCTCATCTTGTCGTTCAAATTTGGACTACTGATACCAGAAAGACTATCCCCATTGATAAAAGGCCAGCACGTTTTTTATACATTATACCGGTACACACCCCCACGTTTTTCCCTTTGGCATTCCCCTTTATTCCGCAAATATTCCAAATGGGCAAAGGTCTCTCCAATCGCAAAACGTGTCTCATGGATATTCAATTTTTTCTGGAATAGTATACTGCAAGCCTCGTAGATTGTCATGCCGCCTGTTATGCCTTCCAACAAAATATCCAACCGTCGTTCATGATGTGCCATGATTTCATCAATCCGGTCATTGGCACCATAAAATGGGTTTCCGTGCGATGGAACAACCAAATCGACATCCAACACTTTCACCTTTTCCAAAGAATGCAGATAGCTCTTTAATGGGTTCGGATCCCCGTGAAACCAGTACGATATATTAGGGGTGATTTTCGGCAAAATATGATCTGTGGAAAGCAGCATATGACGTTCTTTATTATAAAAACAAACAAGTCCATCAGAATGTCCAGGCGTGTGAATGACTTCATACATGTATTTTCCTATGCGGATCATTTCACCCTCGTCAAGATGATGATCGATCGATGGATAAGGTGTGACGCGCTCAACAAAGCCTTCTGTATTCTGCGTCATTTTATCTGCCATTGGGGCTGGAATGCCCGCCATCTCATAATTTTTATTGAGATCTGATAGAAACACATCCTTCCATGCATTTAATGCCATATCCGCATCAATCTGCGTCATGGACAAACGTGCTCCCGTTTTTTGTTGCATTCCTCCTGCATAGCCGAAATGGTCTGGGTGATAATGGGTGATGATGATATCGTCAATCTTCTTTCCCTCTAAAATATCATCCCATCTTGCCACCGTCTCCTGATTATGCAAACCTGTATCAATCACTGTCCATCCTTCATCGCTTTCCGCCATAAAACAATTGACATGATTAAGGCGAAAAGGAAGCTCCAAGGTTACCGGGTACAATTGATATGACTTAAGCGTTTCCATTATATCATGATCGTTTTCTATGCTTTGGTTTGTCATTTTCTTCTCCTCTCTTAAACAATACTTCCTTCTATTCTATCATGTTGTTTTTTATTGACACGAAATAAACGATATTTTGAAATAACATTATTATTGTCGTTATAAAGAAGGTCAATATTTTTTCTGCATCATCATTCTCTATGGATACGTCAGTTTAATAAAAAAAACAGCCGGGAACACGAATAGAAACACCAATTTTAATCATTAAGGAGACATGAATATGACACCTGATCAAATTGGTTTCGGATTATTATACCTTGGTTTGTTCCTGTTAATCGGAAAATGGATACGCATCCGTGTAAAGTGGATGCAGAACCTATTCCTTCCGTCCTCGATCATCGGTGGTTTTCTCGCTTTGATTATGGGACCACAAATATTGGGGCGCATTTTGAAATCGGTCACAAGTGCTGATTCAATTTGGGCCGATGGCATCATTCCATCGGATATCATCGATGTATGGGATCCATTACCCGGTTTAATGATAAATGTCGTCTTTGCAACACTATTTTTGGGCACTGTTCTTCCGAATCTGAAAAAGGTTTGGAAAATCGGTGGCCCGCAACTTGCATTTGGCTGGTCATTGGGATGGGGCCAGTATGTATTCGGACTTCTTCTATCCATGCTCGTGCTGGTCCCATTTTTTGACATGCCCCCATTTGTAGGGGCCTTGATCGAAATGGCTTTTGAAGGTGGTCACGGAACAGTAGGCGGTCTTAAAGATACCTTTGGAAACCTTGGATTCTCAGAAGCCTACGATCTTGCTATCGGGCTCGCCACCGTCGGTATATTATCGGGCGTCATCATCGGCATTATAGCAATCAATTGGGCAGTAAGGAAAAACAAGACAAAAGTCATCAAAGATAAAGAAACAACGTCTGCTCTGAAAAAGGCTGGCATTGTGGAATTCGAAAACAGGGAGCCTGCTGCTGATATGACACTTCGTCCAGAATCGATCGAGCCCCTATCATTTCATTTTGCTTTAACCGGTGTTGCCATTCTGGTTGGTTACGCATTGCTTCAGGGCATTGTTTGGCTTGAAAAAACACTTATCGGCTCTGATTTCATGACATATGTGCCACTTTTCCCATTAGCCATGATTGGTGGTATCATCGTTCAATTGTTTTTCAGCAAGATAGACAAGGCGCATATCATGGACCGGAAAATGATAAACCGAATACAAGGTTTCTCACTCGATATTTTAATCGTCGCTGCCATTGCCACTATCTCCTTGGATGTGATTGGCGAATATATCATTCCATTCATACTTCTATCAGTTGTAGGTATTCTATGGAATGTGTTCGGACTATTTGTGCTCGGGCCTCGAATCCTACCTTCCTATTGGTTTGAGAGGAGCATTGGTGACTTTGGTCAATCGACGGGTATTACTGCAACCGGATTGCTCTTGATGCGTGTGGTCGATCCGGAAATGAAATCACCTGCATACGAAGGTTTCGGATACAAACAACTTGTATTTGAGCCTTTCTTGGGCGGTGGCCTTGTTACAGCATTGTCTGCGCCTCTTGTTTTCAAGTTTGGTCCGTTGCCATTTTTCATCTTTTCTACCGTCATGCTGTTGATTGGTTTACTTGCCGGACTGCTGTATTTCAGAAAGATGAAAAAATAATGATAAAAGAAACGGCTCGTATCATGCAGCTATTTACGGTAGGATAGAAACAACACCATTTTTCAAATAAGGAGATAGTCATGACTACACATCATCATACAAATCTATATACAAACTTAACCGACAGCTACGATACCAAAAAAGATTATTCAGGAATCACCGGCGAGAGGATTGCCGATCGACTGCAACAACTATCGCAAATTGGGCCTGATCCTGATGGCGGTGTAACACGTCCAGGGTATTCGGACAATGAGAAAACCGCTAAACGGTTGGTCCAAACATGGATGCAAGAAGCGGGACTCGAAGTATATGAAGATGGTGCCGGCAATGTCATAGGTAGATTGAGCGGAAAAGACAATCAATCACCGGCCATCGCCTCTGGTTCACATGTTGACACGGTGCCGAATGGCGGCAATTTTGACGGAACAGTCGGTGTGCTGGCGGCTATCGAAGTTGCTGAAGCATGGAAACATACTGGTTATACACCACAAAAACCATATGAAATCATCGTATTTTCAGATGAGGAAGGCTCACGATTCAGCAGCGGACTGACAGGAAGCATGGCCATGACCGGGGATCGGGATATGGCCACCCAGAAACAATTAGTCGACTATGATGGTAAATCATTTGAAGAGGTTCTCAAAGCATATGGCACTTCACTACACTCTTTTGAAACAGCCATAAAAGATTTGAGTAAGCTGAATCTTTTCATAGAAGTCCATATCGAACAAGGAACACAACTTGAAAAAGAACATCTCCCGGTCGGTATTGTTTCGGGTATAGCCGGACCCGCACGACTTGACGTTACCTTTACCGGAGAAGCAGGTCACGCGGGCAGCACACCTATGATCGGACGAAAAGACGCGTTGGTTGCAAGCGGTGTGTTTTTGGAAAATACTTCACATCTCCCCGGTAAAGTAAGCGATACTGCCGTTGCAACGGTTGGGCAGCTTAATGTTCATCCGAATGGTGCAAACGTCATCCCTGAAGAAGTGAAAATGACAGTCGATATTCGGGATATCCACGAAGAGTCACGCGACAATCTACTTAATATGATTGCGGATGAAGCGAAACAAATCGCCAAAAACCGTCATATCGGTTGTCAAGTTCGGGAAACATTGAAAATCAAGCCGATACCTATCAAACAAGAGCTGCAAAATCAGTTAAGCGACATTATAGAAAAACACGGCTTCAATACGTTATATATACCTAGCGGCGCGGGACATGATGCCATGAATATGGGAAGGCACACAGACGCCTGCATGCTGTTTGTCCGAAGTAAAAATGGAATAAGTCATCATCCTGATGAATGGTCAACATTGAATGACATTGTCACAACGATACATGTTTTAAAGTCATTTATAGAAGAAAAAATGAAAGAGTGATGTTTACTGCCTTAGAGGGTTGGAAAGAAGTTTTATCTGCGTCAAAGGATTTGCCGAGTTCGACGGTTTCTGGGAGTGTAATATAAACTGTGTAAGTAAGAAATGCGTACGGTTTCTTGCTCACACAGTTTTTTTATTTGGTAGAATGTAATTAATAGACGAGAGGAGAGATTTTGATGGCAAACCCTAAAAGAAATCCTAACTCCGAAGAT
>DATGUN010000106.1:0-13141 GCA_035301285.1 Virgibacillus sp.
GCGTTTTGAAGTGCTGAACGGGTTACTTTCTTAGGATCGACAATACCTGCTTCAACCATATTAACCCATTCGCCGGTTGCAGCGTCGAAACCTGTTCCAATGGATTCGCCTTTCAACCGCTCAACAACAATTGATCCTTCAAGGCCAGCGTTGTGTGCGATTTGACGGACAGGCTCTTCCAATGCACGAAGAACGATACTTGCACCTGTTGCTTCATCGCCTTCAAGTGAAAGTTCACTTACTTTTTTGTACACATTGATCAGAGCTGTACCACCGCCGGATACAATCCCTTCTTCGACAGCCGCACGTGTTGAGCTCAATGCGTCCTCGATACGGTCTTTACGCTCTTTCAATTCTGTTTCAGTTGCAGCACCGACTTTAATCACTGCTACACCGCCTGCCAATTTAGCCAAGCGTTCTTGTAGTTTTTCTTTATCGAAATCGGAAGTTGTTTCTTCAGCTTGACCACGGATTTGAGATACGCGGGAAGAAATAGCTTCAGGATTTCCAGCACCTTCAACGATTGTTGTGTTGTCTTTAGTAACAACAACTTTATTAGCACGACCTAATTGATCGATTGTTGTGCTTTTCAGTTCAAGGCCAAGATCTTCCGTAATCACTTCACCGCCTGTAAGAACACCGATGTCTTCAAGCATTGCTTTACGACGGTCACCAAAGCCTGGTGCTTTAACGGCAACAACATTAAACGTTCCGCGAAGCTTGTTCAATACAAGTGTTGCCAATGCTTCACCTTCAACATCTTCAGCAATCAATAGAAGTGGCTTGCCTTGTTGGACAACTTCTTCCAATACCGGAAGCACTTCTTGAATATTGTTGATTTTCTTATCTGTAATTAGAATGTACGGATCTTCTAGCTCCGCTTCCATTTTCTCTTGATCGGTTACCATGTATGGTGAAGAATAGCCACGGTCGAACTGCATCCCTTCAACCACTTCAAGTTCAGTATTGAACCCTTTGGACTCTTCGATGGTAATAACGCCGTCGTTTCCAACGCGTTCCATGGATTCTGCAATCAACTCACCTACTTCATCGTCCTCGGATGAAATAGCGGCTACTTGTGCAATCGAGTCTTTTCCTTCAACCGGTTTTGTAATATTGCTTAGTTCAGCAACAGCCGCTTCAACCGCTTTTTCAATACCGCGGCGAAGACCTACTGGATTTGCACCGGATGTAACGTTTTTCAATCCTTCACTGATCATTGATTGTGCTAGAACTGTTGCGGTTGTTGTACCATCCCCCGCAACATCATTTGTTTTGGATGCCACTTCGGATACAAGCTGTGCACCCATATTTTCGAAATGATTTTCAAGTTCAATTTCTTTCGCGATAGTCACACCGTCATTTGTAATCGTCGGTGAACCGAATTTTTTATCTAGAACAACATTACGGCCTTTTGGTCCCAATGTCACTTTAACTGTATTTGCGAGTGTGTCCACACCATTCAGCATTGCACGGCGTGCGTCTTCACTAAATTTAATTTCTTTAGCCATTTGTTATGCCCTCCTTAAATTCTTTATGTGCACGTGTATTAGCCAATAACTGCCAATACATCACTTTCACGTAAGATTAAGTATTCATTTCCTTCGTATTTTACTTCAGTGCCAGCAAATTTAGAGAAAATGATATGATCTCCTTCAGCAACTTCAAGCGCTACTTTTTCCCCGCTATCGGTTACACGTCCAGAGCCTACTGCGACAACTTTCCCTTCTTGTGGCTTTTCTTTTGCAGATTCTGGAAGAACAATTCCACTTGCTGTTTTTTCCTCTTGTTCAACAAGTTCGATGACTACACGATCTCCTAATGGCTTAATCATGTGAGACAACCTCCTTCATTCCATTTCTTTTTTATATGCTATTATTAGCACTCAATCTCAACGAGTGCTAATTCCAATTATTATATTAAATAATCTGATCAAAAATTGCAAGTGTGGCACTCATTTTTTTCGGATAACTTTTGATTAACGTAAATTGAATAGCACATTCTGTTATATATATTAAGGTAATATGTGATAAACTACGTAATAGAGTTTAACTTTATGAATATAGAGTTTTATTTCATGAATAATATTGAAGCATATACTTAATGGATCAAGTATATTTATATAAAGGACGTTCATGTTTTTATTAAAAGGAGTCGTTTTGAATTGAATAAGCGCTATTGGTGGGTTATCATTACCTACATTATCATGCAGTTTTCAAGTGTCATTGTATCATTCATTCTTCAAAAATGGACAACAATGAGTGACGAAGCGATCGCTACATTTTTGATTAATTGGTTGATATTCAGTTTTATTGCTGGATTGGTCGCTGTCTTGTTACTGATGCGGCCATTTATGAAAATACAGGACAAAAGTGACCGTCCCCATTTCGGGATGCTCATCGTTTGGTCAATCGTAGGCCTAGCGATGGCTTTTATATCTCAATGGGTTGCCGTCTTTCTAGAGTTTACCCTTTTTGATGTGAAGCCCGGGTCGGAAAATACGTTTGAAATCATGGGTATTGCGCGCATGTCACCTTTATTTATTATCGTGCCGGCGCTCGTCGGTCCCATATTGGAAGAAATCATCTTCAGGAAAATCATATTTGGGTCACTCTATAAAAAAACAAACTTTTTCATTGCGGCACTCATATCATCATTGATATTCGGGATTATCCATCAGGAACCTGAACATATTTTGATTTATGCCGCCATGGGATTTGTATTTGCTTTTGTTTATGTGATGACAAAGCGTATCATGATTCCGATTATCGTTCACATGTCCATGAATACAATCGCGGTCATTTCACAATTATCGCTATCACCCGAAGATATTGAAAAAATGCAGGAACAACTCGATCAGTTACAAATGTTTTTATTGGAGGCAGTTAATTTATGAAATTCTCACCAAAGATGGGTGCCATCATTTATTTTGTAATGGGGATTCTTTTCTCATTCATGGCAACCAAAACCGCTGGGGAGACCATTTGGAATGTACCCACTGTGCTGTTGATGGTTTTTGCCACATTTGAATTTGGAATTGCCATACGGCTTGTCTCTATCCACTTTCATCTGAAAAAGAAAAATAAAAAATAATGATCGATACAAACACCCCAGCCAATGCTGACCGGGGTGTTTTATATATGCTGTGACGGCTTGACAATGGCCGTCTAGGTTAACGGATAATGCTTTAAAAAATAGGCCAGTGCTTGTAATTCCACTGCCAAATCGATATGATGAACACGGATATGTTTCGGAACAGTGATGCGTGCAGGCGTGAAGTTAAGTATACCGTGTACCCCACACTCCACAAGACGTTCTGTCATCGCATCTGCTTCACCAGCAGGGATCGTCAGGATGGCGACGGTGACTCCCGTCATTTCTTGTTCAAGCTCATCAATATGGTGAACAGTCACTTCCCCGATCGACTCACCTACTTTTTCAGGGTTTGCATCAAATGCCTTGACGATTTTTGTATTATTATTTTTCATGAAATTATAATGTAAAAAAGCTGTTCCAAGATTCCCCACACCAATCAGAGCAACTTCAGTCACTTCATCTTGATCCAATGTTTTACGAAAGAAATCCAATAAATGGTCAACCTTATATCCATAACCTTTTTTACCGAGCGCTCCAAAATACGAGAAATCACGCCTGATGGTGGCTGAATCTATTTTAACAGCTTCACTGAGCTCTTTGGAGGAGACGCGGCTTTTCCCTTGATGATTTAAGTTATTTAAAAATCGATAATACAATGGCAGTCGTTTGGCAGTCGCTTGCGGTATCTTTTGCTGGGTCATCGGACATCCTCCTGTTCACCACGGTTATAGTCTCCTGACTTTCCACCTTTTTTCTCCTGCAGATATGTTTCGCCGATAACCATGCCTTTATCAATGGCCTTGCACATATCATAGATGGTCAAGGCAGTTGCACTTGCAGCTGTCAGTGCTTCCATTTCCACCCCTGTGGATCCTTTCGTTTTTACAAATGCTCGTATATTCAATTGATGGTTACCTTCTTCGATAAACCAATCAAATGTGATGTCGATTGCTTTTAATGATAATGGATGACACATCGGGATCCAATCGGATGTTTTCTTCGCTGCCATGATACCGGCAACTTGTGCAACAGATAGGACATCTCCTTTGGCTATATTATGGGTTGTTATTTTTTCATAAATCGTCTCGGATACATGGATGCTTGATAAAGCAACCGCTGTTCGTTCGGTCGTATCCTTATTGCTTATATCAACCATTTTCGCCCTACCCTGTTCATTAAAATGTGTAAATTCAGCCATGTTATCATCTCCATTTCATGTGGCTACCTCCAGTCTAGCAGAATTTTCAAGAGAAGTCGTGATTTAGTTCACAATGAAAGAAATGAATCATACAATCAGCATCCCTTGAAGTTGCCAGTCCATTTCATTATACGGTACACTATGATAGATAGATGAGGTGAACGAAATGATATTAATGCAGCTGAATCAAATCACGAAATCGTTTGGTGCCGAAGCGATATTATCAGATATCAAACTGGAAATAAAAACATCAGACCGTATCGCAATCGTTGGTCGGAATGGTGCGGGAAAATCCACCTTGCTTAAAATCATGACAGGCGAATTGGATTATGATGAGGGAGAGATTTTCAGACGCAAAGATATGACCCTAGGCTATTTAGCCCAACATACGGAGCTCTCATCAAACATGACAATCTGGAATGAGATGCTCGGTGTATTCCAACCACTTCTCGATCAACAAGTGGAACTACGTGATTTAGAAAGAAAAATGGAGCACGCAGCTACTCTTGATGAAGAACAATATACGCAATTGATGCGTACATATGATATGAAACAACAAGCATTTGACGCAGCAGGCGGGTATACATTCGAAACAGAAATAAAATCGGTCTTAACCGGGCTTAATTTTTCACTTGATATGCACGATACACCCATCAATGAATTAAGTGGCGGACAAAAAACACGCTTGGCGCTCGGAAAGCTTTTGTTGACCAAACCGGATCTGCTTGTATTGGACGAACCGACAAACCACCTGGACATCGCCACATTGAGCTGGTTGGAAGACTATCTGGTCAGTTATCCAGGTGCGATTACGATTGTATCCCATGATCGCTATTTTCTTGATAAAACCGTTTCGATTGTTTATGAAGTATCCCGTCATCACGCCAAAAAATATCATGGAACATACAGTTCATATCTAGAGAAAAAAGCACTCGATTATGAACGGGACTTAAAAGCATATGAAAAACAGCAATCTGAAATAGCTAAAATGGAAGACTTTATCCAACGGAATATTGTCCGCGCTTCAACGACCAAACGAGCCCAGAGCAGGCGTAAGCAATTGGAAAAAACAGTGCGTCTCGAACGTCCAAAAGGTAATGAAGCATCTGCCTCTTTCGCTTTTCAAGTCAAAAAAGAAAGCGGCAATGATGTGCTGAAAATAAAAGATCTGTCATTTCAATATCCCGACGAACAAGCACCGTTATTTTCTGACGTGAACCTTCATGTCAACCGTGGTGAACGTATAGCACTTGTCGGGCCAAATGGCATCGGTAAATCAACATTACTCAAACTGTTAATTGGTAAGCTTAAACAGAATGCAGGTACGATTACGTTAGGTGCAAACGTGGAAATCGGTTACTATGACCAAGAATTGGCAACATTGACGTCCAATAAAACCGTTCTTGATGAATTATGGGATGAATACCCTACCATCGATGAAAAAGATATTCGGACGATTTTAGGGAACTTCCTGTTTTCCGGGGATGATGTATTGAAACCTGTTCATACACTCAGTGGTGGGGAAAAAGCACGTCTGGCCCTATCGAAACTTCGGATGCAACAGGCAAATCTGCTCATCCTTGATGAACCGACCAACCATCTGGATATCGATAGTAAAGAAGTATTGGAAGCTGCGCTCATGGACTTTTCGGGAACCATTGTTTTCGTATCGCATGACCGCTACTTCATCAACAAAATTGCGGACCAAGTTGTGGAAATGCAACCCAATCACGTCCAAGTATATCTAGGCGATTATGATTATTTCATTGCAAAAAAGAAGGAAGAAACGGAATTGAAAGAACTCATGGAAGCAGAACAAGAACGAGAAAAAGCCGACACAGCGAAGACTAACTATCACAAGGGAAAAGAAGAACAACGCGAACAACGACGAATCAACAGAAAGATATCTTCCCTTGAGGGACAGATTGAAGAACATGAAGCTCAGCTAGCGATTTTAGAAAAAGAAATGGCTGAACCCGAAATATATCAAGATCACGAAAAAGCACTCGAATACACCAAACAAGTAAGTGAACTGAAACAAGACATCGAACAACTCATGGAAGAATGGGCAGCACTGCAAGATTGACAACACCATAGATGAAGGTGCGCAGGTTATGGCCGGGGGCTGCGCGACCTTGGGCGGAGGTCGCGCGATTTCAGCTAGGGTCGCGATTTCTGACCAGGGGTTGCACGATGCCTGGATGGGGTTTTACACATTTCAAACTTGTTAAGACAATACACAGGTTTATCCACATTTCCAATGTGATAACATTGATTTATTTTAATGTTATGCACACTTTCCACAATTAAACGTCCACTTATCCACAAAACTTATCTACATCCAAAAAGTGAACTTTGTCGAATTTTATTTGTGATATTCACATGGGTGTGCATAAGTTGTTAATAACTGAAATATCTCTTCTTATCCCATGTAGCTGATGCAGGACACGCCAAACATGGCAGTTGCTGTTGCAACACCAGGCTGATCGGTGCCTGTTTCAACAATGACCCGTTCGGTCTCCATTTGATTTGTAAGACTATCTGGGCAACCACATAGTTCATTTTGTGTGCACCGGTACAAGCTTAATCCCATAAAAAAAGGCCCTAACTAAGTTTATTAACTTAATCAGGCACCTTTCAAAGACGTTTCTATTCACTAACCTCTTGCTTAAATAATGCCATCAATCCGCCGATCAATAGGAGAATCCCTGACAATAAATAAAACATGAAAATGGATATAAATCCTCCAACAGCAGCGATGACCATAAGTATGCCGCCCACCTTGGCACGGCTCCTTACCAATGTAGAGCCGATAATACCTAAAACAGATAATAACACCGCTAACCATCCTGCAACGGTAACGCCACCACTTCCTTCTGCACCAAATGCTTCACCGATACCACCGATGAATATTGCCATGATAGCTGCAATTATCCCAAAAATACCTCCAATAAGTCCTAACACAAATTCAGCTGTCCGATTCAATTCGATCCTCTCCCCTTTTTATAAAGATAAATACCACCAATATCTGGACTTTCAAATCTTCACCTCGAAAACAGGTCCCTCTCTATGTCAAAAACTCTCAAACACCTCAATGATCTCATTTTCCTCTGAATGCTCATCATGATTGATCATGACCAAATTTCCATTTGCAAGTGCCGGAAGAGAGCCAAAATCCTCCATTTCGACTTCTCCGTTCGATTGGATATTTTCCAGGTCATCCGAATCCGATTTGTACTCATAAAATTCGATATCTTCCCCATCAATCTCAATACCGAAACCTTCTGAGGCTCCAATCATTTCAGGAAACTTCTCTGTTTTATCCCCGATGTCAAATCCGGAGTCATCGAAGTGCTGGACTATGTCATCCAAGGTTTCATCCTCATTATCAGTTGAATTGTTTTCCTCTTCCGACTCATTTTCATTCTTATCATTGACCTGCTCCGGTTCATCCTCGTTCTCCGATTGATTGTCACTGTCTTCGCTTGATTCATCGGCCGTTTCATTTGCAGTATGTGATTCACTCTTATTCCTATTCGAATCATCCCCTCCACATGCAACCAAAAAAACTATCAATAAAGTGCTGAATATAAGTGCGATTTTTTTCAAATGATGACCTCCCCTGTTCTCATTACATTCAATATATCAAATAAGGCATACATTTTTATGCATACCCCTCATGCATTTCTAAAAAATTCACAAAATGTTTATTTCAATGCACGTCACTGTCCTGCTTGCTAACAGTCATGACAAAGGAACGATAACATTGAGTGAAGTTATGATCATATGAGTTGTCACGAATATCTTTAATGGCTGCATCAATCGGAATTGGTGTCAGACATAGCTTGAAGGTATTAGCAAACCCGCGAGCACATCATAAAAAAACATGGCCCATCATTCCTCGACAGACCATGTTTTACCTCTAGTTATTCACATTCATTGAGTTATTCACATTAATTCCAAAGAAGGATTCGCATTTAAATCCCATCCAGATCTCTTTCCTTTTTCAAAATCAATCGTCCCCGCCGCAGCAATCATGGCAGCATTGTCCGTGCACAAATGAAGAGGGGGGATCGTCAACGGAATACCTGCACTCGTACATTTTTCGCTTAATGTATCACGAAGTCCTGAATTGGCAGCCACACCTCCTGCCAAAATAACTTGTTTCACTTTATAAGTCCTTGCAGCACGCATTGTTTTTGTCGTTAAAACATCGATGACACTTGCTTGAAAGCTGGCTGCAATATCTTCTTTCGATAATGCTTCATCACGCTGTTTCGCATTGTGGATTTTGTTGATAACTGCCGATTTCAAGCCGCTGAAGCTAAAATCAAAACTGTCCTCTTCCAACCATGCACGGGGAAAAGCGATCGATTCTTTTCCCTTTTTAGCCAATCGATCGATCTGTGGACCGCCCGGATAGGGTAAATCAAGCATTCTTGCCACTTTATCATAGGCCTCACCTGCAGCGTCATCACGGGTTTCGCCGATTAATTCATACGACCCATGATCGTCCATCAAAACGAGTTCCGTATGACCACCGGAAACGATCAGTGCAAGCAAAGGAAATTCAAACTCATTGATAAATCGATTCGCATAAATATGACCGGCAATATGATGGACGCCAACCAGTGGCTTTTGTTTTGCAAAGGCTAGAGCCTTCGCCGCATTTACCCCAACAAGAAGCGCACCTACTAATCCAGGGCCTTCTGTTACAGTGATTGCATCTATGTCATCCCATTCCACTCCGGCATTTTTAAACGCTTCTTCAATGACAATCGTTATTTGTTCAACATGATGCCGCGACGCAATTTCCGGTACAACGCCCCCGAAACGTTTATGGCTTTCAATTTGTGAGGCCACAACATTCGACACGATTTCTACACCATTTTTGACAATAGCGACTGCCGTTTCGTCACAGCTTGTTTCGATTCCAATAATATACTGATCTTTTGTCATTACATGCTCACCCACATTACGACCGCATCTTCCCCATCATCGGTATAATATTTTTTACGAATGCCCGCGCGGACAAGGCCAAATTTTTCATACATCGATTGGGCAACGGTATTCGATTCTCTGACTTCTAATGATAAACGTTTCATGCCGTGATGTACACCGTAATCGATCATTTGTTTAAACAATTTTTCGCCGTATTTATGCCCACGATACGATGGGTGGATGGCGATATTCGTTATTTGTGCATCATCAACAACAAGCCACATGCCCCCATAACCTATGACATCATCATCCAATGTGGCGACGAAGTAGTGAGCATGTGTATTTTCAACGAGTTCTCGAAAAAAAATATCTTGTGGCCAGGGGGTATTATATGTAGCCACTTCCACTTTGACAACATTGAAGATATCGTGTATTTCCATTTGTCGAACATAAAAATTTTCCATTATCCTTCAGACCTTTTTTGGGATTGTATCCACTTTGCTTCAGCCTCGGCCAAACGCAAATAATTGGGCGTCAATGTATGTGTATCATCAAATGGCTTGGAGTTCGCTACCAAAACTAAATGAGACGGATTGGCCATATGACAGTCCCCCACAGGAATTATAGCATGATCTCCCATAATCATATCAATCTGGTTGTGATAACGGTCAATGTCCGGACTGAGGAAAAGAACGGGTCGATTCAACGACTTTAATGCGTGCAACCAATCTTCCATCGATACATTTTGTTCATCACGTATTAATTCCATTTTATTGTTCTTCCAATGATACAATCCGGTGAAAACATTATTGCGTCGTGCATCAAAAAAAGGACAAACACATCCGTCATAAAACCGACCTTGATATGAAAGGACTTCTAGACTGGAAACACCAACAATGGGGATATTTAATGCCCACGCAAATGTTTTGGCTGTCGACAGCCCAATCCGGATACCGGTATACGAACCAGGGCCTTTACTGACCGCAATTTTTCCAAGTTCATCCGGTGTCGTACCTGTACCCTCCATTAGTTGATTAATGGCTGGCATCAAACGTACTGAATGATTCTTTTTTAAATTGGTCACATATTGCCCGATAAGATCTTTGTCCTGAAATAATGCAACCCCCAGGACTTGATTGGCTGTATCTATCGCGAGTGTTTTCATATGAGCAGCTCCTAACCGTTCGATTCATTCCGATGATTTACAAAAACCCGACTAATGACGATGCAACATAGGTAAAGTGCACCCCTTTGGGTTGAAACTTGATCAAGCGTTTATGTTCATCAACATAAGAGATATTTATATTTAAATATTCACCTGGCAAATAGTCTTTGATATATTGCGCCCACTCGACGACCGAAATTCCATCGCCATCAAAATAGTCGGAAAAACCGATATCCTCCTCTGAATCTTCCAAACGATACACATCCATATGATAAAGTGGGAGCTCTCCAGAATATTCTTTGACTATGGTAAACGTGGGACTGTTAACCACACGCTTCACTCCGAGACCCCGTGCGATCCCTTTTGTAAAAGTTGTTTTTCCTGCCCCAAGATCACCTTCTAAGGTTATAACATCTCCGGGTTTTAAAAGGGAAGCTAATTTTTCAGCAAGACGTATCGTTTCATCTTCAGACCTTGTTTCTATCTTATAATGTTTCATAACATTCACCTACTTTAAGTGTGTGTACCCACCCTTATTTAAAGGGACCCTCTGATCGTTCTCCAGTAAAAACACATTGCCACTAGAATGTTTTCGACGTATTGCATGACCTATTTTCGTTACTTTTGTTCCGGTATTTTCGGCAATTTCTTTTACGGTTTCCCAATCCTCTTTACTCACCGTCCCGACCAATTCAAAATCTTCTCCGCCAAACAACATCCACTTCCGCTGTAGATGTTGTGGAAATTGATTGTAATGTTTGCTGACAGGTAAATACGCACGAAACAGTTCAATTGAAACATCAGATGATGCAGCAATTTCATTTAACTCACTGGCAATTCCATCACTTATATCATTTAATGCCAAGCGCTTAATATTTCTCATACCTTTTGCGAACTCTACGTGGGGTTCGGGTTGTTGATGCTTTGAGATAAAATAATCCTTCCCCTTAGCTTCTAATTGATTCAGAAGAATATGTAAACCAGCTTGCGAATCACCAAGCGTCCCCGTTACAAAGACAATATCATTAGGCCTTGCTTGATTACGATAGCGCGCTTTCCCCGCAGGTACTGTTCCAATGACCGTAACAGAAATGGCTAATTCTTTCCCGGAAACTGTATCCCCGCCAATTAAATCCATTTTATATGTAGAAGCGAAATCACGCATTCCATGGTAAATCTGCTTATAAAAGGGGTCCGAGTACGAATCGGGGCAGGCAATGCTGACCATATAATAACGTGGTGTTGCCCCCATTGCTGCCACATCACTTACATTAACTGCCAGCACCTTATATCCTATATGATAGGCGTCCATTGTTGCATTTGAAAAGTGAACCCCTTCTACAAACATGTCCACTGCCGTTACAATATCGTTGGAGGTTTGACGGAAAACAGCTGCATCGTCACCTACACCTTTCATTAAACCTGATTGATGATATGTTTTTTGTTTTATCTCTTCAATAAAGTCAAATTCATCCATGATACACACCACAATTCTTTTCTTCTTATTATCATAGCAAAAAAGATGTTAAATAGAAAAGTAAAGAAACGGATACTATGCTTATTGTAAGAATACCACAAACATCATCATACGACATGAATCATTCACATCGAGTCACGATACTATTACCATTAAAGAGGCTTTACATGCAAAAAGCACATAATTCAATGAAATGAACTATGTGCTGTATATACTATTATTATGTATGTAATGGCGGTCTGGACGGGACTCGAACCCGCGACCTCCTGCGTGACAGGCAGGCATTCTAACCAGCTGAACTACCAGACCATATAAATGATGTATGTCCAACTTATAGGGAATGATAAATCAGTTGGAAGATTGCAAATCTTGGTTGTACATTACAGTCCACTTGATTGCAACAAAGGACGTTGCAAATTTTGGTTGCACTTCACAGTACACTTGATTGCAACAAAGAACGTTGCAAATATTGGTTGCGGGGGCAAGATTTGAACTTGCGACCTTTGGGTTATGAGCCCAACGAGCTACCAGACTGCTCCACCCCGCGATATAAAAAATAATGTTTAAAGTTCTATGCACTTAATTTGCTGCTTACTCGTTTGAGTTGTTCGTCGTGTTGCATGTGATGTCGATGATGCTGCACTCCTCACAAGCTACACTTAGATGTTAAATCGAGGAAGATTACGCTTGCTCCACCCCGCGATATAAAGAATAATGTTTAAGGTTCTATGCTCTTAGTTCTGTGCTTAACAGTTTGAATTGTTCGTCGTGTTGCATGTGATGTCGATGATGCTGCACTCCTCACAAGCTACACTTAGATGTTAAATCGAGGAAGGTTACGCTTGCTCCACCCCGCGATATAAATAATAATATGGCCTGGCAACGTCCTACTCTTGCAAAGGCAAGGCCTTAACTACCATCAGCGCTGAAGAGCTTAACTTCTGTGTTCGGTATGGGAACAGGTGTGACCTCCTCGCTATCGCTACCAGACCTTATCGATTGTATAAAGTTGTTATCGAAAATAGTCACAATCAACATTATATATGTTATTCAATAAAAATCAAGTATTATATTATAAATATGTATTATACCTTGAAAACTAGATAAGAGTAGAGGTCAATCAAACATCAAAATAGATATTAAAGTTAGTTAAGTCCTCGATCAATTAGTATCCGTCAGCTTCACGTGTTGCCACGCTTCTACCTCGGACCTATCAACCTCATCGTCTCTGAGGGATCTTACTCATTTAAAATGATGGGAAGTC
>DATGUN010000107.1:0-19459 GCA_035301285.1 Virgibacillus sp.
CATCCGCATCGAATGACTCCATTTGTTCAACCACTTCTCTTACTGTCTGTCGATCAAGTGCATTGAGAACATGCGGCCTGTTGATGGTAATCATACCAATCTGATTATATCGCTCCACCTTGATCCGTTTTTCCTCAGTCATCGACTTCCTCACCAATCATCAATGTCACGATATCACCTGCAAACTGCATGGCATCTTTTCCTGATGCTTTTCCCTCATCCGTCTTCATAGCCTTTTGCAAAGAATCCATATCATCATAGATCATTTCACAAAGCAGATAATATTCGCTTTTCCCCATTGGAGAGCCGACTATTTTTGTCACGTTCATATCACGTAAACCGGGAATCTTCTTTGTTATCGGCGTATGGACATTGAAATAATGGTCGTCAAATTTTTCTTTGTCTTCCGGTTGTTTATATAGTGCAATCACTTTAGCCATTTTTATCAGCTCCTTATTTTGGTTCATTACGTACTGGCATGCGCTTCTTTCACTACAGGCTTCATCGCTTCAAACGGATTTTTACAAGCAGAACAATATAAAATACTTCTGCATGCAGTAGGCCCGAACATATTATCCATCGATGTATACTCCGATGCACAGTATGGACACGGGACCGTCCAAGGTTCACCTGGCATATAATCCTTCGGTGGTGGAGCAATACCGTGTTTTTTCAACTCTTGTCGTCCTTTGGCAGTAATCTTATCTGTCGACCATTGATGTCGGAACGTGAATTCAACTTGGCAAGCATCCACCCATGGGATTTTTTCCACTGCAGCTTTGACATCCCGTTCAATGAAATCAAGTGCGGGACATCCAACAAATGTTGGAACCATTATGACCGAAACAAGATGCCGAATCACCTTGAGTTCGTGGACCATTCCGAGATCATATACACTGACTGATGGGATTTCCGGATCGTCCACCGTCTTTAGAACTACACGGATTTCTTCTTCGCGCTGCAAGTTGCCCTCCCCCTTTCTTTGCCGATAAACACGATACTTCCGTTCCATATACCACGCTATTCACCAAACAGCTTCCCGATCGGTGTTATAAACTTCAGCCATGGTCTCGATGGCATGCTCCAAGTCTTCTGTGTGTACTCCTGCCCGTCCACAGCCATCCACACTTCCTAGCGGGATGTCCGGGAGCCTTATCAGGGTGGCTTTCATTTCCGCAAGCCATGTGTCTCTTATCACGTCTTCACCCGTCACAAGGCCAAACTTCTCCATTTCGCGCGCATGATCACCTAGTGAAAGGACATCTTCGAATCGTTCCCATGCTTCATCAATCCGCTTTTGAATTCGTTCCTTCCCTTCATCTGTCGAGGTTTGGAGTTGTGTTATCCACATTTTCCAATGAGCTAGGTGGTAGGGTTGTTCCATCAACACTTTCTGCACCATATGTGCAAGTGGCTCGTAAGAACAATTTGCAATTGCTTTCAACTTTGTTTTTTTAAACACTTCATAAAAATAGTTCCGGACGACGGTCAGGGCCCAATCGTAGTATGGTTCTTCCCAGTATTCTCCGTCCCCGTTACGTTTTTCCAGGTAAGTAGCGTTCAGTCTTTCTTCAGCCGGGCGTACGTGTGCAAGAAAATCGCTGTCCCCTTCGTGTAAATCTTCCAATAATCCGTAATACATAGAGGCATGGCCCATTGTATTTTGCGTAATCGATGAATAGGCCAGGTCAGCCTCGATATGTGGCGCAAGTCCAAGCCACTCCGCCCCGCGAAAGGATATGAGCAAATCATCATCGGCCAGTTGATACAACAAATCAGTCAACGCCTGGTAATATGCAGGATTTTCTTTTGCCTGTTCAGGTGATTCAATCCGCATCACGGCTTTTTCACCTCTTTCCATGACATGATTTCTTTTTCATCGAGCATGCCTTGTTCCTTTTCCTTCCACTTTTTGCGTAGATACCCATACCCTTTTGTTGTACGATATTGTTTATTGTCGAGACGGTTGGTCCAATTTTTACGTTCTTCTGCCGTCATGGCCCGAACTGATTGCCTTGGTACCACCCATACATCAATAACATCCTGGCGTCGCATGAAGTTTTCCTGTGCGAGCATTAATGCCATCTCGTCATTTGGCGCTAATAAACTAAATTGATGTTGCATGGGCGATTTATGGTTCCGCTTGCTGAACACTTCATACTCTCGGTAAAAACGTGCTTCATTTTTGCTTGACATGTCATCCCCCCATTCATTTACAAGCAATCAGACCGTGGTCTCCTGTGGCATCAAGGCTTGACGAACCCAGCGGTTATTTTCATATGCGATAGTCCGTAGTCTAAGGCGTGCTTGTGATTTGGGACCTTTGTTTTTGATGATCTGTTTGAATTCATCCCAGTCGGGTTGTCGATAGATCCAACACTCCTGCTCCTCATCATAATGAGCGGTGTCGTCCGGAAGGGTCAAACCAAGTGAAAACACACGCGGCATATATTTATCAAGAAAAGCTTGGCGTAGCTCTTCGTTCGTGCTTTTTCGGATCCGATATTTGATCATGATATCTTGTTTGGAGGATCCGGTCGTATCGGCAGACGCCGGGCCAAAAAACATCAGCAATGATGGCCACCAGCGGTTCAGTGATTCCTGCAAAATGGCGCGTTGCTCCTCTGTCCCTTCCGCTAGCGCCATAATGATTGACTCCCCGTGCTGTGCATGGAAAACCTCCTCTTGGCATATACGCTGTAAAGCGCGTTGATATGGTCCGTAAGAAGCATCAAGCATATTCGTCTGCGAGATGATTGCCGCACCATCGACAAGCCAGCCCACCATTCCGGCATCTGCCCATGTTTTCGTCGGCATATGGAAAACGTTATGGAACTTCAATCTACCGGCCAATAAATCTTCAATCAAGTCCTCCCGCGTTTTCCCATAGGGACGCATTAAATCTTCCGTCACGCGAAGCAGAAGCTGCCCATGCCCCATTTCATCCTGCACTTTCGCCATGATACCCAGCTTCCGTTTAAGTGATGGCGCTTTCGGTGTCCATTCTTTTTCTGGAAGCGCTCCCATAATTTCGCTCATACCATGCATTGAAATTAACTTTATCAGGGCCTGTCGGTAATCATTGGGCATCCAATCATCTGCTTCAATCTTTTCCCCGGCTTCAATCCGTTCCATAAATGCCGCGTACTTTTCTGGATCGTCTTCAACCACATCCCCTTTGGCAACGGAATCCGTACCTTCCACGTAATTGTACACACCCTCCACCTCCATTACGTTTATTTAACGTCATTATAACAATACGTCATACGATAAGCAATGAGAATTTTTATAAAATTGTCACTTAAAACAGATGGACGGGTCCACTGCCTCGCTTGGAACTGGGACGATGGATCCTTCCCTCTGTCCCATTCCTCTTATTTGTAGTACACTATTCTTCAGGATAAATTCATATTACAGAATAGGGAGACTCGGATGGAAAAAAACTTTCAGACACGCTCGATGATTTTTACATTGTACGGTGACTATATCCGGCATTACGGGAATGTCATCTGGATCGGCAGCTTAATCCGCTTGCTCGAAGCATTCGGCCATAATGAACAATCCGTACGGGCAGCCGTTTCTCGGATGAGCAAACAAGGATGGATCCAGTCAACCAAAAAAGGAAACAAGAGCTATTACTCCTTGACAGAACGTGGACGCGCACGCATGGAGGAGGCATCAAAACGTATATATAAAACAGCTTCACCTGATTGGGATGGACAGTGGCGTATTCTTGTCTACACGATTCCCGAAGAAAAACGCCATCTACGCGATGAGCTGAGGAAGGAACTTACATGGAGCGGATTTGGTCTTTTATCTAACAGCTGCTGGATTTCCCCAAATCCATTGGAAAAAGAAGTGAGTCAGTTGATAGACAAATACGGGATCCATGATTATGTATCATTTTTTCAAGCGACCTATGCTGGAATGCGCAAACAAAAAGACATGGTTGATAAATGTTGGGATTTAGCCGATGTCAATCATCAATATAGGAGGTTTATAGAGGTATACCGTGATGAATATAACGCCGCTAAACAAGAACTTGACAATGGTGTCATGAGTGACAGCGGAGCATTCGTACAATCAGCCACACTGGTGCACCAATATCGCAAATTTTTATTCGTCGATCCGAATCTGCCTGAGGAATTATTGCCTGAGGAGTGGCTTGGCGATGCCGCCGGGAATTTGTTCACCGATTACTATAATATGTTGGCTGAACCCGCGACACGTTTTTTTGAATCTGTTTTCGAGCCCGGCGAAATTATTGCAGAAAACCAGTGATTTCAATATAAAAGCAGCCGTCCACTGAGTGACCGCTGCTTTTATTCTATTCATCTTTGGCATATGTCACAATCGCATCTCGCAAAAACGCTGCCCCGCCCTCTACTTTTTTATCATAATAGGCACGGAAACGATCATCCGCAACATACATTTCCGCAAGTCCTGCATGCGCCTCCTTCGAGTAACTCGACCACGAGTACATCAACCATTCTTTATGTTTTTCAACAAGCCCATGTGCGGCATCGGAGGTCGGATCCCCTGTCTGTTTCGCATCCTTCAATAATTGGAACAGTTCTTCTTCCGTTTCCTGCATAGCATTGTAATCCGCTTCACTCATCCCTCTCAATTTGGCATTCGCTGCATCGATCGTCTCATCACCGTATTTGTCGCGGATTTCCCTGCCGTACGTTTCCTCGTTATCTTGAATGAGCTTTTCCTTGAATCCTGTAAACTTGGCGTCATCCTGCATTGTTATCCCTCCTTTTTGATTCGCAATCGTTGCCTCAAGGGTGGAAAGAAGTTCATTCAGCCTATCCCGTTCATTTTTCAGTTGTTCATAATGGGCTTCCAGTGCATCTATCCGATTGTAGGCGGGGGCTGCCATCGCTTTTTTGATATCCGCTAAACCGAATCCCAGCTCCTTGTAAAACAGAATCTGCTGCAACCGATCCACTTCGTCCTGTCCATATAGGCGATACCCCGATGAATTGTATCTGCCCGGTTTCAACAAATCGATCTGATCATAATATCGAAGCGTACGGCTGCTCACACCAGAAAGGCTTGCTAATTCACTGACAGTATACTCCATGGTTTTTCCCCCTTCGGCAATTCATATGATAAACCTTTACGCAACGTTAAGGTCAAGGGATTTTTCCAACTATTTTTATACACGCTTTTTTATCTTCGCCTAACATTTAAATCCTTAGTCGCGTGCCCAGCCCAAGAGGAATAGGGTTTTTTCAATCAAGAACCGTTCTTGATGCAATTTCGACCCTCGAACAACGCTATTTTTCAATCAAGAACCATCCTTGATGCAATTTCGACCCTCGAACAACGCTATTTTTCAATCAAGAACCATCCTTGATTGAATTATGACCCTCTTGCACCCTCGTTTTTCAATCAAGGACCACCCTTGATGCAATTTCAACCCTCGAACGCCCTCATTTTTCAATCAAGAACCGTCCTTGATGCAATTTCGACCCTCGAACGACCCTATTTTTCAATCAAGAACCGTTCTTGATGCAATTTCGACCCTGCGGAGCACCCATTTTTCAATCAAGAACCACTCTTGATGCAATTTCGACCCTCGAACGCCCTCATTTTTCAATCAAGAACCGTCCTTGATGCAATTTCGACCCTCGAACGCTCTCATTTTTCAATCAAGAATAAAAATGGATTGAATTGTCCTTCCTCTATCGCCCACAAACATCCGCTTTCTAGTCATCCAACAGTTCCTTATTTTTCTTATACGACTTTTTCAAGGCTAGATAATTCAAGATAAAGAAAAGAATGGCAGCAAATATTGTTGGTATAACCAAATCCAGCGTTTGTTCCAAATCGGTTGGGATACCTTTGAAAATAACATTCGAAACTAAAAATATCACCAAAAAGGTAGATGAGCTGAAATAAACGGCACGTCTTTTCTTTTTGAATCGCTTTTCCGTTGCGACGTCTGGATATTCAATCCCTGTCAATGTTGCTCTCAAGGTAATATACGTCCCTATAAAAAGCCAAGAAAGTAAAGCAATGGCAAGCCCCGGTACATCCATGGCAGAAATAAATGAGGTCAAAAATGAATAAACAAACAGCACCCCTCCAAGAATGACCGTCGCTTCAGCAAAGAAATAAAGAAGCCGTTTCTGGCGATATTCATCTTGCGGCAAAAGTTTCGCTATCCATGTTTTTTCCATATCAATCATCCTCCCAAAATAAATCATCAAGTGTCTTATCCAGTACTTTGGCGATGGCAATACAAAGATTGAGGCTTGGATTATATTTCCCTTTTTCAATTAAACCGATCGTTTGTCTGGCCACGGAAACCCTGCTTGCGAGCTGCTCTTGTGTGAGCGCCTTTTCAACTCTGGCCAGTTTGATTCGATTTGACATACTTTCACCATCCATGTCATATATATATGTTATTTTGTAATATATACATTACATCATTCCCCATAAACCGTCAACAACAATATAAATTTTTTATAAAAAGTAAGATTAAGAACAAAAATAATCACAAAAAAATCAGCATGGTTTCTTCCCACACTGACTGAGAAAAAGCACATGCGCCCTAGTCACCCCGACAAGCTTAAGGAAGATCCTGAAATGGCGGTTTATGCTTGCGACGGATCTTGCTTAAGACCCAGGCGCGCGAGGCGCTAGAGCTAGACAACAATACTCAAATTTTTATACTTCTTCCTTATTTTTTAAAAAAGTCCCTGCCCCCACTCAGGGAACAGGAACTAGATTATTTTATACTCTCTACATTAACCCGTTTTTTTCTTCATTTGCTTACTGCGCAGTTGCCCACATGCAGCATCGATGTCCGCTCCATTTTCCCAACGTACACCACAATTGATGCCATGTTCTTTCAATGTTTCAAAAAACGCCTGGATTGAAGCTGAATCACTGCGTGCATAATGGTCATGCTCATCCACCGTATTATATGGAATCAGGTTGACATAGGATAGATGACGATGGTCTTTCAGCAAGTTCGCCAGTTGCACCGCCTCTTCCTCATGGTCGTTCACATCGCGCAGCATGATATATTCATACGTGATGCGTCGATTTGTTTTTTCCAGATAATAATCGACGGCTTTCATCAACTTCTCGATCGGAAATGCCTTATTGATTTTCATGATACGTGTTCGAAGTTCGTTGTTCGGTGCATGGATGGAAATCGCCAAGTTGACCTGGATGCCCGTGTCGGCAAATTCATAGATTTTATGCGCAAGACCACTGGTCGACACGGTGATATGGCGAGCACCGATATTCAATCCTTTATCATCATTGACGACATATAGAAAGTCCATCAAATTATTGAAGTTATCGAACGGTTCACCGATACCCATGACGACAATGTGGCTCACTCGGTCACCTTCCCCTTTTGCATCCAAATGTGCTTGAACCTGCATGATTTGACCGACGATCTCACCACTTGTTAAATCACGGCTTTTTCGGAGCAGGCCACTCGCACAAAATGTACACCCGATGTTGCAGCCGACCTGGGTTGTCACACAGACACTGAGTCCATAGTTGAACCGCATTAAAACAGTCTCCACCAGGTTTCCATCGGCAAGCCGGAATAAAAACTTAATCGTGCCATCTTTGGATTCCTGTTTCACTTCTGTTTCCAGCGACTGCAAAATGAAATGTTCTTCCAATAAATCGATGCATTCACTGTTGACATTTTTCATTTCCGAAAAAGCATCAACACGTTTTTTATAAAGCCAATTCCATACTTGTTGGGCTCTGAATCGCTTCTCACCATGATCAACAAGCCACGCTTCCAATGCATCATATGTCAATCCATAAATTGATTGTTTTTCCATTGTTATACCAATCCTTTTTCCGTACGTATTTGCTACCTTCCTATACTACTGAAAATATCAGCACCATGCAACCGATATAGATTTGAAATGCTGCAATTTAAAAATAAATGGTTTGTTTACTTTTCCCACTCGGTTTTGCCTGTTTTCAAAAATCTACCTCCGCCCGGTTTTGCCTCAATACAAAATACCGCCTCAGTGACATGATAAAAAGCGACGGATAAAGTCGATCACACCCTCTCCGCCTACTTGTTTAAAATCATTATAGTAGACGAACCTTCTCTTTTTAACGTACAATTTTTTTAGAGCATTTTTTAAAGGAGGGATTTGTTTTGCCTGTAGATCAATCAAAAACATTTGGTAATGTACGTCTATCCATTCTTGATCTCGCTCCGATTGTAGAAGGAAGCACAGCGAGAGAAGCTTTTCAGAACAGTGTTGATTTAGCTCAACATGCGGAAAAATGGGGTTATAACCGCTACTGGCTTGCTGAACATCATAATATGCCTGGAATCGGCAGCTCGGCGACATCGCTTTTGATCGGTCATATTGCCGGTGCGACAGAAACAATACGGGTCGGTTCTGGTGGTATCATGCTGCCCAACCATGCGACTCTTGTGATAGCCGAACAATTCGGCACTTTGGAATCATTATACCCCGAAAGAATTGACCTCGGTCTTGGCAGAGCGCCAGGTACAGACCAAGCAACCGCATTCGCTCTCAGACGGACCCTTAACACATCCCCTGAAGACTTTCCGATGCAAGTAGAGGAGCTGCGTGACTATTTTTCCAAGGAGCCTATATCCCGCGTGCGATCAGTACCTGGAACCGGACTGGATATCCCGATGTGGCTACTCGGATCAAGTGGATTCAGCGCCCAACTCGCAGCAGAAAAAGGATTCCCATTTTCATTTGCCAGTCACTTTGCACCCGATAACACCCTCGGTGCACTGAATTTGTACCGTCAACATTTCAAAGCCTCACAACGACTCCATGCTCCTTATTCCATGATTGGTGTAAACATTGTAGCCGCGGATACGAATGAACATGCTGAGTATTTGGCCACATCATTAAAACAGCAATTCTTGAATATGCAACGTGGACATAACGCACAACTGCAGCCCCCAGTCGAGGATATGGATTCAATCTGGAATCCCCTGGAAAAAAGTGCCGTTGAGCAAACGTTGGATCCGCGCTACACCATTATCGGTGATAAGGAAACGGTTAAACAGAAACTTGAAACGATCCTCCAAGAAACACAAGCGGATGAGGTCATTATCAATTCGCAGATTTATAATCATGAGGATCGGAAAAAGTCCTATGAAATTGTGGGCAGTTTGTTGGATTAAACTTCGTCATTGCATTCACTGATACGTTTATGTATCGGATGAATTTAACATCTAAAACGTTTGATTCGAGCAAAACAAAAACCCGGCAACCGGTTAATCATACCTTTTGTCGGGTTTGTTAATGCTCTATTATTGTTACCATGTTATTTGTTCGCTAATTCGTCGGAAACATATTCTGACACGGCTTGAATTTCATCATCAGATAGTTGGTCCTTAAATGAAGGCATACCTCCACCGCCTTCTTCTACCTGTTCAACAACAGAATCAACATCAGAGGCAAAATCATCACCTTGCAGTTTCGGACCAGAGGCACCTTCACCTTCGTCTCCGTGACAGCTCAGACATTCATCTTTATAAACATCTTCACCGCTAGCCGTTGTTTCCCCGCCATTATTATTGCCATTGTCATTATTTTCAACGTTGTTGCCATTATCGGCATTGTTATTATCACTTCCACAAGCAGTTGCTACAACAGCAATGACAAACAACATCAATAAAGTCAACAAAAGCTTTTTGTTTTTTAGCATACATTCACCTCCCTCTACTAGAGTATATTGACTCTTTTTTCCAATTTTAAACCTCAATTCGACATAAATCTAAATCTTTTGCCCATACACATTTGCGAGTGCGCCTTCCATTTTTAGTGTGGGCAGGTTCGTCTCTTTTTATCCACCATAACCGATATGAATGACCGAAATCCCAAATGGACAACCGTTCAACGAAACATGTCGCGTTCTGCCGGAATACAGGATCGATTCATAAGGCCCCGTTGCTGGCCCTATTTTTGTAGAAAGGTGTCAGGCATGACTGCGGCGACAACTTTTCCTTTGGCACATCGTGTGTCACCTGCATAAACCTCTATGTGGATAGCCCATTTTTTCGGATGAATCTCTTCCGGAGTTCCGATCGCCTTTAGGGGGGTATCGGCTGGTGTCGGCTTAAGATAATCGACATGGATGGAAGCCGTTACAAATCGCGGCGGTTCAGGACCTTCACCAGGTTCGTAGCCATTTTTCCTGTGCAATGCCAATGATGCGGAGCCTGTCCCATGACAATCAACCAAAGAAGCAATCATTCCCCCGTACACAAAACCCGGTAGTGCCGTATGTTCCGGTTTGGGTGTATAGATTGTTTCCGTCTTTCCCCCGTTCCAACCTGTCCTGAAATGGTGCCCACTTTCATTCAACCGGCCACATCCATAACACCAGGAAAAGTCATCCGGATAATGATCTTGGATTGCATTTTTTACAGTTTCAACCATAACTTACCACTCCCTTTATATTTATTATAGCATGTTTTCATTCGGGTAAAAGGAGTTTGATATAGCTTGAGAACATGAATGCCCTAAAAGTCGGCACCCTTAATGTAACTCTTTTTTCGATTCATTTCTGTGACAAATCTCACTGTTATGGATTCAAAAAAGCATCACTTTTCATATGCATCCTTTGTATAGTCATTCTTAGCATTCCACACGAGATATTGCTCGATTCCTTGATCTTTCATGGCTTTGATTTGTGCCTTGATCTCATCTTCAGTGTATTTCTTTTTCATGCTGAAATCCTGCACCCACGGCCGAATAGTCGCCCCATCTTCCCCCAATTTCCGGTTGCGCTCGACCGCATCTTTCATGGCATGTTTGACAAGTGCATACGGGTCATCATTAGGGGAGTCGATACCATAAACACCCGGTCCGTAATGTGATGGGTAAGTCATCGGGGAAATATAATCGACCGCTTTAGACACACTCTCCCAAACTTGGCCGATCCCCATATCATCCTCTGAAGATGTGACAAGGCCGAACACATCAGCTGAAGTACGGACAGGGATATCCTTGAGTTTTTCATTCGAATACTTCAGGAACCGGGTAATGTTTTCATCCTTGGACCTGTCAGCTGGGTTATCGTATGTCACGATTTTATCGATTTCTTTTGCATTTTCAGGGAAACGGATATAATCGTATTGGATCTCGTCGAAACCAAACGCGGCTACCTCTTTGGCGACATCGGTCACGTATTCCCACACATCGCTTTTATAGGGATCGATCCACTTGACGCCAGATCCATCCTCCCATATATCTCCTTCCTTCTCGCGAATAGCCCACTCCGATTTTTGCTCGGCTAAATAGGGATCCTTGAATACAACAATCCTTGCAATGGTATATATCCCTTCTCCCTTCAGCCTCTCGATCAACTGCTTCATATCTTGCACCGTCCGGTCTTCATCTGCTTGTATGTCTTCAGCGACTTCGACATCCGAATCATATGTGAGTTTACCGAAATCATCTTTCACATCCATTACAACAGCATTTAATTCTGTATCATTCATCAGATCAATGTACGTTCCGATGTTTTCTTTTTTCATGGATTCCTTGTTCAGGTAAATGCCTTTTACATCTTTCCTGAGTGGTGGCGATTTCTTTTCCATAGCCATCTGATTATGTTCCGCTGTTTCGCTTCGTTTAAACCGCTTTAAACCCTTTCTCCTTTCAGCCAACTCCCTGACATCCGAGCGATGTTTGTATCTCGACGTCTGGTGATCTTTCTGTTGATGATAACTTGTTATATGAGCCGTATGACTCATGAATGACCCTTCATATTTCGTGCATGCCGTACAACTTAAAACAATCATGATGACCCATATAAACAACCGACGTTTTGATTGATTTCCCAACATGTTCCCACCTCTTTATTTTTACGTTGCACACCACTCCATTTCCTATACCAAGCAAAAATTTCCGCAACAAGAAAAATCCCACATCTTTCCTAGTGTTATTGCCTTATTTTTGGTACTCTTTTAATAGGAGAATTCATCATTTATTTTTATAGACAGGGGTTATATATTATGAAAAGGTTGGTCGTATTAGGTGGTGGCTATGGCGGTGTCAGGATTATATTGAACTTATTGGGCCGACAGCTGCCTGAAGATGTGGAAATTGTGCTGGTGGATAAAAATCCATATCATTCATTGAAAACAGAGTTTTTTACGATAGCCGCCGGTACTGCGGCTGAAAAAGATGTACGTATCGCTTTTCCTGATGATGAGCGTGTGCGATATATTTTTAAAGAAGCGGAAACCATCGATCCAGATGAACAGATCATTACATTCAAACATTCCAGTGAAACGGTGACGTACGATTATCTTGTCATCGGTCTGGGATGCGAAGATAATTATCACGGTGTCAAAGGAGCCTGTGATTTCGCCGACAGTGTCCAGTCTTTTTCAAAAGCGCGTCACGCCGGTATGTCTGTATGTAATTTAAAAGCATACGGGAAAGTGACAATCGTCGGAGCTGGATTGAGCGGCATCGAAGTCGCTTCCGAAATCAGGGAAAGCCGTTCCGACCTTAATATTCGTCTGTTGGATCGAGGCGGATCCGTTTTAAAAGCGTTCGATGCCAAAATTCAAGCACATGTAGAAGAATGGTTCATGAAGAATGATGTTGACGTCTTGCACCATGCGAATGTCGAATATGTCGAGAAGGACGGTGTGTGCAACAACGGGGTTTGTTACATGAATGACGTCACCATATGGACGGCAGGTGTGCAACCCCATCATCTGGCGCGTGCGTTGCCATACAAAAAAGACGAACAGGACAAAATCATTTTAAATGACTATTATCAAGTACCCGAGGCAACACATGTGTATGTCGTTGGAGATTGTGCATCAAGTGTCCATTCGCCGAGTGCACAGCTGGCCATCCAGCAGGGTGACCAAATCTCGCAGGTCTTGTATGCTGTTTTGACCGATAAAGAACCGAAGAAACCGAAAGAAATCAAGTTGAAAGGAACACTCGGATCACTCGGCCGTTCAGATGGGTTCGGCAATATGCTGCAGCAACCAATGACAGGGTTCCTTCCTCGCCTGGCCAAATCAGGTGTCCTTTGGCTGAACAAACGCCATTGATGCATCACCCATGCCACTTATTTATGGGCGGGACAAAACGGAAAACATTCCAAAACGGTATTTCCGCGGCCATTCCATTTTATAAAACCGGAGGCACCGCCGTCCCGTCTCATTTGGCATCATCGCTGTCAATGACGCCTCTATTGGTCGTCATCATTCATCAGACAAAGCACAACCAGCTCATCACCTGGATTCACCGTCATTTTTTTACCATTTGTAACAAAGTCGATAGACCCAGCTTCTTTCCGGATAAATAGCAATGTGCCCGGATATTCAACGTCTGCGACAGAAACCTTCTCTTCAACATCAGGCTTGATCACCTCAAGTGTATACCCTTCTCTCACCTTTCCGATCAATGTTTCTTGCTTTTCTCCAAACAAAACATTCATTTTAACAGCGTGCGAAACCTTTGGCTGTTCCACGTCTCTTCGTTCGCGGACCGGTAATAAAAACGTATGATCATAACCGAACTCCTCCTTCATCGTTTTACAGACGAGAACATTGTATGCCGCTTCATCTGTCATAGCCAGAATCGATTCATAAGGCGTCAAATCAACTTCATAGGGTGTATGCTCGGAAAGAATTTCACCATAATGTGTCTTGATATTTTTTTCATCAGCTTGTGAGAGCTGCCGGTAAGAATGATCCATGACCAACACAGGAATCTCCATTTCATGGCACTTTTCAGCCAAAGCAACCGATAATTCATTTGCGCCAATGATTAAAATACCTGGCTGTCTGGACGTTGCCAATCCAAATTTCTTCGCGAGCGGCCTAAGTGTGAACCCATGTGCACAAACGGTCAAGAAAACAAGTGCGAATGTCAATGCGGTCAGAATGCCGGCTTCTTCATAACCATCCTCCAACAGTAACTCGGCAAAATATCCGGCAACGGTCAATGCCACAATACCCCTTGGCGCAATCCAGGAAACAAGCGTTTTTTCTTTCAATGTCAATTCCGTTCCGATTGTTGCCAGCCAGATGGAAGCAGGCCTGACGATAAAAAGCATCACCACGACAAAGGCAATGACAGATACTGAAAGAACTTGGCCAATGACCTCTCTCGACAATGAAGATGTCAATAAAATGAAAACCGTTGATGTCAGGAGTACCGAAGCATTTTCAACAAAATCACCTGTTCCACCAATGGATGCCACAATTTTTTTAGTGCGGGCAAGCGTCAACCCCATGACCGTGACAGCAAGCATCCCCGTTTCATGCATCGCCATTTCGCTGATGGTAAAACAAATCAAAATAAACGACAGCAAAATCGGCGACTTCAAAAATTCCGGGAGCTTTTCTTTTCCGATCAACACACTGATCACGAGTCCCGCACCAAGCCCAAGAACCGTCGCACCCAGTGCACCAAGAAAGAAAAACAATAAATAGCTGAAACCGACCGATTCCCATGTGAGGACTTTTATTACCTGATAGGCAAACAATGCCAACAAGGGGCCGACCGGATCCAAGATAATCCCTTCCCACTTCAAGGCGGCTGCCATTCTGGGTTTTAATTTCGCCTGCCTGAGTAAAGGGATAATGACGGTTGGTCCCGTTACGATAAACAGCCCCCCGATGATAAAGCTGAGTTCAAGACGCAATCCCGCTATGTAATGGGCAGCAAGGGCACCACCGATCCAAGCGAGAAACGCCCCGACAGTAATCATCCGGAAGACGGATTTGGAGATGTCCTTGATTTCCCTGACATCCAGACTTGAACTTGCCTCGAATAATATAATCGCTACAGCTAAAGAAATGATTGGGCTATAGAACTCATTCAATGCCTGTTCTGGATTGACCCATCCGAATATCGGACCAATGACGAGTCCCGCAACCGACATAATGACAATCGATGGCCACTTGATACGCCACGCCGTCCACTGTGAAAAGATCCCCAATACAAAAATGACAACAATACTGATCAAGCTTGCATTTTCCATTTATGTCACACCTGTTTTGTAAAATATGTACGCCCCCTTAGTGTTTACAAAAAGGTGATATGTATGTTCATTTCCTGTACATTCATTCCATTTGCCTCAGTTCACTATCATCAACACGAATCGTTTCCTTGTAAGACTTCCCTCTCATGCTCTATGATATAGAAAGATGCATTTATATAGATAGGAAGTGTTATCCACCTATGAAAACATTAGTGATCATTTCACATCCCGATATCATCAATTCAAGCAGCCAGCAATTCTTGATGAATACTGTATCCGAATCCGATGACATTACCATCCATCACCTGGAAGGGACGTATGCAGACGGTAACATCGATGTCGCCAAAGAACATGCGTTACTTCAGGAACACGACCGTATCATTTTCCAGTTTCCCTTTTATTGGTACAGTGCCCCGCCTATGTTGAAACAATGGCAGGATGACGTATTAATTGATGGATTTGCAATCGGAAAAGGAGGAAATGTCCTCAATGGCAAGGAATTCGGTCTCGTTTTTGTCGTCGGCATCCGTGAACAGGAATATCAAGCTGGTGGAAGGGAACTCTTCAGTATCAGCGAATTGATGCGACCATTCCAGGCCATGGCACACAAAACCGGTATGACATACATAAAGCCAATGCCTATTTTTCAATTCAATTATTTGACGGAAGCTGAACGATTGAATTTAGTTGTAACTTACTTGCAAATGTTGACGGCGGAAAACGACCTGAGCTTGCTCGCGAAGGAAAAATGGTTGCTAGATGAATTGGAGAAAACGAATAAAAACACTCTACAGGAAAAAGACGTCCCCATCATCGAGCATGCTATCGACCGTGTCAGGGCAAATCGTGAAAAAATGGATGAACTCAAACTTGTACTGGATGATATGTATTAAACCATACATGAAAAAGGAGGGTCTTTTGTGGAAGAGAACGACTGGATCCTTGATGAACTGGATCATATCGATGAGCAGGAAAGCAGTACACATCAACAGGCCATCATACTTGCTGCCAAACAGATCATACGTGAACAGGATAAACGGATCTGGCAAATGGAAGGAGAGATGGACGGGACCTTGTGGAGCCCGAAAAGATGGGATGAATAACTGTTTAGCCATATCATGCCAGCGTAGAATGGATGATGGTGGTTATACGTTGATTGACCTAAAAATGATGTGACGAAATCATAGACTCACATTGTAAAAACTGTGCCGTGTATTATCATGGTGCGGTTTTTTTATGACTGTAATGACGCATGTTTTTTCATATGTTTGACGGTTTGGGGAATGACTCTATAGCAACGTGATTCATCCTGTTACATTGATTTAAACTTATAATGCCTTGACAGCACAAAACTTTTCATTTAGTGTGTTTCAGGTGGCGGGGTTATATCCCGAAACGGAGAATGAATCGTCAATAAACTTTAAGAGAGAAGTGATCAGCAATCAATAAAAAATTATTCGGAAACCTAGATATGCCAGTGTTTTTAATCAGCGGTGGCTTACTGATATTATTTGTCATCGTCGGCTTTATCAATGTCGATTTCATTACGGACATGGTTGATACGTCCTTTGATTTTTCGGTGAAATACTTTGGCGGATTATATCAAATTGTCTTGTTGGGAACATTTTTAATTGCCCTTGTGTTGGGTTATTCCAAATTTGGGCGTATTCGTCTGGGAGGTTTGAATAAACCGGAGATGAGTACATTTAAATGGATTTCCATCATCATGTGTACGTTATTGGCTGCAGGAGGTGTCTTCTGGGCAGCCGCTGAACCTCTATTCCACTTTATGGACACGCCTCCTCACTTTAATGGTGTTGAATCTGGAACAGAAGGGGCTGTTTCAACGGCTTTAGCTGCCAGTTTTACAGATTGGGGATTTTTGGCTTGGGCTATTCTAGGAACACTGGGAACAATTGTGTTGATGTATGCACATTACGAAAAAAGGGTTCCCCTTAAACCAAGGGCTCTATTATATCCAATATTCGGTCATAAAATAATGAAAAAAAGTCCTCTAGGAACATTTGTGGATGCCTTCTCTATTATTGCTGTTGCTGCCGGACAATTGGTCCGATAGGCTTTTTAGGTTTGCAGGCTGGTTTCGGATTTCATTCATTGTTTAACATTCCTGATACATTACTATTGCATATTGTTATTATCGTTTTATTAGTTTTGGCAGCTGCTATTTCTGCTGCGACAGGAATTCACCGCGGCATTCAAGTTTTAAGTAGTTTCAACGTTATCATTGCTGTCGGCTTGATCATTGCAATGATTATACTTGGTCCAGGCTTATTTATATTCGATTCGTTTATAGAAGCATTCGGTATTTATATACGAGACTTTTTCACATTAAGCACCTTCCGTGGAGATGAAACGTGGTTAAGCAGCTGGACTGTCTTCTTTTTCGCTTGGTTCTTAGGGTATGGACCAATGATGACCATTTTTGTCAGCCGAATCTCCCGGGGGCGTACGGTACGTGAATTAGTGACGGCAGTGGCCGTTATCGCTCCGGTTATATCCACATTTTGGTTTACGGTAGTAGGGGGAACAGGGATTTTCAAAGAATTACTATCACCTGGTTCCGTATCGGAGGCGTTGAATAGTAATGGACCCCCAGCTGCCATGATCGCTATTACAGAACAACTTCCGTTTGGAACGATTTTTGGGGTTATGTTTTTATTGGCAACCATTATATTTGTTTTGACAACAACGGATTCAATGTCTTTAACGATTTCGATGGCTATTTCCGGACATGGTGATCCGCCAAAATTAATGCGTGTTTTTTGGGCAATGCTCATGGGCGCTGTAGCTATTTTATTACTTACTATAGGTGGAGGTAGTATCGATGCCTTACAGTCCTTCATTGTCGTAACAGCCGTTCCTGTTGTCTTCCTCATGTTGACAACGTTTTGGACAGCTCCAAAAGCATGTGTGGAAATGGCAAAAATACAGGGAATCGATACAGGACAAACTGTTGAAAAAAGCAATCCAGATGAAAAAGTAACGGTAGAATAAAAATATACTCGTTCAACTAAACAGACGTACAGAACTAGACCAGCGACACACGGTCTGATTATGTACGTCTGTTATTTGTCTGGGAAAATGTAATCAAACGTCCTTCTTTAAACCCTTGCCAATTTCCATTCGGTCCGTTTCATGTTAAACGTTCACGAATGACTTTCTTCTTTTTTGCTGTAAATTTCATAAGCAACATACCCCAATAAAAAGCCTAAGCCTGGTCCCCAGGTTATTGCAGACAGTAAGGAAATGGGTAAAAACATGCTTGAAATTACAGAAAAAGCAAGGCCAATCAACAGTCCGAACGGTATCAAACTATCCAATAGATTTTGGGCAGCTTTTGTTTTTTTCTTACCCAGGGCGCCTTTCTCATACTTATCTTTCATCCTCAAAACAACAAATACTGCCATGCCGCCAACTATGACAAGAGGCAAGACAATACGTACGATTTCCAGTACTGAGCCCATATTTAATCTCCCCTTTCTTTGATCTAGTCTAAAGTTGATTAATTCAAAAAAGGTTCTATTAACATTAAATCCTTTAACAGACCCTTCAAATACCTTCTTTTCAGCCTTTTCAATGAACACTTATTTTGCATTCACCATACGCACATACTGGTGCTTTTTCTTATCACGTATAACGATGCCATCTTTCGTCAAAACCTTACGCAAATTTTCTGCTTCTTCGGTTTTCTTATCTTTTAACATTTTTTTGCGTCCGGCAAGCATGGCGTTGACATGCCCGGAAAAATCGGGATGATCCGGTACCCAGCGTTTGTATTGATTGTAATATGGATCTTGCTCTTCCCAACGATAATCATGATGACGAAACGCATCCGCTATTTTCAACCGTGAAGCGTCTGGCTTGCCTCGGTACAGTTCGGCGCCATCCCGGTTTAACACTACCAACACTTTGTTATCCATATAAACTGTGCCGATATCCGAAGCGTTAAAAGTCTCTTCTTTTTCCCGGAAACGAAATGTGACCGCTTCATCTGTAACAGTCATATGCAATGTTTCATTAAACGCATTGATGCAAAACACAATGCCTGCTAACAGGCCAATGACTACACCGATTATGGGCGCATAAGTACTGTCCCAATCAGCAATCCTTTCCAATATTCCACTAAATGGTAATATTGGGATCTTTGCAGCCCATTTGGCAATAATTTTAATGAAATAACCCGCAACAGACCCGATCATGCTAGCCACGACAATAAAAATCACTTTATCTCTCAAGCTTAATCCCAATATCGTTTTATTCTCCATAATAGACCTCTCCCACAATTATAGGCTGATCAACAGTATACTGCAATGTCAGTATATCAAAGGAGAAGCCGTACATAAATATTTTTCCCGATTTAATCGATTGAAATATGAATATAACCTAATCTGATGAATACATGCATGTGCTTGGGTGACTATTT